>CAZVKJ010000030.1:0-50687 GCA_964626855.1 uncultured Bacteroidales bacterium
TGACCTGCTGCCCACATTGCCCATGCTCATTCATAAATTGCATTTCATTTATTTAGTGTTTGTAAGAAAACGCCAATTTCTTCGTTACGCTTGCGTCAAAAATGCTCATTTACACCAGTAATTTCCGCTTTTTGCCACTTCGCAAGCCTCAAACTTGACGTTTTCTTTTTACAAACAGGCGTTTTCTTATTGACACTATTTATGAATAGGTCAGGTTAAATTCAGCAATACTGAAAATAATGTGTAGCACATATCAATCAATACTTATTTAAATTTTTAACCTGATCTGCCGCAATCTTTGCCTGTGATCATTCACAAATTTCACTTCATTTATTTATGAATAGGTCAGGTTAAGTATTACTTTTGCAAAAAAAACATGCGGCAAAAATTCACCCTGATCGTTTTATTTGTTTTTTCATTATCATGCCGGGCACAGAATGAAAACTCACTTTTATGGGAAATATCGGGAAATAACCTTTCCTCGAAATCATATATATTCGGGACTATGCACATGATGAAAAAGCAGGACTTTTTCATTTCAGAAGTCACAAAAGATAAGCTTTTACAATGCCATAGTTTTGTTACCGAAGTGAATATGAATATTTCTCTTTTGCAACAGGTTGAAATCATGAAAAAGATGTACCTGCCGGAAACAAAAACCCTGCGTGACTATATCAGCCCCGAAGAATATAAAAGTTTCAGTGAATATGTCACTGATTCGCTGGGAATAAAAAAATCGAAATTGGAAAAATATATCAGGTTAAAACCATTTTTCCTTAGTGCCGTGATTTCCAAACAAGTTGAAGGAAAGGTAAAAGCATACGAAAAGGAGCTTTATAAAATTGCCAAAAATAAGGGGATACCTTCTGATGGCCTTGAATCGTTTGATTTTCAGTTTTCGCTTGTTGACGCTACCCCCATTGACATCCAAGCCCAATCATTGGTTGCCGAAGTGCAGGATTATAAAAAGACCCGGCAACTATTTGATAGTATGGTTGAAGCATATAAACAACAAGACCTGGCCAGGTTATATGATTACGTTGTAAAAAGTCCTGACTCAAGCAGTGAGTTTAATGAAAATTATATCTACAAACGGAATCAGAAATGGATATCACTGATTGAGGAAAAAATTAAAAACCAAAGCTGCTTTATTGCTGTCGGTGCAGCTCACCTGCCGGGTGACAAGGGGATATTAAATTTACTCCGGAACCAGGGATATACCATTACTCCGGTAAAATAAAAAACCTGTTTTTATTATCGCATTCTGTTTTTTTAATACTTTTGTTGGCTTGGCAATTAATAAAAAATGCAATATGCAACATTCAGAACTCCAGCGTAAAAAAGTACGCACCGCCAGCCTCTCCATTTTTTCGAATATCACACTTATCATATTAAAATTAATTGCAGGACTTGTCAGTGGTTCGGTCAGTATTATATCCGAAGCCATACACTCGGGAATGGATTTGCTTGCTGCAATAATAGCATTTTTCTCAATTAGAGTTTCCGGAATGCCTCCGGATAAAAACCATCAATACGGACATGGGAAATTTGAAAATATTTCTGGCGTCATAGAGGCTTTATTGATTTTTATTGCAGCTGCCTGGATCATTTTTGAGGCAGTAAAAAAAATTCTTCATCCCGAAATGCCGGAACAGCTTGGAATAGGTACGCTGGTGATGAGCATATCGGCTCTTGTGAATTTCATTGTTTCCCGTCGTTTGTACAAAGTTGGCAAAGAAACTGATTCTGTAGCATTAGAAGCCGATGGGCTGCATTTAAAAACCGATGTATATACTTCACTAGGAGTCGCGGGCGGGTTAATGCTCATCTGGATCACCAACATAAAAATTATCGACCCCATCATCGCAATTCTGGTGGCTACTTTGATATTATATGAATCGTACTCCTTATTAAAAAAGGCTTTCAAGCCTCTACTTGATACCCCATTGCCAAAGGACGAAATAAGCCTTATCGAAGAAACTATAAATAAAAATCTCGGCAAAGGCATGAGTTTTCATATGCTGCGTTCACGCAAGGCCGGACCCAAGCGTTATGTTGATCTCCACCTCGAAGTCCCCGGAACAATTACCGTCAATGAATCCCACGATCTCTGCGATCATATTGAAAATCAAATCGAAAGTGTGTTAGCCAATATTGAAGTTTATATCCATATTGAACCTAATAATAATATTGAAACACCGAAAGAAAATCAAATTTAAGATCACCTGTTAATTCTGGTTACTACTTTATTTTTCCATCTCCCGCTTGAATAATAAATAATTGATGCTATCGTACCAAAAGCCCAGGCGATAGGAATGCTCCACCAGATACCCTGGGGGCCAATAACCGGCGACAGGAAAAAAGAAAAGGGTATTCTTAAAACCCATAGCGAAAACAAGGTGATAAACATGGGTATAAGCGTATCTCCGGCCCCGCGCACTACACCCTGCGTTGTGATCATGATGGAAAAAAGAATATAAAAGGAACAGACAATTACAAGGTAAGAATGCCCTATGCTGATCACTTCGGCGCTTTGGGTGAAAAGCCTCATAAGCTGCGAACCAAAAAGAATGGCTACCAGGGTCATGAATAATGAAAACACTATAGTCATACGCATTGTTGCAATGTATCCTTTTTTCACCCTGTCGATTTTGCCTGCTCCCAGGTTTTGTCCGGCAAATGTGGAAAGGGCCATCGAAAGGTTCATGGCCGGCTGCATGGCAAACGAATCAATCCTGCCCGCGATGGTATAAGCCGCAATAGTATCCGTGCCAAATCCATTAACAAACCTGAGCAATGCTACCATCCCCAGGGCTACAAAAGTCTGCTGTAACCCTGATGGAATTCCAATAACCAGGCTTTTTCTGAATATTTCAGGATGAAATCTTATTTTGGTAACCGAAAACCTGATGATTTCATGAAAACGGTTCAGATATATAATACTCAAAAAAAATGAAACGCCCTGGGCAATTACAGTAGCAATAGCCGAGCCTTTTATGCCCCATCCAAACACCCTGACAAAAAGTATAACCAGGACAATATTTAAAAGGGTAGCAATAATTAAAAAATATAAAGGCGTCTTTGAATCGCCCAGACCGCGTAAAATGGCGCTAACGGCATTAAAGCCAAACATCAGGATCAGCCCGTACAATAATATGTTAAAATAGCTCACGGCATCGGGAATAATATCTTCGGGCAACATCATAGATATAAAGATACGCCTGCTGAAAACCAGGCCCAGAACTGTAATGACTATTGATGCAAAAAACAAAAATATCAAAAGGCTGTCAATAGCCTTTTTTACATTATTATAATCTTTTGCTCCAAAAAACTGTGAAATGATGATCGTTGACCCCATGGTAACCCCTATGATCAGGGATACCAGGACAAAGATCACCGGAAACGATGCTCCAACCGCGGCAAGCGCCTTCTCACCAAGATAGTTACCTACTATAACACTATCAACAATATTATATGACTGCTGGAAAACATTACCCAACAACATGGGCATCGCAAAATTCAAAATCACTTTACTTTCCTTGCCGACAGTCAGGTCATTCATATATATTGAAAAAGTTTGCAAAGATAATATATTTAAACAGTGTTTATATTATTAAATAAATTCGATAAATGTATTTGTCCTTTAAATTTAATTTTTAAATTTGCCCTAATTAAAAAGCGAAATATCATGAAAAAACTATTACCGTTATTATTTATTTTCTGTATTACATCAGGTTATGCTCAAACGCCTATAAGCCTTGATGTTAATGACCTTGGCACTCCTGTGACTTCATTTGTTGCCAGAACCGACACCACAGTAGATGTATCCATAACCCCTGGAAACCCGGGAATAAACCTCACCTGGAACTTCCAGGCGCTTCATTCCACCCAGGACACCCTATATATTGATGTGGTGAATCCGGCAACCGTTCCCCTGCATAATCTGTTCCCTGGCTCAAATCTTGCCATCGTTTATGATCATGCCATCAATGTTTATTTTTTCAACCGTTCAGCCTCCGGGCTGGCTTTATATGGAATCGTCAACGACTTTTTAAAGACCGGCGATTCAATTTCGGTTGCATTAACACAGCCCGATACAGCTATTGCCCTGCCCGCCCATTATGGTGATTCATCATATTTTTACAGCTATGGCGACAGCAAATCAAAATGCAATTATACATTCGATACCAACTTCGGCGGATTTCCTGTTCAGGTACCAATTGATACCGTCCGTGTAAAACACAAACAGTATAAAAATCATGTTTTCGATGCATGGGGAACAATGCATTTGCCTAACAGCACCTTTCCCGCTTTGCGTCAAAAAGATATGATCTACAGCCAGGATTCCATCTGGGGTTATGCAGCTGTACCCGCACCTTACCAAAGTTATTCCGGATGGTATTTCCTTACATCGCGCCTTGATACCACACTGACCTATTCATGGTGGGGCAAAAACTATGGTGTACCAGCAGTGAAAATGACAATGGCATATTGGAAATCAACAGTAATAAATGATATTGAGTGGGCATATGATTTTGGTGCCGGTATCAGCGAAAACGAAACGGAAAGTTTTTCGGTGTTCCCCAATCCTGCCAACGATTACATTACCGTAACAAATAATGGTGTTTATAATGAATTCATTATTTATGATGCATCCGGAAAGGAAATATCGAAGATGAATATCGGCAACAGCGCTGTGGTAAAAGCCTCTGTAAACAGCCTCCCCGATGGATTATATTTTTACAATGCTATTAATTCAAAAAAAGTAGCAGGCGGTAAATTCATCGTAAAGCATTAATTTAAAAAAAGATATGTAAAAAACCGCTTCTTCACGGGGCGGTTTTTTTATTTAGTGTCAATAAGAAAACTCCTGTTTGTAAAAAGAAAACGTCAAGTTTGAGGCTTGCGAAGTGGCAAAAAGCGGAATTTATTTAGTGATAGGATGACTGTCTGAGGCGCAGGATCAACGCGCAGTCATCCCATCACTTGCTTATCGCAAGCGTAACGAAAAAATTGACGTTTTCTTACAAACACTATTTTTTTCTCCAGGTATTTGTTTCAATGTTAAACCTGAATTCCTCTATTCCCCTGCTCTCCTTTTGCATCAGGGTTCTGGAATCGGTCATATATTGCTGCATTTTTTGCTGCGACAGACTATCCGTAAATCCTCCGGAACCAATAAACTGATCAGCAGGAAGAATATAAAATCTCCTTTTCCCTTTTTCATCAGGAACATAAACCCAACTAAGATAATAACCGCAATCAGCAATACTTACAATATTGTGATGCTTTTCCAGTCTTAATTTAACCATTAGCCCGCCATCCCTGTATCGGTCACGTTGATTTGAAACAAAATTTCCTAAAGAATAAGCCACAAATACCTCCCTGCCATTACTGTCGGGATAATGCAACTTCTCAATTTTTTGAATCACATGAGGATGCATGCCGATGATGATATCAGCGCCATGATTCAGGCAATACCGGGTAAAATATTGCTGGTATTGATTCGGATAAGAATGATATTCATCTCCCCAATGTATAAAAACGATAATCTTATCAGGCAGTGAATCCTGGGCTCTTTTCAGGTCAGTCTTTATCTGTAATGTGTCGATTAAATTTACCAGGCAGGGGGCAGGGACAGGTATTCCATTGGTTCCATATGTGTAATTAAGCAGCGCCAGGTTGATACCATTTTTATGAATAATCATAGGATACAGATCGGCACGGGCTGTTGAATCCATATATGTGCCAATATGCTTTAGCCCTAAACTGTCCAACACATGAATGGTGCGCTCTATTCCTTTTCGCCCGCGATCGCAGGAATGGTTGTTCGCCGTACCAACAATGTCGAAGCCTGCATATAACAATGCGTTCACTATCTGATCAGGGGCGCTGAATTGCGGATAACCTGTATATGGCTGGCCACCTAATGTAAATTCAAAATTCGCGACAGCAACATCATTATCGCGGATAATGGGTGCAACAAACCTGAAACAGGAATCATAAGAATAGGTTTGCAGGGAATCATCCCATGCAGCATCAATCTGCACTTTATGTTGCATAATATCCCCGGCAAAAAGCAGGGTTAAGGTTGTATCTGTATTGCTTTCTGGGTGATTTTGAGGCCTGTAGCCTGATAAATCTGATAAATAAACATATCCCAGGAAAAAGAATCCCGACACCAGAAAATATTTCATTAATAACCTCATTTATATTTTTCGAAATTATTCAGTCGCAGACCTAATCTGCAACATCTGTATCTTTATAATTTCTGTTCTACGTACCAATTTAAATTCCGTTACACTCAGAAATCCATCGCTGGCTCGTTTGATAATCACGCCGATAGTAATCCGATATAACAACGTGATGATAAATTTTGTGAGCCCTTACCGGTTAATTAGTGCTTATAAGAAAACTCGTGTTTGCACAAAGAAAACGTCAAGTTCGAGGCTTGCAAAGCGACAAAAAGCGGAATCCCGACACTTCATGTCGGGGTGAGCATTTTTGACACAAGCCTAACGAAGAAATTGGCGTTTTCTTGCAAACACTAATTACAGGAGTTGATAGAACAGGATGAACATCAGATGATCTTTTTCTTCCAGGAACCTCTTTTCAGGTAAATGTATGAGATAACAAACAGGACGATAAAATACTGGATTTCGGTAACCCAGGCTACTTCCAGTGGCATATTGAAAACCAGGATCACAAAATAAACAAACAAAAGGTAAAGGATTGTTCCAGCCAACTCAATCAATAAGCTCACCCTTGTACTTCCGGTTCCGGTAACCCCGTTAAAGAAATTTATTGTTATTGAAAACACTACAAGTGCCAGCATCACCACATAATAGGACGGCAGGCTTTCACGTATAAGCAGTGCATCAGAGGTATACAATGAAAGAACCGCGTTATGAAACACAAAGGCAGGAATAACAAGAACAATTATCGAAAGGAAACACAAAAACGAGATCTTCCTGATCAACGGAATTACCGCGTCACGCTCCCCTTTGCCGATAATATTGCTGACCATGGTGCTGGTGGCCGAACTGAATGCCCATCCCGGTATCATAAGAAACAAGTATACACTCCGTATAATGTTTGTAATGGCAAGTTGATGCTGGCCCCGCTGCTCAATAACAAGAAAAAAAACAAACCACGAAACCAATGAGATAACACTTTGTAAAATAATAAAGCCCGATACATCAATAATTGTCCTGATGACCTTAAAATTGTATGATTTACTTCTAAAAAATCCGAATTTCTTCAGATCAACAAACCTGGGAGAAGCCAGGATATAAAACATTACCGATACGGCTTCTGCAATTACCGTAGCTATTGCTGCCCCTTCTAATCCCATACGTGGAAAACCAAATTTGCCAAAAATCAGGAGGTATGCAAAAACTATATTTACACCGGCAAGGATTACAGCATTAATCATCAATATTTTTGTGCGGAATATCCCGGTATACAAAGCCCTGAATGCACATCCCAGGAATGTAAAAAAGACGCCCCATATCCTGATTTTAATGTATAAATCTGTTTGCTCAAAAATTTCCCGGGATGATAGTATATGAACAAATACGGAAGAAAAAAGCAGTTTAACCAGTACAAAAACTATTACAGCGATCAACAACAAAAAGATCACGCTGATCTCAAAAACTCCGCCGACTTCCCGTTCCTTTTTCTCACCCAGCCTTCGCGAAATGATTATTTGTGTACCAATGCTAAAACCCAGCCCGATAATAAAAAGTATTATATAGAAAGTGCTGCCGATAGCCGCCGCACCAAGTTGAATCTCTCCCACCCGCGCCAGAAAAACAGTATCGGTAACGCCAATAATATTTTCGGCAAACAAGCCCAGTATGATCGGGTAGGTCAGCTTCCAGATTTCTTTATTTGTCGGTAAGGCCAAAGTTTTTCCTTTTTGCAAAAGTATCATCAAAAACCCGATTACTTATATTTTCAGAAAAACTTTCTACTTTTGTACCACCAATTTTATTTGAAGCTACCCTTGCCTCACCCTGCTTTTTTAACTCGCTAAAAGCCTGTCTACGACCTGCATCTTTGTTTCTGTTATTAAAAAATAAATTATGAACTTCATACGTACAATCAGCATCATTATTATTTTTCTGACTGCCTCATGCAGCAGAACATTTATCCTGCCGGATTCACCTCAAATAGCGCATAACCACAAGGTTATAGCAATTATTCCCCCATCGGTGCCCGTTAAAGCAAATCGAAAACTCGATGCAGCAGCATTAAAACAGCAACAGGAAACGGAATCATTAAATTTTCAGAATGTGATTTATTCCTGTTTACTTAAAAGAAAAATGAAAAGTGATATTCTGATTGATATTCAACCCGTTGAAACTACAAACGCCAAACTTAAAAAGGCGGGATATCCCGATACGCCCCTGACCGTTGATGAAATGTGTGAAACGTTGGGTGTAGACGGAATCATCACTTCAACCATAGGTTATTCAAAATCAATACCTGACGTGGTTGCAGCCTTAATGATCGTATTAAGCGGAGGAGCCAGTGCCATGACTCCGACCAGCGAAGCACATATTTCAGTAAGCATTAATGATTGTGCCAATAAAAAGCTGATCTGGAATTTTGATGACAAGTGCGTGGGAATGCTCGGCAGCAGTCCAACGCGTTTGGCTGCATTACTTATAAAACGGGCGGCAAAACGAACCCCGTATAATATTTCAAGGTAAAAAAATCTGTTCAACGGGCGCCGACATATCACAACCGACAGGCCTTACCAAAGTTTTTCATTATCAGAAATTTTTATTTATTTCCCTTATCTGTCTATAGCGCGGAAACCGCATTTTTCGGCCAGGGGGTAATCTTCATAAATCCATTCAGCTATCTTTGAAGCTTTATTTGATTTTACGGCTATAAAGTCACCTTTTTTATCCTGATAGAATAACCCGTCACGGTCTTTCTTTTTTCTTCCTGCAGTTTTATACTCCAGAAATAACAAGTCGGTGATGGTTCCTTCAAGCCATGGCGTTTCCCTGTCATAACCGGCCACCCAGCTAATTCGTGATCCGCAGCCGTCGATGAACTCCTCAAGCTTTTTTCCGACATCGCAGGCGCCAATTAAAATACCTTTGTTGTTATGCCCGCCCGGACCTTTCTTTGATGTGGATTTTGCTACTTTATTCAAGTTAATGCCTTTAATATAACCCTTTAAACGTCCGCCCTGGCCATGTCCGGCTATATAACAAATCTCCATTTCTTCGTGCTTAATGAAGCGTTCGAGCCACATGGTCAGGTCGCTGGAATTATAATACATCCTGTAACTGAGGGAGATATTGTTCAGGTTTGCCCATCCCAGCATGAACAGGCGCACGCTCTGCTCGTTGCTCAGGTCATGCGACCAGGGGCATTCCAACACCAAAAGGCCAAGTTTCTTTTTCATGTAATGAAAGTCAAAATATCTGGTTATAAACCTTTATAACTCATTAAAATGTCAAATATTTCAGCTTATGTAAAATTATTATTTATCGCATCAGCCAATAACGTTTAACATTATTTGTGGAAACAAAAAACGTCTTATTGTTCTTCTTTAACAAATGTAGTTCAGCAGATAATCAATCAACCAACTGGTTTTTCTTTTAGTTTTTAACCATTTTTATTGTCTGAACATCACCCTTGTTAATTGCAATTTTACAAAAGTATATCCCTGGTGCCAGATCTTCAGCATGAAAAACCAAACTATAACTTCCGGCTTCCTGTTCAGTATCTGCCAGCACAGCCACCCTTTTCCCCATAACATCATAAACCTCAATAAGTACGCGGGAATTAGCGCTTAAGCTATATGAAACTGTACTAATATCGGTAAAAGGATTCGGATATATTGAGATACCGCTTGATAGTTCAGGCATATTTTCGACAGCACCAATAGGCTCATTATTATTCTCCGGATCCAATGACCCGATACCGGGTTCAAGAGCTAGAAACGCAGTATAATCAGACAATACCCGTTCAGCCATGCTTGTAACAATGATCTGGTGTATTATTGAATTAGTCTGGCTTTGCGAAGCAAGCTCACGGATAAGCTGTGCTGCCCACATAGCACGTGTTATACAATCTGAAGATTGAATGATGTTATTTTCAATCAGGGTGTCTGCAACCAGTAATTGTCCCGAGGGTAATTGTCCATGAGCCTGGATATGAAACCTGCCTGTACCATTATATTTACCGATTTTCTGAGCAGGCTGGTCAAAGTATGCCAGTCCCGATTGGGCAAATAAATCAAAATTTGAGTATGTATAACCATTTTCAAGCGTAACATACATATCGAAATTCGAGAAAAATCCACCAAGTTTACTAATTACTTCTGTCAATAATTCATTAAAATTATCATCGGTAATACTGAAGTTTTCTCCGGAATTCTGGGTGCAAAGATGCAGGTATAAATACTCATTTCCGATAAAGTACTGATTACCTATACTATACTGAGGCCATGTCGTTTCATTAAGGTCAATGATATAAATCGGAATATCTGAGGTTCCGATAATACTATTCATATCATCAATAAAATCATTTGCCTGGTTGAAATCACCATTGGAATTTGAACTGGCTAGCAATATAATATTCCCAATGTCATTGTGCTGCTGAATGAACTGTATTCCGTCAGTAAGCAACGTCGGCAAATTGGAATATGAGTTAAAAAGAGAGGAATTTATTGTATTAAATGCATTTGTTATTGAAACCGAATCGGCTGGAATCCAGGAAGTGCTGCATTGATGAGTAACAAAGCCCGAAAACATAAAATTAACGGAATCGTATTCGTCAAATTTCCCTAAAATATCATTTTTTACTGCTGTTAACAGATCACTCCCTGAAAGTGAAAGCGTATTCCCAGGAATAAAATCAAAAAGAAATAAGGCCTTTTTGCTTATGGGAATATTAAACAGATCACCCGGCTTGACCTGAAGCTGATAAAAGTTTTCGGCATGAACCGTATCAACATAGTCAGAAATAGCAATGGAAGATAAATTGGAAATACTATATGTTAGTGTCAATGCATCATTGTTGTTTAAATTTGATATGTCTGTTTCATAATAAGTTCCTGTTATGGGACTAGTATGTTGAGTAAAGCTGCCTGACGGATTTTCGGCGAGAACGGGTTGTGACATATTGTTAGCCGGAAAAAACCGGACCCTGTTCTTTAGAATACTGAGATTGGAGAGCGCTAAAATATTTGCCGGAAGGGATACCGATTGTACTTTATCCAGGCTCTCAGTATTTCTGACCATATAAGTAATCTTAGCTTTACGCGGAAGATTCGTCATCAAAGGAAATATTTTGAACATATAAAAATCCGTATATTCCATATACTGATAGGTATACCAATCCCATATGTCGTAATTATACCGGTATAATATGGCCGGGTCTTTACGGCGGTCAACAATATTCTCATAGATTTGCGATGCCGTCCATTTATCATAAACATCTGCAACAATAATGGTATCATCCATCCAAAGCCACATATCAATTACCTCAGCATTGGGCGGAAGCTTAAACAACATCTCCACCTCAAGGCTGTCACCTGAGTAAAAACTACATCCCCTTGTTGAAAAATTAAAGTACATGCCTATTTCGGTATAGATGCCCTTAGGCTTAACCTCAAACAATACGGAGTCTATAGACGATGACTGATAACCCCACGACTGAACATTGTTAATCTTCAGGTACTCATATTGTCCCGAACAGAATAAGGGAAAAAGTACCATAATAAGGATAAAAACTTTTTTCATAACGACAGGATTTAATTATTTAATAATAACGAACTTACTTTCAGATTGCCTATTTTCTGAAGAGATATGGCAAACATAAGAGCCATTTTCAAGATCACAGCAATTTATTATGGCATTTCCCCCCGCAAATTGTTGATGTTCAAATTTCTGCTGCTTGATCATCCGTCCGGCTAAATCATAAATACTGATTATAAAGTTATCAGGCATAACATCGCTGAACTTTATAGTTACATAACCCGAGCCCGGGTTAGGATAAATGCTGAATGTTGAATTACTTTTCAGGGATTCTACAGAAAGCGTTTGCAGATCGGTCTTGCACACCCCGCTATAGGTGCTGGCAGCCCATAAATAATGTTGATTATCCTCGTAAAACTTCCCGATATTAAAATAATCGGTGCCAAAACCCTGCCAGCTATAACAATAATTTACCGTTGAACCATTCATATATGTTGCAACTTTAGATCCGCTGGAATAGTAGTATCCGCCAATCCATACATTTCCATAGGAATCGCCAAACACGGAATACACATTTGTTGTATGTACCAACGGGTAGGCATAACTATACCATGAGCTGCCATTAAACCTGGAGACTCCGCCCTGGGAATAATCGTTGCATCCTGCCCATACAATCCCGCTTGCATCCACCGTAATTGAAGATATATTCTTGCAGGGCAAACCATTTGTCATATTATAATTTGTAATGCTATTCATATATATCTTTGAAATTCCCAGATTGGTTGATATCCATATAGCCCCGGAAGGATCCTCTGCAATATCGCTGACATCATCTGATATCAGGCCGTTACTGGTACTGTAATGAGTCAAGGTATTTCCTACCCGCTTGAAAACGCCCAGGGAAGGATAAGAATAGGAAATCCACATTGCACCCTGTGAATCGAAATAAATATTACTGATACTTTCATTCAACAGACCTGATGACGAGTTTAATGTTACCCACTGACTGCCGGTATAATATGATAATCCGTAACTTGTTCCTATCCAAAGGGTGTTATCCACAGTATTAAAGGCAACACACAATATATAATTTGTAGGCAGGCCATCCTCCATGAAATAGGTCTGCCAGTTTATCCCGTCATATCTTGTAAGTCCGTAGCCTGTTGCAAACCACATGACCCCGTTTTGATCCATCACCATATCATTGATATAATCACTTTTCAATCCGCTTTTATCGTTGAAATAATGCCATTGGCTACCTTTATAATAAGATATGCCACTATTCTCGTGTCCATACCACAGATCGCCGTCATTATCCTGATAAATGCACATTACAGAATTCTCCAACAATCCGCTTACCGTATCGATCAGAACCATAGTTGAGCCGTTGTAAATAGCAACACCCTTCTCAGAAGAAATACGATAATTACCCTGAGCATCCTGCATGGCGCTGTATATAAGATTATCAGGCAAACCATCAGCCTCAGTCAATGTTGACCAGCCACTTCCGGAAAGTATACTGATACCGCCCTGCCCGGAAAACCAAATATCACCATTTTCTGCCTGCATGATATTTAATATTGTATTTCCGGCCAGCCCGTCAGCAACCGTATAATTATGCCATGTGCCGTCGTACATAGATACTCCCTTACCTGAACTTCCGAACCACAGGCGATTCTGCTGATCGCAAAAAGCCGAATAATAATAGTTTGTAGGTAAACCTGATCCTACATTATACGTAGTTATGGTCGTACCCTGGAGCATCGATATCCCTCCGCCATAAGTAGCAAACCATTTCCGGTTCAAACTGTCTTCAGTGATATCCCTGACATAATCAGAGCCCAGTCCGTCGGTTGTAGTATAATAATGCCAATGGGATATGATATCGCGGTAACAAATGCCGCCTCCGTTAGTAACAACCCATACACGGTGCAAGCGGTCAATAAAAACATCATTAAGAAAATTATTACTCAGATAAGAGTTGTAGTTGGTCCATAAGCCATTATCCTTGGTATATTCGTAAAGCCCGTTGTTTGTTGCAATCCACATATGATCATTCTGGTCCTGGCTGATACCGGTAATTAAACTTGCCTGCACACCTTTAGTATTTGAGACATTGTATCTGATCCACTGGGCAGACAGCAGTAATGAATTTAATAAGATTATCAGCGTTGTAAATATATATCGTTTCATTTCTAAAATTTTAAATTTATTGTAAATATACAAAATATGAATAAAAAAATAAACCAATATTTGATATATTTTTAAAAAGTTTTGAAAAATAATTTTTTGTTCATAGAAACAAATAAATCTGTTTTCAGTATTTTTTGTATATTTGTATCATCAAAAAAAGACCTGTATTGCGGTAGTAGCTCAGTTGGTAGAGCATCAGCTTCCCAAGCTGAGGGTCGTGGGTTCGAACCCCATTTACCGCTCAGAAAACCCGGATCATTCGTCCGGGTTTTTATTTGATTCCAGATAAAATGTTTTGGAGGGATGATAACTCCACCAATGCCAAAGTGCCCTATTAGGGGACAATTTCGATCAGTGAGGAAACTGTAATTGCAGATAAGGAAAAACGGCCCACGAAGGCATGGTCATTCCACCGGCGAACCCGGAGGCGGTCGTTATAAAAGAGGTAAGTGGGTTTTCAGGCATGGTCCTTTGCGATCAAGTGATGATACAAAGGTTCAGTCACAGCTAAGAATCACTTCGACAGATTGCTACAGATTGCTACACTTTTCGACAATTTTCGACAGGATGCCACAAATCATGTAATTTATAACGATACTTTTTTTTGTAATTGTCAATAAATGCTGATACATTTGTTGGTAATAAAAAGTGATGTGTTAAATTATAATAATATCAGAATACTCAGAACAGTAAAATTATTGTGGAAATATAATTAATACAGAGAACATAATCGTTATGGGTAAGCAAAATGAGAGCATTATCAATATTCACTAAATTATTATAAAATGAAAAAATATGAATCTTTAACAAAACGTTACAAAGAACAAGACCCAAGAGCAATTTTTGCATTTTTCCCTTATAATCAATTACTCGGTGAAAATTGGGAAACTCCATATGAAAAACTTGCAAAAATGGCAAAACATGAGGATTGGAATTTTAAAAGACCTGAATTTAAATTTAAATACGAAGATCAAAATTTTCCGATTCTTTCAAATTATTTGAATTATACTTTTTTGAGAGTTCAGGAATTAGATTTAATTGTTTATTCTTCTGAAGGTGATAAAGCTTGTTTCAATACAGGTTTAATGACACCAAGAGGTAAAGATATTTTTGCAACTTTTTTTAAAAATAAACAGGCTGAAACACGGGATCAATATGATTGGACATTTTACTCATTTATTGATTCTTACTCAGATAAAATGCAATTTTACAAACCAACTCCTGGACTAGCTACTTATATTACTGACCCAACAGATTTGGTTTTTGACACAACTCTTGAAATAGATACTAATATCGGTCATATGGTAGAGAAAAATATAGACAGATTTCCAGATGTTTTACAAAACAATGTAAAAATGGCTGAAAATATTATTATCGGTTCTATTCAGTCTTTAAAATCAAGAGTAAAAAGAAATTATAAAATTGCTATCCCACATTGGTATGAAAATAAAATTCAATTGCTTCTTCCCTTAGTTCTAACTAATGAAGATAATATTGCAGAACTTGCGCTTGTTGTAGATAAAGATAAAAATAGAAATCTATATAGAGGAAAAACAATACTTTCAATGGACTTAGCCTATATAGATGCAAGATTAATTACTAAGCCTGATGACGATTGGTTAAATCCATAAAATTAAAAAGTTGCTAACCATAAATGCATGCTTGTGCATTTTCTACTGCACAAACACGCAAACCTTTATCGGCAACTATTTAAAAGGCACAGCAATATCTGCACTAAATATTAAATTTGTAATTGAATTATAACAATATAAATTAACAGAGACAGCAATGAAATACATTGAAAAAGTAATTAACTGGTGGAAAGTTACAGGCAAACTATATGTTCTGTATATTCTACTTGTTTATCTTGTTATAAATCCTTTTATAAAGCAAATTCCTACAATTGAAGCATATCTTCCTGACGATAAATTTGGAATACCAATAATTGCAGCTTGCCTATATCTGATGGTGCAAATTTTTATGGGAATGTTTAAAGGAGAAGATAAAGAAGTTTCATTGCGAAAGTTTGAAGATGCAGAAAATGATTTTAAAAAAAGACTATTTTCTGCTAAACATCTTGATATTTTATGCAGTTCGTCTGAAACGTTTTATCCTATTCTTAAAGATTTATTTTATAAACAAAAGATTGAATGTCGAATGCTTTTACGACACCCATACCAAGGAAATGAAAAACAAAAAAAGGGAATGCTTCACTATTCAGATAGTTATGCGGAAATTATGCAGGAGAATACAGAATGTAATTTAAAAATAAAATACTGTTCAAATACTTTTTCAAGAATAGTAATCATTGATAATTCAGAAGTTTACTTTGGCTTTTATAAACTTGATAATGGTCGCCTAAGAGCAAACAATATTGAGATGATACATGCAAAGACAGGTAGT
Source organism: uncultured Bacteroidales bacterium (assembly GCA_964626855.1). Taxonomy (GTDB): domain Bacteria; phylum Bacteroidota; class Bacteroidia; order Bacteroidales; family CAIWKO01; genus CAIWKO01. The sequence continues at coordinate 16,323 of CAZVKJ010000030.1, forward strand.
TATTTTGGTAACTTTATTCTAAATATTGCAAGGAATAGATTTCAAAGTATTTGGGACATAGCAGACGATGAAATAAAAAGCAGAGAACAATTAATATATTAATAATTTTGAATTATATAAAATGGGGAACTTAAATTCAGTACAACGAGACGAAATAATTTTGATTGGTCCAATGGGAGTGGGCAAAACAACTCTTGCATTGCATCTTTCTGAGAAACTTGGCATTCTCAACTATCCAGTTGACAGATTAAAATGGTATTACCGGTTCAAAAATGGATACAATTTGGCGAAAGGAACAAAAATTCTCATGACATCTGGCTTTCATGAATTATGCAATTATTTTAATGATTATTTCAACAATAATGATTTAGCTGCAATCTTAGACGAATTTAAAGGTGGAATTTTTGATTTTGGGGCTTCTCATTCTCATTTTGAAAATGAGAATGAATTGCAAGAAGCTAAAAAAATATTAGATCCTTTCCGTAACATTATTCAACTTTTGCCTTCTGATAATTTTGCAATAAACTGTAAAGTTTTAGACGAAAGAATTAGAAAGAGATATGAGGATGTTGAATGGAAAAGAGAAGTTTTGGAAACCTATATTGAACAAAATAGAATTTTTCTCTTAAGCAATTCATATTCATCATTGGCAAAAGAAACTATTTATACAGAAGGTAAAACGATTGAACAAGTAGGAGAAGAAATTTTAGCAAAATGTTTTTTTATTAATGAAACTGAATTATTAAAGAAATATTTTACTTTAAACGTAACATTTTAGATGAATAAAAGAGCAGCCGATAACTAAGTAAATCTGCTACCTCATTGTTTTTCTGCAAGTGACGGTTCTGGCAGAAAGAGAAAGTATTCTCATTAAAACAACAGATGAAATTTATATTTTAGATTTTCCAGAATACGAGGTATTAAAAAAAATGATTAAAGAAATAAAATGACTTAATCCTGTTAGGCATAGAATTAGTCAAGTAATCGCACTCTTGATTAGTCAAAAATATAAATTAGATGAAATCTCAAGAAGTAACAAGAATTGTATATTATTCAAAAAACGATCTTTCAGTCGGACAATATCTTAGTTTTGCGGAGCCTATTTTACGTAATTTTAAAAGCGACATAAAATATAGCCTTAATGATATTATAGAGCTATATCAGATCAAATTGTACATTGATGATGATGCGTTTTTGAAAAGTTGGACTAATGAAGATATAAATGAATTCAAAGAAACTGTAAAAAAAATCTGGAATGTTATATGTGACTTTTGGGCTAATATTAGTGATAATAACGCTTTCGAATTATTCAATGATATAAAATTTGGATATCAAAGTTCATTTTGGAGTTTAATTGAGAAATTAAAAACATACAAAAAAATTTCTGAAAGTACCTTTATTCAAATTTTGAATAACCAAAATTTACAAATAAGGGAAGTTCTATTTCAGGAAAATATTGTGAAACACTTCTGCAACATAATTAAAGAATATCTTCTAAATCATGAAAAAACTGCGGAATTGCTTCTAACACAATACGAAGAAAGACATTTTGGGAGTTATTCAAAAATGTATTTTCCAAAATGTTTAAGTATTGAAGATAAAGAAAGTATATTATCAAAATATCTTGACAATCCTGATGCAAATTTGAATTATGTTCGGCTTATCGTTAATTCTAGAGATTCAAAAGATTTAACTGTTTTTCCATATACAAGACTAAAGGCCATAAAAGTAGAAAGAAAAATTAACGATGAAATTCTCAAAAATGGGTTTAGTTGGAGTTGTGGTAACGAAATTACTTTTTCTCCAGATCAAAAAGACCCTGTTCAAGTTTCATGGAGTAATAATATTCATAAAGTATCATATAGCAATAAGTGGATTGAAAGCCAAAATGATAAAATTTCGTTATTTTATAACTTTACAACGCTTTTTAATTATACTGACAAATCTGGCCGTATTACATTTGTAAGTAAAAACAACGAACTTGATGGTTTGGAAAAAATATTCCTACATTCAAAAAACGAATATTCCATAGGAATGCGTTTCAATCTGAAAAATAATATGTCTGACCTTCAGATGTTTGGTTATGCTCATTTTTTGCAACAAAGAAATAACAGTATTGAAAGCATTCTTTCTTATTTCATAAAAGAATATCTCAATGACAATTTTGGAATCTTTGGATTCAAAATCACTTTCCCATCGGAAAAAACATCAAACCTTGAAAAGATCAGAATGATTGCTCCGGAATTTGAATCATTTCTTAAACAGTATAAACTCTATGTCAATTATGGCAAAATTGATCATGAAATATTGCAAATTAGCTCAGCACAATGCCTGTTTAAAGACATTCCAAGCTTATCCAAAAAGAAGTACGCTTATAGTAAAAGTCAGGAATTCGAATTTTTACAAAATGTCTTCTTTTCTGATCAAAGTATGCTCTATTATATAGAGCCATATGAAAATAAATACAAGAATCTTTTTGATCTTTTAGTAAATGAAGATGTCAGATTAAATAATTTCAAGGCATATCAGAGACCTCAAATTGATAAACTTATCACGGATGGATATTTAGCTGTTTCCCCAAATGGGGTTGTAAAAATTCAAAAGATCATTGATGTATTCATAGTTAGTGAGATTTATAAAAATGAGGTTATTAGTTATTGGCGTTATAATACTTTAATCCGTTCCGTGATTGACAATATGGAAAATAACGGAATGATTTATTTTGAAAACACATTGTTTTCAGTACCAGAACAGAAATATTTTAATTACATTTTAAACAAATCAGAATTTACAAATGGCTTAGACTTGCGTAATAAATATGTTCATGGGAGTAATGGAGACTCCGATAAAGTTCACCAACGTGCATATTATATTTATTTGAAATTATTAGTATTAGCAGTACTAAAAATCGAAGATGATTTGGTTATTAAACAAAGCCTTTATTGTAATGATTGATTGAGTTTAAATCAAAAAATACAGTGCAAAAGCGAAATGTTAGGGCCTATCCAAAAAATCACAAATAAGCTCAATCTGCCATGGTCTGAGCATTTTATTGTTTAGTTTAAATTCTTTTATTGACCTGAGCCAGTTATACACCGTGCTGCGGTGCACTCCTTATTCATTTGCTATCTGGGAGATGGTTTTTACTTTGCCTGGCATAGAATGAGGTTTCCTCAAAATTAAGAATACAATGTGCTCAATATAAGTTCCCCGTTTCGTTTTCGAGGTTTTCAAATCTTTGCTCTAAATCAAAACCTCCGAACTGCTTTGCAGTTCTGTTTTTTTTATTTAGTAAAATATTTGCAAACAAGTTTTTACTCTATGAAACCCGAAGTTTTGAATTGATAAAATACGTGATGCATTGGAGGATTACTCGTCCGCTATTCAGCGGACTCGTGATCCCAATGAGGGGAAGTCTCAATCAAAACCTCCGAACTGCTTTGCAGTTCTGTATTTTTTATTTCGTAGAATATTTGCAAACAAGTTGGCATATTCTACGAAATAAGAATTTTCGATATGGTAAAAGAGAGAATGATTCCGGGGATTACTCGTCCGCTTGTCAGCGGACTCGTGATCCCTGGGAGGGTGGCTACAATCAAAACCTCCCGGCTACTTCGTAGCCTTGTATTTTTTTTTCTCCGAATATTTGCAAACAAGTTGGCATATTCTACGAAATAAAAAATCCCGCTGTCGCGGGAGGTTTTGATTGGCGGAGAGAGGGGGATTCGAACCCCCGGTCCGCCGTAAGGCGAACAACGGTTTTCGAGACCGCCGCATTCGACCACTCTGCCATCTCTCCAAAAAGGTATGCAAAAATAACATTTTTAAACAAGTTTAAATTTTATTTTTTCCTTTCAGGTGGCTATATGCATTTATTGTTTTGAAAAAATATTCTCTTTGAGTTGCTCCCTTATTGTATTAAACTCCTCAAAGTAATGCAATATCAAGGGTTTTCTCTGCTTTATAGATGGAACTTCCCCTTTATTATGGAGTTGTAGCCTTTTTTCTAATGATTCTTTATGTCCATAATAATACTTATTATCTTTTTAGCTTTTCAATATTTAAGTATAAAACATTTAGATGAAATTTGATGCATTCGACCACTCTGGCCCAAAGGGCGCCCTATGGGCCCATCTCTCCAAAAAGGAATGCAAAAATAACATTTTTCTATAAGATCAGATGATGTTTTTTAATTCTCTTTGTAATGCACAAAAATCCTTATATCGACTTTATATTTAACAGAAACCGATGTTTAAATAACAATTTTCCCTATTTTTGCTACTGGTTAATAGCTATATATGCATTAATTACTCCTATAAAAATTTGTTTGTGATATTTATTCAGGATTAAATGATTAACCCGGTAATAACATCAATCAGTTCATTGGTTAATTCATATAAGCGCTATTAATTAATTTTCAAATCCAAATAGATTAAGTCTATAAAAAGAAATATTTATGTCTTTTTTTAAAAAAGTATTTGCTAATTCAGGCTCTAAAACCGAATCAGAAACTCCTCCTTCCTTTTTGCCGGCTTTCGGCAGGTATACTGAAATAAATAAAACACCTGCCCAGCTTTCTTATTGGACTAAAGCCCAGGATGATTTCCTGCAAAGGAAATATCCTGACTCCTTCAATAACCTACTGCTGTACATGTACGACCCTGCCGTTGACAACATTAAAATAAACCGCAATGGCAACCAAATTGATTTTGAATTGATACAAGGTTCAAAAATCATCAGGGGCAGCGCCAACGATACCAGCTTTAAAGCTGAAGCACGTATTGCCCGGTTTGATAAACTTAGCGTTGCTTTTCTCCGGAAACTGATGACAACCAATTTTATGCTTCAGTATTCCAGGTTTGCAATAAAGGATGATATCATATATTTGAAATTCGACAGCAAAATCATTGATGCATCACCAAATAAAATATATTATTCATTAAGGGAACTGGCCCTCAAATCAGACAAGATGGATGATATGCTGGTTCGCGAATTTGCATCTCTTCACCAGATTGATTCGGACCATATAGTTGACCTACCCGATGATATTAAAGAAATCAAATATAAGTACCTTCAGTTGTGGCTGAATGAGATTCTGGAAAAAATTGCCGCCCTGGATGAATCAAAATTATCAGGCGGTATTTCATATATGCTGCTTGGATTTTTGTTCAGAATCGACTACCTGTTAATCCCGCAGGGAAGCCTGTTTGATGATATAGATAAGATCAATGCCATTTATAATGCCAAGGACAATAAGAGCACCCTGGAACGCAACAGGTTAATGATAGAGGAATTGAAGGTTTTACAGGGCAAAGACAAAAACTACTTTTTAAATAATTTCTACGATGCCAAACTTACTTTCGGTTATGTGCCGGCAACATCACATCAGCACTTCTATGAGTTTATATTAGACGGATTTAAAAATACCGGCTGGTACCTGGATAATAGATATGACCAGATCGTCACTGCCATTTATGAATGGATCATTGGTTATTCGATATTCTATTTCGGGCTGTTCCCGCCTACTTACGATTTCCTGAAAATTGCGTACATGGTGCTTCAACCTGAATTCTGCAAAGAAATGGGATTAACACAAAATCTTTACGACAAAACAACAAATACATTCAATATTGATGCTGTTGAATCTGAAATTCAAAAGGTTATTGCTGCACATATTAACGAATATCCTAAAATCATTATCCTTACCGGCAATATTAAATACGATTCGATTAACGCTTTTCTGTACTCTTATTTGAATGAAATTACTTATTTAAACTTCGCCAAAGTATGAGCACCATCATTGACGCATATAAAAATATCATCATCCAGATTGCCACTCCCTATGGCAGCGGAACCGGGTTTTACAACAAAGAACATCATTTATTTATAACCAATTACCACGTCATTGCCGGCAACGAAGAAGTGATCATCAGCGGAAGAGGTTTTAAAAGGACCACTGCAAAGGTTGTTTACTTCGACCCTTTATATGATCTGGCATTTATTCAGGCTCCCGGTAATATAAACCTGGATTCAGCCACCATTTCATCGGTTCCTATTTCGGAAGGGGACAATATCATCGCCATCGGGCATCCATACGGCCTGAAATACACCGCCACACAGGGCATAGTTTCAAAGGCCAGCCGCTTATACAATGAGATCAGCTATATTCAGATAGATGCAGCCATCAACCCGGGCAACAGCGGGGGACCGCTTGTAAATATGAATGGCGAGGTGGTCGGCGTTAATACCTTTATTATTGCACAGGGCGAAAGCCTCGGGTTTTCATTGCCCTCGCGTTATCTTCAGGAAATCCTGGAAGAATATGAAAAACTGGATTTTGAAAAAGCCATAAGATGCAAATCATGCAAAAAAATCCTTACCGAAAGCCAGATCGACGGCACATACTGCTCTAATTGCGGAGCAGAAATAGATATGAATATCATTCGGCCCAAGCCCTATGTCCCTTCCGGAGCGGCATTCAAAGTTGAACAGATACTGCTTAAACTCGGCATCAATGTCAGGGAAACAAGAGTGGGCATGAACACCTGGGAACTTGAAAACGGCAGTGCAAAAATCAAGATCATTTACAATACCGAAACAAAATTTGTTGTTGCCGATGCCTGGCTCTGTAACCTCCCCAAAGAAAACATCCTTAATGTATACGAATACCTGCTTAAGGAAAATTATGACAGTGAAGGCCTTGTATTCAGCGTAAATAATCAGGCAATTTTACTGACTTTTATCTCATTTGAAGATGATCTGCTCATTGACACCGGATGCGAATTGCTGAAAAACCTGATGTATAAAGCCGATTACTACGACGATATTCTGATCGAAAAGTTCCAGGCACAACATACAACCGTTGAGGATGATTAAGTTTATGAAGCCTGAAATGCCAGCAAAGCCAGGCATTCAACATGAATAGTACGGGGAAAAAAATCAAAAGGGATTATTCTTTTCACCACAAAAACTTCATTGCAAAGTACATCTAAATCGCGCGCAAGCGTGCCTGCGCTGCATGAAAGATATGCCATTCGTTCGGGCCGGTATGCGGTATAAATCCATTGCAATACTTCCTTTTCAATACCCGTCCTGGGAGGATTTACATATAAAAGCCTTTTTTTATCTGCATGTTCCCGTGCAAAATCATTAAGCTGAGGTATCCTGTCGCTGCATTTGCCACGGTATATAAGCGCTCCGGGAATATTATTCCTGCAACATTCCACAGCCTCACCATTCAGTTCAACACCCACCGTGGCAGCCCCGCTTATCATCCATGTTTTCATACTGTAACCTGTTCCGCAATATAAATCAATGACAAGGTGCCCGGGGTCAGGATTAAAAAACGCTCCTGCCTCCTCTAATGACTGAAAAAACAATTCAGGTATCAATTGCTGAAACGACATAGGTCCATACTGCATGCCATATTCATCTGTAGAATAGTTATTTCCGAAAAGCAAAAAAAAGTTGTGCTTCATAAATATTTTATTGCCCGCCGACGGATTGAGATGTATCCAGAAACCTTCTACACCCGCCCTTTTCAATCTGTTTACTAAATGTTCGCCGAGCCAGGAATGATCAGGCAGCACAGCGGTTTTAAGCACCAACAAGACCTGCTTGCCCGATTGAATAAAATAATGCAATGGAAACATATCAGCAGGAGGCAGTGACTCCGAGAGGATTTCGATAACCTTATTAATACTTTCATGCTGAACCGGACAGGCAGGAGTTGCAATAAACTGCCTTCTTGAAATCATTCCGAATTCCCAGCATCGGCCATTAAATGAAGCATGCAGACAGACCTTTTTCCTGTAGCCCGTCTGCTGCTCATCATCCACATGCCTGATCATGGCCATGCTTTCGCACCACCTGTGTAACTTACGGTTTAAAAAATCTGATTTTCTTTCCAGCCCCTCACCTATGGTTATGTCCTTGTACTTACATCCTGTGCATAGGTCAGGACAACTTATGTCAGAAGACATCCACAATCTGTATTGGATTACTGTTAAAACTTGTCGTATCCCCCTTTTTCAATCCTTTCAGGACATTAAAAATCGGCACATTGGGTGATATGGCCTGGTACACTTCGCCGCCGGCCAAAACTTTTCCCATGCTGATGGCCACAAAAAACTTCTGACGATCCGTTATCACAACAGACCCAAATTCTATTCTGGTTTTCAGCTCATCAGGCTTGATCATATTTAAGGTATTGATATCCTGATTTGCCTTTTGTAATTGCTCTGCAAAGATATCCCTACGCCTCAGCATCTGTGAACGAAAAGCATCATAGCGGTCTTTAGGAGGCCCATACTCATTTGCCATCTGCTGGCATTCTTCCATTTCCCTCGTAAGGTTTTTTATCGTCTCCATATGCTGCCGTTTGCAGTTTTCGATGATCTCTTCCTTTAGTTTTACTTTCTCCGTCATATTTTATAGTTCATTTACAGGCATACGAATTTATCAAATTTTTAAACGCCACATCTGATGAAAATTAAAAAAGGCCACCCTTAAAATGAGTGGCCGCGCTGAACCAAATGCATAATACCAATTGTATTTATTTTTTAGTCCAAAGACAAAAAATAAATTACAATGGTAAATGCCGATACTACATGAAAATAGTCCAATAAGATGAAATCGAAATTGGAATATATTGAATGTGTAATCGGTATAACTTACCTTGCCAGAATGAATTTCTTCATATGCCGTCCCTCACTGTTCAACACTTCAACAACATAGGCTCCATTCTGGTATGATCGCATATCAAGGCTTGTATATGCTTTTTCGCACTTTACAGAAGAAACTTGTTTCCCGGCATAATCATACACATTTATCAAATTCGTTTCATTGGGAACGAGATTAACATAAAGAAGTCCTGTGGTTGGATTGGGATAAACATTAAGAAGATCGTCCAGTTTTATGGTCTCAGGCCCTCCTGCACCTGAAAATTCAATTTCAATATCATCAAGATATACCGCCGAACCTGCCTGGGGGGCATTGCTTGCAGAGGAGGCAACAATGATGTTGAATGTATCCGGAACCAAACTATTATCAGAATATTCAATAGGGAACTCAAACGGTGCATAACTGGCCTGGGAAGTACCGCAAACAAATTGCCCTGCTCCTATTTCAACTGTGGAATAAAAGCATGAGGCAAAAATCCCCATGGTATCGTTGTTTACCGGATTGTATTTAAAAAAACCCTTTACTTTGGTAGGAACAAAATTTATGGGAAGCCCGCCCTTTGTAGAAATAATCAGGCGTAAATCTATAAGGCTCAGCACCAGGTATGTTTCTCCATACGACATTACACCGGGTAACAACACGTTCACATACGGGATAGCTTGGTCAGAAGCAACAACAACAGCCGATGTCCCGGAATGAGCATCGCTTGTTCGGTTTGCCGTGTACAACTCGAAATTTGCAACGTAAATGTTGATATTGATTATTCCGCTCCAGTTTGCCGGGGTGGAATCGTTTGTCCATGTCTCAAACCCGCCATTTGGTATCTGTGCCTTAAGCGAAAAAAAGACGAACAATGCAATTAAAAATAAATAAATTTTTTTCATAGCTATAGAATCTATATCAATATATACAAATATATGCTAAAAAAAAACAAAAAGCAAGAAAAAAACGTTAAATCTTTATTTTATTTACCAACATTTAACGGCTTCTCTGTTTTAATGCCTCAAACATAATGATGCCACAGGCAACAGAGACATTTAAGGAGGCTATATCGCCTGCCATAGGAATTTTTGCTTTTTCATCAGAAACTTTGAGGAGTATTTCCGAAATGCCGTCTTCTTCGGAACCCATGATGATGGCGGTGGGAATAGAATAATCCAAATTATAATAAGGTTCCCCGGCCTTTTCGGTGCAGGCAACAATCTGCAGGCCGGAAGATTTAAGAAATTCAAGGGTCTGGACAAGACTTTTACTTCTGCATACAGGTACTTTGTACAATGCACCGGCTGAACTTTTAATGGCATCGGCACTGATACGGACACTATTGTAATAGGGTATCACGATGGCATCACATCCTGCACAGGATGCTGACCGTGCAATGGCCCCAAAATTCCTAACGTCGGTTATCCTGTCAAGAACCAGAACAAAAGGTGTTTTGCCCTGCTCAAAAACAAAAGGGATAATATGTTCAATATCAGAATAAGAAATATTTGAAATGTAGGCAATGACACCCTGGTGATTCTTTGTTGTAACACGGCGCAACTTTTCTTCAGGAACAAACTGATAAGGAATACCGTGTTGTGCCAATAAAGCCCTTAATTCACCAAAAAGCTCAGAGCGCAACCCATTTTGAATTAAAACCTTATCGACTTCCTTACCCGAATCGATTGCCTCTATAACCGGGCGTAATCCGTATATTATTGTATCCTTTTCCAAATTACCATTTTTTACAAACCTTCAAAAATTTTAGCAAATATACATAAACCGGCTATAAAACAAAGAATTTATGAAGGTATACATTGTGATCTATGGCACACGAGCCAGACCGTGTTGCGGTTGTGGAAATTAGTAAAAAAATCAAGTTTTAGTGAAGAAACATGATCATAATTCGAAAAAGTGAAATACCCTAACAGGAATTAATTCATGTTAATGGCGACCTCTTTAAGCCATTGGCCGGCAGAAATGATTTTAAGCCAATACGTCTCCCCTTCTCTGAACATATCATTGGCCAGTTCATAACTGTATGATTGAAACCCCGGCCTATAAGGGACACCGGTAAATACATCAAGAATCTTTTTCCCTTTATTATCATATATGGATAGCGTTACTGTCCCGTTATAGGGCATGTTCCAGTTTATCTCACCAGATATCTTATATCCTTTGGCATTTTTTTCAGGGTATGAATAATCATAATTATAGCTTTCATCCTTGTTGATGATAACTTTCTTTATGGCAAACTCCACAAAGGATTTCAGTTTCTTTGCTTTAACCGGGTCTCCTCCGGTAATATTAGCCGTTGAAATGCTGTCGGTAAGCACCCACACTGCCTGCTGGCCCATATTATCCTGGCAGTCCAGGCTCTCAATCAGTTTTACCAGCTCATACAAATAACCTTTGGCCATTCCCTGCATGGAGAATTCATTTTTGACGCCCGGCGCCCCGGAATGTTTGCTGGTACAAAAGGCATTAATTGTAAAATCGCTGCTATTGCCCGGGCCGAGTGCAAACATCTCAGTCTGCGATATTACCATGCTTTGCACAGAATCCTTATAGCATTTTAGTTTCCGGCCTGCTTCAATTGTTAAATCAAGCCGTTGTTGGCTGATGTTTTTCACGTTGACCGTGATGCACCTCCCATAATGAGAACTTGAATTGTCGGAAGTGGTGCCCCGACCCTTGATGATCACTTTTATAAGCTTCTTCTGCAGCGCATCAAACAATGAATATGATGCTGCTTCGCCGGCAAAGATACAGGAACTCAAAACCAGCGAGATGACAAGAGCGATTGTTTTTTTCATGACACAGGTTTTTTAAGGTGTTGGTGTATATTTTCATCATAAAAAAAACTTTTTTGTCTATAAATAATAAATTATCAGCGATAAATGGTGAACGCAACTATTCATACAAAAATTGCATCCCTGTTGATAATTTTCAGAAATTTGTCAAAAAATATTTTGTGGTTTTTTCAACAGCATATCTGCCGCCGATAGAGTTTTTCATCTATGCTTTCCTTGATGGCGAAATCACCATAGAGGCATGTGAAAACTATATTAAACAATCCTACCGTAACCGATGCTGCATATATTCCGCCAATGGCATATACAACCTTATCATTCCCATTGACCACGAAGGAAAACTGCACATCCCTATCGGGGAAGTAAAGATCAGTTATACTGAGCCATGGCAAAGAATGCACTGGAGAGCAATAACCTCTGCCTATAACAAATCTGCTTTCTTTTTATATTACAGAGATCATTTTGAAAGATTTTATTCAGATAAACAGAAATGGCTAATTGATTTTAATCACGATATCATCGTTGAATGCCTGAAACTGCTCAAACTAAAGAAAAGTATCAACTACACCACTGAATTTATAAAACTGCCTGAGGCAAATGACCTGAGAACGCGGATAAACCCTAAAATCAATTCTGAAATAGTGTTTCCATCTTACACACAGGCATTTGATATTAAATACGGGTTTTTAAAAAATCTCAGCATCATTGATCTGTTGTTCAATTGCGGACCTGACAGCCAGGATTATATTGGTAATGCTGCCGGTAAAATAAAGGTATAAGATTTTTATTGTGCTATGATATTATGAGCAATCCGGCAAAACCGGGCAGGAGCCATTTATATCTATCAATCGCTGGTGACGGGCTATGGTTGTGCTGCCACAGTCAAAGGCTGATCAGGGATTTCAAATGGTTGGGATTAATTTTCAGGATATTCAATCCTTGCATGATGCATGCTGATAAGCCTGTTTTTCAGCACCGACTTAACGCGGGTGATGTCTTTCAAGGTAATATTGGCATTCTTCATTTGTTTGCTTTCAACAAGATCGTCGATGATATTATCCACCAGGTCATCAATAGATTGCTTGTCGGGCCTTTTAAGGCTTCTTGAGGCAGCTTCAACAGAGTCGGCCATCATCAGCAAGGCTGTTTCTTTAGTAAAAGGCAGGGGCCCCGGATAAGAAAAGACACTTTCATCAATATTATCAAGGCCCAGTTTCTTATACAAGCGGTAAAAATATTCGGTGCGCTTTGTCCCATGATGTGATCTGATAAAATCAATGATCTGCTCAGGGATGCCAAATTTCCGGGCTATGATAATACCTTTTTCAACATGGCCGATAATAATTTTTGCGCTTTGTTCAAAGCTCAACTTTTCATGTGGGTTAATTTCATTTAATTGGTTTTCAATGTAAAAAACCGGACTTTCCATTTTCCCGACATCATGGTACATAGCTCCCGACCTTACCAGCAAAGCATTGGCGCCAATCCTGTGAGCAGCTTCTTCGGCAAGATTGGCCACCTGTAAAGAATGCTGAAAAGTACCCGGGGCTTTATGCGATAATTCGCGCAACAGGCTGTTGTTGGGATTGGAATATTCAAGCAGGGAAACATTGGTAACATATCCAAAAATCTTTTCAAATATGACAATCAGGGGATAGGCAATTAATGTCAACAATGAATTGATGGCGAAATATAAAAAGTGCTGCACACTGATATCCTCGAAACTCCCGGATTGCATTAATGTCATTCCCAGGTATATCAGCGAATACGTGAAGAAAATATACAAAGAGGTAATAAAAAACTGGGAGCGTTTTTCAATATTTACAATACTGATGATGGTGACAATACCTGCAATGAGCTGAAGAAAAATAAACTCAAAACCGTCAGGGACAAGAAAACCAATAAGGATAATGCTGATCAAATGAACAAAGAGCGCCAGCCTCGTATCAAAAAATGTCCTGATCATTAACGGAACAATACACAAGGGCAATACATAGATATATGTATCGCCATACCTTCGGATGAGTATGCTCGCCGCGATAATTAACAAAACCAGTATGGACAGGATCAGCAATGTTTTTTTATTGTCGGCGATGATATCTGCCCTGAAAGCCATCAGAAACAGCACAAGCATAATAATAGCAATAGAGATCAGTATGACCTGCCCTGCCAGCAAGAGATAATAATTGTGATTTTTGCCGGTTTTGCCCTCATATTGCTCTTTAAGAGACAAAAGCACCTGATAATGCCGGTCGGTGATAAGCTCACCTTTGGAAATAATACGCTCGTTTTTCTGTATGTAACCTTTGGTAGTTGATATTCCCTGTAATGCCAAGATTTTTTCGTGGCTGGTATACGCCAGGCTGAAATCTACATTTTGAATGAGTACATTTTCAATCAGGCTCAGCAAATTATCCCGGTTGATATCAGGTGTACTGTTCAACCTGGCCACCAGATAATCGTGAGCTTCCTGCAGATTATAAAGTTCATACAGGGATTTTTTTTCAGCCACATTATCGTAAACTACATAAATTGTAAAATCTTTATCCTTATTTTCAAGGATATCATTATAACGTATAATTCCTTTTTTATAGATAGAATCAAAAATTGACAAACAAACATCCAGCTGATGCTGCCTTAATTCAGGTGTTTCGGCACCATACCTTTCATTAATTCTATCGATTAACAAATTACGCCTTGCTACAATGATATTTTTATCAAAAATAAAATATGGGATATTATCCTTTAATACTTTATCCTTCTCGCTTTTTATTTCTTCATCAGTTTTATTGACGGCAAAATCAAAAGGAGCAATCAGGTCATCATACATCCAGGGCTTGTTCTCGGCAAAATGATATTTGAATTTATACTCCTTTGGAAAAAGCAATAATACAAGAATAATAGTTCCTGCAATGAAAATTGATTTAAATATATAGGAATTGTGCTTATTATTTGAAAAATTCAATTTCATTAAACCCCCTTATAGTTGCTGCATGTAAAATTAACCAAATTTTTAATTACAAAAATTAATTTGGCTGTATTTGAAGCTTTACTGAAAATTGACATGCCGGAGGTGCATTTTGACTAACAAATTCAGATTTTAATTTTTTCCGGGTATAAATGGCGCACAAGCTATTTGAAACATGGTACAAATTTTTTATATCATCTTTTCCACAGCCATCAAGAATACCGGCCAATACGTTAAACCGCGGCGTCTCGGTGCTCAAGCCGTAATCATGCCAAACAATCACAGAATGTTCATCTTTCAGTAATTTAAATGCATTCCGTGTGTCACTGATAACAGTTTCTGTATGATGATCACCATCAAGAAAAATGAGATCAAATTTTTTATGTAACGAGGTAAAATCAAAGGTCAAAGAATTTGCCTGTAAATGAGTTACGTTTGGTAATTTTTTTGAAAAAAACCTGTGCATGCCGATATATGCCTCGTCCAGCCCTGATTTTCTCATTTCTTCATCAGATAAATTCAGGCTAAAACAGTTTTTAACAAGGGGGGCTACATTGGCAACACTTTCGCCACGCCATGTGCCAATCTCAAGATAATCCTCCACATGGTTTATCCGGCACAGGCCTTTAAGCAAGGCAAAATCAGTAAGCAAAGACGATCCTTCCAGAAAGCTGTATGGGCATATATCCTCACCGTCGGTAATAAATTCCGAAATGGAAACTGTTGGTAATCCGTGAGGGAGGTTATATTTATTTGCCACATATTTTTGTTTTACCTGCTCATCATCATTAATCAGGTTAAGAAGGTACGGACGGCGGGCTATCAATCCCAGGGCCTTTAAAGCTTTTGAAATTTTATTCATTTCGCTGTGCTTTGTTTCTGCAAAGATATTGTTTTAGCATCAAATAATATCCTGAAAAATAACGCGGCAAAGGCAACAGATAGTAGAATTTAATTTTTGATTCATTGCAAAAATACCATGTAACATATATTGATGTGGCCAAATATGAGATACTTGCCGTGATGGCAGCCCCCAGGTAACCAAACTTCGGGATCATGATAAAAGAAAGGGCCAGCGTGACGAGTAATCCTATTGCCGAACCTATACTGTTCACAAAATACTTACCAGTGCCTGAAAAATAATGGCCAAGGATAAGGGCATTCACAAACACAAGGACTCCCGGCGCCTGAAGCCACATGATACGGTTAATATCACCGAAATCCTTACCGAAAATAAACGAATAAAATGATGCGGGTAACAGAACCAATGGGATCAACACGATAAAAGACACCAATAAACTTATCCTCAAGAGTTCAGCGCTCAGTTCCCTGTTGATTTTTTTATCAGGCGTATTGGATATTTTGGAGTATTGAACCAATGCCACACTGCTGCTGATCATCCAGACCGACTCCGTGATCGAAACGCCATTGGAATATATGCCCACGGAATCGTAGCCCCTGAATGATTCTAAAAAATAATAACTGACCCTGAAACTTAAAAGTTGTGTTATATGTGCCAGCTGGTTCATAAATCCGTACCGGAACAACATGCCAACAGCCTTTTTATATGTTATACCGGTATCATCAGCATGATCCTTTACGTTAGAAAGAAGCCATATGAAACTGATTACAAAACTCAGTGCATATGCAAAATACAACGACCATATATAGCCATAAATATTCTGTGAAAACCCCGAAATAAAGAATACAACAAGAAAAATAATGGTCAGTGCAACCTGAACAAAATTTATGGTATTTACTGCTTTAATATTCTCTTTGCCCAATAAAATTGAACTGTTTACCGAAGTAAAAGAATTAATAACAGCCAACAGCGCTACATGAAACACATATTGGCTATCAATAAATGGAAACAGCGCCATGATACCGGCAAACAGTCCGCATACCACAACACTCCAGATATACGACGGAATGATCAGCTTTTTTAAAGGTAATTGCGGTGCCAGGTATACCAGGGAAGCGCCACCTACCATATTTGCAAAAATAAGTACCAATGCAATAGTGGTAATAATGATTCCCTGCTCTCCTTTGCCTTCAGCGCCAAGATATTGCGAAATAACCACAGCGATCAGCAAATTGATGATTGCCGACGATAACCTTACGCCGAATGTTTTAAAAATCTTTACGAACAAATTACCTGCTTATAAATATCAAAAAATTGCTTTCCAACCACTTCATATGAAAAATTACTTACAGCATAATCCCTTATATCCTGCTTATGATAGTCGCGGCATATATCCAGCATCCTGTCTAACTGAGCTATTAACTCATCCACGTTTTTCATCTCCAGCAATAAGCCATCCTGCTTTCCAACATGTTCGGAAATTCCTCCGACATTTGTTGACAATACCGGAAGTCCGCACGACATGGCTTCAGAAATCACACTGGGAAAGTTTTCGTAATTGCTGAACAACAGTAAAAAATCGCATTTTCGCATCACAGACGCCACTTCTGATGTGCTTTTTGTACCATGAAAAATGATTTTATCGGCAATATTTAACTTCGCAATTTTAGTTTTATACTGCTCATAATCGCCATCACCGATTACTTCCAGCATAAAATCATCTCTTTTCTCCGCCAATTCTGTCAGGGCCACCAATATCCCGCTGAAGTTTTTCTGAACATCCAGCAATGATGAAACATGCAGTATATGTTTTACGGTATCCTTCCGGTCATCGGCCAGGGTGAACAGCGAAGTATCCACCACATTGGAAACGATAGAATATTTACCATGAACGGACATATTGATCATGGCCATAGCCAAATGATTGGTGACCGGCATAAGCCGCGATGCTTTTTTTGCAAAATACCTGTATAATATGATTTTCCTGCCAGGCTTAATTGGATCCTGCGGTAAATAGGCTGTCCAGTGTTCTGAAATTACATAAGGAATTTTTTTTGTGATATAAAATAAATATGATATCAAACCTACCGGTATCAGGACATTTGCATGAACAACATCGGGTTTTGCCTTTCCTTCGTATATTTTGGCAAATCCCCAAAAATAAGCCCTGATGTAACGTAAAATCTTAAAAAGGATAAAATTAATTTTCGGATATGCCATGTATACGGTATGTACAGTAACATTATTCCTAATTTCCTTCTGATAATCATATTTACTTTTCAATGACTTGTCAAAAGCTACATGCAGGAAATTCACCTCGGCATACCTGGCGGCAGCTTCGGCATGTTTCTGTACGAAATTGCCCTCAGTCGGCCTTATCCTTGTGGGATACCAGCTCGAAATGAATAATACGCTGATTTTTTTTCCTGTCATTATTGCAAAAGTAATTTAAAACGGCTTTTTAGGGGTGCTTATTTTTTATAAAAAAATTTTTTGTTACCACGAATAAATTTTTATTATTTTTGCAGCCCATAAACGGAGGATGTAGCTCAGCCGGTTAGAGCGTCAGATTGTGGTTCTGAATGTCGTGGGTTCGAATCCCATCTTCCTCCCCGAAAGCCCTGATTTAAAGGGCTTTTTTTATTGTGCCACCTTGCCTTTAAAGGTCTCTAAATATTTTGCAAAAGTGGTTTTCGAGTAGGCATTCTCAGCAAAAAAATGCAGTATGGTTTCCATCTCCGATGCAGTCTTGTATCCCATCATCGAATTTAATATTTCCATTTTTTCATTCAGCACCACTATTGAAGGATATGACATACGCCCCTGCAACAAGGCTACTGCCAGCTGATGCGTGGACCGCGGCGATGTGGGGCTTGGATTAACATAATAACTGCCGTTGAAAAACACAGTGTCTTTACCTTCGGCATTCAGCCTGACAGGATAGAAATTTTGCATCATATAGTTTCTTATGATGCTGTCGCTAAATGTAGTGGCTTCCATTTTTTTACACCAGCCGCACCAGTCGGTATACACATCAACAAATACTTTTTTAGGAACCTTTTTATTAAGTTCAATAGCTTCGTCAAATGTATACCATTTAAAGGTTGCAGGTTTACTCTTTTCTTTCTTTTGAGCAAATGCAAAACTCATCACGATCATGAGTGACAAGACGGTCAGCGATATTTTTTTCATATTATAAAATTTGAGTTCTCCTTTTTACAAAAATCAAACCGAAAAATTCCGGTAAATCAATAAAATTATCAAGGCAACAGCTTCATTAATAGTTGAAAAATATGAATAATAATTCTACAGAATAATGATGCCGCAGTAAATAACAATTATTCCGTGCAAAGATAATATGAAATTTTGGGATAATTCTTATCCGTAATCAGTGCAGACTTTTTAATATCGGCAATGGTTTGAAACGGGCCATGTTTCGTGCGGTAATTAATTAATGAAAGAGCTATATTATAACCAATATATGGGTGTGCATTTAATTCTTCGAATGTTGCCGTATTTACGTTGAGCTTACGGACAGCCTTGTTTTCAACGATCACAAATGGGCTTATCGAGTCATACCTGGCGCTATCCATTTTTGATACTTCACGGAGCTGTTCCTTTGAATAATAACCGCCAAGCCGTCCACGGTATTTCATAATCTGATAGGCAAAGTAATCGCCGATACCCTTGATCTTTTTTAAATCGTCAGCATTTGCAGAATTAATATCGACTAAAACTCTTTCAGTGGTTTTTGCTTTTGGTGTTGCCTCTTTCTTTTCAGATTTTATTTCAATATAGGGCTCAAGAGCCTGGTATTCCTCAGCAGAGATACCATATATTCTTTTCAGGTCTTCCTTTTTAAAAAATTTTCCACCTTTTGTACGGTATTTCAATATTGTGACAGCCTGATGAGGAGTAAGGCCTAAATCTAAAAATTCTTTATATGACAGGGTATTTGGATCAAACGGAAATGGATTCATCTTTTGCTCGGCAGCGGAAGCTTTTAAATCGAATATATTAAAAGGATCTTTTTGCTTATATGTTTTGGGCTTAGCGGTAATAACCTCCTGGGTTCTTAAAAAACCGGTTACTTCCTTATCAAATTCCGAATAATCATATTTATGATTCGCTTTGATAACCGGAAATAATATATTAAACACTATTAGTAACAAAATTAATATGGAAAGGATCATCAGACCCCTTCGCTCACTCTTATTAAAAGTGAGATATTCCTTTATGTTTTTGATTAGTTTTCTGAACATGTTTCAAAATTATAACAAATTCCAGATATTTAAAATATAAAATCATATTAAATTTATAATTTGCATTAGTCTTATTATATAAAATTAGATTACATAAAAAAATAAATACATAGCTTTTTGACATATTCATTACCGGATTTATATTCCATATACACAGAAACAAAAGGTCACTCTATTTATCTGGAAAGGTCGATTTTAAAAGATTTTTTCTTCTATTCCATGTGATTACATCGTTATAATGATTGATTATTTATATATAATTTATTATGAAAAAAATATTTTGTATTATTGTGATGTGAATTAGATTTTTATTTATTGGGTAATGTTATTTCAAACGTAAATATTTACCACAACACATCTAATATTGTCATTATGAAAAAGATATGTATTAAAGGCATTTTCATTGTATTTGTATTTTCATGTTGTTTACTGAGCACGCCACTTTATGTTAATGCGGTTAATGGCGTTAATCGTGCAGAACAAAATGACGGGCCGCTCCTGAATGTTATAATTTATGATGAACAAACAAAGCTAAGCCAGGCTCTCATTGCTGCAATTGAAAAATATTGGACCTGTTCAAAATATGAATTTATTAACCTGGACGAGTTTAAAACCAGGTGCATGTCAAATGGCTTTTTTCTTGTTGTGCTTGGAGCATCTGATGATAAGTACAGTATGGACTTTAATGCAATTTCGGTTTTAAAAATGGATGGATGGGTAGCATTAAGCGGTGATATTTATCATGCTCCTATTGATATCAAAACAGATAAAAAGACACATGAAATTATTCTTTCCTTTAGTATGGATGCTGAAAAAATAAGCATACAAAACAATATGGTTACTTCAGGGCCGGATTTTTTCATTGCTATGCTAAATAACATATTTTATCGGAAATTTATTCAAAAGAATAAAAAGAGGTGCTTCGATGGTACCCGGCTAACACCGGAAGGTATGCTGTATTTCGATAATGTTTCAAATGACATCATGAATGGCAAGACCCTTCTGATTGACAGGCAAACAGCTGATAAGATGCTGAAACGATTTAAGGACGAAGCACAGTTAAAAAAGATCATATCAAAAACAACAGGTATTCCGGAGGAACATATTTTTATTCTGAGCACTGAAGAATTTTGCAAATCCTTTATTTCGGAAAAAGAAAATATTCTATATATGTATACATATTACAGCCGGTATGAATTAAGTTTATCAGGTAATGGTGAATTGTGGATGTCACCAAATATATTGGATTCTAAAGGCAGGTTTATTGCTTCACTTGTCAATTATAAAAAATTAATAAAAATTCACCGCTAATTGATAACTCATTATTCCATGAAAACGGGAAATATATTAGTATTTTTACTATTGATATGTTCTTCTCTATTTGGGCAGGAAAGCAAGAATTTGCTAAATAAATTTCCGGATAAGGCAGGATTAAGCTGCGCAGATATTAAAGTCATCTACAACAGAATTCTTCTTTCCAACAAAAATATTCCTGAAAAAAAGATCAGGCAATATGCACAAAGTGTTGCTTTTAAAGAACAAAGTTTGTATTTAAATGGAATCATTTACATCGGATGGGAGGATATGGAATTGTATCTGAATAATATACTGCAAAAGATATTACCTGATTCGCTGAAAGATTTTAAATCCATACACGTTTATCCCGCCAGAATAGCAGAGATGAATGCTTTTACATTTGCTGACGGATCCATTTTCTTTAATGTCGCACTTTTTGAAAAAATTACAAACGAAGCATCAGCAGCTATAATTCTAGGGCATGAAGTAGGTCACTTTATTATGAATGACAACATAAATAATTTTTTAAAGGGAAAAAAACGCCCACCCTCACTTCCGGTTGATATTCTGACAGAGAATAAACTAAAATATCGTATGGATTATGCGAAATACTCTCGAAAGCAGGAAATTATGGCTGACAGCATCGGGTTTATTCTTGCAAGTCATAATGGTTACAATCTTTTGTACGGAATTGATAATTTTAAAAGGTTTGAGGATATTCAAACCGATATAACACAAAAAAAAGCTCCGGCAAGGATTAAAGAGAATACGGGAGTTGGAGGGCTTACAAGATCAGAAATCAATAAATTACTTGCCAGATACCCGGAAAACGAGGAAAGAATTAAAAAACTTTACAATTTTATCACATCAGATAGTTCGGGACAAAAAAGCAATTTTATAATCAGTGAATCTATTTTCAGGAAACTACAAATGCAGTCGCGATTTGAAAGCCTTGCTATCTTGCTTGAAAGCGATCCCAGGGAATGTATTAAGAGCGCTTTTGTTTATTATTTATTTAATCCTGATAATCAAGATTTTCTATATTACATTGTTGAATCCTTGCGCCGATTAATAAGTATTGATTCCAAAGTAAAAGATCAACCCTTTTTAACCGAAGATTTTCTGGGGCAAACATTTAAAAAAGGTGAAGGCATATTGCATGATTTATCACGTCTGCTTCTTGATTCTTTAAAAACATCCGAAATCCGAGCCACCGAATTATCCGACAACAAATCTGTCAAATTTGAGACATACGGGCAGGCATTTGAATACTTTAAATCCGCTGCACTCAGGCAAAACAACAGAGAAGCCTATTTGAGTTTAGCTCTCGCAGAAATTGACACATCGTCCAGAAACCAATACCTGGATAAATACCTTTCTTCGGCAGAGTGTTGGTATAAAGATTATGCTTTTGCTTTAAAAAATGACACATTATATGATTGTATAAAGAAAAATACGAGAGATATTTTCGTTTTTGATTGCCCGCAGAATTTCTACTATGTACTATCGGATTTCAAAAAAAAGTATGAAAGCCATACAGGATTTATAAATGCAATTAATAGTATCCCGGGAAGTTATTATAATGATATTTCTGTATATTTTTCAGACAACACATCAACTGTTAATCTGAGCGAATTACATAGATATTATAATCTTATTGAGGATTTTCAATATGCAAGAAAAACTGACACCACAACAAAATTTGATGTCGACAAAATGACTACATATACTCAGATCATCAAAGGGATAGATGCTTTTACGTTATCGCCTGAAAACTGGTACTTTGCAATCGAAAAAAAAATCAGATCGGTCAGGCAATATACAGCAATGTGTTTTGAAGGATATTCAGCCTATATATATTTCTCCTGCGACCTTGTGAAAAACACCCATCTGACTGACATTGATATTCAGAAAGACAAAAAGCCAAGTACAATGCTCTACTGCAAATTTCTAAAAGATGAGCTGCGATTTGACAAAAAAGGCAATACAGGCTTTAATAAATTCACATACTACTAATACGGTTTCAATAAATCTTCAACCTGATACATTTGACAATTGCTGTAATTACTTTCTTGCCAGATATTCAGAGAACAGGAATAAAACCTATACAATAAGATCATTCTTCAGAAAGGAAATTGATTTCAACAGAAATTAAATGAGTTCCTATTATTACCATTAATGAATTCATATTATACTTCCAGATATATTGCAAATATCTTTATTCGTGCAACAAGCTGCAGAACCTGTAAAATCAACCATATTATATCTAAATGTCTCAGAAACAGGGAAATTTATCAATAATATTGCAAGTCTTAAAAGTTGTTCATTATTTTTCATATATTTGATTATTAAACCATAAACATCCCTGTAATGAAAAAAATAGTTTTCACACTGATAATTTTATTCTTATGCATGGGTCTGAAATCCCAGAATATCAATGGATATATTGTTTCCGACACAGGCAACCTTACGGTTGTAAAAGTGTGGGGCAACCATTATGAGCGGGGGTTTGCCTATGGTTATCTGTGCGCCGCAAAAATCATTGACATGATGAACAACTATGTGATTCCTCAATTCGGTTCTTATCTGCCACAGGCAAGACTGGTGATTCAACAGGGAACATCTCTCATTATTGATTCGGTGTATTACCAGGAAGCCCGAGGTGTGATCGATGGGATGGATTCTTCCGGGCAAAATATTGGCAGCCTGAGTTACTTGGACATACTGGTGGCAAACTGTTTGCTCGACCTTGCATCAATCGCGGGGTTAAAAGCAGACATGGGCTGTTCAAGCCTCATGAGCTGGGGAGCAGCTACGGCAGGGACAGACCTGAACGGCAAATCGGTGATATCGCGTCATCTCGACTGGGCCGTAATCACCACATTAATAAACAACCAGGTAATTGTGGTGCACATACCTTCAGAGCCTGACGAACAGCCCTGGGCACTGATAGGCTTTGCGGGGCAAATATCGGCGCTTTCAGGAATCAACAGGCATATGGGAGTATTTCAGCAAATGATGTCGGATTTTTCGGGAAACGGCTCACTATACCAGGGTTATGAGCCTACATGGTTTTCAATACGCAAGGCGCTTGAAAAAGCAGATTATAATAATGACGGTGTTAACAACACCAAAGATATGTGCGATATCCTCAGCGCCCATACAATGGGTTATGCCGATGGTTATATCATTACCATGCTGGCTGCCTCAACCAATACGGCCCCGGGATTAATTGCACAGGTTGCGGAAGTAGCACCGTATTCGCCCACCATCACCTTAAGAGGCAGCGAATTCCCCGACAGCATTCAATCCGATAACCTTTACGCTGCCAATTATGAGATTAAAAGAAACAACCATTATCATTTTTGTTTGCGCTACATACGTTCAATGCATGGTGTGGATAACGGACTGAATATTGGCACACAACGTAACTGGCAAATATTGCGTGACTCATCAAACAGCGGCCCCAATAATATTCAACTTATGCAATATATCCCCGACGACAAAGTATTAAATATATCCGTTTATAAACATGGTAAAGCTGCTTATCGGAACAACCCTGTAACACTGGACATGAGCGACCTGTTCACCAATACTTCCGTGGCAAATTCAAAAAATACAAATGATGAAGAATGCGTTCTTTATCCTAATCCGGTAAAACAAAGGCTTTATATAACAATACCTGATTTTAACAACAAGGTTTTCGGATTTGAAATATTTGATATTAATGGCAAGAAAACCGATGTCACATATAATTATACTTATACGAAGGGACACATAGTCATCCAGGCCAATACCGGACAGTTAAAAACGGGTATCTATACCTGCCGGTTCATTACAGGTAATTTCACGACAGTGAAAAAATTTATCAAGACATACTAAGCTGACATGCTCCTCAAATTGCCGTGATCATTCACAAAATTCATCTTTATATTTATAAATTATATATTTTTATCTATTCAAAGCTTAAAATGAAATAAGCTGTTATTTCACATTACTTCGCCAATGAATA
Source organism: uncultured Bacteroidales bacterium (assembly GCA_964626855.1). Taxonomy (GTDB): domain Bacteria; phylum Bacteroidota; class Bacteroidia; order Bacteroidales; family CAIWKO01; genus CAIWKO01. The sequence continues at coordinate 41,200 of CAZVKJ010000030.1, forward strand.
AAAAAAGAAGCACCCATAATATCCCGGCCAAAAAAAACACATCAGGGCATTCTGTAAAGCGTGGAAAAGTAATCATTACAAAAAAAATGAAATCTGCTTTTTTTCTGCTTGCACTGGTTTTTGTCTTATATGGCAATACTATATTTAACAAGTATTCCATGGATGACGAATTCGTCACCGTCAACAACCCGGCAATTCAAAAAGGGTTAAAAGCGCTGCCCGAAGTATTCACATCACATTATGTTGAAACCGACCAGCAAAGCTATGACTACAGGCCTGTTGTTAAAACCACATTCGCCCTGGAATTTGCCATTTTTAAGCTTAATCCGTACATCAGCCACCTGGTAAATGTGCTCCTATATTTTGTATTATGCCTGATCTTATATGGTATTTTAAAACTGCTGTTGCGCAATTACCATCCATGGCTCCCCATGATGATATGTGTTCTGTTTGCAGCACATCCATTACATGCCGAGGTGGTTGCCAGCTTGAAAAACCGTGATGAACTGCTGAGCATGCTCTTTTCACTGGCGGCCTGGTATTATATGATTAAATATGTTGATACACGAAAAATGGTAATGCTCGCAATTGCTCTGTTATCATTCCTGTTGGCTTTTTATTCCAAGCCCAACGCCATTGTTTATGCAGCCGTGATTCCATTAAGCCTTTACTTTTTCAGGGAGATCCGTCTCAAAAAAATCCTTTTATTAACAGCGCTGCTATTGATAAGCGGGCTGGTATTAAACAGCCTGCCGGACCTGTTTCTTTCTCCCACGCGGCGCGGAGTACTGTACTTCGAAAATCCCCTGTTTTATGAAAAAGGCCTGTGGCTAAGGCTGGGAACAGCACTGGTGGTTATTTTGTTTTATCTCAGGCTGTTGATCTTCCCGCATCCCTTGCTGTTTTATTACGGGTATAATACCATTCCAATCGTAACGCCTCTGAATATATGGGCAATTATATCTTTGCTAATCTGTTTGGCCTTACTGGCCACCGCGATTTACCTGTTCCGGCGAAAGCATCAGATCAGCTTCGCCATATTGATTTTCTTTATTACCATTTCAGTTTTCTCCAATATCATTGTGCCGATGCCGGGTATAGCTGCAGAAAGGTTTACATTCTCTGCTTCCCTGGGCTTTATAATCATAGTGTGCTGCCTGCTGTTTCTGGTTTTTAAAATAGATCTATTTCAAAAAAACACTTTTTCACTGAATACGATAAAATATCCACTCATCATATTCCTCCTTATCCTTATCCCCTATTCAATCAGGACTATCGTAAGAAATGCCGACTGGAAAGATTTTAACAGTTTATACAGCCACGACATTGAGTATCTGGGCAAATCAGCAAAAGCAAACACCATATATGCAGCATTTTTATACAGTGAAATGTCAAGGACTAAAGACCCTATTAAATATATGTCGCTGGCAGAAAATGCTCAAAAATACTATGAAAATGCGCTGAGCATCTATCCGGAATATGCTGTAGCATGGAACAACCTTGGAATATTATATTTTAAATACCAGCAAAAACCTTCGGAAGCCGTCCATTGCTTTAAAAAAGCATTTGCCTGCGATACAACCTATGCCGAAGCTTTGCTGAATACCGCCGGCGCCTTTGATGAATTGAAAATAAACGATTCTGCTGAGTACTATTACCTGAAGTCTGTAAGTATTAAAAAGAAATTCACCATAGCCTATAGTAAGCTTTGTGACTTCTATTACAGGCAGGGAAAGGTTGATAAGGCAATTGAGACCAATAAGAAAATAATGGAAACAGACAGCAGTTCCGATGTTCCATATATTAATATCGGCAACTATTACCTGCTTGGAAAAGATACGGTAAAAGCCATTGAGATGTGGGAAATTGCAATTAAAAAGTACCCAAATAATCCTGACTTATGTACGAACCTGTCAAAATATTTTGAACATATAGGAAACCTTGAAAAAGCCGCCTATTACAATAAATTGGCGTTGAAGAGATATTAACAACTATGGTTTGGGAAGCTGTTTGTGTTTGGTTTCATAATTAAAGATACGTGCAGCATTCATTGTATGGTTTCTTGCTCCGATATATAAAGGTATGGTGACGCCAATCATGGCAACGCCACCAGCTGCATAATACCACTGAAAATCGTCGCCCATAAGCCATTTAACACCTGAATAACCTATCATTACAGCTCCGGCCAATGTTAGAAGAAGGGCGGGATTATTGTTTCTCTTGGCAATTAACAACTCGTCATTGGCATCGGAATAGGGTTTACATAAATCTTCAAGCTTCATCAGCGACAGGCTCTTTCCCTGGTAATCCAGGTTGGCGGACAGCATCCGCTTTTCAATGGCAATCGTATCAAATACCGGTGATTGAGCTTTAATAAATACGGATGACAATATCAGAAAAAATAATAAACAGAAATTTTTCATACAAGTGAGTTAATTATTACTTTAACAAAAATAAGCAAATAATTATAAAACAATTCATGCCATAACATTATTTGTTTTTGCCGCAATCTGTATAATTTCAAACATGGATAATGTTTATTATTTTTGCCATAAAAACAGGCCATGAACGGTGATCCCAAAGTATATGAAACACTAAAAAAATTAAATATCGCGTTTGAATACGTTGAACATCCCCCTGTTCCTACTATTGAGGCTGCAAGGCCATATTGGGAAGGCCATGACGCACAACATTGCAAAAACCTTTTCTTCAGAAACCATAAAGGCAACAGGCATTACCTGGTCATCTTCGACTGTAATCAAAGCCTTGCCATTCATGATATAGAAAAAATGTTAAAACAGGGTAAACTCAGCTTTGCCTCTGAACAGCGCATGCAACGGTATCTTGGATTAAAACCCGGTTCCGTTTCTATATTTGGTTTGATTCACGACACCACAAACCATGTGCATGTATTCATCGACAAGAACATTCAAAAAGCTGCCAGGATCAGCTTCCACCCTAATGATAATACGGCGTCACTGATTATCGGCTATGATGATTTTTTGCGATTTCTGGAATATTCCGGAAACTCGTATGAATTTATTGAGCTTTATTAGACAAGGCTATATCCGTGATATTTATTCAAAAAAACATCAGGTAAACACGGCTCAGGCTATCTTATTCCTGCTCCTTATGACGCTGTATAAAACAACAGATAGTAATATAACCGAGGCGCCGATATAAAACTCCGTTGTCATATGTTCTGATTCACCAAAAATAAAATAGGCCGCAATGATGCCATACACGGGTTCAAGGTTGATGGCAAGAACAACCTGGTATGCTGAAAGTTTCTGCATGATCCGTATCGTAGCCGAAAAAGCAAAAGCTGTACATATGATGCCCAGAATCAAAAGGTAAATTAAATCACTAAATGCCGGTAAGGTTTGAAATGCTTCACTACCCTGAGAAATGAACAGAAACAACGAAATAACAATAAAACCACTCAGCATTTCATAAAATGTAGTCACATCCGGCTCATAATGCAGGGAAATCCTTTTGTTCAGCACGCTGAACAGGGAGGCCAGAAAGGCACAGATTATCGTATAGATTATTCCTGCAATGTAGCGTACCTCAAACCTGAAAATGATATAAATTCCCAGAATGATTATTAGACCAATAATAACTTCAAGTATTGAAATTTTTTTCCTGTTGATCAGGGGTTCAAGGAAGCTGGTAAACAAAGTTGTAACCGATAAACAGCCCAACGTTACTGAAACATTCGACACTTTGATAGCCTGGAAAAAACATATCCAGTGAGCAGCAATGACTACGCCTATCAAAGCAAGCTTCATTATATTTCTGAATGAAAGCCGGAAATTTTTGCGCGAAATCAATATCAAAATACCCAGTGCCATGAATGCAATCATCATACGGAACCACACAAGCTGAATGGCCGGCAACTGTATAAGTTTTCCCAGTATGGCTGTAAAACCCAGGATGATCACCACAAAATGGAGCAGAAAGTTATCTCTGATCAGGTCTTTTTTCATCCGCTTGCTTTAGATTCAGTTCAATAGTGATTACTTTAAATTTCTGCTGTAACAATTATATTGACTCAGGAAAAACTAACTCTCAGGGATAATGGTATACTTTAACACCATCAACCATATCGTAAGGAATATTTACATTTAATTCTTTTATCTTATCCTCAAAAAAGCGGGCAAAGCCTGATTCATAATCATGTTTTTCCATATACATGCGCAGTACAGCTTCATTTTTATAAACTTTATTGGCAGCGTCAAGCAGCTTTTTACCTTTTTCTTCATATCTTTCTTTTGTCAGCATATAAAGCTGCAGGTCTTCATTTTCCTGATTTTCGCATAATTCATAACCAAAGCTTTGGCTATACTTTACCGCCCTGACATTATCTTTCATGATCCTGATATACGATTTTTCCCCTTTAAGTAAATAGAACCCTATTTCACTTTGAAAGAGTGAAACCAGTATCGGAATTTGTGTATTTAAATACCTTTCGTCGGCAATAAAAAGTCCGGTTTCGGATGTTCTGTTTTTCCAGTCAACATTTTTCTCATTAAACAATCCTATATTATCGCCTTTATATTGAATGATATAATAGAAATTATAAATATTATTAATCGAGCGAAACCAATCAAGCTGCATTTCCTTCGTAATATAGTCCCGAAAGTGCATGTACTGGCGTATTTCTTCTGAATTCCGCCACTGACGCACCAATTCAATATCATCCGGCGTGATCCTTTTCAGTGTGATTCCAAATTTAAAAAGTTTCATTGAGTGAAATTACAGAATTTTCCGGATCGAATAAGGTGGTTTTTTATTATGAATCATGTATAAACGGTTAATATATTCTCCGACAACTCCAATACAGAAAATAATGACGCTGGCAGAAAACAGTACAGCGATGATTATGGATGTATTGCCAACGGGAACATCAAAAAATAACCAGCGAATAAAAAAATACAGGCCGGTAAAAAAAAGAATCACGGAAGATATCAGGCCTCCGTATGTCATTATTTTCAATGGAAGTGCCGAGTAATGAAAAATAAGGTTGGCCAATAGCCTTAAAAGCCTGATTGTCGTGTAGCCGGATTTACCTTCTTTTCTCCTGTTGTGCTTTACATTAACAAAACAAATATTGGCTGTATACCATAGCAACAGCTCATCTATAAAAACAAAATTCTGGCTATGTGAAAGTATCTTTACAGATAAATCTTTTGTAAAAAGCCTGAAGGAAGACCCTTCGCCGGGCGCATCATTAAAAAAAGCACCTGCCTTTTTCAGCAGCCTGCTTCCTATATTCCTGATAAGTGAATGCTGCTTTTTCTGAAAACAGCCATAAACAAGGTCGGCATCATTTTCATGATAAGACCCGATCAGTTTTGGTATTTCCTCAGGTGGTACCTGCAAGTCATCATCAATAGTGATAATAATATCACCTGATGCATGGTCAAGTCCGCAAAAGGTGGCATTATGCTGCCCGAAGTTTCTTGCCAGGCGGATAGCTTTAAGCGAGTCAGGGCACTCAGATTTAAGTTTCTCCAAAATACTCCAGCTATCATCAAAGCTGCCGTCATCTACGTATATGATCTCAAAATTAAAGTTGTGCTGCTTCATCACCGTGTGTATCCTGGAATTTAATTCAACGAGGGTTTTCCCGCTGTTAAATACCGGAACCACTATGGAATAAAGATGTTCATTCATCATTTCCGGATTTCATCCTAACATTAAACCTCCATCCAGAACCAGGTTGGTGCCTGTCACCCATCTGGCTGCATCAGACAACAGGTAAACAGCTGCATTGGCAACATCGGCGGGTTCACCAAAACCGAGGGGATATTTTTTTTCATATTCGTCAATATTCTCCTGCTGCGTAACGCCTATGAACTGGTCAAATATCGGTGTTCTGATTATGCCGGGTAAAATGCAATTTGAGCGGATACCTTGCGGTAAACATTCAATTGCAAGAGTTTTGCTGTATGCTTCAATACCAGATTTGGAGGCAGAATAAAGCGCTCCGCCATAATATGGACGCTGGCTGCTGGAGATAGAAGAAATAAAAACAACAGAAGCCTTATTCACAAATTTTTTCTGCTTCAGCAACCTGCCGGTCAGCAAAATCGGAATATTTAAATTGATGGCAAACAATTCGTCAATCTGTTTTTGCGTAATGAACTTCACGGGAAAAGGAAGCAAAACGCCTGCGCAATGCACCATTCCATTAAGCAGAGGCACGGCATCAATCATAGCTTGACGCTGATCGTTATCCTTTAGATCGGCAGCAACCATTTCATGTCCGGTACCTGTCAACATCGAAAAGGTTTCCGATAATTTCTTTTTATCCCGACCGGTGATGAACAATGAACCGCCCATTTGGCTTATACTTATTGCCGTCTGCCTTCCGATGCCTGATGATGCACCTGTTACAAATATCTTTTTTCCGGCCAGGCTAAAAGGATTATCCATAAATAATCAACATTAAATTTCAATTAATTCACTGCACAATATATGATCGGTTTCAAAATATACGCTTCCCCATGATAGTCCTACTCCGAAGCCCGCCAGAAGAATTTTATTGTGCTTGTTATTCAATTCACTCCTCAGTTCCGAAACCATAATCAAAGGCACTGAAGCCGAGCTTGTATTTCCGAATTTATGAAGATTGTTGGGCGTTTTATCTTTCGGAAGCCTGAGTTTTTTCCTGATGCTGTCGTTGATCAACAGGTTGGCCTGATGAAAAACGAAATAATTGATCTCATCAATATTCAGTGAATATTCAGCAAGCAAGTCAATGATATTAGGCACAACTTCCCTGAGTGCAAAGTTAAAGATCTTAATACCATCGAGGGCAAGTTGAACATCGTGGCGAATGATACCCTTACTGATTTTTTTATAATCAAAGGATTTCTTTCCGATCGGATGCCTCATTCCTCCATCCTTTATCAATACGGCATCGAAACCCGAACCATCGCTCTGTAAATTAAAAAATACCGGCGTTGCTGCAGGATCAAGTTTTACAGCAGTGACTGTCCCCGCATCGCCAAATAATGGATAAGCGCTTTTATCCCTATATGAAATATTAGCGGTAGAAACATCACCCACCAGCAATAATCCTTTTTTCAAATTGCATGAGACCATCATACTCATAATAACCGACAAGCCGTAAATATATCCCGAACATCCGAGGTCAATATCGAAGGCAAGGCATTTTTTAGATAACTGCAGGCGGTCCTGAATAATAATTGATGTGGCTGGAATAGGATAATCGGGTGATTGAGAGACAAAGATCAATATTTCGATATCATTTTTATCCCACTTCAGGTCATTAATTATTTTTTCGGCGGAAAGCACACACATGTCGCTGGTAGCAATTCCTTTTGCTGCCACACGGCGTTTTTCCACACCCGTAAGTTTAATTAAGCCCTGTCGTTCTTTTTCTGATATCCAGGAGTAATCAAGCGTAGAAATTTCGTTTTTTGGCACACAACCAGCCACCCCGGCAATCCTTACACCGCTTAATTTAAAAATGGCCATTTATTTCTGAATACGGCTTTTGATAATATTAAAAATATCCTCAATGGTTTTTGAATCCCGAAGATCTTCTGCCGTGATGGTCACATCATATTCCGTATTGACCATAGCAATAAATATAAGGGCATTCACAGAGGTCCATTCAAAAGAATCCCTGAACTGACTTTCCGGTTTCAGGGAACCTTTATCCACATCTTCAAATTCATTTTCTATTTTTCCTATAAATTCTTGTATATCCATTGCTGATAATTCTGTTTTGACAAATTTATTAAAAATCATGATAACACATTCGTCCGTGTCAATTATTTTCACATCTCCACGATGGTGCCAGCCCAGGAAAGCCCGATGCCAAAGCCACAGAACATGATCTTGTCCCCTTTCCTTACCAGACCCTTATCCCAGGCGTTACGGGTGGCGATGGGAATTGATGCAGAAACCGTGTTGCCGGTATTTTCCATATCAATAATAAATTTTTCCTTAGGTATTTTTACTTTCTTACGTATGACTTCCAGCAACTGAACATTAGCCTGATGAAAAACAAACAGGTCAATATCATTGAGTGACAAATTTTCTTTAGTCAATAGTTCCGAAATCATTGGGGGCACTACTTTCAATGCAAATAAAAAAATGTCGCTGCTTTTCATCTCCATTCTTCCCCATTTCAACCCTCCTAAATCATCATATTTTTCGAGCCATTGCTTTGTAATAAATTCCCTGGTACCTGACTTCCTGACAATCAGCTTTTCAAATCCGCTGCCATCGGTACCAAAAACAAAACTTCCGATATTACTTTTGTCTGCCGTTGCGCATAGCAATATTGCTGCCCCTCCGTCGCCAAAAATGATCCTCAGATCTTTATCTGCCGGATGTATTACTTTTGATGGCACATCTGAAGTAATTAATAAAATATTTTTGGCCATACCGCTCTCAACAAATGCTTTCGCAACACTTAACCCATACACAAAACCCGAACAGCCGTATGGAATATCAAGCGCGCCGCATTTCCGGGGCAGATGTAAACGTTCATGCAAAATACAGCATATTGCCGGGCCTTTATAATCAAGTCCTTCGGTGCAAAAGAGCAAAAAATCGATGTCTTCTTTACCTATATCATGCTCACTGAATAACTTTTCAGCCGCATAAAAGCCCATATCTGAGCCGATTTCATCAGGTGCAGAAATATGCCTGTACTTTATTCCTGAGCTCCTGAATATCTCATCATCCGTTAAATCAGGAAAATCAGCACATAAATCCTTATTCGAAACCACTTTTTCGGGTAAATAATAACTGATCGCTCGAATGTATGCGTTCATGCGTTGCTCGTGTATAATCAAATGTAAAATTAAGACATTATCACCAAAAACAGGAACCTGCCGGCAGACTATTTTAAAAAGGATTCGATGCCAAGACGATAGGAATCTATTCCAAAACCAGAGATCATTCCCCTGCATGCCGGTGACAGCAGAGAAACCCTGCGAAAGTCCTCGCGTGCAAAAATATTTGAGATATGTACTTCAACGACCGGCACCGGTATCGCCCTTACAGCATCAGCAATAGCAATAGAAGTATGAGAATAACCGCCGGCATTGAGTATAATGCCATCGTAGGTAAAGCCCACCTGATGCAGCTTATTGATTATTTCCCCTTCAATGTTACTTTGAAAATATTCCAGTTCAATATGATTAAACCGGACAAGCAATTCGGCAAAATATTCCGTAAAATTTTTCTCACCGTAAATATTTTTCTCCCTGATCCCCACAAGGTTCAGATTGGGGCCATTGATAATAATCAATTTCATAGGCTGACGTTTAGAACAAAAATAATTTAATAATTATGTCCGTTGTTTTTTCTGGTGTAATACAAATGTACATTTTTATGAAAGACCTATTTGCTATTTAAAAAAAATATATTTTTGCAAGCAAATAATAGGGGTGCCCTAAACAAACGGGCTGAGATCACACCCTCTGAACCTGATCCGGGTA
>CAZVKJ010000031.1:0-50646 GCA_964626855.1 uncultured Bacteroidales bacterium
TTCTTCACATTACGTTGTTAATTTCAGACTAAATTATAATGGCTAATGGTATTATACAACATAGGCACATCAGGCACATAGGAACACATAGTTATTGAATACCATTTTTGATTGTGCTTTGCGAGATAAGATAACAAAAGAAAATGCCAGGAGCTTTTTGTATTGTTAATTCCCTGAAATATAAAACGTAACAGGCTTTATATTTGAAAACACATTATCCAGCTATAGCACGGTGGCATAAAGATCATAATCGTCAGCCTCAGTAATTCTTACCTGGTAAAAATTCCCTGGTCTAAGTTCATTGTTTGTGATTGGTATAAGCACTTCATTGTCAATCTCCGGAGAGTCGTACTCTGTACGTCCGACATAAAAATCACCTTCTCGCCTGTCAATGATCACTTTTACATTTTTACCGATCATGGCCTGATTAAATGAGAAAGATATCTGCTGCTGCAATTCCATCAATTTGTTGTATCGCTCCTGCTTTATTTTTGAAGAAAGCTGGTGCTTTAATTCTGATGCTGCCGTTCCTTCTTCCTTTGAAAAAGTAAAGACGCCCATACGTTCAAATTTCTGTTCAGCAATAAATTCATACAATTCCTCAAACTGTGCGTTGGTTTCACCGGGATACCCGACAATAAATGCCGTACGTAAAGCAATACCCGGCACCTTATGGCGTATCTTTTTTATCAGGGCTATAGTCCCCTTTTTATCAATGTTCCGGCGCATGGAAGCAAGCAAACCATCACTGATATGCTGAAGAGGTATATCCAGATACTTGCAAATATGATCCTTGTCAGTCATGACTTCGAGCACATCATCTGGAAAACCGGCAGGAAATGCATAATGAAGCCGTATCCATTCAAAACGCTTAATCTCTGACAACTTTTCAAGTAACAAAGCCAGTTTGCGCTTTTTATACAGATCCAGACCATAATATGTTGTATCCTGCGCAATGACGATCAGCTCTTTTACACCTTTACCGGCAAGCATTTCAGCTTCATCCAGTATCTTTTCAACAGGGAAAGATACATTTGAACCACGGATCAACGGGATGGCACAAAATGAACAGGTACGGTCGCAACCCTCCGATATTTTAAGGTAAGCATAATGCTGAGGTGTTGTCAGTATTCTGTTACCTCCGTCATCATACAAACATCCCGTGATATGTTTTATCAGTTCATTTGTTTCGAATAATCCAAAAACACCATCAATGCCGGGAATTTCAGAGATCAGCTCATTTTTATACCGCTGCGCCAGGCAGCCGGTAACAAAGACTTTATTATTTTTTTTTGCTTCAACAAATTGTAAAATTGTATCTATGGATTCCTGTTTGGCATCATTGATAAACCCACAGGTATTGATAAGGACAATTTGAGAACTTTTATCGGAATTATGAATAATATTGAACTTTGCAGCCGGAAGCCGCCCCATTATTTTTTCGGAATCAACAGTATTTTTGGGGCATCCGAGTGTAACAACGTTAATGGTAATTTTAGGTGCTTCAGAACAGGATTTGTGTTTATCAGGCATGACGGAAAAATGAGTCGACGAATTCTACCTTGTTGAATACCTGCAGGTCATCGATTTTTTCGCCGACACCAATATATTTTACAGGAATTTTAAACTCATCGGAGATACCTAACACCACGCCGCCTTTTGCCGTTCCATCAAGTTTTGTCAGGGCAATGGCCGTAACATCTGTTGCAGCGGTAAACTGCCTTGCCTGTTCAATGGCATTCTGTCCTGTTGAAGCGTCGAGTATCAGCAGCACCTCATGGGGTGCATCAGGCATAACCTTTTGAATGACTTTCCTGATCTTTGACAGCTCATTCATCAGGTTGACTTTGTTATGCAGGCGTCCGGCCGTGTCAATGATAACCACATCGGAATTGCGCGATTTGGCAGAAGTGACCGTATCATAAGCAACAGAGGCAGGATCGGCGCCCATTCCCTGGCTCACAACCGGAACCCCTACCCTTTCGGACCAAATGGTGAGCTGATCAACTGCGGCAGCGCGGAAAGTATCTGCTGCACCCAGCAATACATCATAGCCTTTGCTCTTGAACTGATGTGCCATTTTGCCGATCGTGGTGGTCTTGCCGACACCGTTCACGCCAACAACCACAATAACATAAGGCTTTTTATCAGCCGGAAGTTCAAAATCGCTGAGTTCGTCGGTACCGTTCTCGGTAAGCATACTGGTGATCTCTTCCTTGAGAATCATGTCCAGTTCCTGAGTTCCGAGGTATTTATCGCGGGAAACTCTTTTTTCGATACGTTCAATAATTTTCAGGGTTGTGCCCACTCCTACATCCGACGAAACAAGAATTTCTTCAAGATTATCAAGAACTTCGTCATCAACCCTGGATTTGCCCACAATGGCCTTTGAAAGCTTTGAAAAAAAACTTTCTTTGGTCTTTGTAAGCCCCTGATCGAGACTTTCCTTTTTATCTTTTGAAAAAAAACTAAAAATGCCCATTATTTGGTTTTTATTTAAAAAAAACAAGCTCTCCGATGTGAAAAGCTTGTTTTTTCAGTATTTCACCAGGAGATTATTTTTTTGCGAGATAATCTTTAACACTGTCGTTGGCAACGATTTCTTCTTTAAAAGTATAAGCTCCGGTTTTTGGTGATTTCACCATACGGATAACTTTTGCATAATCCTTACCAGTAGATGTTTTCAGGGTTGCGATAACTTTCTTTGCCATATCTTAAATATTTACTTGATTTCTTTATGTACCGTTACTTTTTTGAGAATCGGGTTATATTTCTTTAACTCAATACGTTCCGGGGTATTTTTCTTGTTTTTTGTTGTGATATAACGCGAAGTACCCGGTTTACCGCTGTTTTTATGTTCGGTGCACTCCAATATTACCTGTATCCGTGCATCTTTCGTTTTCTTTGCCATTTTCGTTGATTTTAAGGGTGCAAAGATACGATTTTTTTTTATTCAACCAAATTTTCGACAATATAATTTATCAGGAAGGGGTTAAATTGATGAAAAAAGCCTGCCAAATGATTCAGGCAGGCTTTATAATCAATCACCTTGACAAAATCAGTGTACCATCGTTAACATGATGATTCTTGAGGCTTTAGCTCCCGAATACTCCAATTTAAATGAATACATGCCTTGTGCAAGATTTCCAGGCTCAAATTCCACGGTATGTTTACCTCCTGTCTGTGCTTCATTTACCAGGATATGAACCTGTTCGCCAATACTGTTATAAACACTGATTTTCACATGACCCTCTTCCGGTAAATTATATGACAGTGTTGCATTTCCGTTGAACGGATTCGGATAACCCGAAAATTCAAATTCTGCATTATTGCTGTTGCCCTGTACAAAAATCTTTGGCATGATCAGTTGTGCTTCATCCATTTCATTACCATACATATCACCAATAACGCCCGTACCGTTAAATGCAAACCCCAGTTCGCCGGGGCTGAGCGCTTTTAGAGAAGTAAAACCAAACCGGATTACTTCGTCATTGGATTCAACATCACGATGATTGGTAGTTGCATAAACCACCCGGATAACCCCGTTCTCATCGGTAACAAGAAGATCGTTGTTGCTGGCAATGATTTCATCCAACGAAGGATTTATCTCTACCGGATCGTTTTTATTGCCAGAATTTGGCATTGAAACATGAACAAGTTTATAATCCTTGTTATCATAATTAAGCTCTAATCCCAATGCTGAAAAATCGTTCACCTTCGAATCAATCCGCAAAGGAATCTCAAAATAACCGTTATTGCTGACCATAATAGATTCCTCTGAGGTGGATATAATATTTCTGTCAGGCAATGCTTTTACTAATGACCAGGTATTTAATGAGTCACGATATTTCGTACTTGATGCGTTATAATCGCCGTAGCATACTGTTTTCAGGGTAATGGAAAGATCTGTTCCGGCAACTGTAACAATGGTATCGAAGGCAACCCAGTTTCCTTTGGGGAAGTTTCTGCCGGCATTATACGGAGAACCAATCTTTGCCTTTATTCTTGACACATCTGTTACGTTTATAAAAGCATTATTATCAACATTGACAGCCCTTTTGTACTTTGATGAGAAATTCCTTGACGGGTCTAAAAGTGTATCGCTGCCAATATTATATTTTAACATTGACACATCGGTAACATTGATTTCATTGCTCCATTGCATGGTATCAGCTGTATATTTATCGTACCAAATCTTATAGGTGCCATTTAAAACACCTGAAAACTGATAGTTTCCATAATGATCACTTGTATCCCTGGCCAATTCAACCCCGGCCGGATAACTGCGCAATATCACGATCACCTGATCTATATCATAGATTGAAGGATTATATATTGGATAATTTGGCACGGGTATTCCCACATTGGCTTTGCCGAGATAACGAGTTTTTCCGCTTATAGTGTACCCCAAAATGCCATATACCACAGTAACGGTATCGCTGGCAACACAACCATTGTTGTCAACCGTCAATGTATAAGTGGTGGTAACGGAAGGTGATGCCAGAGGCTGAGAAATATTTGGATTACTTAATCCCGTGGCAGGTAGCCAGCTAAAGGTTCCCGGCCCGCTCGATAAATCGCCGATCTGAATAGGTGTCCCCGTATAGTTTGATTTATTTCCAGCCTCTGCTACCGGCATTATTGGTGCATTAATTACAACATCAACAGATGGTAAAGAAATACAACCTGATGCATTGGCAACCGTAAAATTATAAGTTCCTGGTATGAGTCCGGTAAGAGTAGTAGTTGATCCATAACCTGAATAATTTCCCGGGTTTATAGTCCAATAACTGGAAGGAAGGCCGCTTATTTCAACACTACCCGACATTTCCGTACATGTTGGTTGAACTATATTACCTGTCACGGGAGGAGAAGGTACCGAAGCGCATGATAAATCGGCCAATTCATCCACAAGAGGCAGCGGGAGGCCTTCATTTAAAACCAGGTCGTGTAACCCAATATTCGTATAAGTGTTTTCAATAAAAGCAGGTTTCAGGCTGAATCCAAGCTTTACAACAGTACCCGCCGCATTGAACGGTGTTACTCCCGAACCGGCCAGTATAATTTGTCCCGCTACGGAGCTAAATGAATAAGTCCATCCTTCTGTGAGAGTTCCCGTGTTAATAATGCCTGAAAAAGAAAAATAGGTTGTATCGTAATTAATTCTGGCCTGAAATGAAAATACGGATTCACCTGAAGGTATTGATCCGATATTAACCGGCAAATAACAGGATGCTGCGGGTAAACATATTACGGTATCCGAAATACCTGCGCGGGTATCATAAACCCGAAAATCTCCTGAAGTTGCTGTTGCACCAAGAGAATCGACAATTGTCACTTGAACTGTACCGCTATTTTTAGCAAGCAACAACCCTGATGAGCTGACAGACGCAACCGCAGTATCGCTCACGCTCCAGGTCACAGGAGGCACGGTTGTTCCATTAACTGTAAGCTGCTGTGTTTCTCCGGCCACTATATTTCCCGTGTTCGGAATAATTGTTAATACAGGCAGGTCAATCGTCGAAAAATAGCCATTGGTATATGCGGGTATCAGGTTTTCATTGAATAAACCACCGGAAAAATCAATTACGGTTCCGCCGGAGTTTTGGCCGGTAACATGAAACCTCAAATAAATAAGTGTTCCGCTGCCACTCAGGGGACTTACTCCGGCAAAAGCAACAGAGGCGTTTCCTGATGAATGGTAAGTAAACGATGGTGCGGTATAAGAAGCCAGCAGGGTGCCTGCCTGAATTACTCCTACCGGTGAAATGATATTCGGATTATAATTTACTGTAAAACTGCCGGAATAAATATTTAACCCGGATAAATCCGAAACATTTACAGGAACATCTATGTCGCTGCCCTGCCATTGGCTCAAATTATCAGGAACAGACAATCTCATTGCCCTGATTTCTATCTGGCCTGTTGTATCGCGTATTCCACTGTTATCCTGCGCAACAACCCGCGTATAACCGGTCTGAATCGCTGTCAGTAATCCGGAAGAATTTACTGCTGAAATGGAAGGATTAGTCACAAACCATTGATAAGGTTCAGTGCCATCAAAAACATTGAATTGCAGTTGCTCTCCCCTGGCGATAATCTCATTATCGGGATAAACCGTTATTGTAGGAAGAGGTGTGATATGAACATGGCCATTATTTAAAATTAATGTAGGTATGCCTTCATTAAAATAATTATTTGCCGGGCCTGTAAAACTCAAATCAGAGCCATCAGGATGCAACGCTTTAAACCTGATATAAATGAATTTTCCCGAACCGGTAAGAGCGGTGGTGCCTGCAGCCGCAATGGTAATTTTTCCGGGGGTTGACATATTAATTACAGGAGTCCCCAAAGGAGCGCTCCGGGTGCCTGAAACAATAACGGATATGGGCTGGATGTAATTCTGGTCAAACGACAACTGGAACATATATGACATTACATTACGGCCTGTTAATGTATTGTCAACATATATCGGTATATCGATATTGCTTCCTTCAGTTACAGTTGTATCCGGTATCCGCATTATTATATCCTGGGCATGTAACCATCCGCTGGTTATCAGCAGTAAAATAATCAGGATTATATATTTTTTCATTGTTTTAATTTAAATGAAATGAAACATACAGAAAATAAAGCATCATTTTTTTCAAATATTACAGGAAAAGACGGCTATTTCATAATTTGAAACAACTGCATTTGCTGTACACCATCAGCTGTCAGTCTGGTCATATAGGAGCCACTTTCGAGTTTTCCGGTATATTCAGATAACGAAAATGAATATTGACCTGCATGTTGCATCTGATTCATCAGAACAAAAACCCTGTTGCCAATCATGTCAAATATTTCAATTGTAACCAACTGGTCATTTCCGCTCACCTGATAGGTTAGTATGGAATTATCAGAAATGGGATTTGGATATATCGAAGTAATTCCTGTTTGGGAAGCCTGATTGTTTCCGGAAATACCCGTAGTCATATTGTCCGTAATTGTAATGCTTCCGTTCAGAGAATTATCCGTTAAATCCATTTCGTTAGCCAAAAATTCATTCACAAACAGATTTGTCACCGCCATATCAGATGTGGGAAGTGTTGTATGAAATAATATATTAGCCAGCATAACATCAGAATTCAGGGGATATTCGCCTGCCACAGCAATGGTCAGCAGGCCGTTATTATTGTCAATGCTGTAATAAAGGTTTATACCCGGGACCATATTCGTAACGCCCGACACCTGTATATAAGCCGGATCAAACTGAATTACCATTTGTGAGGAATACACATTTGAAACTTCCGAAATGCTGACAGGAATGCTCACATCCTGACCATTGACTACACTTGCATTTCCAATAATCAGTTTTGCATCTGCCGTTTCATTTACCACTGTTTTTGTCAGCTCGGCTGGGAAAGAATTGATTAACCCTACAACATATTGAAGGATTAATGATGCATCATAAGCAGTTACGCCGGCGTTACCACTAACATCAGCTACCTGTAATTGTAAGCTGTTAAGGGTTATACTTCCTACAACTTTTTGCAAAATCAATGCTGCATCATAAGCCTGCACCAGGCCATTAAGGCTTACATCGCCCATCAGCGGCTGGCCGGCGCCATTTGTCAGCCAGGGTGTATAATCAACGGCGTCTGTGACAAGCTCCCTGACACTCGTTCCGTCACCGGGAGTGTTGGTCTGTATCGGACCCAGGTTACTGCCCCACCAACAATTTTCAGCGTTGATCACAAACGATTTATCAACATTATCAATAGCAAAATAATAGTTGTCATTAAAATCACAATTAGTGAAAACAGGGTTTGAAGCTCCTGAAGCATAAACGCCATAATTGTTATTGTAAATATTGCAGTTATTTACCGAAGGGCTTGCATTTATTGTTTGAATTCCTTTATCAGCAAACCGTATAATACAATTTTTCAGTTTACACAAAGGATCCAGAGACTGGTCTTCAAATTTCAGCCCGTCCCAATAACCAAAATCTGCCGAAGTCCAGGTACTGTCGGAATTTGAATCACCTCCATAATAATCATCATATATACTGGTAAAAACAATATTACTGTCAGGTGTTGCTCCGCCTATAGCTGAAAGCCCTTTGTTTATATCGATAAAACCACCTTCGCACCCCCACCATTCACAATTGCTCATAAATTTACATACAACACCCGGTGCGATAGACAGGGAGGCTCCTGTACCAATATAATAACGTTCAAAATAATAAGGGATATTCGTGATTCCGCCAAAATTCTTTTTTGTTAATGTAACATCCTGGGTTAAGGTTTCGTCGCGCACTTTGATCACCTTGTAAGTAGTTCCCGAAATAATATTATTGGAAGAAGTAGCAGGGTAGGAAACTAGAGATACCTGCATCGGGTAAAACTTTAAATTGTGGAAGGTGCAATTATCAATACCCGGAGCTGAAACACCATTCATATCAACACCACATTTCAGGTTTTCGAAGTTACAGTGATTCAACGCAGGTGAAGCACTTAAAGTCGTAATGCCTTTGTCTCCGAATTTCATGACAGCATAGTTGATACTACTCAGGTCATCACTGATATCGTTGAATGTGATCCAGTTCCCTGTCCAACCCTGGCTCAACGGAGCCGTTGCCGATCCGTTCTGGTTCATATCGTGCGGATTTCCATAACTATCATCTGCAATATTTGTAAAAACAACAGGATTGCTGACAGAGCCTGCAATATTGAGTTTCCCGTTCACTTCAAAGCCTCTGGCATCAGCATCACTGAAATCTCCGATATTCCCGGATTTAAAAACGATACCTTCAGGAATGGTAATATTTGTTCCTGAATTGATAACACAATTGCCTTCCATAAAATAGCCGATATTGGAATATCCTCCGAAATTTCTTGAAGGTATTGTATCTGACTGGGAATACGTCTCCGGCAGAACAGCCAATGCCATAAGTCCGACGTTCAGGGCAGAGCAATTGGTAAATGTTGGATTTGAAAACATACTGAGTTCAACAGGGCAATATGCAATATTATAAAACTGTGTATTTTTAATATCTGGATTGGCAGCGCCATGAATAGATACACCGAACCTTGATTGCTGAATGATGCAATTATCAACGGTTAAATGTGTATTCTCAGCGCGGATACCGATGCCTGCGTACGACACCTCACAATATTTCAATGAATTAACAGTATCGGCAATAAGGCTGTTATTATAGAATTTCAGTCCGCCATACTGTTCATCACAATTTGATGCATAGCCCCAGTCGTTTGAGGCGGGAACAGTTGTATTTCCATCGTTATTGGAGTCCCCTCCTTTTGAGTCATCCGCAAAGGCAGTAAAATATATTTTATGAGAAGCGTTACCCTCTGCGATCAGGTTTCCATATATTCTGATCTGAGGAGGTAAAGGCCACCAGCCGCACCAATTATCAGTCCTGAATTTTACCACCACATCCGGTTGAATGACCAGCCGCGAATTGCTGGAAACAGTTAGATGGCTGACGATGTATGCAATATTGCTGATGCCGGCAACACTCCGGGGCATAAGTGTGGCATTGGTGGAAAGTGTTCCTTCAATAATTTTTATAGCCCGGCTAAAATTTGATATAAATGTAATACCTGAAAATGAAGGATTCGATGTTAATGACATTGCAATCGGGTCTAAACTGCAATTTTGAATTACAACATTATTAATTATCGAAGCAGAGTTCCCGTTACAATATACCCCGTAATTTGAAGTGTTTGATACCAGGCTGTTGGTAAACTGGCCTGATGCATTTTCAAATGTAACACCACCTTCTTTGGTATTTCCACCATACTTAACTTCGGTATAGTTCAATAAACAATATGAATCATCGCTGACCGACCTGAATTTTATGGATCCCCAGTCACCGGCAGAAGGCATAGTTGCATTTCCGTCACCGTTTGAATCAAATGGGTTTCCCGCATTATCATCATTTAAAGAAGTAAATATAACTTTATTTAAAGACGTACCATCTGTTTTGAATCCTCCATCAACAAAAATGCTGCTTTGATCAGTTCCATTAGGATTAAAAACTTTTATCACTATACCTGATTCAACATTGACATAAGTGCCAGAATTGATAATCATATCATCAAGCAAAACATAGGTTATGTTGATATATCCGGCCACGTTGCGTTTTTTTACAGTACCGTTCTGGCAGACATTTCCTCCCAACAAACCTACAGCGCGCCAGCCGACATTGGTATACGTGATGCCGCTCATGACAGGGTCTGCAGACCCTGAAATATTTATTGGTGTCCTGCTGATATTGATCATGTTTAAATTAGTGAGGTTCGGGTTAGAAGAACGGTAACATGAAATACCGTAAGTAAGGCTTTCAAAATCACTGTTTGAAATTGTCGGGCTTGCATCAATCATGGCGATGGCTGCCTCGTTCAGGTATTCTGTGGTGCTGCATGAGGAAAAACCAAAATTCGCCACTTTTGCATATTTAATAAGGCAATGATTGATAATACCTGTCCCTCCCGGGTTGAAAATAATTCCTCCCCAGTCACCAACAGCCGGAGAAGTCATCGTGCCATCCCTGTTGCAATCAGCAGGGTTTCCATAATTATCGTCTCGGGCAGAAGTAAAAATAATGATGCTGTCGGGGCTGGCATTGGCTATAAATGTTCCTGAAACCGTAATACGGCGCTGATCCCAATCGGCATATCCTTTAATAACGACACCTTTATTGATTGTCAGCGACAATCCATAAGGAACATTGATATGACCCAGCAGGAAGTAAGTAATATTTGGTATGCTGGTGACAGAGCGGACTTTAAGAACCGCATCGTCCGTAATTGACCCACCAAGCAGGCCGATAGCATCATAAGCGTTATCTGAAAATGACAAGGTATTATTTGCCATTACCGGATCTGCTTCAAACGACATTGCTATCGGGGTCATCTGGCTTGATCCTATGGTATTGTTGGTAAAGACAGGATTTGATGTATATCTCATACAAATCCCATAATAATTATTTGACAGATCACATTCGTCAATAGTAGGACTGGCGCTCTCCAGGGTTATACCACCATTATTATCATATCCGGCGTAACGCACCTGGCAGCGGCGCATAAGTGAATGAATATCGTCACTGGAATCATTAAATCGTACTCCGTACCAGTTTCCCGAAGCGGGGGCCGTGGCGGTTCCGTCATTATTTGAATCACCGCCCCAGTTATCGTCGCGATACGAAGTAAAATAAATACTTTCGCCCGGGTTCGCTTCAGCGATAAGGGTTCCATATATGTTTAAAACTGTATTGTCACCAAATTTCAAAATATTATTTGAACCAACGACAAGTGATCCGGTCGGATTAATTTGTAAACCGCCGGGAAAATAATAAGGAATATTAATAACGGGAAGTATAACTGTATTTGAAACTTCGCTGTAATTACTTATATAAACCACATTATTTGCATTTCCTGTAAAAGAATTTGCACCGCTAACCGATAGAGAAGCAGCCTCATTATAATATATTGGCCAGGTGCAGTTTGAAATATCCATATCCGAGATGCTAACCATTGCTCCATTACCTAAACATATTCCCTTGAAAAAATGCTGAATATTTACATTGGATAAATGTATTTGCGACCAAACAATACCAAAAACACCGCTACCCCATGAACCGGCTCCGGCGCTATTGGTATTTATATTTCCGCCATTCATATGAAACTGGCCTTCGGTTTCAACATAAACTCCATAATTGCTAAAATTACTGAGGTCGGTGCCATTCAGTTCAGCTGTCCCATTCACAACATAAAACTGTGTGGCATACAATACCTGGCAGGAATTCAGAATTACATTTCCCGAATCTGCTGTATTTGATCCCCCGGTTTGGAGATATCCCCAAATTCCTGCATAAGGGCTCAGATTATTTGATGTAAAAATCACATTTGTTGCATTCAGCTCACCATTAATGTAGAGATTTTGCCCGTCATCAAAACGAACAGTAACACCCGATTCAATGTTCAATGTCACACCATGGTCTACTGTAACAGAGGATGTTACAACATAAGGGCTTTCAGCAAGGCTCCAGGTAGTATTTGATGAAATTGAACCCGAAACATCAGTTGCATAGATTTTGTGAATTCCGCTTATCAGGATAATAAGCACACTCAGATACGTATAAAATACTTTCATCATGTATTGTCAGTGTTTATCGTGCTGACGCTGCACTTTTTATAAATTGTAAATATTATTGTTTTTTTTAAAAATTTTAAGTATCAAATATAATCAATTTTTAACCACAAAGTCAAATCTGAAATAAAAAAAAAAGCCTGCCCGAAAGACCGGACAGGCTTTTTCAATAAAAAAACAGGAATTAGTGAACCATCTTCAGCATAATGCTTTTTGAAGTTTCGGTTCCGGTAAATTCAAGTTTAAAGGTATATATACCCTGGGCAAGTTTGTTTGGTGTAAATTCAACCGTATGGTTTCCGCTTGCCTGAGCTTCGTTCACAAGTACACTGACCTGTTCGCCAATGTTATTATAAACAATGATCTTAACATTACCATTCTCTGGTAAATTATATGTGAGTGCAGCATTGCTGTTGAACGGGTTTGGATAACCCGTAAATTCAAATCCGGCATCATCATTACCCTGGACAAAAATCTTAGGCATAACAAACTGAGCATTTGTTGTTTCATTACCGTACATATCACCGATAACGCCGGTACCATCAAATACAAATTCCAGTTCGCCCTTGCTGAGCTGCCTGTTTGACGTAAATCCAAAACGGATTACTTCGTCATTGGCATCAACATCATAATGATTTGTTGTAGCATACACAACCCTGATCACACCGTTTTCATCTGTAACAAGCAGATCATTATTGCTCACAATAATCTCATCTAAAGTGGGGTTGATCTTTACTGTTTCGTTTTTACCTGATTTGGACATTGAAACGCTTACGAGTTTATAATCATTATTCTGGTAATTCAATTCTAATCCCAATGCTGAAAAATCTTTTACTTTGGAATTAATTTTTAATGGAATTTCAAAATAACCGTTACTATTTATTGAAATTGATTCATCAGATTTTGAAACGATGTTTTCAGCAGGCAAGGATTTCGCCAACGACCAGGTGGTCAACGAATCAAGGTATTTTGTACTTGATGCATTGAAGTCTCCGTAACAAATAGTTTTCAGTGTTACGTTCAAATTTGAACCGGCAACAGTAACCATAGTGTCAATAGCTACCCAGTTACCTTTCGGGAAATTTTTCGTAACATTATATGGCGCTCCGACTTTAGCCTTTATTCTGGCAATGTCAACGGCATTAATAGACGTGTTGTTATCAACATTGGCAGCCTTCTTGTATTTTGCAGAGAAGTTTCTTGATGGATCTGCGGTAGTATCTGCACCGATATAATATTTAACAATGGCTACATCTATAGCATTGATATCATTACCAATCACTATGGTATCCGCAACATATTTATCATAAGATAATATATAGCTACCATCTAATACATTGTTAAACTGGTAATTTCCGGTAGCATCGCTTGTATCTCTTGCTACTTCAGTTCCAGCTGGGTAATTCTTCAATATCACGACAACATTATCTATATCGTAAATAACAGGATTGTAAGAAGGAGGATTGGGAACAGGGACACCAGTATTAGCTTTTCCGGCATAACGTGTTTTACCACTTATAATATGACCGGTAACAGGAGCATTTTCAACGGTTACCATGTCAAGGGCAACAAATGCACCATCAGTTAAATTATCGGTAACATGTTCTCTGAATGCAATATAAACATTTTGGCCTGCATAGGCTGCTAATGATACCGTAAATTTAACCCAGGTAGTATCAATCATTTGGATGGTATCAATAGTCAGCAGATTGGTTGTAAAGCTGGCAGCAGTATTTGTTGTAGTAGAAATTTTAACATCAACTGTATCAAGATATTGACCAAAGCGATAAGCATAAAATGTCAATTGCTGATTGCTTTGAATAGCGATCTGAGGAGTAATAAGCCACTGATCATTAGAAACATTACCACCGGTAATCCAGGTAGCATATGCTGCGAGATTTCCACCACCGACAGGTGTTGTCATTGTTCCGCCATTCCAACCGGGTAATGGAGTTGTTCCCGAAGCAACAGTATCCCATCCCGGGCCGCCGTCATAGTTTTCTTTTACCCAGCAATCAGGAGGAAAATATGTGCCTTCAAAACTTTCAACCCATGGGAAAGTGTTAATGGTATTACACTGGATTGCTCTACCTGTAAGGTCGATATTTATTGTACCACCGTTTGTGGTAATAAAGGCAGTCTGGTTTGTAGCTCCGACAGCAGTAGGATTATATGTAAAAGTAAAGGTATATGATGCTCCCGGGGCAAGGCTTACGTTAGCGGGTACAAAAGTAGTAGTAAATGGAGCACTCAAACCGCTAATACCGCTGGATGTTAATGTTCCTGCACCATTGTTTGTCAATGTAAAGGTACCTGAAGTTACAGAACCCGGTAAGGTAACAACACCGGCATCCCATGATAAAGGATCGCATGCTGCGACAGGTGTAGTTACTACATTTAATGAAATATCATCTAAAAACAAGTAGTACATATTGGCCAGGCTGGTTGCATGGAATCCCAGATAATAATAACCGGTAGTCGGTACAGTAAATACCGCAGTTGAAGGAGTATAAGTTACATAGGAAATGGAAGGTAAATTGATAATTTCTGTTGTCATTCCACCAGGAGTATTTGATGTTCCAAAATATACACTCATGGACTCAGGTAAAGTAGGATCCATAGCCCTGGTATAGAATTGTAACTGATATGATGTCCCAGCTGTTAAATTAATACATTTTGTAAAAAACCAGTCATCAGCCTGATTTGCATCATCATAAGCATAAACAGCAAAATTATCCCCGGTATGTGCATAAGTTGCTCCTGTATATAATCCCCAGCTTGCGCTGTCAAGATTGGCATTGTATATTGACCAGCCTGTTAAATCTTCTGTGTTTTCGAATCCCATGGTAAAAGGAACATCGGCAGCACCTGAATAAATAGCAACATAGGTTGTATCGTTCAGAGTATTGACATCAGATGTAATACCGGTGTAAGCTTTAATAATATATGTTCCCGGAACATGGAAATCACCAGCATGTAGACCGGTAAAAGTATAATTTGCCGAATCGCCTGCTGCTATGGTTCCTGAATAAGTAACTGTTTGAACCGTGCCATTATTTACCTGATAAGAAACCGGGAACCCGCTTATTGGGGAAGTACCATAATTCTTAATTTTTACAACAACATTGGTGGGATAAGGTATCGGAGTACATGATGAAACAGGTGATACAACATCTGCAGCACCGCCATCAATTACTGTACCTACTGTAACTGACACATCGTCAAGAAGCAGAAGGTACATATCAGCTGCACTCTTGCAATGGAATCCTATATAATATTCACCGGTGGCGGGAACAGTAAAACCTGTTGTTGATAGAAGATAATTTGTATCGGCAATGTTAGGTATATCCACAAGTTGTGTGGTCATTGCAGTGGATGAATTATCAGTGCCTATATTTACATTCATTGCTTCAGGATAACCTCCATCCAAGGCCCTGTAATAAAATTTAAGTTGATAATTGGTGCCGGCATTTAACTGAATGCATCTTGTAAATAACCAATCATCAGCAGCGCTGGCCGAATTATATGAATATGCAGCAAAATTATTCCCGGTATGTGCTAATGAAGCTCCCCCATATATATCCCATGAAGAACCATCAGTATTGGCATCTTCTAAAGTCCAGCCCAATGATTCAGCACCTTCAAAGCCAACAGTATAAGGAACTGTTGCCTGGCCTGAATAAACATATATTGCAGATGTGTCGTTGGTATGAACACCATCACCGGATATGCCGGTATAAGCTTTTATTAAATAGGTACCGGCAGTTGAAAGATTGGCGGCATTAGCTCCGGTAAATGTATATGTTGCAGAATCGCCGGCAGCAATGCTACCGGTATATGTAACGGTAACAGGAGTATTGTTGTTTATTTTGTAGGAAACCGGAAATCCGGAAATCGCAGTCAAACCATAGTTTCTAATTTTCACAACAACATTTTCTGAAGATGTAAGCCCTGCACATGAAGAAACAGGTGCTGTGATATCGGTAACTCCACCATCTATTGTCGGGGGTTCATAAACCAAAACATTATCAAGGCCCATTAAATCGCCATCGGCGCCGGTTATTTGCCATGCAAGCATAAAAGGAGCTGATTTATAAGAACTAATGTCTAGAATAATTTCATGCCATAACCAACCGGTAAATGAAGGGGTATTATTCGCATCCCACAAAAGGGTCCAGTTTGAACCACCGTCTGTAGAGATTTTGCACTGCAATGTAGCACCAGGATTACCCTGTCCACCAGCGGGAAGCCATGAATAACTGAAACCTGCATAAAATTTTAACCTTAAAGATGTTGCTGCAGAGGTGCCAGTGATTGAAGGGGATTTCAGCCATTCATTTTGTGTTTGACCCACATTCGAGTAATTACAAACAGCCGAATACACACTCGTAGGATCCACATTTGAAAATGGAGAATCGGCTGGATTTCCCTGCTTCCATGTTTTTGTTGTTAATGTAATGGTTTGTGTCCAATTTGTGGGCAGCCAGGTACCATCAAAATTTTGTGTCAAATAATCAACCTTTGCCTGTGAAGAACCGCTCCAGTATACTTTACCGGCTTTCTTCAACTCAAGCGGTGATCTGGGATTCATTTGTGTTTTTGATAAAAACACCTCATTGGAAATAGTTTTACCGGTCTGGTTTAAACTATGATTTTTAGCTGTAACCGTACCGGTCTGGTATGCTCTGCCTACCTTCTGGCCATGGCTTTGCATCACAGAAACTTTTTGATGCTTCGTTCCAATTACAGCTTTCGGTGTGGTTTTGTCAAGATAATTCTGACCAAAACCCGCAATGGCAAAACTAAGTGCCACAAATAAAAGCGTGAATTTTTTCATAAATTTATTATTTTTTTGCAAAACTATACAAATTCGTAAAATTGACCAATTTTTTTTGAACTTATTAATTGACAAATTTGTTTTTTTCTATATAATATAATCTACACATCTGATATTGAGTCATATAACTATAGAAATAATTTCAACAAAAAATGGTAATAATATAATGATAGTTCATAAAAAAAATTACTACAGAAAAGGATAATAAAGAATTGACAAAAAGTTAAAAACCCTTATCCTATGATAAAATCAGTCAGGTATAAAAAATCACGGGCTGTTGAAAAACACAGCCCGTTGATTATTAAAATATAAATGGGCAATATCAATGCACCATCTTTATTACCAATGATTTTACAACGCTTATACCCGTAAATTCGAGTTTAAAAGAATACATACCGGCAGGTAGATCGACAGGTGAAAATAAAACATGATGCTTTCCGGCTGATTGATTCTCATTCAATATTTCAGCAACTTTTTCACCAATGGCATTATAGACTAACAACCTCACAGTTCCTGCTTCCGGAATAGTATAAGTCAGAGTTGCATTATTGTTAAAGGGATTAGGATAAGCTGTAAAATCAATTCCCGGTTCATTATCAGAGCTTTGAACAAATATCCTGGGTGTGATCATGTAGGCATCTTCCATTTCTTCTCCGTATTGATTACCAATAACACCGGTGCCGTTCAGCCTGAATGTGGAAATTCCCTGATTTTGCTCTTTAATCGCTTTAAAAGCCAACCTGATTATTTCATCATTGGCATCCACATCAAAGAAATTAGTTGTTGCATAAACTAATCTTATGGTTCCATCTTCATCCGTAACCAACACATCATTATTGTCGGCAATAATTTCATCGAGAGTGGGATTAATTTTTATGATTCCCGAACCTGCCTTTGGCATGATAACACCTGTCAGTTTATAATCAGATGCGGGATAATCCATTTCCATACTTATTGCTGACAAGTCGCTGACCTTTGAACTGATACGCAAAGGCAATTCAAAAGCAGAAGGATCCGAGGTGGTAATATAGTCGTCAGTGGTATAAATGAAATCACGTGGAATTGATTTCCCGAGGCCCCATGTAACTGTAGAATCACGATATTTAGTGCTTGAAGCATTATAGTCGCCGTAACACAGGGTTTTGAGTGTGAGGTTCAAGTCGGAACCTGCAATAGTAATAAGGGTATCATATGCCACCCAATTACCTTTAAGGAAATTTTTTGCGGGGCTGTAAGGTGAACCTATCTTAGCTTTGATTCGCGAAACATCGACTGCATTCAAAGTTGCATTATTATCGACATTGGCCGCCTTCTTATATTTTGCTGAAAAGTTCCGTGAATGGTCAACATTGGTATCAGCGCCAATATTGTATTTAATGAGTGCAATATCAATGGCATTGACATCATCGCTCCATTGCATGGTATCGGCTGTGTATTTATCGTAAGATAATATATAATTTCCATCAAGGATATTTGAAATCTGGAAATTACCAAAGGCATCGCTTGTATCACTCGTTATCTCAGCTCCGCCGGGATAGGTTTTCAGGGTAACAATTACCTTGTCGATGTTATAAATGGAATGACTATAAGTCGGGTAATTTGGTACAGGATTACCAGCGTTTGCCTTGCCTATATACCTTGTTTTACCTTTAATAGCATGTGTTCCATAAAATACTGTCACGGCATCGGTTGCAATACATCCATTATTATTCACTGTTAATGTGTAAGTTGTAGTCATTACAGGTGAGGCTAATGGTTGTGAAATATCCGGATTACTCAAACCGTCTGCCGGCGACCAGCTGTATAGTCCCGGTCCGCTCAGCGGGCTTCCGATTTGAACCGGTGTTGTTGAATAAACAGTATCGTGGCCGGCATTAGCAACAGGCATTTGTCCAAAAACAACATTTACAGAAGTACATGGAGTCCAGCACTCCAGGGCATTAAGTCTTCCTCTGACATAATATGTCCCCTGTATTGAAACGGGGTATGGATTACTTGCCGGATATGCAGTACTGATGCCGCATGAAGTTCCCTGCCAGAAGTTCGTAACACCACCAACATCGGGGTTGTTAATAAGATTCGTGGGGCCACAAGTCGGAACATCAGCAATGGTGGGAACACCAGGTGCATTCACAGGAACAGTATTGCAATAAATAATATAATTACTGCCACATGCCACCCCGCTGAATACACTTGGACCAATCCAGTAAACCAAAGTTCCGGGTCCATCAAAAACAGTATTTATATATGCCGTATCCCCTGTCGTTGCATTTGCCGATCCAAGGACAAGCTGACCGGAACAACCTGTTGTCATATCAAGTACCATGATCTGTAGCGGAAAATCAGCAACGGCTTTTAATGAAACCGATGTACTGCCGCTCAGGTTCAGCCGGTACCAGTCAGTATCGCGGTAATTTGTACCTGACACAGTATATGTTCCCGATTTTCCACAAATTATATCATTACAGGATACTAATTCTGTATAGGCTTCCGGGGATGAGTTACACCCTCCGTTGATGCTATCAGTATATCCGGTAGAACAATCAGGCTCATTTTCTGTTATTGTCGCATTTGACGGGCAACTTATAGGTACAATATCATGCTTTCTATAGGCAAGGTTTCCTGAAGATTCAAAAGCATCGCAATTATAGCTTGTTAAGGCCACCCTGTATTTTCCCGATGCAGGAGCTATCCATGTATGAGATGCAGGAAAACCCGTGCAAAACGGCCCGTCATCATCAGCGCTTGCAACCATGCCCCAGGACGAATCAAAAATGGTCAGATAGGAATCCTCCGGGTTGTCGCAGAGGCTAAAATCATAGGCTGTTCCGGCAACCGCCGTAAAATTATACCAGTGCACCGAATCTGTGACATAAGGCTGGTATTGCCAAAGAGTATCGGGTAATATTGCCGAACCGGAATTGCTGCTGTATGGTGCATTTGTGCTCCAGAACACCAGATTCCCGGAATTTATGAGGTTATTACAATTAAACTTCGAGGCAGAAATAAAATATATGCCTGATTTGGCACAGGTCCAGCTTATCGAAGACGGAATTCCGCTACAGAAAGGCCCATTATCATCTTGAAAAGCAATAAGATTGGCAGCTGCATCATATATACGCAGATAACTGTCCTCCGGGTCTGAACCCATTGTAAAGTGATAAGTGACCCCGCTCGTGGCCATAAAATACCAGAAAGGTATGTATCCTGCTGAATATGAAACAGAAGCAGGCGAACAGAGTGACGGATGTATTGATCCTTTGTATTCATTTCCGCAACCAAGAGGCAGAACACATGTTGTACTGATATAAAGATTGAAAGCGCTTCCGACCATATAGTCCGCATTTATCCATGAGCCACATTCTATCCAATAGGTATTACCGGCAAATAATGTATCTGATATCATGGGATCAAGGCCGCCATAACCATCATCATTCTGATTTACCAGGGTGCCGCAACATGAGCCGTTAAATATCCGCATATAGGTATCACCGTCGCTGTTTCTCATATCAAAAGTATAAATCCCGGTACAGGTACATACATATTTAAAGAAAACATCATTATATGCGCGACCGTAACAATCGTCTGAACATCCCAGTTTCCCGGATGTACTATATCCGGTCAAAATATCAATGTATGCTATTTCCTTGGCAGTGTAACAAGTTCCATTTGCCGGGTAGTAGCAATTACGTACCAGATTTATATTATAGGCTGCATTTTGATATCCATAGGTCAGGTAGCTGCCACATTCAAAATAATAGGTAACTCCACCCGTAAGATCAACAGTTACTGATGGATCTAAACCTCCGTACGAATCATCATCGGCGGCAACAACAGTTCCGCAGCATGAGCCTGATAATACCCGCAAATATGTATCACCGTCGCTGTTGGCCATGTTAACTGTGTATGAACCGCTCACTGTTGGTGTAAAGGAATAAAATACATCAAAATTTGCACCTCCCGGACAATCATCGGTACACCCCAGGATACCCGATGAGGTATAAGGCGTAGTTAAGACATAGGTGGCGGCAGAACAGGTTTCATTTACAGGTGCTGTACATGGCCTTATGCATGATGTTGATGCATAGAGGTTATAGGCCGTTCCTTTCATGTAATCATTGCTTGACCAGGAACCGCATTCAATCCAGTAAGAAGTTCCGGAAATCATAGTCACAGTAATGGAGGGATCAAGATCACCGTAGCTATCATCATTTTCGGCTAGTAAAGTATCACAGCATGAACCCGAAAAAATCCTCATATAGGTATCACCTTCACTATTCCTCATATCGAAAGTGTAAGTTCCCGTGCAGGCACAATCGTACTTGTAAAAAACATCATGATAAGCCTTTCCGGAACAATCGTCGGTACATCCGAGATTGCGTGAAGTATGAAATCCGTTATACATCTCGGCATAAGAAATATTGGCTGCAGCAGCACAGGTTTCATTGACAGGTGCATAACAATTACGGACCAGGTTTAAATTATAGGCTGAATTTTCATAGCCAACATCGCCGTAACTGCCGCATTCAAAAAAATATTGAACCCCGCCCGTAAGGGTTAATGTAATGGAAGGAGCTAAAAATCCGTAACTGTCGTCATCTTCTGCTATCAAGGTACCGCAACATGAATCTGAAAATATCCTCAAATATGTATCTCCATTACTATAAGCCATATTGATGGTATATGATCCGGTGAAGGGAGGTGAAAAGGTATAAAAAACATCATAATATGGTTTTCCCGGGCAATCATCGCTACAGCCCAGTAAACCGCTGGCACTGTATGGCGTTGAATATGGGGAAATAAATATGGCCCCGGAGCATGTTTCTGCGACAGGCGAGGTACAGGGAGGTACACAAGTGGTACTGGCATGTAAATGATAGGCACTACCCTTCATAAAATCACTGGCTGACCATGACCCGCATTCTATCCAATAGGTTACGCCGGCCGTTAATGTATCCGTTATTAAAGGATCCAGTCCACCATATGAGTCATCATTCTCAGCAATAAGGGCGCCTCCGCATGAATCGGCAAAAATTCTCATGTATGTATCACCGTCGCTGTTGCCCATATCGAAAGTATACAGCCCCGTACAGGTGCAATCATACCTGTAAAATACATCATGGTATGGTCTGTCAGCGCAATCTTCAGTGCATCCTGTGAGGCCGGTGGTATCAAAACCCTCAGCAATCTGAAGAAAGCTGATATTGATAGCTCCGGCCATGGTTTCGTTAACCGGGGAAGTACAGTTTCTGACAAAATTAAAATTATAGGCGGAATTAGCATAACCGCTTGACCAAAAACTCCCGCATTCAAAATAATAGGTAGTACCTCCGGTCAGCGTCAATGTAATTGAAGGGTCAGAATCGCCGTAGCTTTCGTCATCATAAGCTATCGGTGCCCCGCAACATGAACCTGCATATACTTTTAAATAAGTATCGCCTGTGCTGAGGCCCATATCAACAGTATAAGATCCTGTTACAGAAGGAGTAAATTTGTAGAACACATCAAAATAGCCTGACCCGGTACAATCATCGGTACACCCCAATGAATCGGTTACATTATATGGCGTGGTGGGGATACTGGTTGCTGTTGCACATGTTTCATTTGATGGCGGTGCACAGGGTGGTGTATAATCAACTATAATATATGGAGAATAGCTTGTTGTATACCAGCCATAGGCTCTGACCCAGTAGCAACCTACGGTTTCGTATTCATCGAAAGCAACACCGAAATAGTTTGCTGTCAGGCGCGATTGCAGGTCGGTGTTAGCAGCTGTACCCAGTGTATGAGCATACCAACCTGTTGCCGAACATGCAGTATAATCAAGGTAAACAGCCCCTGTAGTTTCATAGGTCCATTTGTTTGAACAGGCCGTTTCATATGTTGCCATCGCCCTGAGGTTGTAATAGGGTACGCCAGTGCTTTTGGAATAGACATTATAATTCAAAACCGTTGAATTGATGGTGGCACCATCGGGAATACCTGAGGTATTGAAATACATGAAGCCTTTTGTGTTATATGGTGCATAATATGAAGGTGTACAACCGGCAGAATAATTGGATACCCAGTAAAGATAATCACCGGATACATTGAGCCCGCCATAACAGGTTGTAGCACTGACATTCCACCCTGTCCAGGGGTGCGCTGCCGTTGGATAGCAGGTAATCGTAGGGTCAATCACCACAGGATACCTGCGATCGGAGTCTTTTAACCAGGATACAGGCACTAAAGTTTCAATGTAATAGCCGCCATTGGCTGCTTCCAGACGAAACGACCCTGTAGTACTCACCACAATGCTTCCTTCGCCCTCTCCTTTTCCGGGATCATCAGCCGGCAATATCCGTTTGTTCATTTCACGAATTTCCGGGCTTAAAAATTCACAGACATATTTCCCGTCGTTATCAATAATGATAAGACCTTCCTTTTGAGCTTGCCCGTCATTTCCAATGCTATTGTATTCCTTCATTAAAATAATCTTCCAGCCTGCTGGCAAACTTATAAATTCGCGTATGGCTAACATTGTTCCTGATGGAGTATTATTTAAAATTTCCGGGAATTCATTCAGCACAACATCGTGATCAATACTCATCCCATTGAGAGATAGCACATCGTAACCAAAGGGATATGTTTCATTGAATTTCATATTATTATCTTCGGCCACTCCCTTGACATCTGCACGTGTGACTGATTTCAGAATCTGATTATCACCTGACAGCACCCTGACTTCGCCCTGCATTCCAAGTTGAATCCCGCCATTGGCAAACTGCATCAGGTAGCCATCATCAAGAGAACGGTTAAAATAAAGCTGATAATTATTTTCTGTAACTGCCAAAGGATATTCAGAATGCATACCCGAAGTATTGGGTCGTATATCAGTCCTGATATCCTGCCATCTTCCCGATTGATCCTTGTAATGTACCAAACCTGACGAAATTATGGCAGTAACTGATCCATCGGCATTTCTGAAATGCTTTGAATTGCCGTCGCGTTTACTCAGTATTTCCTGCCCGGGCGTATATTTCGCAAACCGGCCATCACCTTTCCAGTTTTTATCAAGAACGGAAAAATTCCCCACAGGAGTCACATCGGATTTGCCAGGAAAATTACCCTGCCTGGCCAAATTGTCGGCCTGAAGGCTCATCTGGTTATACCCGTATGGCGCAACAGCCATTTTTTCTTTCTGAACATTTTGAGAAAATAGTTGCAAGGGGATAATTACAGCTACAGACAATGCAACTGTTGCCAAGATTTTCAGATAAGCCGCCGGCTTTATATTTTTACTTATTCTGGCTTTCATAGAATCAATTTTCATTATTAAAAATCATCTGGTCACTTATCATTTATTTATTTTGGCCTGAACCGGCTTCATTGAGCAACTGCTCGTATTCCTGCGGATAATTTTTTATCCACTCCTCTTTTTTTGCCTTATAATCTGGATCGTTGTAATCCGGGGCATGCAGGCCCGCCTTGTGCTGAATGCCTTGCTGTTGCGTATTCACCAAGGTTTTTTTGCCATCATGATTCGAAGCATTTTTGGAGTTTTGTTCTAACATTGCATTATATTCCCCGGGATAGTTTTTTATCCATTCAGCTTTTTTGGTGCCGTAATTCGGATCGCTTACATCAGGGGCATGCTCTGCCGCTTTTGGCTTTGTTGTTACAACAGTGTTATTACTCGCCGGATATGTATTGACTTTTGTGCCCTGACCGGAATTCGTTCCCGTTTTCAGGCAGTTATAATACTCCTCAGGATAATTCTTTATCCATTCTTCCTTCTTGTTGATATAATCAGGGTCATTCATATCAGGGGCATGATCTCCCAATTTCTGAGTTCTCACAGGAGAACCTGCCGTCAATTGTATGCCGGTGAAGGCTTCGGAAGATCCTTGTAATGAGGCTTTGTACTCTTCAGGGTAATTTTTTATCCATTCAGTCTTTTTAGTTGCATAATCAGGGTCATTAATATCCGGCGCATGGTCAGCAGCTTTTGAATGGATATTATTTACAATTTGTTCAGCCTTAACATTGTTTTCAACCTTTTCACCGGAATGGGCTGAACCCGAATTTTTTAAATAATAATTATATTCTTCGGGAAAATTATTTATCCATTCTTCTTTTTTGATATCGTATTCGGGATCGTTGATATCGGGAGCATGCGTGCCCATACTTGCCGGAGAATCATTTATGCCGGAAACAATTATTGTTTCTGAAGAATTATTATTTAATGTTTCGTTGTCTGATTTTTTTGTCTTATCCTGCTTCGATGAGTTTTCCTTTTTATTTGATGTCTGAGGGTTTATAGTCGCATTTTGTGACCTGGCTGCCGAAAATGACATCAGAATTAAACCACACAACAATAACAACTGCATCGAATTTGTGGTTATTTTTAATCCTTTGCGACGAACATGAAGATTAGCTCTCATCGTTATAATTTTATTTGGTTGTTTTAAATCAATTTTTATTTATAAGCGCTTAACATTCCTATTCGGCCTGGTGAGGCCGCAGATATATACTACAAATCCTTAAAAAAATTCCGGCAGAAAGAAATCGTCATTCTAACTTATAATCAGTTTTTCATCACTTTCAACCTGGTAACATTATCCTGACCTATCACTTCAATAAAATACAGTCCGTCAGACTGATTGCTTATATCTATTGTACACTTAGCCTCTGATATGTTTTTTATGGTTTTAATTAATCTACCTCCTGCATCAAACAGTTTAATATCAGCATGTTTCAACCCATTTTCAGACGAAAGAACAATCTGTCCGCCGGTAGGGTTGGGATACAATTCAATATCATTTTCTCTTGTATATTCAGGGGTTCCCACAATCGTGACATCAATAACCCTGGCTATCCTGTTTCTGGCGATGCTGTGATAGGTAGTAAATATCCCGCCGATAATGATTCTGCCATCACTTTGCAAAGAAATGGAATACACGACATTATTGGCCCCTGTGCCGGGGTTAAAGCCGCCATCAAGGCTTCCATCGCTATTGATACGGGCAAGACGTACAACGGATGTTCCGTTGTAGGTTGAAAACAGCCCACCGATCAGTATTTTGCCGTCACTTTGTATCGCGGAAGAATAAACGGAACTTGCCGGTCCTGAAGCAGGGTCAAATGTGGCATCCACCGTACCATCACTGTTTAAACGCGCAATGCGATTACGGGTAGTGCCGTTATACGTTGTAAAAGCTCCACCGATCAGTATTTTCGCATCACTTTGAATGGTAATAGTCCTTATACTGCCATCAGTGCCGGTCCCCATGTCAAATGATGCATCGAGAGTACCGTCGCTGTTCAGACGTGCAATGTGATTCGCAGTTGATCCGTTATAAGTTGTAAAACTTCCGCCAATCAGGATCTTTCCATTACTCTGTACTTTTAAGTCCATAACAGTAAAATCTGTCCCCGAACCGGGATCGAAAGAAGCGTCCAGGGTGCCATTGCTGTTGAGCCGGGCAACATGCTTTCTGGCAACCCCGTTTACCGTATCAAAGTCTCCTGCGATAAGTATTTTTCCGTCACTTTGCAAGCCAAGGGCATAAACTATATTGTTAGCTCCTGTATCGGGCAGGAATGTTGCATCGAGGCTGCCGTTGGCATTTACCCGGGCAACACGATACAATGCCGTTCCGTTGAATGATGTAAAATCACCTGCTACCAGTATCTTGCCGTCGCTTTGCAGCGCAACTGATGTTATTCCTGCATCAGCACCCATGCCCGGGTCAAAAGTATCGTCAAGGCTACCGTCGCTGTTAAGACGGGCTATTCGGTTAATTTCCGAACCGTTAAAAAATGTATAATACCCTCCAATAATGATCTTTCCATCGGCCTGAATGGCAGTAGACCGTACTCCGTCGTTGGCGCCGGCACAGGTAACACAGGTGGTATCCAGGCTTCCGTCGCTGTTGAGGCGGGCAAAATAATTCCGGGTGGTTCCGTTGAACAAGGTAAACTCACCACCGATCAGTATTTTTCCGTCTGTCTTTATTGCGCTGGTACGGATATTTACATTTGCACCAGTACCAGGATTGAATCCTGAATCAACGCTGCCCGTAGAAGTCAGGCGAACAATCCTGTTGAAGGATGAGCCGTTAAATGTAGTAAAATCGCCACATACAAGAATCTTCCCATCGGTCTGAATATTGATTTTACGTACAAAATTATTGGCGCCAGTGCCAGGTATAAACGTTGCATCGAGGCTTCCGGTGCTGCTCAACCGTGCAATATAATTGATGGCTGAAGCATTATAATTTGTAAAACCACCACCTATCAGTATTTTCCCGTCACTTTGAATAGCTATGGTACGAATACTGCCATCAGCACCGGTTCCCGGATCAAATCCCTGATAAACAGGATTAAATGTTGAATCATTTGCGCCGGACTGCGATTTTACACCCTGGCATAAAAAAGCCGTCATTACCGCTGCTAATAAAAAAACTTTCTTTTTCATCTTGATAAATTTAATAACCGATTTACATTTTACGATACAATTGTGTTAAAAAAAGTGCAGGTCTTAGTCATAAAGTGTTAGGATATGGATAAATAAACAAAAGGAAAATTTTAAATTTCACTTGCTGTTAATTTATTTTTAACTACAAAAATAAACATTTCATAATATAAAATCATGGATTTTATCAACTTAGTTCTTCACAATTTATTAAAAGCATGATTGATTCGATATTTTTTGAATTAATCCCTGAAGTACAAAAAATAATATGCCTCGACGTTATCAAGATAAGCCCCGTCGAACCCGGCATCAAGAATTTTTTTGATATAAGAGTCGTCATTTCCGTATATGATTTTATGCCATTCCGGTTTCCAGAATCTCACCCAGTATTCATCATCATAGCCTTCGTATTTTCTTTTAATAAAAAGCGGATGAATATTACTCCTGCATCTTTTCAGCAGCTTTATCAGACCTTTTTTCCCTGGAACAGGATGTAAACAGCAAGGCAATTAATGCAGGGCAGCTCTAAAAACTTCAAATTTCTTTGTTTGTCTTCGTTCCTCAAATCCTCATATACGCTCAGTATACTGCGGTTTTCAGAACTTCGACCGCCTCGAACTTTTTTGTTTTTAGAGCTGCCCGGTCAACGTTATTAGAGGCGCCCTACAGCTGATAATAATTTATTCATTTAGAATATCCTCTAATAAAGCGTTTGACAAACAGGGCAAAAATATACAGCCCCGCCCATGTATGCTTCTTTAATGATACTATTGCCACACACAGGGCAAGGATTCAGAATGGTATTTTTCGAAAGTATGGTTTTATATCCGCCTGAATGTCCAAACAAATCTTTCTCCGTATCACGTCCGCCCAGGTCAGTCATTCTATTTAATGTCAGTTTAAGGCTGCTGAATAGCCCGGCTTTCTGAGCATCAGTGATGCCGGATTTTTTCCGTTTGGGATGAAGTTTGGCGTTGAATAATATGTCCTGCAACACCCCATTACCAAGGCCCGGAATCCGTTGTTCTGTGGCAAGCAGGGCTTTCATGGAAAGATCTTTATGGGTGTTTTTGAAAATCCCGTCAAAATAGTTTTCATCGAAATTATTATCCAGCGGGGAAATACTATTAAGGCTCCCGTGGTGATATTTATTATCAAGATCTCCTTTGTATGCCCATATTCCTCCGTACATGGCAACGGTAAATACAAGAAAACTGCCGTCATCAAAACCCATGAGCAACTGGTACTTTTCCGGCACCGGTTCAGCAGATGAGCAGTACCTGACATTTGTTCCGTCGCCAATGGTAATAAAAACATCACCTTCGCAACAAAGATCAACAAACATTCCGTGCCCTCTGGCCGATATGATGCTCCTGCCGTTTAGTAGTTTGCCATACGCTGAGGGGTCGCCGTGATAAAAAGCAAATTTATGCGGGCTGGTAGCCGGGCAGATTTCGACAATCCTTTTACCGATAAGGGCATCACCTGCCTGGATACTAATCGTTTTTGATTCGGGAATTTCGATCATGGCTTCGAAGTTTATTTTGAATAGTAAATTGTAATAATATTAAAAATGATAATAACATTATTGTTTCAATTATTCTGACGTTAAATTCCCATCAGAAACAAATGTATATGATGTTGAACCGGAACTGAATTCAAGATCGCAGAATGACATGGAGTATTTTCCATTTCCAGTTTTGGTAACATAAACCGTATCGCCGGCAGCGGCAATAAAGAGCCAGCCCAGAGAGCCAAATCTGCCATCGACGATACACTGGCCGGCACCCAAGGTTGAATTCACCGTGGTGGTAATGAACTTGCCTGAGTTTGGCACTACAGAGAATTCAATATAAAGCGTGCCGGAAAGCTCTGATCCCATCAAGCAGTAACTACCAAAATTAGTTTCGGATGAGCCTGCATCGACAATAAAAAAACTCAACTTCTGCGAATTAAAATATATACTGTTGACATCAGGGTTGCAGGGCGCCGGCACCGGATAATTGTCCAGTGTTGTAAAGGATATGACATTGCCATATGCTGTTCCGGAATTGTTGGTTGCGTATGCCCGGGCATAATAGGTTACATTCGCTGTTAAGCCGGTAATGTCACATAAATAATCATCACTGCCATCACCCGCATACAATAAGTTATCGCTGACTGTCGGCTCCGGGCCGGTGCTCCAGCATACTCCTTTTTCAGTAATTTCAGAACTGCCCTGCGAAATAATGTGTGCACTACATGTTGCCGTACCGGTGTTTATATTGGTCACTTCATTAGTAACCAGCTTGGGAA
The DNA here is from genome assembly GCA_964626855.1 of uncultured Bacteroidales bacterium. GTDB lineage: Bacteria > Bacteroidota > Bacteroidia > Bacteroidales > CAIWKO01 > CAIWKO01. The sequence goes on from CAZVKJ010000031.1 coordinate 29,742, forward strand.
GATGTTCACTATCATCTTCATCCTCGCAGGATGTTGTAAATGCTAAAAACCCCAGCATTGTCATGAACAAAAAAAACCATTTCTTATTTTTCATATACCTTTTTTTTATTAAAACATTTATTTTGTAATCCTTTCCAAAAGCCACTGATGAGCCTTATAAACGGGATACTTATTCAACTCAGTGTTGTTTTTATACTCCTTGTTTATTTTTCAGATAATCATTTTTTGCATCCAGACAACATCAAATACTTTATCCTTTTTTTTAATCACCCTTTCAAATCTGCCACATTCCCGAAATCCGTTTTTAGAATGAAAGGCAAGGCTCTCTTCATTTAATGAGGCAATATTCGCCAATATTGACTGTATTCCTTTGTGCCTGGCTTCCGATTCAAGTTTCGCAAGGGCTAACCTGCCTATTCCTCTACCTCTGTAATCTTTGTCAAGAAAGTAGGTAATCTCTGCAGTACTGTTAAATGCAGGAAGCGGTTTATAGGCATGCAGGAAACAAAAACCGATAACCTTACTTTCTGCTTTTATCGCAAAGGCAGGGTAATTTTCGGTCATCTTTATAAATTTATCATAATACTCATAAGGTATTTTGGTATCAAGATAAGCGGAAAAACTATTTTCCGCATAGTAATTATAAATATCAATGATATCCGTTCGATGCTCATCCGACATATGTTCAAAAGTGATTTCCATGGTTTATTGTTTACTATTTTCTATTAATAAAACTATAAATGCATCCTATACTTTTGCAGCGTTGAAACGACTTACCGGGGCAATTACCCATAGTTTGATTGTCTCACTAAATAAAATATTAAAACTGCTCATAATATTATTTTTTGCCAAATGGAAATAATTTCAGTCATGCTGTATCAGTGCTATTCTCACGCCATTTGGATCTTCAATAAAAGCCAGACTCCCTACAATAATAGGTACGGGGCCCATGATGATTTTAACTCCCCTAGCCTTGAGTTCATCAATAGCAAGGTTAATATCATCAACGTCCATCCCAATCGAATAAAACCCGGGAGTATGTATTTTGTCATGAATGAGTTCTATCATAGTATCTCCCCTCCCTTTCATCAGGGTTATCGTTATACCCGGTTGGGGATGAAACTGGCTGTCCTTTTCAAACCCCATGACTTCGCTGTAAAATCTGATGGACTCATCCATATCACTGACGATAATCGTTGTATATTTTAATTTAATATTCATAATTGCCTGTTTAATAATTGAAGTTAATATCAGGTAGACAATTTTATGGATTCCATAACAAATCAATTACAGTTTTTCATATAAAGATACAGGATTATTTTAAAGCTTCAGGATTCTGCCGGAAAAAAAATTTACGTCATTAATAAATAATGTCTACAAACACAGTACTTGTTATAATTCACCTGGTAATATTACTTATACTTTAAATGCTCTCAAAATATTATTTTCCTTATCTTTGATTCAAATAACTCACTTTCAATGAAAAAATACCTTTACCTTTTATTCATACTCACAATTTTTTTCTTCATTAGAAGCAACCCAGCAAACGGCCAGGTGGTGATCAACGAATTTTCATGCTCCAACCTCGACCAGTATACCGACAATTACGGCGCATATGAAGACTGGATTGAGTTGTACAATGCAGGAGCTTCATCCGTTAACCTTGCAGGTTACTACCTGAGCGACGACAGCACTGACAACTTTAAATGGAAAATCCCTGCCGGCGTTACCATTGGAGTTCATGGTTTTTTGATTTTCTGGACATCTGGTAGAGATACTATAATCGGAACAAGTTACCATACCAATTTCAAACTCACACAAACCAAAAATAATAACGAGTATATTGTTCTTTCGAACAGTGTGGGTATTATGATTGATTACAAAGAGATTAAAACACGCACCCAGAAAGGCCATTCTTACGGGCGTGTACAAAACGGTTCACCCAACTGGGGAATATTCAAATACCCCACACCCAATGCTTCCAACAACACGCAAACCGCCTATGCAGCCTATGCAAAGAAGCCTGATTTCAGCGCTCCGGAAGGCTACTACACAGGAAATATAAGTTTGAATATAACTTCTACAGATAGTAATGTTGTCATTCATTACACCATCAACGGCAACCTGCCCACATCATCTTCACCCATTGTCAGCGGGCCGCTTACGCTTACTACCACGAGTGTTGTCAAAGCTATTGCTTACTCCAGCGATCAAACTGTTTTGCCCGGTTTTATCGAGTTCAACACTTACTTTATCAATGTGAATCACACGCTGCCTGTAATTTCGGTATCGGGGACCGAACTGGATGAGCTGGCCAATGGCAACAGTTCTCTCATTCCATACGGCACTTTTGAATATTTTGCCACCGACAAGCAGCGCAAGGCCAAAACCTATGGTGAGTTCAACAGGCACGGCCAGGATTCCTGGGCCAACAGCCAGCGCAGCATCGATTTCGTGTCGCGCGATGAAATGGGATATAACTATACGATCAAGGAAAAACTCTTCAAATATTCCGACCGCGATAAATTCCAGAGGGTCATTCTCAGGGCTGCCGGCGATGATAATTACCCGGCCGACCACCATCCGGCCAATGCAGGCAGCGCCCACCTGCGTGACGCCTATGTACATATGCTTGCAAAAAAATCGCATCTCGGCCTTGATGTCAGAATGGCCGAAAAAGTGATCGTTTACCTTAACGGCCAGTATTGGGGCGTGTACGACATACGCGAACGCTGCGATGACCATGATTACACTGACTATTATTACGGACAGGACAAATACCATATTCAGTATATTATGGTTTGGGGATATACATGGGCTGAATACGGAGGAAACCAGGCGCTTAATGACTGGAACACCCTGTACAACTACATCATGAATAACGACATGGCCAACCAGGCTAATTTCGACTATGCCGTGAGCCAGCTCGACGCGGCCAGCCTTGTGGATTATTACATTGTGAATTCCTTCACGGTATGTTCCGACTGGCTGAACTGGAATACCGCCTGGTGGCGCGGTCTGAACCCCGACGGCACCCATAGAAGGTGGGGCTATACCTTATGGGATAACGACGCCACCTTCGGCCATTACATCAACTACACCGGAATCCCTGACACAACGCCTTCTGCTCAGCCTTGCGATGCCGAAAGCCTCAGCGGGAGCAGCGACCCCGAAGGACATATTGCCCTACTGGCAAAGCTCAGGACCAACCCCGCCTTCAACGAATATTATATAGCCCGCCAGGTCGACCTCTGGAATACCACCTTTGGCGCGGCAAACATGTTATCACAACTCGACAGCGTCACCGCGCTCATTGCCCCGGAAATGAACCAGCACGCACTTCGCTGGGGAGGCACATACGGCGAATGGTATAACAACGTCCAGAAGCTTAGAAATTTTATTGTTTCACGGTGCAGCAACCTGAGCTCAGGACTGATGAGCTGTTACAGCCTTACCGGGCCTTATGACCTCACCGTTGACTCTGATCCTGAAGGAACCGGCGGCGTTAAACTTAATTCTATCACATTGGATCAACTCCCGTGGACCGGATCATATTTCGGAGGCATACAAACATCACTGAAAGCCGTGCCATATCCCGGATATGAATTTGATTCATGGACATCCCTTCATCACTCGTTCAGCCCTGCCGCCAACAGCGACAGCGTAGCGTTCAGCCTGACATCGTCCGATACCGTGCATGCTCATTATTACTACACCTCTGTTCCTGAACTGATGTTTCATGACCTTAAAGCGGTGGCATACCCGAATGTTTTTAGTGATGAAATTACGCTTGATTATTCCTTGCCGGATAAAATGCCTGTTTCCGTAAGATTATATACACTGCAGGGCAAGGAAATCAATACGGATATCCCTCAAAATCAGATGATGTCGCCGGGAAACTATTCATTGAAAATCAACTTTCATAATACACACCTGACCGGCGGGATGTACATATTGCGCTTTACAGCAGGCGGATCAGAAAAAAGCTTCAAACTTATTTATTCAAAGTAATAATAATTAATATATATAAACCTTTATTTCATCATCAATGAAACACAGGCAAATATTTTTATTCGCGTTATTGATATTCTTCACAACACATGCCTATTCTCAATTTACGATCAACAGCAATAACTTTCCTGTCGGCGGGCTGAGGATCGGAAGAGGATACATCGTCGTGAATACAGGGGGTGCGGGAAATGCTGGTCCGAACCAGTACTACGATTTCACGGGAATCATTCCCGCCATGCACGACAGCATCAAATATCTCCCGGCATCACAAACCCCCTGGGCATCCTATCACCCGGGAGCCACTGTTGTCAACGCCGAAACATCGGGAAATATCACGTATGTATATTATTGCACACCCACCGCATCAGCCTATAGCCGCACAGGGCTTACACTCATAGGAGATTTCGGACAGGGTCCTGATACCGTGCACGGAAACTATTCTGATCCCGACGTCATACTGAGTGACCAGTACACCTACGGATACAACGGCACAGAATACGCCACAGCCAGTATTCCGAACATCCTCCCTTTGGTGAATTATCAATCCAAAATAAAAAGGAATGTTCAGGTCGACGGATGGGGACAGCTTGAAACGCCGTTGAATTACTACCCGGACGTGATCAGGATGAAATGCACCGAATACCGCTACGATACGGCATTTTCCTTTTCTACACCTGTGTACACCCTTGCTGATACACAATATTATTTTAATTATTATGCAAAAGATGTCAGGCATCCGGTTGTAAAAGTCCATACCAACAAGCTCTTCAACCCGCTGTATTATGAATATATCTACACACCTCCGTTTATTGTCGGATGCATGGATCCCTTGGCTGTCAACTATAATCCCCTGGCCAATCAGCCTGACGGAAATTGTGAATATTGTGCAGTGAATTTCACCATTACGCCCGATACCACCATTTGTGCGGGTTCATCCATTACATTAAACATCACAGGCGGTAACACATACCTCTGGTCCGACGGCAGCACCGGAAATTCAATTACCGTGGTACCCGCCGAAAGCACCATATACAATGCTTACGTGAGCAGTGACAGTAACTGTTATGCACTGGCCACCGTGGAAGTTACCGTCGACAAACCCGTAACAGCTATGTTCTGGACCACGCTTGACCATTATAATACCTGGGATGACATACAGTTCGTCAATCTTTCATCCAACGCCACATACTACAACTGGAACTTCGATGATGCCATTGACGGTACCAGCAGCCTGCAATACCCTACGCACACCTACACTTCAACAGGAATGAAATACATAGTGCTGACCGCTTATAACAGCTGTTACAGCGACAGCATGACCGATTCAATAAAGATCAATGACGGCACTTTTACAAACACATACTCCGGCACAGACGGTATGGTATTGTTTCCCAACCCCGGGCCAGCATATTTTGTTGTGCAGGGAAACTTTGATCAGCCCGCACCGCTTGATATCTATGCAACAGATATTTTGGGAAGGAAATCCCTTATTGCTTCATATAAATCAGTCAGCGGAGCATTCAGCATTAAAAATGACATGGCCCGCTTTGCTGACGGCATATACCTGATAGAAATAATTTCAGGTGAATCGGACAGTGTTCATAAATGGATAAAAATAAGATAACATCATGATAAAAAAAATATTTCCTGCCCTGCTGTTGATATTGTTTTTGAGCCATGCAAAGGCACAGGTGGTGATCAACGAGTTGTCGCCTTCCAACAATGCGGTGCTCATGGATGAAGATGGTGATTATCCCGACTGGATTGAGTTGTACAATACGGGATCCGCAGTTGTGTATCTTGGCGGCTACAAAATCAGTGATGATGCATCACAGCCGGATAAGTGGATTTTCCCGTCGGGCGTGAGCATCCCGGCACATGGATTTATGATGCTGTTTGCTTCGGATAAAGACAAAAAGACATTTTTCAATCATTGGGAAACCGCTGTATACGCCAATGATGTATGGCATTATATAAAGCCGGCAACGGAGCCCGACACCAACTGGAGAAGGCTGCCCGCATTCAATGACGGATTATGGTTACAGGGAGCCGGCGGCATAGGTTACGGCGACGGCGACGATGTCTCTGTGATTTCACCTCCTGCAGCATCGGTATATATGAGGCGGGTATTCACCATCGCCGACACATCGGCCATAGCCTCGGCTGTTTTGCATATGGATTACGACGATGCTTTTGTTGCCTATATCAACGGTGTGGAAATTGCCCGTGCCAATATCGGTGTAAACGGCACACCCGCAGGATACTCTGTTACAGCTTTTGCCGAGCACGAAGCCCGTATGTACACGGGAGGAAGCCCCGAAACATTTGTGATCAGTGAAAGCATACTGAAATCATTTCTTGTGAATGGAAATAACGTGCTGGCCATACAGGTGCATAATGTTTCCCCGACGTCGTCCGACATGAGTTCCCTGGCATGGTTATCATTAGGCATAAAAGACAATTCACATAATTATGGCGCGGTCCCTTCGTGGTTCAACTTAAGCGCTTCCGCCTTACACACCAGTTTCAAACTTTCGCAGAACGGCGAAACAGTGCTGTTATCAAATCCTTCAGGAGTAATTGTCAGCCAGGTTGCTTTTAATGCCATTCTCACCGATCATTCGTACGGATGCCAGCCCGACGGCGCTGCCACCCTGAAATATTTTGCATCGCCCACACCCGGCGCTTCCAACAATGCTGTGACCGGCTATGACGGATACACTGCCGAACCGGCATTTTCCATCCCCGGGGGTTTTTATTCCGGGCCGCAACTGTTGATATTAAGTACTACAACACCGGGTGGCGTTGTTCACTTTACACGCGACGGCAGCATTCCCCTCATCACTTCTCCCGTGTATTCGTCGCCCATACTCATCGATTCCACCATGGTCATAAGGGCTCGTACCTTTCATTCCAGCCTGCTTGAAGGCAACACGGTCACAAATTCCAATTTTATTTCAGACTCCAGTTCTGCCAGGCTGCCGGTAATTTCCCTCACCGTAGCCCCGGAATTAATGTTCGACCCCGTCACGGGCATCTATGTGAAAGGCCCTAATGCCGATGCTTCCGTACCCTTCTTCGGCGCCAATTTCTGGCAGGAAAAAGAAATACCGGCTCATGTGGAATATTATGACACCTTACGCCAATTAGGGTTTTCTCAAAATATCGGTATTGAGATCTACGGAAACTATTCAAGGTCGTACCCGCAAAAAAGCATGAAACTGGTGGCGCACGACAGCTACGGCAAAGGCTCGTTTGATTATAAACTGTTTCCTGATAAAGAGATTTATTCATTCAAACAGTTCATCATCCGCAATGCAGGTACCGACTGGAACCAGGCACATATGCGCGATGCCCTGGTACAAAGCCTCGCCATGAAGCCCACCAATTGCGATATGATGGCTTATCAACCCGCCGTAGTATACATTAACGGGAAATACTGGGGCGTGTATAATATGCGCGAAAAGATCAACAAGGATTACCTGGCCGAAAACCATAATGCTGACCCCGATTCCATCGACCTGCTGGAATATAACGGCTTTGTGATGTCGGGCACCAACGATGTTTTTGAGCAAATGGGTCTGTATGTAGTGTTGCACGATATGACCAATCCCGCTTATTTTGCCGTAGCCGACTCGTTTTTTGACTTGAATAATTTTGCCGACTATTTTGCGGTGGAAACCTGGTCGAATAACTGGGACTGGCTGAGTAACAACGTTCGTTACTGGCGTGAAAACAAGGAAGGACAAAAATGGAGGTATATTTTATGGGACCTCGACAACGGATTGGGAGGCCCCTGGTCGTATGTATTCAATTCTCTTGACACCAACCTTCACAAAGCCACGGATTACACATCTCTGCTGTTCGGCCACCTGCTCACCAACTCGGGATACCGAAACTATTTCATCAACCGTTATGCGGATCTGCTCAATACCTTATTCACGCCGGAACAATTTAATACATTGCTGAATAAATTCAGCAGCCGCATAAACTCAGAAATGCCAAGGCATTTCAATCGCTGGGGCAACGGATTCAGCAATCCCGACTGGGGCGTGGACGGGCACGGGAGTTACGACAACTGGAAAAATTACCAGATGTCCGAACTGACAGCCTTCTGCAACTACAGGCAGATCACGGCACGCAACCACATACAGGAAACCTTTCATTTAAAAAAACAGAAACCCCTGGTTTTAAATGTTTATCCTCCCGGAGCCGGCAAGGTTATCATCAATACCATTACCATTGAAGACATGCCCTGGCCCGGGATTTACTTCGACAGTGTGCCGGTCACCATCACGGCGGTACCTAATCCGGGTTACCACTTCAGCTTCTGGAAATCTGACATAAAGTACCCTGCCCCACAGTATGATTCTGCATTGACTTTTGTTCCCGACACATCCGACATTTTTACGGCCTATTTTATGGGACAGCCCGATACGGCAAAGATCACGGTCAGCGAGGTCAACTATAAGTCATCAGATATCGCCGATGCCGGCGACTGGGTTGAGCTGCACAACTATAGCAACTGGCCGGTGGACATCTCGGGATGGATATTTAAAGACAACCAGGATGATAATATTTTTACCATTCCACTGAATACAGTATTAAATGCTGATGAATACCTGGTGCTTTGCCAGGATACGGTAAAGTTCAGAACGATATACCCGGGCGTAGCCAATATAACAGGTTCTTTTGATTTCGGGCTGGGTTCCACCACCGAGAGCATACGATTGTTTGACCGGGACATGAACCTTTACCTCTCGATGACCTACTCGGGCAGCAGTCCCTGGCCTGCCGAAGCCAATGGCAGCGGAAGAACGCTTGAAATACTTTCGCAAAATGCTTCAATCGATAATCCGGGCAACTGGTTTACCGGATGCCCCGGCGGCTCTCCCTGCGGGCCTTTTGTACCCTGCGACAATTCTGGCATTGAAGATATGGCGCTCGTAACCGACGGCGTAACTGCAGTCTATCCTAACCCTGCTACCGAATACCTCATTATTGAAATCAACCCTCGCAAGCTTGACCATGCTGCTTTTTCCATATCTTTATATGACATGACAGGCAAGGCAGTTTATGAGATTCCTGTTGTAACATCTGATGAAGTAAGGATACCCAACACCTTCAGCCCCGGGCTATATTTTTTCAGGATCGCTTCCGGCGATGGTTATGTGAAAAGCGGGAAGGTGGTTTTCAGGTAATCCTTTCCGGCGCACAATTAGCCACCAGCCACCAGCCATGAGCCATGAAGGGGGCTAACTATTAACCGTTGGCTATTCTTTGCCTCAAGCCTTTTTTGCCATGAGCCACAAGCCACCAGCCTTTTAGCCACCAGCCATTAGCCACCGGCCACAAGGGAGGGCTAACTATTGGCTATTGGCCATTGGCTATTGGCTGACAGCTGATTTCTCTCATCACATCAATTTTACCTTACCATTCTTGGTTTACTCAACAACAAACTTCCCCTGACCAATAATAATATTTCCATCGATTACTCTATAGAAATACATCCCATTGCTCATGCTGCCTCTTGAAATAGTAATTTCTTTTCCGCTTAATCCTTCTTTATGTTGAACTTCTTTACCTAATACATCATAAATAATCAAAGATGCTTTCGTCAGGGGTTGGGGAAAATCAATCACGGAAAATTCAGAAAAAGGATTAGGATATACGCTATAAACCCCCATTGTATTTTCAATTTCTGCTATTGACGTTGTGTTGCTGCATGTATCCACATAATTGCCGCCGGTCCATTTTGCTAAAAATTGAATATCGGCTCCATTAATATGCCAGAAGCCGCCTCCAATATACAAAGTGTCCCGGTAAAAATCTAATGTGCCCAATGCATTGTCAAAGTTAGTACCCAGCCCGCACCATTTTATTCCGTCCCATTTTGCTATTTCATCGGCAGGTATTCCACCGGCATGTTCAAATGTTCCACATGCATATAAAATATCATTATGTACTTTTATGTCCCAAATTCCATCATCCGTGCCGCTTGCAAGTTCAGTCCAATGTGTTCCGTCCCATTTTCCAATATTTTCACCCGGATTATTCTGATAAGCACTTTTTGAAAACATACCGGCTACAATTAACTCATTTTTATAGACTAACATAGAACTTACAACAACAAATGTACCTCTTATACCATTACCTACACTGACCCAGTTATTACCGTCCCATTTAACAATATTAAAAATTGTGCCAATTGGAAGATTGTCAAAGATGCCACATACGTATAATTCATTCTTATAGAGTTCAATATCATGTATCCTATTCATGCCGCCTTGCCATGTCGGTATTATTGGAAAATCATGTACAGCGCTCCAGTTAGTTCCATTATACTTTGCAATACCGTTTACTGGAATTCCGGCAATACTATCGAAAACACCGCAAAGGTATAGTTCATTATTGATAACTTTAAGTTTTGCACCCATTCCTCCGGTCCCATCAATAAATTTTAATCCTGTTCCAAAGTTAATCCATTCACTACCATTCCAGTAAGTAATACCATTAACAGTTTTATTTCCGGCATAGGTGAAACTCCCTGTAACAAATATATGGTTATTAAATCTCACAAAACTGCTGACGGGTGAGCAATAACCGGATATCCCCGTGGTATTACAATTCCATTCAACGCCACAACCAAGAGTGGTCAATTGATGGCCATTCCATTTAGCCATACCCACCATAGTGTCATTATTTACAAAGCAAAAAGTACCGCCGATAAATAATTCATTTGAAACGGAATCAGAATAAAGGACATTAATGCTACGATTAAATAATCCGACATCAACCCAATTTTGGGATATTACTGGCTTAATAATCAGAAGGAATATAATGAAAATAATACATCTCATGATTTTATTCTTTAATAAATTTATTCGAATAGTAATTGTCTTCTGTAAATACAAATATCAAATAGCATCCACTTTTAATTTTATGTAACCTGTTGTTCGTAGTTTGCACCATAGGCGCTCCTTTGGAGCAACTACGAACAGCCACAATCACAAATCATTCCTTCACAAACTTCCTCACCACAAACCCTTTGTCAATTACCGCTTTTATAAAATAGATACCATTGGCTAAACCGCCGACATCAATACTTGCGGCATGTTCATGAGGCTGTTGCTGAATAACTACATTACCCAACATATCTGTAATGATTAATTGTGTGATTTCTGTTTTGCCGGAAATGGTAAGCGTTTGGGAAGCAGGGTTGGGAAATATTTCAAATGTAAAGTCGCTGTTGAATTCATTTATCTGAGCGCCGTAATTACATATACAACGAACTGAAAGCCCCTGCGTGGTTCCGTTGTAACTGCTGTTTATACTATTACTACTGTAGCTTAATGCCCGTGCATGTGCCAGAGCATTGGAAACCGAGTCGGAACTCCAGAATTCACCCTGGAATATATTGGCAGAGAATGTTCCGTCATCCAACCTTATCCCGCCCGGCAGGGCTGTAAAGCCACTTTCGTTGGTTGCGCCGGTATTGGGGGTTGACCAATGCACGGTTCCTGCCTCTTTAAGCTTGCCACCGGCAACACTTAACCCTCCTAAATAATTTGAAAGCGTGGTCCATTCTGCATCTTTGGGCACATGCCAGCCTGCCGGACAAAGTTTTGATGTTTTTACGGTATACCAGTTATACAATGCGCCGTAGGTATCGCCGTATGTGGTTTGGTTGTTTGCGTACCAGCAGTAGGCGGGGCCGGTTAAATACGCCCATGTCATATCATTGGTTACTAAAGGAATATCTGTTCCATCCTTAAGTTTTGTGGCTTTCAGATTCTCTTTCATCCACACCTGTGTACCAATGGTTACGATGTTGTAAACATGACCGTTTATGTCGGTAACGGTTTGTGCCTGCGTGTTAATTACAAGCAAGGCAATAAATGCAAAAAGTAAACTTGATTTTTTCATAATGTTTTTTTATATATGCTTTGGATCATCTACCTCAAAGTAAGGTGAAATGTCTTTATGAAATATGTAATAGGGAAAAGGGTAAAATTTTTCATTTGGCATGAATTGTTTTTATTAAATAATGAAACAATATGGTTGTTATCCCCTTCATATTATTTACTGATCATCAGCCTGCCGCTTTTAATGTTGATACCTTCGGCATTTAATACTTCATAAATATACAAACCGTTATTCAGTTTTTCGATATTAATGGTTAAGGCAGCGCCATCAGCTTTTATGTCTTTTTCTATAAGTTTCGAACCAAGTAAATTCCTTATGATGAATTTACATAAATTACCATTCATGCCTTTTAACCCGACATTAATACTGTTTTCTGCCGGATTAGGATAAACACATTCCCCACTCTCATTTATTATTTCATTAATACCATCCCCTTCCGGCGTATATTCCCAAAAATCATTTATAAGTGTTTGTGCAGAAATACCCATACCTACATAACCCTTATTTCCAATTGAAAACACAATAGACTGGAGCCGGACATCAGCAGGTAATGGGGCTTTGTGTGCCCAAATATTTGTTGATGGATTCCATTCTATTAAGTCATTCAGCTGACTGATATCATTAACACCTGCACAAAAATACCCTCTGTTGCCGATTGAAAATCCGGCAGCATTGCATCTATATTCCGGCAAATTTGCCTTTTGTGTCCAGGTATCAGTTGCCGGGTCGTATTCCCAAAAATCATTAAATAAAAACGGAGCAAAATCACTGACCCCTCCCCCAATATATCCTTTTGTACCAATAGAAAACCCCTCTGCATCATAGCGGGCAGCGCCTCCAAAGTCAGCTTTTTGTGTCCAGCTATCTGTTGCAGGATCGTATTCCCAGAAATCTTTTTTTTGGTTACCGCCACAACCCCCACCAGTGCCTATGTAACCTTTTGAACCAATTGAAAATCCAACAGCCAAATCTCTGCAAGGACCAGGGAAATCAGATTTTTGTATCCAGATATCTGTACTTTGATCCCACTCCCAAACTTCATTTGTAAAATTATATGTAGAATCAATACCAACGCATAAATAACCTTTAGAACCTATGGAGAACGATACTTGTCTCCTTCTTGGAAGGCCGGGCAAGCTCGCTTTTTGTGTCCATGTGTTTGTAAATTGGTCCCATTCCCAATAATCATTATGCATTTTTGCATTAGTATCATTTCCACATCCAAAGTATCCCTTTTGTCCGATTGAAAAGGACGATGCATCACACCTTCCGGTGGTAGGAATGTCTGCTTTCCGTATCCAGGTTCCTTGTCCGTTTGCCTGAAATAAAATCAGTAAAATAAAAGTTAAAATAAATAAATACCTATGAACCATATTATTGATTATTATCGGTTAACCTTATTATTATGTAAAATGATGAACAAAGGCTTTTGGTAAAATTGCCAAAAGCCTTTGTTAAAATATGAAATAATATGATTGATTTAATCTTCATACTACTTGTCGATCACCAGCCTACCGCTTTTAATGTTGATACCTTCGGCATTTAATACTTCATAAATATATAAACCATTGTTAAGTTTTTCGATATTAATGGTTAAGGTAACATCATCAGCTTTGACCTCTTTTTCAATAAGTTTCGACCCAAGCAAATTTCTTATAGTAAATTTACACAAATTCCCGTTCAAACCTTTTATTTCCACATTAATATTGTTTTCAGCAGGGTTGGGATAAACACATTCCCCACCCTCAATTATTATTTCATTAATACCATCCCCTTCCGGTATATATTCCCAAAAATCATTTAATATGGTTTGTGCTGAAGCGCCCATCCCCACATAACCCTTATATCCAATAGAAAATCCAATTGATAATAACCGAACATTTGCAGGTAAAGGAGCCCTATGTGCCCAAATATTTGTTGTTTGATCCCATTCAATTAAATCATTTAACAGGCCGATATCATTAACGCCTGCACAAAAATACCCCCTGTTGCCGATTGAAAATCCTGTGGCATTGCATCTGAATTCAGGCAGGTTGGATTTTTTTGTCCAAATGTCTGTGGCAGGATCATATTCCCAAAAATCCTTATAGAAAAATGGTGAAACATTAGTATAGCCCCCGCCAATGTACCCTTTTGTTCCAATTGAAAACCCTTGCGCATCAAAACGTGCAGCGCCTCCAAAGTCAGCTTTTTGTGTCCATATATCTGTTACCGGGTTATATTCCCAAAAATCCTTCAAATTATTTCCACAACCATCACCAGTACCTAAGTATCCTTTTGAGCCTATTGAAAATCCAACTGCCAAATCTCTACACGGACCTGGGAAATCGGATTTTTGTGTCCACGTATTTGCTGTCTGATCCCATTCCCAAACCTCAAGTGTAAAATTGTAGGTAGAATCAATTCCAAGACAAATATAACCTTTCGTTCCAATAGAAAATGACACTTGACTTTTTCTTGGGATACTTGGTAAACTATCTTTTTGTGTCCAAATATTGGTCAGTTTGTCCCATTCCCAAAGATCATTGTTCATTGTTCCAATACTATCCCCTCCACAACAAAAAAATCCTTTTTGTCCTATTGAAAAGGATGCCGCATCGGATCTTCCAATGCTAGGTATGCTCATTTTTTGTGTCCAATATCCCTGTCCATTTCCTTGACACCAAAAGAATGTAATAAAACTGATAATGATCAATTTTCTAATGATCAGTTTGTCAATTTTTTTCATTGTTTATTATTTAATTGATTAATTAATAGGGATTTGAGTAGAGTAGAATAAATTTCATTATTTTAAATTCTGAAACTAATTTTCTTCACATAAAGAAACGTTGGCTTTTTGCATTTATGCAAAAAGCCAACGTAAATTTAAAAAATCAAAATAATTTTATACTTTTCATTTTATTTGCTAATCACAAATCTTCCGCTTTTAACATTAGTACCTTCGGCATTTAATAATTCATAAATAAATAGACCATTGTTTAGTTTTTCAATATTAATGGTTAAGGTAGTGCCATCAGCTTTTATGTCTTTTTCTATAAGTTTCGACCCAAGTATATTCCGTATGATGAATTTACACAAATTACCGTTCATGCCTTTTAACCCGACATGAATACAGTTTTCTGCCGGATTAGGATAAACACATTCCCCACCTTCATTTATTATTTCATTTATACCATCCCCTTCCGGCGTATATTCCCAAAAATCATTTAATAAACTTTGCGCTGAAACGCCCATGCCTACATACCCCTTATTAATTATTGAAAAGTAAATACCCTGGTGTCTAACATTAGCAGGTAATGGGGCTTTGTGTGCCCAGGTGTTTGTTGTTTGGTTCCATTCTATAAGATCATTTAACTGGCTTATATCATTTACCCCTGCACAGAAATACCCCCTGTTGCCGATTGAGAATCCGGCAGCATTGCATCTGTATTCCGGCAAGTTTGCTTTTTGCACCCAGGTATCAGTAGCCGGGTCGTATTCCCAAAAATCATTAAACCAAAACGGTGCAATATCACTGACCCCCCCCCCAATATATCCTTTTGTACCAATAGAAAATCCCTCTGCATCATAGCGGGCAGCGCCACCAAAGTCAGCTTTTTGTGTCCAGCTATCTGTTGCAGGGTCGTATTCCCAAAAATCTTTTTGGTTATCTCCACAACCTGTACCGGTTCCTATAAACCCTTTTAAACCGATTGAAAAGCTTACTGTCAACCCCCTGCATGGACCAGGAAAATCGGATTTTTGTATCCATGAATTTGTTAGTTGATTCCACTCCCAAACCTCATTTGTAAATGCTCCTGTAGAATCATTTCCTACACAAACGTATCCTTTTGCTCCAATTGAAAATGAAACTTGTCTTCTTCTTGAAGAGCCCGGGAGACTTGCTTTTTGTGTCCATACATTGGTCAACTGGTTCCATTCCCAAAGATCATTATTCATTTGTCCGTTGGTGTCTAATCCGCAACAGAAATAACCTTTTTGCCCTATCGAAAAAGAAGATGCATCAACTCTACCAGAAGAAGGAATGTCTGCTTTTTGAGTCCAGAAGCCTTGACCGATTACTTTGAAAGAATAAAGTACAATCAAAAACAAAACCATTGAAAACCTGTAAATTATTATAATCTTTTTTTTCATTGGATAGAATGTTTTTTAATTAATTAAAAAAAAACTTAATTGCCAGATTTTTGGACGACAACCATATTCCATAGTATAGAGATTTTTTGTTATATTAAAATTTTAACATTGGCATTTGTTTTTATAAACAAATGCCAATGTTAAAACAAAAAACAGTGATCTCATATAAACATACTATTTACTAATCACAAAACGCGCATTTTTGATATTTTCATTTACAGTATTTAGTACTTCATAAAAATACAAACCATTGCTTAACTTACTGATATCAATAGTAATTTTTGTCACTTCAGCTTTTATTTCTCTTTCAATAAGGCCTGTGCCTAAAATGTTTCTAATCACAAATTTACATGGTTCACCATTCAAACCTTTTATTTCCACATTTATTATATTTTCAGCCGGGTTAGGATAAACATTAACAGTAATATCATGCTTAGAACCCGAATTACTATTCGGATTATTCTGTTTCAGGCTCTTGGGCTTTTCAATAGCTTCCGGATCTGTATAATCCACTATTGCTCTTGCAGAATATACCGCATCTCCGTTGACAAAAGGTGAGGACGAAGCCAGTGTTACCAGGTCATTAATTATATTTTGCGGTAAGGGTTTTTGAGGGATAATATAATCAAAATATACGCTATTCACCCATTTACGGTATGTTTCGATATTATTTGTCGGGCTTATCTGGTTATTAATCGAAACAGCGCTGCTGATATTATCGTCTTTCAGTTCCTGGTAAATTTGCTCAAATTTACCGATATTACTGTTTTTTAATGAATAAAAGTAATTGCTTTGAGTTGTGGTGAGTAATTGCTGGTTTTCTTCAAGCTTTTGATAAGCATATTGCTTTTCAAAATACTTAAAAGATTCATCTAACTGCTGATAGTTATTACTTTCGTTCATTATTGCCGTAAGTTCAGTATTGTTGATGCCTGTTGAAGATGAGCTGCTGATCTGATTTGCCGGCTGATTTGAATTGCCAGCCATCATGGTACCATAGGTGCAACTCTGGCAATTAACGGCTACCGGATTTATTGCCGGTTCTGGCGTTATATTATTAATTAATGAAGTTGGTACCGATGGGTAATATTGATTGTATAAATAAGGATCCCCTCTATAATACCAATAAATTGGAATTCCAGTATAAGTTCCGTCAATTCTATAAAAATTTGTCACATCATGATACCATGTGTTATCATTAGGCGAGCTTAAAGTACCCTGGGCGGAAAGCGCCGTTTGTGAATTTATACCAGTAAGGATATCATTAAAATAAAACCCGTTATAATTACCGTCGGATACGTTGCATTTAAACTGCGTTCCCTGCAAAGCGCCCCTTCCTTTGATGCCCACGCCGATAGAATCTGATGTGTTATCGTGTATCTGAGCACTCAGGGATTGGTCAATGGCAATACCTCTTATAAACCATTGATAACCCGGTGATGGTTGGATTGACCTGCGAACCATGTTACAGTATGCTTCTATGTAATCACATTTCGTAATATTAATTCCCCACATCGGCCACTCTCTGACATTCGTAATATAATTATTTGAAACTTTTGTTTTAAATGCCAGCGATAACGCGTGCGACCTGATATTCGTCATATTAATTCCACACATAGGATTTAAAATGCTGTCGTATTTAACGGTAATGCCGTTATATAATGGTAAAACATTAATAAATTCAATGCCTGCCCTGATATTTGTTCTAAAAGTGCTGTTTGTAACATAGCTGTTTGTTCTGGGTTCGCGGCAACGTACGCCCAATCCGCATCTTATTACTTTTGCATAATTAATCCTGTTTAAATTATGATAAGTATATATTGCCGTGTTGCACGTATCAAATGTATTACTGCTGTTAGCGCCGGCGCCGCATGTAAGCCTTGAAGTTAAATGATATGAGTCCTGAAAAATGGCCGCGCCATGTATAGCTGTTTCACCATTTAAGTTATAAAAATCACCGGCAACAGATGAAGACGAGCCTAATGAATTTATAAAATAAAAATGATTGTTGTAAACATTCACACTTGAATTAAAGCTTGCTATACCGCAAAAAATATTCTTAAACTTGTTAGAATCCTGAGTGCTGTCACCGACAGTAAGATTATATACATTTTCGAGGCGAACGCCGTGTCGTTGTTTATCACCGGAATAAGGTGCTATGTTGCCGGTACCCCATTCATCAAAAAGACATCCATAAATTATTCCTTTATGAGAATATGTAGGGACACCTACGCCATAAAAATTATTTTTTACAAGTACTGAAGTATAATTATTATAAAAGCTCGAATTCTTCAGTTCAAATTTTCCTCCGTATTCCGAATAAACTGAATTCAAAGCATCCTCTATCCAGGAGGAATCCTGTATTACCACCTTTGCATTACTGTCCGTAACATAAATACCATCCCACATGTAACGGCAGCCTGCCTGAATTTTAGAATTTGTTAATGTAAACGTATATGGCGGATTTACAACAAATTTTGCTTCAGGCCCCATATAAATATAGCGATCATTAGATACGCTAATATTAGAATCAATTACAATAGTTCCATTGAAGTAAACGGGAGGTGAAATTGAAAAAGCCGAGGCGTCTTTTATCGTATCATCACTAACAACAGTTGTTTGTGCACTACTTTTACAACATTGCCAAATTCTAATACTGTCCTTTGCCTTACACCCTGTTAATGAATCTACGGTTGTTACATACATCCAGGTATATTCAGTTGAGCCCCATAGCGGCTGCCAAACCACCGGAATAGATGTTCCCCATTGAGGGAAACTACTACTATAACTATTATCGCCTATTCCCCAATAATAGCTATTACCCGGTTGTACATTAGTTATTGTATAAATCGTATTTGTATCGCAGGTGTTGTTATTTCCTTTAATTTCCGGCTTAGTAACTCCAATTGTAATAGTTACTTCATCAGTAAAGGTATAATTGCATGAATTTGTCGCCGTAACCGTATATGTGGTGGTTACCTCAGGGCAAACATTAATGTTTTGTGTTGTTTCTCCGTTGCTCCAGGAGAAACTCCATGTAATACCCAGGTCATTATCAGCGGGAGGACAAGGCGCAGTAGTAATATCTATGCATTGTGGGCTGCAAAAAAATGTATCGGAAGGAGATGCTATTTCAAAACTATGTCTTACCAGGCTCACATCATCAATGGCCATACCCCGGCTATTATTATCAATAGTATTTCTGGGGTAAAAACAAATTTTGTCATAGGTGTCGGTTAAATTGCTGATACAAACTGTTTTTTGAATCCACTGTGAATTTGTGTTATATATTGCTTCGTTTTGTACTAAATACAAATCCGACCCAGGCATTGAAGAAAAATTATGAGTACCATACTGATTAGGTACGTATGGAAAAGCATCATTGGTTAAAACAACATTTAAGTCAAGTGTTGTGTTTGTGGCATATTTAAAGCTCAATGAATACCTTTCTCCCGGCTGGGGAGTACCATAGTTTAAATTTTGGTAGATGCCTTCACTATATAGGAATATTTTTGCCCACATATAAGCCGCGTAATCCCCTGCTGCTAATGTTGGATATCCTGCATTGGCTCCGGTAATTACCTGAGGAGTCCCCCAGGCAGTTTGCCAACCGCATACCATTCCAGCCGGGTTGTTTTGTGTCAGGAACCAATCAACAACAGAATCAGCAATTGAATCGGGTTTAAAAGTTCCATTACTGATTAAACCTCCTGAAGAATAACAAAGTTGCGGAGGAGGACAATCATATGGCGACCATGATTTATTATAAAATCTTTCGACCCATATCTTAAAAAAACTTTTTAATGTTGTATCCTGCTTTACACAAACATAATACGTTTCACCTAAAGTTAAATTATTGGCAAATATTCTTAAACTGTCATAATCAAAATTTTGGGTGGTTGCTGATGTAATCAGACTCAAGTTGCTACATGAATCCCCATAAAGAGATATTTCAATCACATTGGCAGCTGGTGTATCAATGGGTTGAACAATATTGAAAAAATAATTTAATGTGTCGGCAGTAAACTTGATCCAGTGATACCTGTCATCCTGAAATTGGTGTTCTGTAAGGTAACCATACGGTAAAGTTACTGCCGTTGTACATTCGTTTTGTGCATTCACACGGCTTGTTATTATTAAAAACAGCAACAAAACAAACCCTATTTTAGCAAAATTCATTTTTTTCATAAATCTGAATTTTAATTTATTTAAATCAATCACTTTCCACTGTCGCAGTCAGGCTTAACCTTTAGCGCATAAACTATTTCAGATTTACTCAGGCAAAGTTTCTAAAATATTTGTTCTGTTAAAATCTTTTATATCTTTGCCACAGCCTCCTGGTGTTTGGTTAATATTATATTGTTATTAGTAGTTTCAGTATTGTTTTTAACCCGCCCGGGGGCTTTTCAGGTATTTAAGCGCTTGATTGTCTTTTTTAGAAAAAAAATTATTATGTAAATATAATATATTTAATTTCCAAAAAGCAAGCATTTCATAAAATTTTTCATATATTTATTTATAGACAATATTATTATGTTGTTTAAAATTATTTTTAACAATATGTTTAACGCTTTTACACAGTTAAATGGACACTCTCCTCTCCAATTTATTGAACTCCCCACTACCCAATGCATCACATTCGACTATGCTTCTTTCTCTTCAAAAAAATTTTCAAAAAGCACAGTTTTTTGAACACTCCCAGTAACACTTGACACAGTCTTTTGGGCATGCTCCTATCGCATAACACCCTTCGCCAATGTGCAACATTCGATTTCCATCGCACAACATCCTTTCGCCAATGTGCAACATTCAATTTCTCTTGCACAACATCCTT
>CAZVKJ010000032.1:0-49102 GCA_964626855.1 uncultured Bacteroidales bacterium
TAAGTATTTATTATGCCACTTTTAGACTATTATATAATAGCTAATGGTATTATTTTTTTTAGAGCGCGGGGAAGCTTTCGACAGGAATGTCCTTTTACTTTACTTTTTTGGACACGCAAAAAAGTAAAAAAAAGAATAATAATGGTTTTTTGATCTTATGGACAGTTATATCCACTTTTCTAATTTTAAAACTATTGGCAATCTGTATTAAACCTGATTTGCCCCTTTCTGAAATTACGATTATATAAGTTGCTTGATCAGGCAGCCTTCATTAAAAATTAATATCGACAACTATTTTTGTCCTGTCAGTGGGATGTACCCGGGCTTTATAGCTTTTACCAATCAGTGATTTGATTTTTAAGACTGCGTCTGTCGGCATTGCAATTTCTTTTTCAAAATAGTATGAAGACTCATTCGGAATAAATACTTCATAACCTATAATGATGACAGGGTTGAAATTCTCACTTTTACCGGTGTCTTCAACTTTTTTTATTTGTGCCATTGCGTCTATGCCCGATTGTTCCAATAACTGGCGGTCGCTTTCTGTCCAGTCTTTCCCGCCGTAGGTGGGCTTTTGGGCCGCGTTGCCGATGAACCCGCCCCGGGCTGCGTTAAAAACAACATTGTTTTTATTGGTTTTATCAACTTTGACGTTAAACTGAACCCTGGCTGGAATTGTGGTACTGCCGACCGGGGAATGACCGTATCAATGCTGACGTCGTATTCAGGGTCATAATTGTTGTCGATTCGCAATACCAAATTCAACAGTGGCTGATCATTGATGGTTACAACACCTCCCTGGCTGTTTTCGCCAATGCTGATGATGGTAGCCTTAGCATCAGTGCCGCTTGCTAAGATCTGCCTTGCAAGTTTGCCATTCCCCCAGAAAAAGCCATAACCTTTGCCGCCGAACATACTTTTGAAGAATCCTAAAAACGGGAAAATCGACAAACCAAAAACAAGAATCATTGAAATAACAAACATGGTTGTCCAGGCACTTTCACCCCAGGATGTTCTTATTTGAGGTTCAAGAATACTGATAACAACAACAGGAATAACCCCAAGGAACGGTAAGGCAATTGCCCAGCCCAATCTTTTTTTCATAAATGGTTTATTGATTGATATGATATTCGGTTGTTCATTTTAAACAAATCTACAAAATTTTCAAACAGATGTCATTATTCAGGTCTTTAATTATTGGGTTAGTTGAAGCTGCTGTTTATTAATCTTTCGGTTGAACAAATAACAAAACCCTATCGATGGTGTTATGCCGTTTATATTTAATATTTCACCTGGCATGGGAATCATGTTGGTGTAATTTAATCCGATGTTCAGCCTCATTTTTTCATTTATTCTGTAAATCAGTTTTCCGTCAATATGATATCCAACTTCAAATATGTTGAAATTGTAATTTTTATCTTTGTTTTTATCGATTTTTTCAATGAAGGTTAATCCCATACCAAGTACAGGAAATATTTTGGCTCCTGAATTTGTCAGTTCATAGTTTACGGTTATATAAAGTGGGATCATAAAAAGATGGTGGCGATTTGATTTGTATGTTGTTTGAGTAAAGGCCAGGCCGCTGGTTAATTGCAGGCTTAAATGGTTTTTTTTCCAGACCTCTCCTTCTACAAGCACGGCAGGAACAGCATAGGAATAAAATTCACTGGCAGTGATATCGGTAAATTCGTATACTCCGGCTTTAATTCCGATTGCCTGGGCGCGGAGATTTCCGCTGTTTAAAATAATTCCCAAAATCAAACTACAGGTCAAAATCTTCAACGACTTCATTGAAAATTCCAATGGTTTTAATGTTGATCCTTTTTGAATTTTCATAAAAACTTATTTTGGTAAAATGGTAATAATCCCCGCCAAATCCGCGGCAAAGCGTCGACCCGCCACCTGCTGTGATTATATACAGCAAGCTGTCCTGGTAATATTTTTTAAACAAATGTTCGTGTCCTGCTAATACGGCACGCACCTTATCGTGATGAATAAAGACCTGGTGCATCGTATCCGCATTTATCAAATGCTCTCCTGCATGGCAGGCCTGTGAATAAAGCGGACGATGGAGCATGACGAAAATATTCGAGATGGAAGGATCCGCAGTAGCTGAAGAAAGTTCTTCCTTCAGCCATAAAAGCTGTTCTCCGGCAATCATATTTTCCTCGCCTTTGATTTCTGTATCAAGAATTAAAAAGTAGGTGTCCTTGTATTTATAACCGAAATAAAAGTCAGGACCGGGAACATTCCCGTATTCGTGCAAGAGCATATCATCTATAGTATCATTACCATCATGATTTCCGCGGACAACATACAACGGCATTTTGTCGGTCAATGGTTTCGAGTACCTGTTAAAATTCGCCCATTCAACTTCATTTCCGGGTGCCGTCATAATGTCTCCAAGGCAAAAGGCCATTTTTGGGGCAGGTTGTATATTCTTTATCCTGTCAACAAGCATTTCATAAATACCATAACCCGATCGTACATCGCCCAGCACAACAAATGACCAGCTTTCATCGCCTTTGACCGGCGCGTTGCCTTTATTACAGCCCAATGTGAAAAAGCACAATATCAAAGAAAAAAGGGCAATAGATTTGTTCATTCAGGATGTTTCAGTTTTATTTTGGTTTCTCATCATAAAATTAAAAATTATATGATAATGTTCTACATTATAAATTTTTTGGTTTGCACAAATTACACAACAGGAGCTTTACGGACTATTTCTTTATTTGGCCTTTCCCGGCATGGAACATGTCAAGGCGTAATCCGAAGCTGAATTTATTTGATATAGTTGTCCATATAAGTCCCTAATTTTGCCCCTGTTTTAAATTTTCAAAAATGAGAAAATTCTATTTGTTGATAGGTATAGTGTTTGGATTTCATCTAGCCTCATCTCAGAACAAATCCGGCGAATATCCCGGGGTTGAAAATATTTCGGGAAGTATGATAATGAAACATATTTCATTTTTTGCATCAGAACCGCTGGAGGGAAGAATGCCGGCAGGTAACGGATATAACAAGGCAGCAAATTATGCGGCAGAATATTTCAAATTACATGGATTAATTCCATATGCAAAAAACAGTTATTTCCAGGATGTTCCTGTTGAGTATAACGAATTTAACGGGCCGATAAAATTGGAAAAAATTGAGCAGGGGAAGGTGGTTCAAACGTACACCCTGGGCAGTGATTTCATTTGCAGGGGCTTTTCAGGTAAAGGAAAATTTACCGCTTCGGTTGTCTTTTGCGGATATGGCCTTTCTATTCCCGAAATTAATTATGATGATTACGCTAATGTCGATGTCAAAGGAAAAATTGTACTGGTATTTAAGCAAAATCCGGCATGGGCAAAAGATGTTACAGGTATTGGTGAGATCATGACCAGGTATAGGGCTAATCTTGCCGCAATGCATGGCGCCAAAGCCATACTTTTTGTAACAACGCCAAACATGCTGAATCCGCAGAAACCAATTGGAAGTATTATGGATGGAAAAGGTATTCAAAATCCTGATTTTCCGCAGATGCAGATCAGCCTTGAATTGGCTGATGCCTTATTAAGAAAAACGGGTAAAAACCTTATTGAAATACAGAAACAGATTGATGCATTTAAAAAACCATTTTGTGTTGAAACAGGCGACAGCCTTCATATAGAAGTAAATACTAAATATGAAAAGGAACGATTAACGAAAAATATTATTGCCGTATTACCGGGCACAGATGATGTTTTGAAAAATGAATATATGATCATTGGTGCGCATCTTGACCATGTGGGAAAACAGGACGGGCTGTTTTTTCCCGGAGCTAATGATAATGCTTCGGGCTCTGCTGCTGTGTTGGAAATTGCTTCAGCCTTCGTAAAATCAGGGATCAGTTTCAAACGCACCATAATATTTGTTTTATTTACCAGTGAAGAACTGGGAATGTTAGGCTCCAAATATTTTGTTGAGCATACACCTGTGCCACTTGAGAAAGTTGTTGCCATGTTTAATCTTGATTGTATCGGCCATGGCGACAGTATTCAGGTTGGCGGTGGGATTTCATCCCCTCAGCTTTGGAAAAAAACCTGTCATTTCGATTCCGTTTACACAAAACTTTTGATACCTAAGTCTGGAAATGGCGGAGGAGCCGATGCACAGCCGTTTTTCGATAAGGGAATACCTACTTTGTATTTTGCATCCAAATATAGCTACACCTATCTGCATTTACCCGGCGATACGCCGGAAACGTTGAACCCCGACCTGTTGGAAAAAATGGCAAAGCTGGCATATCTGATTGCTGCCGATGTCGCAAATGGAAACTACACCAAAGAAAAGTTACCGGCAAATTCAGCAAAGTAATATTTTCAATTTGTTAAATCCAATGTGCCCGGGATATCCAATTCAACAAACTCTGTCTTTTATTCAGGGATTATCAGGCCATTTTAACGTACCCCTATCAGTTCATAATCAAGAAAGCAATAACTTTGCAAAAAAATCCCGTGACATTAAAAGAGCTACGATCGGTATATGATGGCAATGTGCAGGTGAAGCAAATTGCTGGACTGGCTGATGCTCCTGATGGACGGCATATTCATATCAGCGGGTTAAATGGTTCCTGCAAAGCATTCGTTATATCTTCAGCGTATTTGAATTCATCAAAGACACAATGTGTCGTCATGCCTGACAAGGAATCTGCTGCCTACCTGTTTAACGACATAGAAAATATTTTGGGCGAACAGGATGTGCCCTTGTTTAAAAAGAATGTCGTGTTTTTCCCATCTTCATACCGTCATTCAAAAAATTTTGATAAAATTGATAACACTTCTGTTTTGCTTCGTACCGAAGTGCTGAACAAACTGCAGAAAGGCCGTAAAAAACTTATTGTTGTTACATACCCCGATGCATTACTTGAAAAAGTGGTATCACAGCATTTTTTTGAAAAAAATACCTTGCGTATCAAAACAGGGGAGAAACTTTCCATCGATTTTCTCAGGGAAATAATGGTGGAGTACCATTTTGAGTTCGTTGATTTTGTTGCTGAGCCCGGACAGTACGCCGTACGGGGAGGTATCATTGATGTATATTCGTTTTCAAATGAAAATCCCTACCGTATTGAATTATTTGGTGATGAGGTGTCATCCATACGTACATTTGACCCTGCATCCCAGCTGTCGCTCGAAAAGATTGAGCATATTAAGCTGGTCCCCGATTCCAATAATAATGAACTGGTAAGGAAAAAAGTTGATTTTCCTGAATATATTCATAACGCTGCTGTTTTTTGGTTTGAAGATGCCGGCTTTACCTTTGACCAGTTAAAAATGCTTTTTGAAAAGGCTTATGAGCATAATGCTATGGTGAAGAACGACGATGTTATGATTCCCGATGCTCATGAAGTGTATACTGACAGTAATACTTTTATGGATCAGTTATCCGATTTTCCTGTTATTGAATTTGGTAAGCATTATTTTTATGGGCCGACAGATAATTTTTCGTTTGAGTCATACCCTCAGCCTTCGTTTAATAAAAACTTCGAATTACTCATTGATAAGCTTGCAGAAAATACAAACAACGGCATTGCCAATTATATATTTTCTGATTCAAAAAGCCAGTCCGAAAGGATTTTTACCATTATTGAAGATATCCGGAAAGGCAGGAAGCAACAGGTGAATATTGATTTTACTATCATGAACACTTCTATTCATGAGGGTTTTATCGACTCCGGCTCAAAAATATGTTGTTACACCGATCACCAGATTTTCGACCGTTATCATCGTTTTCGTCTGAAAGATAATTACAGCGCCAGAGAAGCGGCTACATTAAAGGAAATATATAACCTGCGTCCCGGGGATTATGTAACCCATATAGATCATGGAGTAGGGCGTTATGCGGGACTTGAAAAAATCGAGGTCAACGGAAAGCAGCAGGAGGCAATAAAAATTGTTTATGATAACCAGGATTTGCTTTATGTAAGCATACATTCATTGCACCGCATTTCAAAATATGTCGGAAAAGACGGCACACCTCCTTCTCTGAACCGCTTAGGTTCAAATGCCTGGAACAAACTCAAGACGAAAACCAAGGAGAAAGTTAAAGACATAGCCAAAGACCTGATCGGGCTTTATGCAAAGCGCCGTGCATCAAACGGACACCCCTTTGCGCCGGATAATTATATGCAGCATGAACTTGAAGCATCGTTTATTTACCAGGATACACCTGACCAGGTGAAATCAACAGCTGATGTTAAAAAAGATATGGAGGCTGATTTTCCGATGGACAGGCTGATATGCGGCGATGTCGGCTTTGGTAAAACTGAAATTGCTATACGTGCAGCATTTAAATCCGTTTGCGACAGTAAACAGGTGGCAGTGCTGGTGCCTACCACTATTCTTGCCTTACAGCATTTTAAAACTTTTTCTGACAGGCTGGGCGATTTTCCCTGTAAAGTGGAATATATCAACCGTTTCAGGTCAGCGAAAAAGCAAAAAGAGATTCTCAATGAATTACTCGAAGGTAAAATAGATATTCTGATAGGCACACACCGGCTGATCAGTAAAGATGTAAAATATAAAGATCTTGGATTACTCATTATCGATGAGGAGCAGAAATTCGGTGTGGCAACAAAAGAAAAACTAAGGCAATTTAAGGTAAATATTGATACGCTGACACTCACCGCCACACCGATACCCAGAACATTGCAATTTTCACTTATGGGGGCGCGCGACCTTTCTATCATTTCCACGCCGCCACCCAACCGTTACCCGATACATACCGAATTACATGTATTTAATGAAGCCAGCATACGTGATGCCATTATGTATGAAGTTTCGCGGGGCGGACAGGTGTTTTTTGTCCATAATCGTATTCATAATATTCATGATATTGCTGAACTGATCATGAGACTCTGTCCGGGAATACGAGTCGCAACAGGCCATGGCCAGCTGGAAGGGCACGTCCTGGAGCAAATCATGCTTGACTTCATAGACGGACAATATGATGTGTTGGTATCTACTACCATCATTGAATCAGGGCTAGATATCCCCAATGTGAATACGATCATCATAAACGAAGCGCAGAATTATGGACTGAGTGATCTGCATCAATTACGGGGCAGAGTGGGAAGAACCAACAAAAAAGCATTTTGTTATTTACTGGCGCCTCCATTGTCAGTTCTTACCGATGATGCCCGCAAACGGCTGAAAACCATTGAAGAGTTTTCAGAATTGGGCAGTGGATTTAATATTGCCATGAGGGATCTTGATATTCGTGGAGCCGGCAATATTCTCGGAGCAGAACAAAGCGGGTTTATTTCGGAAATAGGCTTTGAAATGTACCAGAAGATACTCGATGAAGCCTTGTTTGAGCTAAAACAACATGATTTCAGGGATTTGTACCCGGATGACCCTGGGCAAAAAAAGGAATTTGTTAAAGATTGCCAGATTGAAACCGACCTTGAAGTGTTGATCCCCGATAATTATGTTTCAAATATTGCAGAGCGCCTGGCATTGTATAAAGAACTTGACGGCATAGCGGAAGAAGAAAACCTGCTTGCTTTTCAGGACAGGCTGATCGACAGGTTCGGGCCGGTTCCTGCCCAATTACAGGAATTGATGAATACGGTGCGTCTGCGATGGCAGGCAACACAGTTGGGAATTGAAAAACTGGTTTTAAAAAATACCGAACTTAAAGCATACTTTGTCAGCAACCCCGAATCTGAGTACTATCAATCGGCTGTTTTTACCGGCATTATTACTTTTGTAAAAGAGCATCCGCATTTTTGCAAGTTAAGGGAGTCAAATAATAAGCTGATCCTGGTCATAAGCAATATAGGAAGTGTTACAGATGGATTGAGTAAAATATCTCAGATGAAGCCACTATATTAAAATTATCCACATTTTGTTACTTTAAAGGTCTTGTGTTGTTTATTTGCTAATAACAATACCTAAATAAAATATGAACTTACTATAAACTGGCATTGACAAAGGACCTGTCAGGTTTTATGATGCTTGAAATATTATTACCGGAATCTGTGTGTTTAAAAAGCACAATTATTATCTTGTGAATGTTGTTTGTGGAATTACTTCGTTTCGGGGGAAATAATCGTTAGGCAAAAAACATGAATTATTTTGGCGGTTTCCTGAAATGGCCACCATCACCTTATATAAATAATTGTTGCAGCACTTTATTGCAACATTAAGTGGCATAAAGTTGTAATTTATCTTATATATTGTTTTATATGGCAAATATTTCTATTTGTCTAATTCTTTATTTTATTTGTATATCTTTGCAAAAATATTTATTACTTTTTTGTAAATAGAAGTCAGTAATTATTTTAATACGGTATTGGAAATATTTTATATGAGTTTTTCTAAAATAAAAATCGCAGCTATTTTTTGTTTCATTGTTTTTCCGTTTTTTATTAATGAAGCGATTGCCCAGGTGCCTCCACCGCAGCCGGGAGAGACATTTGTTCCTGTCGACGGTTTGGGCTTTTTGGTAGCCGCGGGTATTTTGTATGGAGTAAGGAAACTCATGATGAAAAGGAAATAAAGACTTATTTTTAGTATTTTTTTTAAATTGCAATAAGCTTGTTATAATTGAATAATGAATATTTTGTAAATGATTAGCGAAGAGTTTTAGCCTGAAAAGTTGTTTTTTATAATGCTTGAAAAATATTTTCAGATTTTATTAAAAAATTTTCTAATTTTGCAGATTCTTTTTTGAACATAATTATAAATGATAAATATCACATTACCCGATAATTCGGTAAGGCAATATAACGAAGGCGTTACAGGTATTGATATTGCGCTTAGCATAAGCGAAGGTCTTGCCCGTAATGTTCTTGCTGCAAAGGTTAATGATGAAGTGTGGGATGCTACGCGCCCGATTCATCAGGATTCATCTGTGAAGCTGCTTACCTGGAATGATAATGAAGGAAAATCTGCTTTTTGGCATTCATCAGCACATATTATGGCTGAAGCGCTTGAATGTCTTTATCCCGGAACAAAATTCGGTATAGGCCCTGATATCGAAAATGGTTTTTATTACGATATTGATATGGGCGATCGGATTCTCACAGACGCCGATTTTAAGGCAATTGAAGATAAAATGCTTGAATTTGCTAAAGAAAATCAGTCCTTTGTACGAAAGGCAATTTCCAAACAGGATGCCATTGAGTATTTTACCAAAAAGGGTGATGAATATAAATTAGAGCTTATTAATGAGCTTACGGATGGTGAAATAACCCTTTACGAAAGCGGCCGTTTTACTGATCTTTGCCGCGGGCCACACATTCCTTCGACTGGTTTTATTAAAGCTGTAAAGGTGATGGCATTGGCCGGGGCATACTGGCGTGGCGACATCAATCGCAAGCAATTGACAAGGGTATATGGGATAACTTTCCCCAAGCAGAAAGATCTTCAGGATTATCTTACACTTCTGGAAGAAGCAAAAAAACGTGACCACAGAAGATTGGGAAAAGAACTCGAATTGTTTACTTTTTCAGCTAATGTCGGCTTGGGCCTTCCGTTATGGCTTCCCAAGGGGGCTGCCTTGCGCGAGCGATTAGAAGCCTTTCTGAAAAAGGTACAGCGCAAAGCTGGTTATGTTCAGGTTATGACACCGCATATCGGTGATGTAAACCTTTATAAAACATCCGGTCATTTTCAGAAATACGGCGAAGATTCATTTCGCCCAATTTCAACTCCCGTCGAAGGTGAGCAGTTCATGCTAAAGCCCATGAATTGCCCGCATCATTGTGAAATATTTAAATTTAAACCACGATCATATAAAGACCTGCCTCTGCGTCTTGCGGAATTTGGTACTGTATACCGCTATGAACAAAGTGGCGAATTACACGGATTGACTCGTGTTCGTGGATTTACGCAGGATGATGCCCATATTTTCTGCACACCTGATCAGGTGAAGGAAGAATTTGTCGGCGTGATCAATATTGTCATGAAGATTTTTAAAGCGCTGGACTTTAAAGAATATATTGCACAGATTTCTCTTCGTGACCCCAACAATAAGGAAAAGTATATAGGAACTGATGAAAACTGGGAAAAAGCTGAACGCGCCATTATAGAGGTTGTTGAAGAAAATAATATCAATGGTGTTATTGAAATAGGTGAAGCTGCATTCTATGGGCCAAAACTTGATTTTATGGTTCGCGATGCTATAGGCCGTAAATGGCAGCTCGGGACGATTCAGGTTGATTATAATCTTCCTGAACGCTTTGAACTTGAGTACATCGGTAATGATAATCAGAAGCATCGCCCGGTAATGATTCACAGGGCTCCTTTTGGTTCTATGGAACGATTTGTTGCTGTTTTATTGGAACATTGTGCCGGGAAATTTCCGCTATGGCTTGCTCCCGAACAGGTTAAAGTAATTCCAATCAGCGACAAATATGAAAATTATGCAAAAAATGTTTCAGAATTGCTAAATAATTACGATATTCGCAGCCAAATTGATAACAGGAGCGAAAAAGCCGGAAAGAAAATCCGAGATGCCGAGTTGGACAGAATACCTTTTATGATTATTGTTGGCGAGAAAGAGGAAGCTGAAAATACTATATCTGTCAGAAAACAAGGTCATGGGGACATGGGTTCGTTTACTATTGAGTCTTTTGCCGCTCTGATCAATGATGAGATCAGTAAAATGATTGAAAACTAAATAAAGTATTAACTAAAATGGAGGACAAGTTATAGCAACAAATTTTAATTTACAACAGGGAAGGGCAAGTCATTCCAGGGGATTTGTGAAGAAGGAAGAATTGCACAAAATTAATCATAAAATTACGGCTCCTGTGGTCCGTGTTGTAGGTGAAGGTATCCAGATGGGTATCTATCCAATACGTGAGGCTTTAGAGATTGCAGAAGAACAGGGGCTTGATTTGGTTGAAATATCCCCGAGTGCTACTCCGCCGGTTTGTAAAGTGATTGATTATAAGAAATTTCTTTACGAACAAAAGCGTAAGCAAAAAGAAATGAAAGCCAAAGCCGCCAAAGTTGTTATTAAGGAAATAAGGCTGGGCCCAAATACTGATGATCATGATTTTAATTTTAAAATTAAACATGCCATTAAGTTTTTGGAAGAAGGTTGTAAAGTAAAAGTTGATGTGTTTTTCAGGGGACGGTCAATAGTCTATAAAGAGCAGGGTGAAATTATTCTTTTGAAATTTGCCCAGGAACTTGTAGATTATGGGAAACCAGACCAATTACCCAAACTCGAAGGGAAAAGAATGATCATGATCCTGACTCCCAAAAAATAATAAACCATAAATAAATCATACTTACGATGCCTAAAATGAAATCAATTTCCGGAGCAAAAAAAAGGCTGGAATTTACCGGTACCGGAAAAATCAAAAGAAAACACGCATACAAGAGTCACATTCTTACAAAAAAAACTACTAAAAGGAAAAGAAACCTTACTTATGCTACTACGGTAGATAAAGTAGATGAAAAAAGAGTGAAACAAATGCTTGCATGTTAAGTCAATTAATTTATTAACTTGTTTTCAGCATGAAAGATTCTCGTTGGGGAGAACGCTGAAACAAAAAAATTTAAACCTATGCCACGTTCAGTAAATGCAGTTGCATCAAGACAAAGAAGAAAAAAGATTTTAAGCAGGGTCAAAGGACAATTTGGAAGAAGAAAGAATGTCTGGACCGTTGCAAAAAATGCCTATGAAAAAGGTATGGCCTATGCATACCGTGACAGGCGTAACAAAAAACGCGATTTTAGAGGCCTTTGGATTAACCGTATCAATGCCGGCGTCCGTCAGTATGGTATGAGTTATTCGGTATTCATTGGCAAACTCCATGAAAAAAATATTCAGCTTAACAGGAAAACTCTGGCAGACCTTGCTATGAATAACCCTGAAGCTTTTAAAGCAGTTGTCGAATCTGTAAAGTAATATCCTGATATTTTTAAGGAATAAGCATGCTTATTCCTTTTTTTGTATTAACAAATTATGAATTATTATTTTATTTTAAATAGATATATTTTTGTTTTTATAGCAGTATTTAGGTTACTGAATACCATATTTAATACTGGAATTTAGTATATAAATTAAAAAATATACAAAAATGAAAATTAATAAAACTGCAGAAATTATCAACTGGCTTGCTTTTCAGGTCATAAATGTAAAATGTAAAATTTTAATTTGATTTTAAATATTTTTATTTGCTTTTAACAGGATAAGTAATTATATTTGTAAACAGAAAAAGTGAATAAATTATTAATGTTAAACTTTTTTTTAATTATTTAAGAAAACCTACATCCTATGAAAAGTTACTATGAAAAAAATCACAAGATCAATCTGAAGGTCTTTGAAGAGTACATTACCCAGTTAAAGGTGATGGCACACCCGGTAAGGTATGCAATTATTGTTATTCTGGCAACGAATAAAAAAATGACCGTTACCGAGATTTATGATGAGCTTTCAATTCAGCAGGCTGCAGCATCAAATCATCTGAAAATACTGAAAACTCATAAACTCCTCCTTTCAAAAAGAATGGGGAAGAATATGTATTATTCAGTAAATCACAAGGCCATTAAGAAATTATTGACAACCTTGGATTTAGGAGCTGACGGTTTCGAGGATTAAAAGCCGGATCGAAGTTTCTTCAGATTTGTAATACACGGGCTATAGCAAATAGCCGGTGTGTTAATTATAACATTATAAATATGATGTAATAACAACATGTTATTACATCATATTTATTGATGTGAAAGTTTAATGATATTCATTGCTGGTTGTATATATTGAATACATTTAATCGTATTTCATGTATAATTTAATGCGGTTAAATTATTGGTAATTGGTAGATTCCGATTATTGGCATTGAAATAGTTATGTCAGTGGTGTATTGACTTTTATTCAGCAATAAAAGTAAATATGCTAAAGAATAGATGAAGAAAGACGAAATAAGTAGCCATATTATTTCGATTGATATTCAAATCCGCTTTTGTTAAAAGCAAATCCCTTTACTAGAAATCCATGCAATAATGGTGTTATCTAATTCACCATTAATATACTATGCAGATAATTATTATTTTTATTAATTATTTCGCAAAGGTTGTATTAATTGCTGCCAAATCTCAGCACTGAAATTCAATTGAATTTTTTATGTGTTATCTGGGATAATTGTTAATTTTGCCTTTAATTTCTGATAAAATACTGAAAAACTATATCACAATGGAAAATCGTAATGATAACACCGCGCTTTTCAACGAGTTTATTCCTGTCCCGACTGAGCTTTGGGAGGAAAAGATCAATGCAGATCTTAAAGGCGCAGATTATGAGAAAAAACTTATCTGGAGTACTTACGAAGGGATAAAGATTAAACCTTATTACAGGGCGGAAAATATTAAAGATCTGGATTATCAACGAATCTTACCTGGCGATTACCCTTTTATCAGGGGCTTTAGTAACAAATCAAACCTCTGGGAAATTATTGAGAAAATTGAAATTGATGATGTCCCCCAGGCCAATATTGACGCGTTGAATGCAATACAAAGAGGAGCAACGGCCATCAGTTTTAATGGGAAGAATTTGGCTGGCAGGGAAGAGTTGGAATTATTACTGAAGGGTATTAATTTAAATGAAATTGCCATACATTTCTCTTCATCAAAATCCTTTACAGATCTTGCCCGTGATTTTGTGGATTATATAAAAAAATCCGAAATAGACGGTAGTAAAGTCAGGGGGTCTTTTAATTTTGACAGCATTTCATATTACCTGTTAAATGGTAATTATTACAACAGCAGGGAAGAAAACTTTAAGGAATTAGCTGCACTGATCAGGCAAATAAAAATCGATCTCCCCCAGTTTAAAGTGATAAATATCAATGGTCAGCATTTTTATAATGCCGGGGCTACGGCTGTTCAGGAATTATCCTATTCACTGGCAAGTTTTAATGAATATCTTGCACAAATAACGAACCTCGGATTAGGTGCTGATGAAGTTCTTGCAAGCATGAGGATTACCTTCGGTGTTGGCTCAAATTATTTCATGGAAATTGCCAAACTACGGGCAGCACGAATGTTGTTTGCCCGGATCGCAGAACAGTATAAGCCCAAGAATCCCAACCTCCTGAAAGTTGACATTCATGCCATCAGCGGATTGTGGAATAAATCAGTATTTGATCCTTATGTAAACCTGTTACGTTTGACAACAGAATGTATGTCAGCCGCTATTGGCGGAGCTTCTGCCATAACCCTCATCCCGTTTAACGGTACATATAAAAAACCGGATGATTTCAGCAAACGTCTGGCACGAAACATACAACTGATTTTAAAAGAAGAAGCCTATCTCGATAAGATTATAGATCCCGCTTCCGGTTCGTATTACATTGAATCGCTTACGGATGAGCTGGCACAGATCGCCTGGAATAAGTTCAGGGAAACAGAGGAAAAAGGAGGTATGCTGACAGTAATGGAAAACGGAACCATTAAGATGGAAATTGAAAATATTGTTGCCCGGCGTAATATGGATATTGCTACCCGTAAAACTCCTGTTCTCGGAACTAATATTTTCCCGAATCTGAATGAAAAAATGGCCGGTGAGTGCAATATATGTAATACCGGTGATCATAACGGGTATTTGACATTGTACCGCGGAGCCCGGATTTTTGAAGACATCCGCCTGGCAACAGAGAAATTTTCTGAAAAAAATGGCAAACGTCCAAAAGTATTTCTGGCAACTTATGGTAATCTCGCCATGCGAAAAGCCAGAGCAACATTTTCTACAAACTTTTTCGGATGTGCGGGATATGAGATTCTTGAGGAATACTTTTCTAAGGATATTGAAACTACAGTTAATGAAGCCTTGAATATTGGTGCAGATATTTTTGTTATTTGCAGCTCCGATGAGGAATATGCCGGATATGCAGGTGAGCTTTCCATGAATTTAAAGCAGAAAAACAAAAATATACAGGTAGTAATTGCGGGGTATCCCAAAGATATGGTTGATTCATTAAAAGCCGCAGGAGTGGATGACTTTATTCATGTCCGGGTGAATGTTGCCGAAACACTTGCTGGATACAATAAACGGCTCGGCATAAATTGATAATCAGCACAGATATTAATAAAAGAATCCTGAAAACTATAAAAAACTCAATACTCTAAAATATGAGACCAGATTTTAAAAATATTGATTATAAAGATTCAAAAATAATTCAAGGAACAGATGTTCAGGGGAAACCATCGGATTATATGGTTACACCTGAGTTAATACCATTAAAGCCTTTTTATGCTGCTGCCGATCAGGTCGGAATGGAGCATCTGAACTATGCAGCCGGTATTCCTCCGTATCTCCGGGGGCCTTATTCTACTATGTATGTGATGCAGCCCTGGACCATACGCCAATATGCCGGTTTTTCCACAGCCGAAGAATCCAATGCGTTTTACCGCCGTAACCTGGCTGCCGGGCAGAAAGGGCTTTCGGTAGCCTTTGACCTGGCCACACATCGTGGCTATGATTCGGATCATGAACGCGTTATGGGCGATGTGGGGAAAGCCGGAGTGGCTATAGATTCTATCCTTGATATGAAAATTTTATTTGATAACATCCCGCTCGATAAAATGTCCGTTTCAATGACGATGAACGGGGCAGTGCTGCCGATTCTGGCTTTTTATATTGTAGCTGCTGAAGAGCAGGGTGTTTCAATGGATAAACTCACAGGAACCATACAGAATGATATTTTAAAAGAGTTCATGGTTCGAAATACTTATATTTATCCGCCTTTGCCATCCATGAAGATCATAGCTGATATTTTTGAATTTACTTCGAAGAATATGCCGAAATTCAACTCAATCAGTATAAGCGGTTATCATATGCAGGAAGCGGGCGCTACTGCCGATATTGAACTTGCCTATACTTTGGCTGACGGGCTGGAATATTTGAGGGCAGGTGTCAATGCCGGGATGGATATTGATTCTTTTGCACCGCGTTTGTCATTTTTCTGGGGTATTGGCATGAATCATTTTATGGAGATTGCAAAAATGCGTGCTGCCCGTATGTTGTGGGCAAAGCTTGTTAAAACATTTAATCCTAAAAATCCCAAATCACTAGCCCTGCGTACACATTGCCAGACCTCGGGCTGGAGCCTTACGGAGCAGGATCCTTTCAATAACATTGCACGCACCTGTATTGAAGCTTTAGGTGCTGCTCTCGGGCACACACAATCATTGCATACAAATGCCCTGGATGAAGCCATTGCACTTCCAACGGACTTTTCTGCACGTATAGCCAGGAATACACAGATATATTTGCAGGAAGAAACCAATATTTGCAAAGTTGTTGATCCATGGGGCGGCTCATATTATGTAGAATACCTGACTCATGAACTTGCCCATAAAGCCTGGGCACATATTCAGGAAGTGGAAAACCTTGGCGGTATGGCAAAAGCTATTGAAACAGGCCTGCCTAAAATGCGTATTGAAGAAGCGGCCGCCCGCAAGCAGGCACGGATTGATTCGGGCAAAGATACCATTGTCGGCGTTAATAAATACAGGCTCGATAAAGAAGCTCCAATCGAAACCCTTGAAGTTGATAATACTGCGGTACGTGAAGCCCAGATAAAAAGGCTTGCCCAACTTAGGGCTGAGCGTAATAATAATGAAGTACAAATAGCATTAGATAAAATAACCCAGGCATGTGAAAACGGGAATGGTAATCTTCTGGAACTGGCTGTTGATGCTGCCCGCAAAAGGGCTTCACTCGGAGAGATTTCCCAGGCATGCGAAAAAATATTCGGGAGGTACAAAGCTGTGATAAGATCAATATCCGGAGTCTATTCATCCGAATCACGGGATGATGACGAATATAAAAAAGCCTGTGAATTGGCTGATCAGTTTGCTGCAATGGAAGGAAGACGACCAAGAATAATGATAGCCAAAATGGGGCAGGACGGACATGACCGCGGAGCTAAAGTTGTTGCTACCGGTTATGCCGACATTGGATTTGATGTTGATATCGGCCCATTATTCCAGACTCCTGCAGAAGCAGCCAGACAGGCTGTTGAGAACGATGTGCATATACTTGGTGTGTCGAGCCTCGCTGCCGGACATAAAACCCTGGTGCCTCAGGTAATTGAAGAATTGAAGAAATTAGGCAGGGAAGACATTATGGTAATCGTTGGCGGCGTTATTCCTCCGCAGGATTATGATTTTCTCTATCAGGCCGGGGCTACGGCTATTTTTGGACCAGGAACAAAAATACCTGCTGCTGCAATTAAAATTCTAGAGATACTGATCGAAGCAGGAAAATAATCGGTTTATCAGCAATTTTTTGGCTTGAATTTTGTTAAAAAGTTGCATCCATTTAAAATCTAAAAAAATGAAACCAATTTTAATTTTTTGTATTGCAGCATTAATTGGCATACAAATGACTTTTGCGCAGGCCATCATTACAGGAAAAGTTACTTCGGCAAGAGATGGAAAACCCGTACCGGGCGCCACCATTATTGCCAAAGGGACAGCGGATATAACTGTACTGGCTGATGCTAATGGAAACTACAGCATTAAAGTTCCTTCTGATATTAAAACATTAGAAGCTTATGCCAAGGATTATATCACAAAGTCTGAAGCAATCGGAGCTGGAAAGGTCATCAATTTTATTTTAGCGCCGCAAAGCGCAGTAATTAAAAGCAAGAAAATTGTGAAGTCCAAATCTGTTAAGCTGGAGCAGCCTAAAGTTGATTCTGATAAAGAGAAGAAATAATCAGGATCATTTTTATGAAAAAAGCCCCTGAAATTCTCAGGGGTTTTTTATTTGTGAATGTTTGTTTAGTAAGGAGTAAACAATGCAAATTAATCCAATGCAAATAAAAGGGATACTGAGCCATTGACCCATATCCAGCGACATTCCTTTTTCGAAATCTACCTGGACTTCTTTCATAAATTCGATAAAAAACCTTGCGGTAAATACTGCCGTTAAAAGCACTCCAACAAGTAATCCCGGATATTTAGCAGCAATATTTTTATGATAAAGAACAAATAATACT
Source organism: uncultured Bacteroidales bacterium (assembly GCA_964626855.1). Classification (GTDB taxonomy): domain Bacteria; phylum Bacteroidota; class Bacteroidia; order Bacteroidales; family CAIWKO01; genus CAIWKO01. Next base: position 17,987 of record CAZVKJ010000032.1, read on the forward strand.
ACAAATATCAGAAGATAAGCGAATGCTTCATATAATTGGGTTGGATGCCTTGGTAACAAGCCTGCAGCCTTATCACCTAAAAAAATAAAGCCCCAGGGAAGCGTGGTAGGCAACCCATATATTTCGGAATTCATCAGGTTGCCCAACCTTATAAAGGCTGCTGAAACGGGAACCACAATTGCCATGCGGTCGAACAGCCACCAGAAATTTACCTTGAAATATCTGATATAGATGATTAAAACTATGATAATGGCAAGAGTCGCTCCATGACTTGCCAGTCCGCCTTTCCAGACCATTGGTATTTCACTGAGATGATATTTATAATAATCCCATTCATAGAAAAAAACATGCCCGAGCCTGGCTCCGACCAGGACAGCTACAAACATATAGAATGTAAGCCAGTCGAGGAGTTTAAGCTCGATTTTTTCGCGTTTGAAAATATAATATGAAATCACATAGGCAAGAAAAAAACCCAGGGCAAACAAAAATCCGTACCAGCGCAGGCCAAAGCCACCTATGTTGAAAATTTCAAAATTTGGATTCCACCTGATGAATAATAGATTCATAATATTATTTTAATGTATATCTGATTTTTTTCCCTTCACTGATATTATTCTTTTCACAAAACCCGGCATTCACCTCAATTACATACATAGCTTCCTTCACCGAAGGAATTGCTTCTTCAGATAGTGGTGTGGCATTTTTTGAAATGTTGACAATTGTATAATTATCGTCAAGGAAAATTAAATCGAGCGGTATAAATGTGTTTTTCATCCAGAATGACAAAGGTTGCATGAATTCGAAAATGAATAACATGCCGCAACTGTCGGGCATAGTTTTACGGTACATAAGCCCCTGTTCGCGTTCTGCTTCATCGTCGGAAATTTCTATACTGATGGTTTTCAATAAGGTACTTCCTGAGTAAAACATCAGTTGACCGTCTTTCCTGAACTTTGGTTCTGACTGGATTTCAGGACTAACGGTTTGTTGTTTTTGTTTTATTTTTTTATGTTTTGATGTGTTTGTAATAATAAATACAGCTGAAATAATACATAACAGCAAAATGGAAATCACTACTAAAACATTTTTCTTTTTAGGCATTATTTATAATAGAATATCATGAACACTATGGCTAATACAAATGTTACAAATAGTAACCCGCGCCCGGTCTTGTCGGCTTTTAAATTGATTAGGTATATCCGCAATGCAATGGCATTTGGTACAATGCTTAAAATATATATTGTCGATAGCTTGAATATTGATGGATCTTCTTTTTCGGGATTGATAAAAATTGTTTTGTTCAGTATATACAGTATGCCAAAACAGATTGCTGGCATTACTATGCCTATAACCAGTCCAAGCCAGAAGGAATCTTTTTTCAGGAATTTAAACATTGTGTTTCCATTTTTTAATTATCGGGATAGCTTGATGCGCTGTTAAATCAACATGAACCGGAACGATGGAAACATAATTGTTTTCCAATGCCCATTCATCAGTATCTTTTCCGTTATCAGTATTTTCGAATATGCCTGTCAGCCAGTAATAATTGCGGCCGTGAGGATCTTTTCTTTCGGTGAATTCTTCTTTCCAGTGTGCACTGGCCTGCCTGCAGATTTTTATCCCCCGGAGTTTGTTCTCATTTTTCGGGAAATTTACATTCAGGCATGTCTTGGCTGGTAAGCCGTGTTTCAATAAATTCAGGCAGATATTTTTAATATATTTTGCAGTATGGCTGAAATCTGCATGATATGAGTAATCATTCAGCGAAAAACCTACGGAAGGAATATTTATCATTGCACCTTCGAGTGCTGCCGACATGGTGCCTGAATATATGATATTGACGGATGAATTAGAGCCATGGTTAATTCCTGATACCAGGAGGTCGGGTTTGCGATGGAGAATCTTGTCAATGGCCAGTTTTACACAATCAACGGGGGTGCCGCTACAACAATATTCCTTGTAATGATCCTCTAGTTTAATTTTTTGCATTCGAAGAGGTGAGCCAACTGTTATGGCATGCCCCATACCCGATTGTGGTTTGTCTGGAGCCAGAACCACCACCTCTCCGGTTTCGCGCATAATTTCAATCAAAAACCTTATTCCGGGCGCCGTAACACCATCATCATTCGTTACCAGTATGAGCGGCCTTTTCATCTTTTTTTCAGCGAAATTAGTATTTTTTATCATATGAACCGAATTCGTATGAGCCTTTGCCGGATTGGTCACAGATATAAAGAAATTATAAGCTGTTGAGGGAGTTTGGACTTGATTTACCATTCAAACGCATCATCATTCATCCATGTGCCCTGAATTTTCATGAGTTGTTCAATAATATCGCGAACACAGCCGTGTCCGCCCTTATATGTAGAAATATACTTTGAAACAGATTTGATTTCTTCTGCTGCATCGGCCGGACAAACCGGCAGCCCGGCAAGCTGCATTACTTTATAATCGGGAATATCGTCACCCATAAAAAGTACACGTGAAGGATCAATATTTTTTTCTTTTATGTAATTATTGAATGTTTCAACTTTATTACTTATGCAAATAAATATGTCAGTAAGATTTAGTGTTTGCAAACGTTTGCTGATTGAATCGGATGTGCCGCCACTGATTATAGCAACATTATATCCTTTTTTCAATGCAATATGCAAAGCATAACCATCACGTACGTGGCCTGTCCTGAGCTGATCGCCGGTTTCAGTGGTTATAACCGTTCCGTCTGTAAGTACGCCGTCATAATCAAAAATAAGGGTATTGATATTTTTCAGGATTTCTTTATAATTCATTGTTTTTCTTTTTTTGTATAATTATTTCGGTAAGTAGTTTATACATTTCCTGGTATTTTGGAAACTCATTTAACAGGGCTGTATGCTTTTTAAGCACATTAATATCTTCACGGACAGCAGGCCCTGTCTGAAGTTTTGCCGGTGAAGCATTCATGGCCTTTTTTGCTGATTCAATAATGATAGGATGCATGATCTCAAAGGATAAATCATGCTTTCTTAATATTTCTTCTGAAATGACATAATTCAGATTGGTGAAATTACTGGCAAATACAGCCGATAGATGTAATATCTGACGTTGTGCCGAGTTGACAGGATAAACCTTGTTTGACAAGGCGGCTGCAAGTTCAAATATAGAGTTATATGTTGCGGGATTACAAGCTTCGACACAAACCGGAATGTCCGTGAAATCCATTGGGCTTTTGGATGAGAGGTGCATCAAGGGGTATATTACTCCATAATCAGTTGTGAGATTCTTAAAAACAGCCATGTCAGTAGACCCTGATGTGTGGGCTAAAATACCTGATATTCCTGATAGTTGGCTTAATACATCAGTAATGGCTTCATCGCTGACTGCAATAAGATACAAATCTGATTTTTCAGGGAGATTATTAAGAGCATTTGTATAAGGCGCCCCGACTTTATCCGCTAATATCTTTGCTTTATCTGCATGGCGGTTGTAAACGCAAATTATGCTTTTTCCTGCTTTTCTAAATGCCAGTGCAAGATTTGTAGCAGCGTTTCCGGCTCCGATTATGGTTATATTATTTATTTGATCCGACATCAAATGATCAGTAGTCAATATTAAAAAATGTTGTGTCGAAAGCCACACAGAAGAGTGTTTTGGAATATTGGGTGGTATGGCCTCCTTTAGTTACACTGTATGTAAGGGTAACATTCTGATTCCCGTATGTTTTACAACTTACTGTATCAGCATAATATGGACCATGCCCCTGAACCACGCTGTTGTTGCAGCATTCATAGCTATTAAGCCATCCCGAACTGAAATTATAAGCGACAAAATCATTTGAATCATAGGGTGTAAAATTTCTGATTTTAAGGTTGATATATCCGATAGGATAGAGGTTATATGTTGGTGAAAAAGTAACACCGGCTTCAATTTCGGATGTTGAAACCTCTTTGATAATACCAAAATACTGATCTTTAGAAACCCTTAATTGGTAGCTTCCCACTTTTTCTTCTTTGAAATCGAAAACAAATAATCCGTTTTCGTTGGATGTTGAAGATGCAATATCAGCGAATCCCGAGCTGAAGATTCCGCCGGAGCTTAGTTTTGTTGCCGCAATGGTAACATCCGCGCCGGCAACATAGGCCATAGTGTTGGGATCATATATTTTGCCTTCAATATAAATGCGGTTCTTTTTAGCCTTATTGCATGAGCCAGCAATAACAGCAAGGGTGATGAACCAAAGAAATAAATATGTTAAACGACCGGACATAGTATAAAATCTTTGGCAATTTACGAAAAATGGTAGAAATAGTTGAAATTTTTATTCATAAGAAAAATCCAACGTCGTTGACGGTGGTCATATATATTGGGCTATGCCGTTTTATAGCTTTGCCTATTACAAATCAAAATTAAAGTTTTGGGAATAAATGCTACAAATAATATAAACTTTTCGAATTAAAATTCTAAATCATATTAACCCGGTTATAATGTTTAGAGTGTTTTGAATGATTTAATTGAAAATAAATTTTTAGATTCGTCATTTGTATGGAATTATAAATTATTATATATTTGTTGTAAAATTTAAAACTATGAAAGTAAAAGCGTTAATAATTTTGTTTTTTGTATTAGTTTCAGGTTTGTTTTGTTTTGCCCAAGGTACATGGACTCAGAAAGCAAACTGCCCGTTAGCGCCCCGTTATTATCCTAATGGATTTTCTGCAGGGGGTAAGGGCTATTTTATATTTGGAGCCAGTCATGGGGTACCAAGCACTAAAGATTTGGCCGAATATAATCCGGCAACCAATACATGGGCACAAAAAACTCCATTTCCTGGGCACGCCATGGTTCAATCGCACACCTTTGTAATTGAAAATATTGCATATATTGTCAGTGGTGCATATTGGTCAGGTTCTCCATTGGATTATACCTGCTACAAAGACGTTTGGAAATATAATCCATCAACAGATGTCTGGACACAACTTGGAGATTTTCCCGGTACTGCGCGCCATGCTGGATTTGCATTTACGTGCAGGGGAAAAGGTTATATCGGAATAGGGTTTGATGAAAACAATAATTTTTTATATGATTTTTGGGAATATAATCCCGCAACAGACACCTGGACGCAGAAAGCCAATTTCCCTGGAACAGGCCGTAAAAGTGGGATGCAATTCAGTATAGCAGATTTTGGTTATGTGGGTATGGGTTTAACAACATCATCAAGCCAATTGAAAGATATTTGGCAGTATGATGCAATGAATAATACCTGGACACAAAAAAATGATTTTCCTACTAATGGATTAAGTTGGGAGAGTTTTTTTGCCATGAACGGCAAAGGTTATGTCGTTACGGGCAGGAAAGTAGATTTAGGCACTAATTCAAAGGAAGTATGGGAATATGATCCTATTAATGATACATGGACAGGATTGCAAGCTTTTCCGGGCACAGCCCGATATGCAGCTGTCGGTTTTGCAATTAATGGAAAAGGTTATACAGGCGTCGGATATTCAACAACTTATAATAATGATTTTTACGAGTATACGCCTCAGGATTATGGTGTTGAACAATCAGATGGAAAATTGAACGAAGATCTATTTATTTTTCCGAATCCATCAAGTACGGATGTAAATATATCTGTCGTGAATCCACAAAATAAGGATTTAACCCTGTTGGTGTTTGATGTAAATGGGAAATGTATCCGAAAAATAAAGTTGGACAAAAATTCTCGTATAATAACAGCCGAACATTCCCTGTTTTCTGCAGGTATTTATTATGTGGCACTTAGTTTTCATGATAAATCAATAGTTAAAAAACTTATAGTCGAATAAGAATTTTAAAAATCTTTTTTGGGATAATAGCTGAATTCTTTATATTTGTTTGTCCTCAACCTAACAAATATGAATGAACTATATCCTCTAAAATTCAAACCGATTTTTAAAGAAAAAATCTGGGGCGGAAAAAAGATTTCGCAGGTTTTAAAACAGAATTTTTCACCATTACCCAACTGCGGAGAACTTTGGGCATTGTCAGGAATGGGAGAAGCAGCAAGCCTTGTGAGTAATGGATTCCTGAAAGGGAATTCTTTAAATGAGCTTGTAGAAGTTTATATGGGTGATTTGATTGGTGATGTTATTTATGATAAATATGAAGGGGAATTTCCTTTGCTTTTTAAGTACATCAACTCTGAAGATTATCTTTCGGTACAGGTTCACCCTGATGATGAACTTGCTATGACGCGTCATGCCAGTTTCGGTAAAACAGAGATGTGGTATGTGCTCGATGCTGATGAAGGTGCAGAGCTTATTAGTGGCTTAAACAGGAAAATGAGCAGGGAAGAGTTCATGCGCTGTCTTCAGAACAATAACCTGAAAGATCAATTGCAATTTTATAAAGTAAAAGCCGGTGATGTTTTTTATATTCCGTCAGGAACTATACATGCTATTGGTGCAGGCATATTGCTTGCCGAAATACAACAAGCATCGGATATTACATACAGGCTATTTGATTGGGACCGTTTTGATCAGGCCGGCATGAAACGTGAATTGCATACTGAACTGGCCCTTAATGCTATTAATTTTGATAAGCCAAACCATATTGTTTCACACCCTCAGATGGTAAAGAACAAATCTGTATCACTTCAAATATCTGATTTTTTTACTGTCAATTTACTTGACCTGGACGACAGAATGGAAAAGGATTTTAATGACATTGACTCATTTGTTGTATATATGTGTTTTGATGGCGCCATGACTTTTGGATATTCCGGTGAACCAGTGAAAGTAAATACAGGTGAAACCCTGCTTGTTCCGGCATTTATAAAGGATTTCAGCCTGATTCCTGAAGCTTCTTGTAAATTAATAGAAACCTATATCTCATGAATTCACGAAAAGTAAAAATTTTAAGAAAGAGCCAGCCCGTTATGGAAGGCGCGGGTGTAAGGCTCAGAAGGGCATTCGGATATTACGATGTTCCGGAATTTGATCCCTTTCTTATGCTTGACGATTTTCGTTCTGATAATCCTGATGATTATATCAGAGGGTTCCCGTGGCATCCGCATCGCGGGATAGAAACGATTACCTACATACTGAAAGGTGAGGTAGAGCATCAGGACAGCATAGGAAATAAGGGAGTAATAGGTGCCGGAGATGTGCAATGGATGACTGCCGGAAGCGGTATTATTCATCAGGAAATGCCAGTTGCAAAAGGAGATGGTGAATTGCTTGGTTTTCAATTATGGGCAAATCTGCCTGCTTCCCGAAAAATGATGGCACCACGTTATCAGGAAGTGAAAAGTAATGAAATTCCTGAGCTGGTAACAGATTCAAACTGTAAAATACGGGTTGTTTGCGGCAACTATCTTGGAGTTGACGGCCCTGTGAAAGATATCATCACAGATCCTGTTTTTCTTGATATAAGTCTGCCTGAGCGGTCAGAGTTTGTTTTTGATACTCCGGCCGGTCATAAGCTTTTCTGTTATGTTATAGAAGGGGCAGGATATTTTTGTAAAAAGGAAGTTGCCGGAGATCATTCTAAAGAGTCTTTTGCCGATAATCGCAGCATTGTTTTATTTACTCCCGGTGAAAACCTTTATGTGCATACGCTTGAAAGCAGCATGCGTTTTTTATTTCTAATGGGTAAGCCCTTGAACGAGCCTGTTGCCTGGGGAGGGCCGATAGTAATGAATACGCAGGAAGAGCTCGACCTGGCATTTGAAGAATATGAGAACGGGACTTTTATAAAATAGTAATGACAGGCACAGTTTTATTCGTCTTTTTTTTCTGAACATCAATCGATTTTTTGACATATGATTAGCTGGGTCTCTAAAATATGTCTTAACGATACAAAAAACCTTAAAAATCTTATTATTTACTCAATTCTGTTTCGTAACTTTTCCCTTCAGATATAACTTTGACGGTATAATCTCCTTTTGGCAAATCTGATAAATCCAAATAATAACTATTTCCAGTGCAATTATCATAAGTTTTCAAAATGATTTTATTAACATTTAAAATGTTGATAGAATAACTGGTGTTAAAAGGAACTTTTAAAATAAAAGTTTCTTGATTGATATCATTAACGATTATTATCTTATTATTTTTAACAGATTGAGAAATGTTTTTATTAGAATGTTGGATTACCAAATGATTAATAGAGTCATTATTGTTTGATTTTGCGCCACATCCACCAACATATGCATGAAAGTTAGATCCATTTGAAGCATGAAAACCCGGGTTAAGAATTACACCATTACCACCATGAAATGTAACTGAAGTTTGTCCAATATAATTATCACCATAAATGTAGTTTTGTGCTTCGAACTCAAAAATCCCAGAATTGGTAATGGAAGAACCTATTGACATGAAAGGTGGGCAATTTCCTATACATGAAGATAAGCATCCTTCAGAATTAATGCAATTTCTTATTAAATCACCTGGTTGTGGGCCAAAACCATATATAAAATTTACCCCCACAGAGCCTAAATGGCAATAGCTCATTATGGTACCCCCAGAAGATGGAATTGGTGCACCTGAACAATTTCCCTCATATGGAAACCCACCATAATATGGTCCACAACCATCGATCGCAGTATTATTTCCATTCCAAACACATGCATGAGTGTGTGGTGAACCAAAAAGATGTCCATTTTCATGAGTAAATAAACCTGCATCTAAGGCTAAGGTCGGGACGGGTAAAATATCCTCATTGTCGAAGGTTCCAAATCCACACAAATCTAGATATGCATAGCCAGGACAAAATTGAGGTATATCGCTAGCAGCACTAATATAATGGCAATCATATGCAATAAGGTTAGCAATATTACCATTAAAGGAATTATAGTAGTTTTCAAAAGAGGTTAAAGCAGCACTATATGTGTTATGATCAAATGGATCCTGAGATGTCCATATATTAATTGAAGAAATTAAAAATGAAATATCCTCGTTCCCATAAATTGTACTGGCATTATTTATCAAATTCGAAATATAATTCATAACAGCAGAAGTATTTCCCTGGTAAGTATAAAAACTATATGCGCAATCAATAAATATTTTAATACATTTTTGAATAGATTTAGAATTATTTAAATTTTTTTTATACTTATTATCAACAAAATCATTAACTCCACATTCATATTTGACAGGCAAGTTAAAATCTTTATCATTATATAAAATATATTCCATTGAAGTTCCTTTTTTTGATTTTCCAAGAGACCAATTTCCTGTTTCATCAGAAATAATTCCCATTACTTCATTTTTGTAAAAAGAAATACATGCTAATGAAATTTTATTTTCAATATTAATAATTCCATTATAATGAATGCCACCTTCATAAATTAATTTGTGTCTACCTGTTTCATTAGTATATGTGGCGTCAAAGTCGTCAGAGAATATCTTATTTTGAGATAAAAATAATTCAAAATTACCACCACCTGGTTTAGGTAATAACATATTAACACAATAATATTTAGAATCATAAAAATCCCTAAGTGCATTTTCATCAAGAGTTAACTCGTAATAGGTACCCACTCCTTTTATGCTCTTTTCTCCAACTAACTGAAATAGTTTAACGGGATGAAATACTTCACCGGCTTGCTTTAAGCGTTCAATTTTCATTTTAAGATTAGAGTTAATATATCTGTCCTCCCTTTGAGCAAATATTATTTGCGGATTCAAAAGAATAAATAATACTAATATTTTTTTCATTTTAAAGCCTCCTATTTATTTTTAGGAAATTGCTTTTTTAGTAGTTCATTTTCCTTCTTCAACTCCTCTACCATCTTATTCAAATCAATCACATAAATCGTAAGTTCTTCAATTTTTTGAAGCAATTTTGCATTGGCATCGCCAAGTTTTACACCGTATTCTTCTACTTCTTTTGCTGTCGGAACATCCGGTAAATGTCCATTTTTATTAATGTATTGTTCAAGTTCTTTTAAAGACATAAGATCATAATCCTTATCAAAGACAAAATCACTCCAACCGGTATTGACAATGATTTCTTTTGCTTGTATTGTTCCATTTACAGATAGTGTATATTGTGGATTTGTTGTTCCAATTCCAACATTACCTGTTCCAGAATTTAATGTTAAATTATAAGGTGCATGAGAGCTTATAATAAAAGCATTACTGTTATATGTAATAGAGCCTCTGTTCCCATAGCCACCAATTCCAGGAGTACCAAAGCTCATGTTTTGCAAGAAAATGGATTCGCCATTGACATGAAAAGGCTTTGAAGGGTTTGTTGTCCCAACACCAACATAACCATTATTTTGTATAACAAACCTTGGTGTGCCAGAATTATTTACCCCGAAAGCATATCCATTTGCGATACCATCAACATCAACAACTAAGCCTTGATAATCTCCATTGTTACCACCTGTACCTATTTGTTTTACTACTAATGTTGGATTATTTGTTGCACCATTTTGAGTAAATTGAACTAAACCATTTCCCGATAAACACTCACTTCCATAAACATATAGCTTACTAATGGGAGTTTTTGTACCAATGCCCACAATGCCGGTAGTATCACTCATATATACCTTATTACTGTCCTTTACCCAAATATTATCACCTCCAGTATTTTCAGAATATAAGGCGTATGGAACACTCAATAATTGAGAAGTCCCCATATTAGTATATATTGTACCCCCATTTGGATCCATTTCAATTTTTACATAGTACTTATCGTTTCCCCAATTAATATTTGAAAATGTACCCAAAATTGGGGTTCCAAGACCTATTTGAAGGTTGACCAGCCCAAATTGATTGGTGGATATGCTATTTTGCGTTTCAACATATACAGCTGTGCCCGATGAACTTCCTTTTAAAATGCTTATACGGAAGCTAACCGTATGATTAGCTAAGATATTTCCGCTATTATCCCTGGCTACTGCCTGGTATTTAAAAGCCTGAGGAGATTGTCCCAATACATTAACAATAAATATTGTTATTAACGCTAAAAACGATATTAATTTTTTCATTTTTTTTAGATTATGATTAGAATTATTGTTTTATAATGATTGACGAATATAATATTTTATTTTGGTCACTTATAGATAAGAAATAGCAGTTTGAGGAGAACTTGCTAATATCAATATTATGATGAGTATTGGCTGATGAAACCTTATCTTCAATAATTAGTTTTCCAATAACATCATAAAGTTTGACACTTAAATTTATTTTTCCCTGAACATGGTAATATATGTTTATATCATTTATACATGGGTTGGGATAAATCAAAAACTGATCATTATTGTAATTTTCTTCAATACCATCCCAATCAGGTATCGGCTGCTGAAAACCTTGCGTGAGATAATTTGAAGCAGATATAAAGGTTTCTGAGATATTCTCACCCATAGACCAGCTTAAAGAGACGGAATCGTTTGCAAAGAAATCACCTGATATTGCAAATACATCAGGTGTGAGTTGCTGGGTATAACCGTTTGAAACGGCATAGAATCCCAGAAATGCTAAAACAAATAGATACTTTTTCATTTTCATATTTTTTATTTTCCTACCCCTTAGGCTGTTTAATTTCCGCCCTCTGGCAATAGCTAAACAACATAAGGCCATTTATTCTCATTAATGGAGCGCTTATGCTCCACTTTTTTTTTATAAAACACGGCAAATATAATAAATAAAAAATAGAATGCAAATAATTTGTTAAATAATAATATAATTTTTTAGCTGTTTTTTTATAATAGACTCATGTGTTTATAAAACAGTATATTATATGTGATGTAAAGTTCTTTTAACAAAAATTATTCGTGATTATACAATAATAATTATAATAATTAACAAATTAATTATATATTATAAATGGAAAAGCTAGGGCTTTCATATCCAGGCATTCTTTTTAGATAAAAACAAATATATTTTGAAAACTACAACAAGCAGAATCATGATGCGAGTTCCGGAGCAGGTTCTGATTTCGGTCTGCGACCATGATAATCATCCATCGTACATGAATGTTTATACAGAATTGTATAATCGGCATATGATGGTTTAGGCGGCTCAACCAGCTTATCAATATTTTTTTCAAAATATCTGCCATGAAATTTTTAAAAGCTTATGAACGCCGAAAGCGATCTTTTGGAGAAAACCCCGTCAATGCTATGTAATTTCAGAAACGTCCCCACGATTAAATATGTTTGACAAATTTCGCTGCTTTCAAGCTTTTTATAAGAACACATGACAGATGATTTTGCAGACTGACATTCTGCTAAAATAGCTGAAAGATGGCTTTCTGGTTTTCGATTGCAGTTTACAACTTACTTTAGATTGCTTCTCCTCATCGTGAATAAACGTAAGTTCTATAGGGGATAAATTGTTGATGAGAATTCTAATGGAGTGGCAATTTATTTCACTATTAATTCTTTATTATAATTATCTGCATTTATATTTACTTCCATAATCACCGTTGATGAAAATGGCGTATTATTCATGAGGGCGGGAGCAAAGTGCAGTTTTGAAATGAGTTCGGCAACCTGGCTTTCTAAGCCATAACCAATATGGTTCAGCGGAGCAACGTCTTTAATCGTACTGTCGGGCCTTACAGTAAACCTGAATTGCAACGTGCCCTTTACATTATTTTTAATAGCATCATCAGAATACTTGATGTTTTTGAAAAAGTACAACATCAGCGCAGTATCGCTTTTTGGGTAATGCGCATTTTGGTTGTATGATACCGGAAAATTACTTTGAGCCGATGCTCCGGCGATAACCAGAAAACAAATGAGGATAACAAAAATGTTTTTTGCCATGGCATTAAGTTTTAGGTTCTTATTTTTTTCAAATATAAGAAAAAAGATGTTATTTCTCAAGAATTACAAATTCGGTGCGGCGGTTTTTTGCTCTTCCTGCCTCAGTATCATTGGAAGCAACGGGCTGGGTTTCTCCGAATCCTTTATACGACATTCTTGTGGCCGCGATGCCATGTTCGGTTAAATAGGTATATACAGATTGGGATCTGCTTTGTGAAAGTGACATATTAGCATCATCATTGCCGACATTATCGGTATGCCCGTGAATGGCGATTTTTATCCGGGGGTTTTCATTAAGGAATTCAATGAAGCCATCAAGTATGGCCTGAGATTCGGCATTTAGTTCAAACGAATTCGATCCGAAATATATATCGTTTAGCTTATATGATTTGCCTACTTCGATAGGCTTTACCTCGAAATTAATTTCCTGCAGCGGTTCCGATCGGAGCGTGTCTTCTGCAGGTATCAGCTTCGATTCATAGGCATAATCCTCTTTCTTTACTGTTAAAACAAAATCATTTTTTGTATTTATTGCTATCACATATTTTCCGGTCAGCGAATCAACAGGTATCTGGGTGATTTTCTTGGTTTCAACATTTTTTATTTCTATCCTTGCATTAACAGGCTTTTCGGTTTTTTCTTCCTTGACGTCACCCTTTACAAGTTTCATTTCTTCGGGGCGGGCATCTTTATAAAGTTCAAATTGATAAACATCCCAACCACCAACTCCTTTGAGCTTGTTTGACGAAAAATATCCTGTTTTACCATCGAGGCTTACAAAAAATCCAGCATCATCGGCATTAGAATTTATTGGATATCCAATGTTTGTAGGCTTTTTCCAGCTACCGTCGGCCTGTAAACGCGAATAAAAAATATCATACCTACCCATACCAGGCAGATCATCGGCATCTGATGAGAAATATAACGTCTGGCTGTCAGTATGAAGAAAAGGGGTCCGTTCGTTTTTTTTGGAATTGATCTGAGGGCCAAGATTTTCAGGTTTTTCCCAGCTGCCCTGGTCATCTTTTTTTGAACAATATATATCGTATCCCCCAACACCCCCTGGCCGGTTGCTGATAAAAAATAATGTTTTTCCATCCGAAGAAATACTGGGCATACTTTCCCATGTGTCGGGATTATTCACATTTTCGAGAGGTTCAATATCTATCCATCTTCCATTTTCATCCTTATGGGTATAATAGATGTCGCAGCTCAGGTAGTTATTGTTATCCGTTTTACAAACAGTGTAATATAATTCACTGTTGTCAATAGTAACAGAACATCCTCCTTCATTATCGTTCATGTTAAAAGGGTAGGGCATTTCCTTGCCATTATCAAATTCTCCGTTCTTTTTTTCGCTGAAATAGAATTTTTCTTTGTAGACAGGTTTTGGAATCAGGTCACTTTTATTTGGCGGCAGCTCAATAACACGGGCATAAAACATGTATTCACCATCGGGTGACATAGAAGGAATATATTCATCCGATTGGGATGAAACACCTTTAATATATTTTGGATCGAAAGGAACCGGGTTGTTATATGCTTTATTATAGAATGAAGCCCATTTATACATGGCATTGGCATCATTTAATTCGGCATCATTTTCAATTTTTGAAGGGTCTTTAAGAAAAGTTGCAAGAGCCTTTTCAGCCAGATCCCATTTTTCGGCGCCATAATATATTTGTCCTAAATAGTAGTAAACATAGATGTCGAAGTCGGGGCATAATTCTACTGATTTTTCAAAAAAAGTCTGTGCAGCTTTAAGGTTATAATCAACCTTTTTAAAATTGATCAGTCCAAGGAAAAAATAACATTGTCCGCATTGAGGCTCATATTCGAGTACTTCTTTGAATTGCGCGTTTGCATCGTTAAGTTTTCGATCTTTAAAATTTTCGAATGCCTGATCATATAATTTTTTTGCTTTTTTATTGCTTAACTCAGGACAGCTGCTTTCTTCCTGGCCGTATGATGTGAAAGCAAGCAGGAAGAGAAATATCAGAGATATAAAACTTTTATTATTATTCAGCATAAGGTCGAAACATTAAATAACTGTCGGCAAGTACAAGCGCCGACATGGCTTCTACTATGGGAACAGCCCGTGGGACGAAACAAACATCATGACGGCCACCAGTCGTAAACTCAATAGGATTGGCATTACGGTCGATGCTTTTTTGTGGTTGTTGTATTCCCGGCACAGGTTTGAAGGCTGTATTAAAATAAATATCTTCACCGTTGCTGATGCCCCCCTGGATTCCGCCGGAATTATTTGTGGCGGTTCTTAACCGCTTGTTTTTAATAACAAAGGTGTCATTATGTGTGCTTCCTTTCATGCCTGCACAAGAAAATCCCGATCCATATTCAAAACCTTTAACGGCATTTATTGAGAACATTGCCTGTGCCAACCTGGCCTGAAGTTTTCCAAAGACAGGATCGCCAAGGCCCGGAGGGCATCCCCGGATCACACCAGTGATGATTCCGCCAGTGCTGTCACCTGATTTTTTTATTTCTTTCAGTAATTGGATCATCTTTTCAGATACTGCTTTATCAGGACAACGAACAGGACTTTGTTCTATTGCGTTGCTGTCGATTCTTGTGTATGGTATATCCAAAGAAACCGTTCCGATTTGTTTTACAAAAGCGAAAATAAAGACTCCATATTGATCAAGTAATTGTTTTGCTATTGCGCCGGCAAACACAACCGGTGCAAAAATGCGCCCGGATGCCTGTAGTTTGCCGGCGCTTTCGGTGGTTCCGTATTTCGCGAAATATGTAAAATCAGCATGCGATGGTCTGAAAATATGATCCAGATTCTTGTAATCTTCTGATTTTTTATTTTCATTATGAATAATAAAACCGATAGGACCGCCGGTGGTCAGGCCATTACGGACGCCTGACAAAATTTCAAAATGATCAGGTTCATGCCGTGCAGAAGAAAAAAAATCTTTACCAACTTGCCTGCGATGCAAATCATCAGCGATCAGTTTTACATCAATTTTCAGGTTGGAGGGACATCCGTCAATGATGCCTCCCATGGCCGGGCCATGAGAATCTCCAAATATATTTAACCTGAACAATTGTCCGATTGTATTACTCATATTACAAAATTATAAATTTTGGGAACAGGAATCCGTGATGAATTGATAAAAATCAACACGATTATTAACAGACGGATTTAGCGAATAATGAGCTTTTGAGAATGATTAAATTTATCAGAGTTTATTTTCAAAAAATACACACCACCGGCAAGTGCGCTAATGTCGAGGGTTTCATCAAGCATATCGTTTTGGATTGCCAACGGTTTTGTAAGTACACATTGCCCGGTGTTATTGAATAAATTGATGGTCAGTGAATTTACCCCCGGTACCGCTGCCTGAATTTTTAAATAGTCAACAGCAGGATTAGGAAGGATTTTTACGAATCCTTTCTGGTTTTCACCAACGGAAAGAGGGATAGATGTGTATGAGATTTCCCAGCCATCGGCATTGTAGACCCCGCTTGTCCTGAACAAGAAAATTAATTCATCAGAATATACGGTAAATGTCTGGGGAATCGCTCCGGCGTAAAATGTATTGATTTCTGAGCCGGCTTCGGCATCAAAAACTCTTATGAAATCCTGGTCGTTAGCCAGATCGAAATTATTAAACTGAACTGTAATGGATGAAACATTTTGCGGATGTATGCGCCAGCGGCAGAAGGTACTGTTATTGTATTCATATGTGCCACTGCCATCGGTGAATGTCCCTGAAGGCGTTGTGAATTCTTTGATGCTGTTGCAAAATCTCACTTCTTTGGCAGAATATGTCATAAGCCAACCGTCAGAAACGGTGTCGGCGTTGGTTGTAAAACGGACTAAGACTTTTGGCCCCGAAGAAGTAATCTCACCAGGAATAGTATTACCTGAAAAAGTACCAAGTACAGAGTCGAAAGTAGAAGCGCCATCATAAATAGTAATAACATCATTTGACGCCTCGGTGTTTAACCTTTCAAAATTTAGCCGGATGAACTCAACAGAATCGTCAGGGGCGATCAGCCAGATACAATCCATATTGTTCTGATAATTGTAGTTTGGACCGCTTCCATCCTCAAGGGTACCATACAAACCGGTGATCGTCTTTACGCCTGAGCATACCTGCGGATAAGCACTTGCCGGATATGAGTTCAGTATGGCTTGTTGTCCGTAATTGAAGGTAAATCCAGGGTTGAGATTATCTAAGTAAAAATACCCGTTGTACGCACCGCCCCAGCCCCAGTTGAAATGGAAATATTCTGTTCCCAGGTAACCGTCGCATACAAAGGCATGTCCACCATCATCTCCATAACCGGCATATTGAATTGGCATTTTATTATCAATATTTGTTCTGAGCATGCTTGTCCATTGCGACATGGAATAATCATTTTTATTAAATACCTCAGTAGTATTAGAGTATCCAAAATAATTTTTCATGGCATGGGCATCTTCCCACATGGAAGCGCCGGAACCATCGGGCGAATAATCCATTTCAATGGCAATGCCGCAATGTAGTTGCAACAGCGCCATATCATAGTTATAGTTAGAACTGATATCGTTTTGCATTGCATCCCAGTGGTAGGTTGTTGAGCCAAAATCTGCGGACAGGAAACCATAAGGGGAATAATAATTATGAGAACCTGAACCCTGCAATGGATAACGGTAATAATACATGACCTGTGCCATGGCTGTTGCAACGCAACCGGCCCACACATGCCCGTCAGGGCCGGCGGCGTCTTCGGGGCATAAAGAGTTATAAAAAGTTCCTTGGTCCCAAACCGACATTAATAAAGGCTCAACAGATTTTATTTGATCTTTAAGATATTCTTTGTCGTTGAATTTATTAATATAGTTATCCCATGCGTTTACGATACTTGTATTGGCTTTTAGATGGTTGTGGCGTATATTGATAATTTGTTTTTCATATGTATTCATCCAAAATTTAAACTCAGGTGATAAATTTTTATCAGAATATTTCCCTTCAAATGAATAACCAAGTACGGGATAGGAATCATCATCAGCAGCAACGATAATAAAACCATTGTCAGAAGAAAAAACATAATATATCTCGTCGTTACCGTCGAATTGTGTGTGGCTTAATGTTAAAACTGCCGGCTGTTTGATTTCAATACCTGATTGCAGACATTTTTCAAAATAAAAGTTGGTTGCCAGAATCTGCGCAGTTTTAGAATCAACTTTTTCTGCAAATGAGTATTGAAGGAATATCAGGAAGAATGGAAGAAACAGCAAAATCCGGATTTTTTTCATATATAATTTATTCGATTATTATTTTTTTTACTATTGTTTCCGTATCACTGGAAATTCTTATAAAATATAGTCCCTGCACGAGAAACGATACATCATGATTAAAATAATATTGCCCCTGGAATAATTCAAATATGCGTTCATCTATGAGTTGGCCGTCAACAGAATAAATCCCAAGCGTATATTTTTTGGCTGTTGCGTTTTTCATGCTTATTAAAAGATAATTTGACGCAGGATTGGGAAATATGGAAATATCTGCAGGATTCATTTCTTCTATTCCGGTAGAGTTATAATATGTGGCCGAAAAGCCCTGGGCTGTATTTCCATCGTTAGATTTGAACGTAATATACAATTGGCCTGAATTACTGACAATATCCTGCGGTATTTGGCTGCCTGTAAAGTCGCCCAGGACTTCATTGGTTACATAATCCGTGATTTTTACATAATCACCTTCAGCAATATCAAATGCATTAAAATGCAGGGTCACGGCGCTGGCTCCGGAAGGCATAATGCGCCACCGGCACAGTTGATAGGGATGGTAGTTATATGAGCCGCTGCCATCGTTGAAGGATCCGGAATTGGCCGTCAGGTCTTTGATACCTGAACAATATATCCGCAAAGTTGATGTGTAGGATGCCAGAAAACCACCGGATGTGATGCTGTCATTTGAATGGAATTTAATGCAAAGAGCCCTTCCCGTGGTGCTGATCTGTGAGGGTAAAGAAGAACCGGAATACGTTCCGATCACAGGAGCAGAAGTATTGATCCCGTTGTAAACGGTAACTTTGTCGGAATCCTGCTCTGTATTAAATTCAAGAAAATTAAGTTTGATACCTGTTACAGAATCAGCAGGGTGAATAATCCAAATACAATCGGAATTATTTTGGTAATTATACAGGGGGCCGCTGCCATCGCCGAATGTTCCTTTTGTCTTTGTCAATGTGGTGGTGCCGGTGCAGGCGGAGGGATATTCGGATGATGTATCAGGAAACATATTTATGATCAATTCATGTTCAAGGGTAAAATCATAACTGCCGGGCGTCAGGTCGTCAAGAAGGAAATACCCGTCATATAAACCGCCCCAGCCCCAGTTAAAATGGAAATAGCTTGTATCCTGGTAACCGTCGCATACAAAAGCATGCCCCGAAACATTAATAGTGTCGGCCCATCCCGCGTAATACAATGGCTTTTTCTCATCAAGATGGCTAAGAATAAGTTGTTTCCAGTTCGTGTGAGTAGCAGTGTCCCTGAATACATACTGGCAATCCGGGGAATAATGAAAATTCGTTCTCAGTGCGTAGGCTGCTTTATGATTGTACATTCCCGATCCATCGGAGCCATAGTTCAGATTCACGGAAACTCCCAGATGATATAATAATTTGGCCACTGCCGAATCGTTTTGCCGCTCAGTAACCTCCAGTGGCATCAAATCCCACTGGTATGAGGCGTTTCCGAAATCAGCAGATAATGAATTGTAAACCTCAGGAGGTATTGTATCATTATACATATTTGATCCGGTACCTGAAGCCGGAAACCGGTAATAATTCATTATTTGGCCCATAGCTGTAGGTACACATCCGGCCCATGCATGGCCATCAGGCCCGTTGGCTGTTAACGGGCAAAGGTTATTATAATATTTACCCTGATCCCATGTAGTCCTGATCAATGGAGAAACAGTTTTAATGTCTTTTTTTTGTTTTAACTGCTCCGGAGTCGATGTGAGCAGGCGGGTCCATTCATTTGTTGCGGATAAACCGGATAACAGGTTGTTATGAATAGCATATATTATTTGTTTTTCATAATCTTTCATCCAGTTTTTAAAAGCAGGAGGTTGGTTTTCGTCATATCTGCTGTTAAATACATAACCCAAAACAGGCGGAAGATTATCATCTGCTGAAACAATAATAAATCCTTTGTTCTCAAATGAAACAATATAGTAAAGCGTTAAACTACCCTGGGTTTCAGGTTTGACATTTTCTATTTCAATGTCTTTATAATCTACCGGTGAGGCGAGATTTATCCTTTCAAAATAAAAATTCTTACCCGCGAGTGCCGCCTGTTGTTCACTGATTTTTTTTGAAAAAGCAAAATAATTTGAAGCTATGAGCAACAGCAGGATGGCAATTTTTTTTAACATGAAAATGAATTATTACTCAATAATGATTTTTTTACACAGCGATAATTTATCTCCTTTGATATGAAGCAGGTAAACTCCCTGGCTCAGGTCAGCAGTGTTGATTATGTTTTTATAAGTTCCACTGAAATTATTTTTTAACTCTTTATATAAAACCACACCGGTAATAGAGCATAGCTCAATGGAAATATTATCTGGTTCATTTAAATTAAACTGAACATTAAGCTTGCTGTTGGCGGGATTGGGAAAAATATTCATTTCACTCAGGTTGCCGTTATCTTCAATCCCCGAAGAACTTGTTGAGGTATAATTAACGGTGAATCCAGGAGCATTCTGATATCCGTCGGTTTTGAAATATAGTAAAACACTGCTGGTTGTATATGTTTTACTTGAGGGTATGGTCGCTCCTGTATAGTAATCCAAAAGGGCGTTATTGGATTGGTCAAAGATTTTTAAGTAGTCGTTGCCGGCTAAATTAAAATCAGTAAAGTTTAGCGTGATTGTTTCGGCATTGGCGGGTTCAATTCTCCATCTGCAAAGCTGGTTGTATGAGTAATTTTCTGTACCGCTGCCGTCATTGATTGTCCCGCTTGATGGTGTCAGGGACGTGATACCTGAGCAATATATTGGGAAAGAACTTTTATAGGATGCTTTCCATCCCGTAGCAACATTGCCGTTATCTGATTCAAAACGAACAAGCATCTGAGGGCCCGTAGAGGTAACACTTGCCGGAAGGGTACTTCCTGAAAATGTCCCTAAAACATTTGCAGAAGTGGTGCTTCCATCATACACAGTGACAAAATCATAATTTAATTCCGTATCAAAATTAATAAAGCTGAGTGTGATCTTGGTAACGTTCTCAGCGGGGTCGATCAGCCACATGCAAACATTGTTATTTGTATAATTATTTGGGCCGCTGCCATCCTCAATAGTGCCTGCTGTTCCGGTTATTGTTCTGGTTCCCGAGCAATTATTCGGGTAGCTTGAAGAAGGCGGATAAATGTTTTGAACAACACCCTGAAAATCATTGAATGTGTATCCGCCGGCTGCAAGGTTTGAAGTAGCAAAATAACCATTATCTGATCCGCTCCAGCCCCAGTTCATGTGAAAATTATTACTTGCATCGTAACCATCGCAAACCCATGCATGGCCTCCGGAAAAACCATCGCCCCCGGAATATAGCATGGGGCGTTTTGAATCAAGATTATTTTTCAGCAAATTCGACCAGCTTGTTTCAGTGTAAAGATATTTGGACTCGTAAGTGCAGCCATTATTATATTTGAAATAACTCATAAATGAATAAGGGCAATCTGTTGCATTTGCTGAAGATCCGTCATAACCATATTGCATATCAACTGATTTGCCGCAATGATAAAGCAGTGTGGCAACAGCTTCGTTATAGTTTGTGAGGTTATCAAGCATATTTTCCCATTGGTAGGTGGTGTTGCTGAAACTGATTCCACCATGAGATCCCTGCCCTGTGGCCGGATAGCGGTAGTAATACATAATCTGTCCCATGGAAGTTGCAACACAACCTGCATAAGCTTTGCCATCTGGCCCACCTGTAGCTGCCGGGCAGAAAAGATTATAATATGTATCCTGGTTCCATGTACTTGTCAGCAATGGCTGAATGGATTTACTTTTTTTAACAGTGAGATTTTCAGGTGTGCTATTTATATAATAATTCCATAGTGAACTTATTTTCTGGTCGGCTGCAACATGATCAGCCAACGCTCTTTCAATTTGCGTTTTAACATTCGACATCCAGTATTTCAACCCGTCGGGCATATTTGCCTGATCAAAATTTGATTCATAGGAATAACCGATAACAGGTAGGATATTATCATCAGCTGCCACTATTACAAAGCCCTTTGGGTTTAAATTAAAAATGTAATATAAAGGGATATTTCCTTTTGATTCGGTGATTACACTACTAACACTGGTGTTTTTTAATTCAAGACTTACGAATTGCCCGGCATGTTCATAAAAATAAGCTAATCCTACTTTTTGAGCTGTTTGCGGATCAACTTTTTTTGCCTGGACAGCAAATATTATAAATATGGAAAAAACACTGATTACAAGACGTTTCATATATCTTTCTTTTTTTTAACAAAATTAATCATAATTTTGTAATGGCAGTGCTTAAAATACAGGTAGTTTTTGACTTAACAATAAATTAACTGCATTTTTTGGATTGATAAAATATTACGAATATTTTGCTGAAAATTTTAAGAAATAAAATAAACATTATATGAATTTGATCATAAAAAATATTAAAGAACTTGTTCATGTTGGTCCGGCTAATTCCAGAAACAGGTTGAAAGCAGAAGGAAAAAAAATGTCTGAATTAAAAACCATAAAAGATGCATATCTCATTGTGGAAAATGGATTGATTTCTGGTTTTGGCAAAATGAATGATATTGAAGAGCAGTATTATAAAAATTCCAAGTTTAAAATAATTTATGCTGCCAATCGTATGGTTTTTCCCTGTTTTTGCGATTCTCATACGCATTTGGTTTATTCGGGAAGCCGCGAAATTGAGTATGTTGATAAGATCAGGGGCTTGTCTTATGAAGAAATCGCCAAGCGTGGCGGAGGAATTTTAAACTCTGCCAAAAAGCTTCACATGACTTCTGAAGAAGAATTGTGCATACAGGCTCTATCACGCCTGGAAGAGATTAAAATGCTTGGTACCGGAGCAGTGGAAATAAAGAGCGGATATGGCCTGACTACCGACGATGAGCTGAAGATGCTGAGGGTGATTAAAAAATTAAAAATGTTGTCTCCACTGACCATCAAAGCTACTTTCCTGGGGGCACATGCTGTACCTGCCGAATATAAAGGAAAACAAAGCGATTATGTCGACCTGGTCATCAACGAAATGATTCCTTTGGTTGCTTCGGAAGAACTGGCAGATTATATTGATGTGTTTTGCGACCGTGGCTTTTTCACCACCGACGAAACCGAGCGTATGCTGATGGCGGGGATAAAATATGGCCTCAGACCAAAAATCCATGCCAATGAACTCGATTTTTCCGGTGGAATACAGGTAGGCGTAAAATATAATGCTCTTTCTGTTGACCACCTGGAATATACCGGAGATGCCGAAATACAGGCATTATTAAATAGCGAGACCATGCCGACACTGCTGCCAGGTGCTGCATTTTTTCTGGGGATGCCTTATGCTCCTGCCCGGAAAATGATCGATGCCGGTCTGCCAATTGCCCTGGCAAGCGATTTTAATCCAGGATCCTCTCCATCAGGCAATATGCAATTGATTTTGTCTATGGGCTGCATAAATTATAAAATGTTGCCGGAAGAAGCCATCAATGCGGTTACCATTAACGGCGCTTATGCAATGGGCGTTTCAGACGAACTGGGAAGTATTGCCATTGGGAAAAAGGCAAATGTCTTCATCACAAAACCGATTCCGTCGCTGGAGTTTATGCCTTATGCATACGGCAGTAATAAAGTTGAAACGGTAATTATTAACGGAAAAATACAAAAATGAAAACTATCGGGCTACTCGGCGGCACAACATGGGAATCCACTCAGGAGTATTACCGTATCATTAACGAAGAAATGCTGAAAAAGGCCGGAAACAGGAATACAGCAAAAATTGTTATGTATTCTGTAAACTTTCATGATGTTGAAACGCTTGTCAATGAAAAGAATTATAAAGACCTGGGTATTTTGATGAACAGTGCTGCATCGGCCATTGAAAGGGCCGGCGCGGATTGCCTGCTTATTTGTGCCAATACGATGCACATGATTGCAAATGAAATTATGGCAGGCATCAATATCCCCCTGATACATATTGTTGAAGAAACGCTTAAAGAAGTAAAGAAAAGGGATCTTATCAAAGTTGGCCTGCTTGCGACAAAGCAGACCATGGAAATGGATTTTTATAAAGATGTTTTTAAAAAGGGTGGGGTGGATATTCTTATTCCGGAATCTGATGACAGAAGTTTTATCCAGAATACCATATTTAATGAATTGTTTGATGGCAGAATATTGAATTCTTCCCGTCTGAAAATGATTTCAATAATGGAAGGCCTGATGAATCAGGGAGCGCAGGGTATTATTCTGGGTTGTACCGAAATCCCGCTTCTGGTAAAACAGGAACACACTACAATTCCATTGTTCGACAGTACATATATTCATTCCTGTGCTGCTATTGATTTTGCATTAAGAAACTAATACTGTTAAAACTATATATTATGACACACAAATTCAGAATTAAGAAACGTTACATTATTTTGGGAAGCATTTTTATCCTGGTGTTTTTATTGTTATTTTTTCTTTCAAGTATAGTCAGGTGGTATCTTGTTAAAAACAGCGTTGAACTGATCGGCAGAAAAATTGACCTGCAGGAGCTGCATATCAATTATTTTAAATGCAGCGTAAGGGCCGATAACTTTACCATGTACGAGCAAAATCAGAAGGACAAATTTGTGAATTTCGGGGAATTGTATGTCAATTTCGACCCATGGAATCTTTTACATAATGAAATTGCTTTTTCGGAAATCAGGCTTGACAAACCCTGGGTGTCATTAGTCTATTCCGATAGCGTTTTTAATTTTAATGACCTGATCACTTCGTCTGATACCACCAAGGCAGATACTACGGTTCAGGAAACTGGAGATACCATAAAATATCTGGTAAAAAACCTGAGCATCAATGGCGGTTATATCAGCTATAAAGATAACTCCTCAGGCACAAATACGGAATTAAAAGACCTTAATGTGAAGGTGCCAGAAATATCATGGAACAGCAAGCAATCAAAAGCCGGTGTTGATTTTATACTCGGCAAGGATGGCGAAGTAGCCCTGGATGGTATGATTAACCAGGCTGCAGGCAAGTATTCAGTTACACTTAAAACAAAAAATATTGATATCACTCCATTTGCAGGTTATGCCAGGCCTTTTGCCGATGCAACCATCACCAGCGGAAAGCTTTATACTGACCTGAAGGTTACGGGAGATATGAAAGACCCGGCAGCTATTATTATTAAAGGCGTAGCAGGGATAAACGATCTGGTGATAAATGAGCTGGATAGCAAACCCTTCTGTTCATTCAAAGATATTTATATAAAGATGGATAGCCTTGATATCGGAAATTCCAATTTCTGTTTTGGCAAAGTGATGTTAGTAGAACCCAGGATTGTTGCGGTACTTGAGAGAAACAATACCAATATACAAAGAATACTGGCACCATTCCTGAACGACACGACTCAGTCAGCAGATACGACTGCGGATTCCGTTGTCACACATTATTCAATAGACAGCCTCGTGATAAAAGGTGGTAATATTAATTTTTCTGACCTTACCCTTAACAGACCTTTTAAATTTGATATAAAAAACCTTAATGTTGAATTGACCGGATTCAGCGATCAGGCGACAAACATACCTCTTAATTTTAATATGAACCTCAACGGCCCCGGCACATTTAACGGTACCGGCACACTTGATATGGTGAATACTTCAAATATTGTTTTTGACGGAAATATTACCAAACTTGATATGGTGAGTTTTTCACCTTATTCGGAGTATTACCTGGCACGGCCAATAACCAAGGGAACTTTCAACTACCATTGCAAATTGAAAATGACGCCCAATTTACTGGATAATTTGAATAATCTTAAACTGGCCAACGTGCAGTTTGGTAAAAAAACTAAGGATACTACCGCTTATAAAGTGCCGGTATGCCTGGCTTTATATATTATCAAAGATAGAAATGGCTTAATAAAAATTGATTTGCCTGTTTCAGGAAAGCCTTCCGATCCATCATTTAAGTTAAGAAAGATCATTTGGAAAACCCTCGAGGAATTTCTTTTGAAGGCTGTTTCTGAGCCGTTTAAAGCAATTGGTCAGATGTTTGGAACCAGTCCGGAAAGCATCAGGCAAATTCCCTTTGATTATTTGCAGGACAGCCTCAATGCTGATCAGCGAAATAAACTTGATAAGATCACTGAAATTATTACTAAAAAACCGGAATTGAGTTTTACATTTATTCAGACTACGGATCCTGAAAAAGAAAAAGGTTTGATTGCAGTCAGGGAGGCGAAGTATTTATTTGTTTCAAAGGCGGCACAGCAAGGGGCCAATCCTGATGAAATAAGGCGTAATTCAGAAAAAATTGCCGATAGTGACCCTGCTTTTATTACATTTTTGGGTATTGAAGGCATAAACGACCATGGCAATTTCGAAAACCGCTGCAATCAGCTTGTGGGTGCTGTCGTTATTGAAGAGAAGTTTACTCAATTGCTTGAAAAGCGGGAAAATCTTTTAAGTACATATTTTAAGGATAAAGCGTTGCCTCCGGGATCTGTAATGTTCAAAACCACTGACCTGCGCAATATTCCGGAAGAAATGAAAACGCCAAAGTATGTGATTGAGTTGAATGTAAAATAAACGCAGGGACAGGGATAAAAATTATTGTAATTTTGCTGACTGAAAATTCAGATAATACAAGGAAAAACTATGAAAAAACTTATTGAATGCGTTCCCAATTTCAGTGAGGGAAATGATATGAACATTATAAAACAGATAACGGATGAGATGGAATCTGTTTCTGGTGTTAAACTACTTGATGTCGATCCCGGTAAAGCCACCAACCGCACTGTAGTAACGATAGCCGGAACCCCTGATGAAACCGTTGAGGCGGCATTTCGCGGAATAAAAAAAGCTGCTGAATTGATTGATATGAGCAAACATAAGGGAGAACATCCCCGTTTTGGCGCCACCGATGTATGCCCTTTTGTTCCTATTGCAGGCATTACCATGGAAGAGACAGTTGTCTATGCCCGCAAACTTGCCGAACGCGTAGGCAGTGAACTTGGTATTCCCGTTTATTGTTATGAGAATGCCGCTTTTACTGATGAAAGAAGAAACCTGGCCAATTGCCGTGCCGGTGAATATGAAGGTTTGCAAAAAAAGCTTACCGATCCGCACTGGAAGCCTGACTTCGGCCCTGCAGAATTTAATGCCGGTGCTGGTGCCACAGCCATTGGGGCACGCGATTTTCTTGTGGCATACAACGTAAATCTGAATACCACATCAACACGGCGCGCTAATGCTGTGGCTTTTGATATCCGTGAAAAAGGGCGCCCCATGCGCGAGGGCAATCCGATAACCGGGAAAATTGTTAAAGACGAAAAAGGCAACAAGGTGATGATACCCGGGTCGCTCAAGGCTTGTAAGGCCATTGGCTGGTTTATTGAAGAGTATGGCATTGCCCAGATTTCTATTAATCTTACCAATATAAGCATCACACCTGTTCATGTTGCTTTTGAAGAAGCATCTAAAAAAGCCGAGGAACGCGGCCTTAGAGCTACCGGTTCGGAACTGGTAGGTTTGATCCCGCTAAAAGCCATGATTGATGCCGGAAAGTATTTTCTGAAAAAACAACAACGCTCAGTGGGTGTCTCTCAGGATGAACTGATAAAAATTGCTGTCAAATCCCTCGGACTGGACGATCTCAAGCCTTTCAACCCAAGAGAAAAGATCATTGAATTTGTTCTTGAAGATAAAGAAGTTGTTAAGCCAAAGAAGTTGATAGACATGTCGTGTACAGCCTTTGCTGATGAAACGGCATCGGAATCGCCTGCACCGGGAGGAGGTTCTATTTCGGCATATATGGGAGCTTTGGGCGCTTCTTTAGCCACTATGGTCGCCAACCTTTCGTCGCATAAAGCCGGTTGGGATGCACGCTGGGAAGAGTTTTCTGACTGGGCCGAAAAGGGCCAGTTAATAAAAGATGACCTGATGGCTCTGGTGGATGAGGATACCAACGCATTCAACAAAATAATGAACGCCTTTGGCCTGCCCAAAAACAGCGAACAGGAAAAAGCCATTCGAGATGCAGCCATACAGGAGGCCACAAAATATGCTACAGAAGTTCCGTTTAAAACGATAGAAAAAGCCCTGTCATCGTTTGAAATAATAAAGTCTATGGTTGAATCCGGGAATCCGAATTCTGTAACAGATGCAGGAGTAGGGGCTTTGTGTGCACGCTCGGCTGTAATGGGGGCATTTCTCAATGTGAAGATCAACGCCTCGGGCCTTAAAGATAAAAAGTTTGCCGAAGAGATCATAGGAAAAGCTGAAGCAATGCAACAGCAGGCCTTAGCGTTGGAAGAAGAAATTTTAAAAGCTGTTAACGATAAAATAAAATTATAATACCGTAATTATGAAAAAAGTAAGTCTTGAATTATCACCGGAGCAATTTAAAGAACTCCTGAAACTTGTTTATGTCGGCGATTGGGTTATTGATGAACCGGATAATGCCGTTCTGAATGAACTGGTACAAACCATTTTTAAAAAATCGGAAGATGTTGATCTGAATACGTTGGTAGAATATGATAAAGAGTCCGATCTTTATTTGCCTTCATTGAGTTTCGATGAAGAAGTAATCGACATCATTGACGACTTTGAGGATGAATGTTTTTGGGATCATCTGATTTATCGTCTGGCTGAACGCGATCTCGACAAGAAATTAGGCAATAAGGCTAAGGAAATGTCATTTGAAGATAAAATGGAGCAACTTGATCCTCTTACAGAAAAATACATGAAGGAATTTGAGGAAAGCGGGCTGGATAATGTGAATGTGAAATTGGGGTAGTTTTTACCATCGGCATAATCAAATTAGAAATATCAATACGCCCTATTGGACTCCTTTGATATTTCAATTTGGTATTATCCATTAAGAATTTTGGAGCCTGTTTTATAATCAGCAGGTTTGTGACCGGAATACTGAATTGATTTTTGAAATTTTGAAGTTTTTTTTATCAATCTGCCCCGGCGGGCGGGGGAAGATATTTTTTAAATATATACCAATCAGCTATGAAACAAAAAGTCTTATTCATTATTCTTGTTCTTTTCATCGCATCCTGCGCACAGATCAAAGAATTCACAAACCTGCTCAATTGCGAC
Source organism: uncultured Bacteroidales bacterium (assembly GCA_964626855.1). GTDB lineage: Bacteria > Bacteroidota > Bacteroidia > Bacteroidales > CAIWKO01 > CAIWKO01. The sequence continues at coordinate 47,062 of CAZVKJ010000032.1, forward strand.
TTCCGCTTGTCTTCCGCTGACAATATTACACTTGGAGGCATGAATGTTCAAAAGTTTAAGTCGTTTACCGATCTTACAATAATGGATGGCGCCAAACTGCTGGCTAATGTGGCTTCCGGAACTTTGCCGCTGAACTTTACATTAAATGTTGAAGCACGCAATCCCAATACGCAAAAAGCAGCTTTAAACAAACTAGACTGGATTGCCTTTATTGATGATACCCAAATAGCAACAGGTACCACCACACAACGAGTAGAGATCGCTCCCAACAACGGAACCGGAACATTCCCCATTCAGATAAATACCGATCTGGCCAAATTGCTTTCAGGCCAGGCAGCAAAAAACATAGTAAATTTCGGACTAAACCTGGTTGATGCTGGTAACAGACCAACACGCATTTCTCTTAAGGCAAAGCCAACAATCATGGTAGGGAATTATGCATTGCAATATCCCGGGTATATTACGATAAAGAAGGATTTTGGAGCGCAATAATAATCCGGAATAATAGCCCAAACCTTAAGGGCGGGGCTATTGAATGCGTTCAGGCCGGTCGCCAGCATAGTAGCCGGGAGAATTTTTACCTAAACTTGCCGCAATGTGCTACCAATGAATATAGAGTTGTATCTTTGAATAATAATGAAAAAAAAGGATAATATAAAACCAGACATTTCCGGCGCGAACAACATTGATGCGCTTGTATCAAATATTCAGATTACAAACAATTATTTTTTTCGTAGCATACAAAAACAGGTAAATACGGCGCTTACTCTGCGGAATTATTTTATTGGCTGTATTTTATCCGAATATGAACTAAAAGGCGGGGACAGGGCTGTTTACGGTGAAAATTTATTCAGGGAGATTGCACGAAGAACCAACCATATTAAAGGAATGTCGGAACGCAATCTTTATCTGTTCAGGTCATTTTATCTGGCTTATCCAAACATTTTGCAGACACTGTCTGCAAAATCGTATTTTAAAAATCTGAAGGGTACTGAAATTCTGCAGACACCGTCTGCAAAATCTAAGATCACAGATAAACATACCGGGAACACTGTTGTTGATTTAGACAAGCTGATCAACCACCTGAGTTTTTCGCATATTATTGAATTACTTAAAACAGAAGACGGTCGGAGAAGAAAATTTTATGAAACAGAAACTATAAAAAACAACTGGTCGGTAAGAGAGCTGCAAAGAGCCATGAATAGCATGGTGTATGAACGGACGGGCCTCAGCAAAAATAAAAAGGCCGTAATGCTGAAACAAAATAATGCTCATGAAGTAATTCCGGAAAATGTGTTTAAAAATCCTTACATATTGGAGTTTTTAAACATTGAAGAAAAAGTGACATACTCCGAAACTGACCTGGAGCAGGCAATTTTAAACCACCTCCAGAATTTTTTATTGGAACTGGGCAAGGGTTTTTGTTTTGAAGCACGACAAAAGCGTATTACTTTTGACAACAGACATTATCATGTTGATCTTGTTTTTTATCACCGTATTTTGAAATGCCATGTTTTGGTTGACCTGAAGGTAGGTGAGTTTGAACATGCTGATGTCGGACAAATGAATTTATATCTGAATTATTTTACCGAGAATGAAACGGTCGTTGGCGATAATCCGCCGATAGGCATTATTTTATGTGCATACAAAAATGCCAACCTGGTAAGATATGCCACAACGGGAATGTCGCAAAAGATTTTTGTAAATAAATATTTGATAAATTTACCGCAGGAAGAACAACTGAAAGAAATTATCGAAGAAGAACAAAATAAAGTTATTACCAAAACAAAAAACATAAACAGAAAAAAACAATATAACATAAATCTACCGCAGGGCTGATACTATTTTGCTTCTTTGCGACAGACAATAGTATTTGTATTATATCCGCTAAACAGCCAATTTCCTATTATCTGCGATCCCATTGACGTCATTATCGATTCCGGGTGAAACTGCAGTCCATGTATATCATAGGTTCTGTGCGAAATGGCCATGATCAACCCGTCGTCGGAACAGGCAGTAATTTTAAGGCAATCAGGCAAGC
>CAZVKJ010000033.1:0-48699 GCA_964626855.1 uncultured Bacteroidales bacterium
TTACCGCCACAAATACAGGAACCACGACCATAACATCGACTATTTCAGTTACTCCAACCGCCAACAGCTGTGTGGGAACACCTTCATCATATACAATTACTGTTAATCCCACTCCGACTGTGACTGTGCCTGCAGACATTACCGTATGTAATAATGCATCGGTTCCTGCTACCGGTTTTGTCAGCACACCTGCAGGCGGATCGTTCTCATGGACGAACTCAAATACTGCTATTGGTCTGGCCTCAAGTGGCACCGGTGACATTGCTTCGTTTACAGCTACAAATACAGGAACGTCTCCAATTGTTTCAACTATAACTGTCGTTCCTACTGTAAACGGTTGTGCAGGAATATCGTCATCTTACACTATTTCCGTTTATCCTATTTCCACAGTAAATGTTCCAACAAATATATCTGTTTGTAATAACGCAACAGTTACGGCTACAAATTTCACCAGTATGCCGGCAGGTGGAAATTTCACCTGGAGTAATTCAAATACTGCAATCGGGCTTGCTTCAAGCGGATCAGGCAATGTTCCTTCATTTATTGCCACAAATACAGGTAGTACACAGATATCATCTACAATAACTGTCACTCCTGTTGTGAACGGTTGTTCTGGCAGTCCATCAACTTATGTGATAAGCGTTTATCCTAATCCAACTGTTACAGTTCCTTCAGACATTGCAGTATGTAATAATGCGGTGATTCCGGCAACAAATTTTATAAGTATACCTGCAGGAGGCTCATTTACATGGACCAATTCCAATACTGCCATAGGACTGGCTTCAAATGGCAGTGGTGATATTACCTCATTCACAGGAATTAATACAGGCCCCATACCTATTTCTGCAACGATAACAGTAACGCCTACACTTAACGGATGTGCCGGTACACCAGCAACATACACCATTACGGTAAGTCCGATAGCATCAGTATCGGTACCTGCAAATATATCTGTTTGTGGAAACACAATTATTGCCACAACAAACTTTGTCAGCACCCCGACAGGTGGTTCATTTATATGGACAAATTCCGACACCTCAATAGGACTTGGATCCAGTGGTATTGGCAATGTACCTTCTTTTACCACTACCAACACAACTCTTAATCCAGTTACAGCAACAATTACAGTTACACCGACGGTGAGTGGATGTTCAGGTATACCTGCCCAGTATACCATAACAGTAAATCCTGCGCCTACAGTTACTGTACCAGCTGACATTTCTGTATGCAGTAATACATCCATCCCAGCAACCAACTTTATAAGCACTCCTGCCGGTGCTTCCTATAGCTGGACAAATACAAACACAAGTATCGGTTTATCAGCTACCGGAACAGGAAACATAACATCATTTATTGCCACTAATTCAGGGACAACAGCTATTACAGCTACAATTACTGTCACCCCCAGTTTTGGCAGTTGTAACGGAGTTCCCTCTACATATTTAATTACAGTCACTCCCAAGCCCACGGTTTCAGTTCCATCCAATATAACGATTTGTAATAATAGTATTGTTATTGGTACAAATTTTACAAGTACACCATCCGGCAGTACATTTGTTTGGTCAAACTCCAACACAGCCATAGGATTGGCCTCCAGCGGATCGGGCGACATTGCTGCTTTTACCGCTACTAATAGCGGAACGGCCCCAATAACATCTACAATCACTGTTACTCCTACATTAAATGGATGTTCAGGTGTTGCCTCTAATTATACTATAACAGTAACCCCGACATCAACAGTAACTGTTCCGGCAAATATTTCTGTTTGTAATAACGGAGCGGTTGCAGGAACTAGTTTTGTCAGTAGTCCTGCCGGTAGTTCCTTCTCATGGACGAACTCTAATACTACAATCGGGTTGGCTTCAAGCGGTACCGGCAATATTGCGACTTTCAATGCTACAAATACCGGTACTGTTCCAATTGTATCTACCATTACCGTTACCCCGACATTAAATTCCTGCCCGGGCACATCAGCATCTTATACCATAACAGTAAATCCATCACCAACTGCAACTGTCCCATCAAATCTAACAGTTTGTAATAATGGCACTGTGGCTGCTACTAATTTTACCAGTACTCCGGCAGGTGGAACATTCTCCTGGACGAATTCCAATACTGCAATAGGCCTTGCGTCAAATGGCACGGGAGACATTGCTTCGTTTACAGCTACAAATACAGGAACCACTACAATAACATCGACTATCACAGTTACTCCTACAGCTAACAGTTGCGTGGGAACACCTTCGGCTTATACAATCACTGTTAATCCCACTCCTACAGTAGCTGTGCCTGCAAACATTACCGTTTGTAACAATGCTTCTGTTGCTGCTACTAACTTTACCAGTACTCCTGCAGGAGCAACATTTGCCTGGACCAATTCTGATGCCTCTATTGGGTTAGCATCAACAGGTAACGGAAATATACCTTCATTTACAGCTATTAATAACACTAATGCTTTAATTACTGCCACAATATCAGTTACCTCGACACTAAACACCTGTCCGGGAAATGCATCTGTATACACAATAACTGTCATTCCTTCGCCTACTGTCAATGTGCCTGCAAATATCACATCATGTAATAATACTATTGTTCCTGCAACCAGTTTCACGAGTGTTCCCAGCGGTTGTACTTTTACCTGGACAAATTCAAATACTACAATCGGATTGTCCTCAGGTGGAAATGGAAATGTACCTTCGTTTACAACCATTAATTCGGGGACATCGCCAATAACAAGTACAATATCTGTAACTCCTACATCAAATACCTGCGTTGGAGTACCATCAATTTATACTATTACAGTGAATCCCACACCTTCTGTTACTGTACCTTCTGATATAATAATCTGTAATGGGAATACCGTTTCAGGAACATCTTTTACCAGTCCCGTTGCTGGTGCCGCATATTCCTGGACAAATTCAAATACTGCTATTGGTCTGAGTTCTGCGGGTAATGGAGATATTCCAGGTTTTGTTGCTACAAACACGGGAGCAACAGCCATTACAGCTCTTATTACTGTTACACCAAGCGCGAATAATTGTACCGGCATTGCCTCTACATATAATATCACAGTAAAACCTTCACCAACTGTAATTGTTCCATCTGATATCACCGTTTGTAATGGCATTACAATTTCAGGAGTGGTATTCACCGGCCCCATCTCAGGTACAAGTTTTACATGGACCAATTCAAATACAGCAATTGGACTTGGTACCAGTGGTTCAGGTAACCTGCCGGGATTTTTTGCGACAAATACAGGCAACAATCCAATAAGCAGTACCATCATAGTTACTCCCCATGCAAATAGCTGCGCTGGTATTATTGATTCATTCGTAATCACGGTTAATCCTATTCCTGCTGTTACAGTACCTTCAAATATTATGATATGCAGCGGCCAAACGGTAAGTGGAACAAACTTTACCAGTCAAACTACAGGCGCTACATTTGCATGGACAAACAATAATACATCAATCGGTTTGGCTGCCGGCGGAACAGGAGATATTACTCCATTTACTGCAATTAATACAGGTAACACGCCAATAACAGCTACTATTTATGTTACACCATCAGCAAATAACTGTACCGGGACAACATCCACCTATTTAATTACAGTCAATCCGATTCCTGTTGTAAACTTCGCCCCCTTACCTACACTTTGCATAACATCACCTGTATTAAACCTTTCCCAGGGTTATCCATCGGGTGGAACATATGATGGGCCGGGAGTTTCAGGAAACTCATTTGATCCGGCCGTAGCAGGTATCGGGACACATATTTTAACATATTATGATACAGTTGCGTCAACAGGTTGCAGTAATTCTGATACATCACAAATTATTGTTTCAGGTGGATTAACAATTACTGTCACACCTGATAATCCATACCTTTGCCATGGCGACAGTGTGTTGCTCACTGCTGACGGGGCATATAATTTTACGTGGGAACCTGATTATGAATTGTCTTCCAATGCAGGAGCAAATGTTATTGCATCGCCTGATATCACTACTATTTATACTGTACATGGAAATAATCCTGATGGTTGTATCGGTTCAACGACTGTTGTAGTTGGAATATATAATGTTCCCGTTCTGGAAATCGTCGCTGTTCCAAAGAATGGATGCAGTCCTTTGAATGTTTCTTTCGGATATGAGCCATTTGCTTTGATTGATTCTAATACGGTTTACTGGAATTTTGGAGATCTTGGATCATCAAATAATACATCTACATCACCGTCACCTGCACATTTATACGTTAATCCTGGTATATACCCGGTTTATCTGAGCGCACGGACAATTGATGGCTGCCCTGTTATATCGGCTGATACAGTAAAAGCATTTATCAAACCATTTGCTGATTTCACATTTAATCCGACATTTGCATATACCGATAATCCTAAAATTGACTTTTTTGCGCAAACATTAAATGCTACTACATGGGAATGGAATTTTGATGATCCCAGTTCGTACAATAACAATTTCTCATATTTACAAAATCCTTCCCATATTTTTACGGATTCTGGAAGCTACCATGTACAACTCATCGCATACAGCGACCGCAACTGCTCAGATACGGCCATAAAGACCGTTAATATTATACCTTCATTGATTATTTATATTCCAAATGCCTTTACTCCTGATCAGGATATGCTAAATGAAATATGGAAGCCTGTAATATCCGGAATAGATGAGGATAATTATATGCTATCCATTTACGACAGATGGGGAAAAATGCTATTTTATACTGAAGATACTAATACGGGATGGAATGGAAAAGTAAATGGAAAAGAAGTTGAAGGCGGAGTGTATGTATATTATCTTTCGTACCGTAATTTAATGGGTAAAACCTTTAAACTGCGAGGTGTTGTTACTCTGGTCAGGTAGCATCGCGGAAGATTTATGTTTTACCAAAACAGCCACTTTTTCTTTTTAGAAAATGATTGTCTTTCAAGAACAGTCATTCCGTGGCTGATTTCAATATGCTCTTTAATTTCCCATTCCGGGTGTTCTTCCAAAAATTCATAGATGGCGGCTTTCATTCCTGGACGTCCATCAAAAGGGTTAACCAGGCCAAATGTTTCGGTATCATGCATAATAATCCATTTTCTAACGCGCGGATGATGATGTGATAATTCAGCTTTAATTTGCCCATACCAATGGTCAGTATCAATAAATAACATATCTGTCATTTTAATCCTGACCTTTAAATTATCTTTTTTGATCAGCTTAAAATACATACCATCATGGTCTGCAGCCTGTTTAATCTTCAATGCATTTTCACTGATGACGACATTATAACTAAACACTTTTTTACATCCCGAAACAAGAAAAGCAAGAGTTGAGCAGCCGGTGTCAATGCCTAATTCTGTTACTACATTGCATTTTGAAGCATAATCATAGAAAACATCAAGCAGCGGCCTCACGGATTCATCGCGAAAGCCCTTTGATCCTTTTTTGGCGAATTCAAAATATTTAATTAGCTGCCCTTGTATTTGCTGTTCCATGATATTTATAAAGCCTTATGAGAAAAAATAACAGTAGCATATGCCAGTTCACGGTTCTTTTCATCGCTCAGTTCTTTCACATATGCCTTATCCAAATATTTATCACCGGTTTCGATAAGGTCTGCAATTTTCAATTCTAAAAATTCATTTCTTGCGTCACCCTGCAAGCCATTTGCATAATTTCTTAAAATCCATGTCAAAGACCAAATCGGCAGCGCGGCTTCGTCAATTTCAATTTTATCGAATTCCAATAAACCATCAAAAAGGTTTATTAATCCCTGATGTGTCATATTATAATAATGCTTCGGATAACCATGAAATGGCTGCATAAAAGGAACACAACAAATGAGGTTGCCTCCGGGTTTTAGTACGCGTGATATCTCTTTTGCACATAAAAAAGGATCCTTAACATGTTCCAGAACCGATAAAGAAATCACAGCATCGAAGGCATTGTCAATAAAAGGCAGCTTCTCTCCTACGCCGACAACATCTGTTGTATCGTAATCAACAATTTCAAAATTAACGATATTCTCATAATACACATCCCTCCTTCCCGAGCCGCAATCGAGAATTAATCCGTCCTTATAGCGGTTGATCAATTCTTCAACGTTACGGTCATAGTTATTGGAGCTAATGGCATCGGTACTAATAATGTCAAATGTTTCAACAAGGTCATCATTCAGGAAGTTAAAGTGTTGTCCGGATTTTTCTATATAATTCATATCCTGCCTGAGCAAGGGCCTGATTTTGTCAAGTTTTTTTTTCTTTGGCTCAATAATAACCGATTTCGGCAATCTTATACATCTCTTTTCTTCCTTTCCAAAAATCTCAAAATGCTGACGCCCCGATGATAAGGAAATGCCTTCCCTCACAGCTTTTGCAATATCAGGGTTTGCATCCAGATAGGCTTCCTCCGTATAATTTTCATCTGTTGCCGGCTGGGTAAGAAAATATTTATTTATTTCATCGGTCATATTAAAGGATTACTATTGTGTAGAACTTTTGAATACACCTCATTCGATTAAAACCAAAGGCAAAAATATAAATTAATACTGTTGAAATATCAGATGATTATTATCAAATTTTCATGTTTCTCCATTTCAAATCTTCACAAAAAAATGCAATATTATTCAGGTAAGGATTGTGTCGAATCCATTTTTTCCGGTAATGGGCAATTCTTATCAAGGATTTTATAAATAGTATAATCTGCCATTTCCTGAATCACGATATCCGGTTTTTCTTTTTCAATAATTGAAGGATAAAACAATGGAGTATACAAAAAATATGTCTTGCTGAAATTATATGTAAAATAATAAAGGAGAAAACCGCCGAACGAATCGCCATACATCAGGACTGATGGATGCTCCAGCTTTTTATTCTGAAAGCAGTATGCCGGCGCCGGCGAAGAAAATTCCGGGTAATAAGGATAAGTAGTTTCTGTAGCCGCCGTAAGTGAATCATTGGATGGCATGAATTCCTTGTATTTCATAAATTTTTCGATAGCTGTTAGCACAAACATATCCGGCTTATAATTCCCAAAATTTATCCATGTAATATCTTTCAATGCCAAAGGGTTCCTCATCCCCGGAAAATCTTTCTGAATTTTTTTAATCATGGCACAATATGCTACATACGCTCCATAATGGCTCCAATGAGAGTTGCTGCGGTAATACAGATCGGCATATTGATCCTTTTTTGCCGCCATCAAAGGATGATGAATATCAATGATATCAAGGTCGGTGTGCTGTTTCAGATAGGTAAGTAACTGTTCCAACTTCGATATTTTATTATATCGCCATAAGCGGGGGCCAACATTCTCCTCGTATACAGCATATGCCATGGTGGGAAATACGAGATAAAAATGTATACCACGCTCTTTGAGCCAATTTCGCCTTGCTATCAAAACATCGGTCATTTTTTTTAATTCGTCGGATGTAAGCGGGTGGCGGTTTTCATAGTTCTCCCTGCAAACACCACCTATATAATACATCCAGCCATCTTTTCCAAAATGAACATTCTGATTATTCAGCACCTGTCTGAAAACAGAATATTCAATATAGTTATTCAGCACTATAATATTATTTCTGCCCGGTATCTGGTCCTTTAGATAATTATCCAATTCCCGGACAAAAACATCTGAAGAGTCAAGTTGAAACACAGGCCGATGATTAGCATAACGCATTTCGGCTGTAAGCACCAAACCCTCAGATGTAAATACACGCAACAACATTCCACTGGAAACCAGTACCAGGAATATTACAATAAAAAAGAACAGGTTATAATTTCTTTTTGGGCCGGCTTTGCTTAATAGTATTAGTGACAGGAAAAATAATATGGTCAGCAAAATGAATATCCTTTGCTTTAAAAACAGTTGACTTCGGATGTCTTTTATATGTTCAGCGGATGTCAGCACAAAAAACGGGTCGCCGCCCCTGACGTAATAATCTTTGCCATGCCTGACCAAATCATTCATCATAATCCGGCCAGATGATATTGTACTAAAATCCATTATATTTTTGATGATCCCTGTTTTTGTACATATTTTCAGGCCTGTCAGCTTTTTTGTGTTCTCAGCAATATCGCATCTGAGATAATTGTTTGAAACCAGATCAAGATTTGTTTTGAAGAAATTCGTTCCTTTATCAACGGTAACAATTTTTGTAGCTTCAAAAGACGGATTATCATTATAATAAAACTGAGCACATTTTACGGGGGTCGAAGTACTTAAAGTAACCTGATCCTGCAAATCGAGGCATAACCAGTAAAAAACCAGCATCATGGCTGATGACACGAAACAAGAAATTACAAAATATCGCGGTTCCGGCCTGTAAATTATTGCAATTATAAAAACCAGGAAAAAAAGGCATAATATGATACTTTCAATAACGCCTTTCATTTTATCGGGGTTCTTAAAGTCAGAAACAAGGAGTTTGGCGATTACCGCCTGATCCGCTTTCTGAACTACCGAAACATCATTATCATTCTGGCCGGTCTGCCGGGTATTTGTTATTTTGCATACTGATTCATTCCTGTCAAATAATGAATAAACATGATCATTGTGAAACAGGTTTACCGATAACAGGCTTACCGTATCATTTTTTGATAAATTCTCAAATTTCAGGCTGAAACCTGCATTTACATCCAAGGTATCGGTGTATTGAAAATATTTATATGCCGAAGAATCAGACATCCACGATGATAGTGAATCATTTCCGTTATAAAGTGTAATTAAGGATGGCCTTGAAGTGTGAGCTGAAAAATATACCTGATCAGAACTCCCGGTATGTTTCTCTGTGCCCCATATTTGAATAACAATGAAATAAGTTAACGGAATCAGCAAAAAAGTAACATACGAATATTTTAAACTGAACCTGCATAACAGATTGCCGATACCTTTGAAAAATAATTGCAGAACCAACAAGACCAGCAGAACGGACAGCGATATTAACAGAAATGAATTTTGTCCTAACCATAAAATCCACTCAAGGTAATTCACGAAATATACTGAAGTGAGCTTAATATACGGATCATTTCCTGTAATTTTGTATTTTTCACCCTGCCAATCCAGATCATTTAAAACGAGCCTGCCTTGCGGCATTGCGCCACAATTAAAATTTTTGTAAAATACGCCATATTCTATTTTAATGCTGACGTTTCGGATTTCATCTGCTACACCAAAATCGCAACGTAAAAATTTATTTTTTTCAAAATTTACCGGTACTGAAAAACTTCCGGAAAGGCTTTCGGAGGTAAACTTTTTCACCGGATTAAAGAAGGGTGATTGATTATAGAATACTTCAGCATCATGTAATGACGAACCTGCTGAAACAGTCAGTTGGCCGACACGCCCGGTATCTGAAACGGAACAAATCACCATTACCAGAAGCGAGATGAGTAACGAAAAACCAAAATATCTTGCATTTGGCGCTAAAACCAGGACAAGAATAAATATAAGAATAAAAATAAAAATCACGATGCCGGCCCGATGACCACCATCTTTCTTCTCCCATGAAGAAAGCGCTTTTAATGTCAGCACAACAGGTTTACCGGTTTGTTTACTTATGATGACAAATGAGCCATTATCTTCGGAAATTAAAGCATTAGATAAGGTGCAATGCTTTTTAAAATGATCATACAATGAAACCATGTGATTATTCCTGTACAGGTTGAAACCAAGGAAATGCACCGTATCATTGGCATTCAGATCATTTATTGTTATATTTAATTCAGCGCTGTCATTTATATGGCCAAGATACTCCAGGTCTTTGTATCCGTAATTATTCAGATTCCATGTTATCAGCTTGTTTGTGGCACCGTTACTCAAACTGAGCGTAGCAGGCCGTGAAGCCCTGGCAGAAAAATAAAAATAATCATCAGATTGGGTATTTTCAACAGGTGCTGCAGTTTTTGTATAAGAAAGGAAATAATAAACGACAGGTAACAGAAGAAACAGCAAATAAACCGGTTTAAGCCTTTTCTTGATCATCATTTTATTTTCCTGCTTATTATTTAAAACTTAAAATAGATAAATGGATTATAAGTGGCAGACACCAGCCTCATTACCGAAAAAATAAACAGTACGATCAGAAGTACTGAATTTGCTGCCATGACAATGTTTTTCAACTTAGCTGTTTTAAATATGCCGGGCCAGGAAACCGGTATGCAGAAAATTATTCCAGCGAGAAGGATGATTGAGTGTTCAGTTGTAAAAAAGGCATTTAATCCCAAAGCTCCTTCCCTGGCAGGCGAAAACATTACATTAAGGAAGCTGACAGCGTGATGCAGGTTTTCGGTCCTGAAAAGTACCAGGCAGGTAACAATAATAAACAAGAAATATAATACAGCAAAACCTTTAAGTTTTTTCAGGAATTTCAAAAGAAAGAGTTCTTCCAGTCCAAGCAAAAGGCCTTGTACGAGTCCCCAGATTAAAAAATTCCATGTCGGGCCATGCCAGATTCCGCAGATAGTAAATGTTATCAGTAATGAAATAATAATGCCCGCCTTGCCCCAATAACGCATCTGAAATGCCAGCGGAGTAAAAATATAATCTTTAATCCAACCTGCGAAGGTCATGTGCCAACGCCGCCAGAATTCCGTTACCGACCTGCTGATGTACGGAAAATTAAAGTTCTCCGGAAGGTTAAAACCCATCATCTTGCCAACACCTATGGCCATGTCGGTGTATCCGCTAAAATCAAAAAAAAGTTGTATAGCAAAAACAACCATGGCAGCCCAGGCAACAGCAGGACTTATTGTTATATCAGCATTGTCGACAATATTGTTAACGATATAACTTAACTGATCGGCAATAAAGACTTTTTTTCCCAATCCCAGGATAAATCTTTTAACGCCATCAGCAAACAGATTTAAATCTACTTTGCGGCTTTTCAGTTGAGGCTCCAGTTGGGAATATCGCACCAGCGGGCCGGAGATCAACTGCGGGAACATGGTAATATATAAGATAATGTAGAAAGGGTTGGGCTCAAAACGTTTGTTCTTCCTATATACATCAATGTTATACGAAATAGCCTGAAATGTAAAAAAAGAAACGCCCAGTGATGTCATGCCTTTGATTTTATGAAGCCCGTCAACACCGGCATAAATAAGGTTATCAATAATAAATCCCAGGTATTTACAATATATCAATATGCCGACCAATACAACGATAAAAAGAACCAGAAATCCCCGTTTAAACTTAGTTTTAGCGATAAGCAACGAGAAAAGCCATGTGATAATCCCAATAAAAATCAATAATAATACAAGATTCCCAGCACCCCAGAAATAAAACAACAGACTAAAAACTAAGAGCAGCAGGTTTTTCGCCCACATTTTTGGCATTAAAAAGTACCCGGCAAAAAATACAGGTAAAAAATAAAAAATAAAAACGACCGAGCTAAATACCATTAAATCCCGCTTTTCAATTATTCTTTTGTACCGGCAAATATATACAAAACCTCAAAAATGTTATCTGTTGCCTGCAAGAAAACACTGATTTTATCTTTATAGATTTTAATGTAAAAATGACGTTATCGGGTTTTGAGTAATTTAATTAAATCAGCATCATTGAATTTGGGTTTGTCAAATACGTTCCTGTAAAACTCTATGATTTTCTCATGATCCAAATGCTTTAAAAGCACCTCATGACTTTTCCTGATCCGGTCGGAATCAATCAGAACATTACGCATCCAATAATAAAGAAGTTCTTTGAGATCACTGCTTTTCAATGGTACTTTTTCAGGAGGGAAAAGGTCGCCATAAAATTCAATATTATCAAACATTTCAAGGTGCAGGACTTTCTTTTCCTGCAATGCCAGGGCTTTTACCTGTGCCGGCGTAGGATCAAGCATTGAATAAAGCCTTGTATTATTGTATATTCGCATCACGCTGAGCATCGGTTGGGCTGCATATTTAAATGAAGCTGCAAAATCAATAGTATACAAAGCCTCATCATAGGTTTCCGTCGGGATGCCGGTAATAAAGAAGATACGTGTTATAAAACGCTTCGTGGCAGCATGTATCGCTTTTTCGGCCTTATGAATATCCAGATTTTTACCGATGATCTTTTGAAGGCGTGGAACCGCTGTTTCGACAGCCAAAGCCATTTCAACAGTTCCGGCCTGTTCAAACATATCCAGCATCTCATCATCAATCATATCAGCACGAAGCCCGTTGGGAAAATTGATTCTTACACCTGGCAAATCCTTAATAATCAATGACAATACTTTTTTGGCCTCATTCATTGGAACATTAAAAACGTCGTCGAGAAAAACGAAATCATTTATTCCCCTTAATTCTACATGCTTTTTCATTTCAGCCACCACATTTTCAGCCGACCTGCGCCTGATCTTTTTCCCGAATAACTGGTGGCAATACAAGCATCCATATGGGCAACCCCGGGAACTCAGGATAAAGGCAGATTTTGAAGAATCCTGTAATGCATGGTTTTCAATGCCTGTATAATCTTTCAGATCGATAAAGGAATAATCCGGAAAAGGTATCTGATCAATATCCTGTATTACCGGACGTGGTTCATTAATAAGAACTTTTCCGTCCTCAAGAACAGCCGTTCCCATCACTCTCATAGGCAAACCTTCAGATGTTGAATATTTTTCAACAATTTCAGAGAACGTGCTTTCACCTTCACCAATCACAACCAAATCAACCCATCTCTCTAATAAAATTTCAGCATAAGAAGAAGAAGGATAAGGGCCTCCACCAATAACAGGAATACCGGGAAGCAGGTTCCTGATTTTTTCAGCCACCTGCATAAACTGCGATTTGGCAATTGATAAAGATCTGAGTCCGACCAAATCAGGCTTGAAAGAGGAAATAATAGTTTCGATACTACTGATCGGATCATTACTTGTTGAAGTATGAAAAACCTTAAATTTTATACCAGGGAATTTTTGCTTAATAGCTGCAGCCAGGTATAACAATCCGACAGGATGGTGACTGTAATAAACAGATGCAGAACTATCCCGGGAAACATCAACATCCACTAAAAGGATTCTATCTATCATTTTTTTCTGAATATGTGATTATGATGATCACCAAATTTCCTCGTCGTAATATCCTTTTTTAACAACAGGATAAGTACGTAAAAACCGCCGCAAATATAATAATTATTGCTAATTTTGCCCGGTTTAGCACATTGTGTCCATGAAAGATTTTTTGCATTTAATGAAGAATCTGAAAAAGGATTTTTCAGGATTAAAAAAGGTTAAGGCTGCAGTTTTGGGTGACACATCTACTCAATTTCTTGTTCAGGCACTTCGTGGCACAGGATATGAAAAGGGTTATGATCTGGAAGTCTGGGAAGCCGACTATAACCAGATCGAGCAGCAAATATTCAGCAACGATTCCCTGCTTTATAAATTTAATCCTGAAATTGTCATCGTTTTCCGATCATCACATAAGTTACTTGGCAAATACAATAAATTAAAACCTGAATATTACCATCAATTGGCTACTGACGAAATGAAAGCCATTGACAGCATTTACATGACATTATCTACTCAATTAAATGCCAAAGTAATATTCTATAATTACGCCGAAATAGACGATACTGTTTTTGGCAGTTTTGCCAATAAAACAGAAAGTTCATTTATATTCCAACTCAGGAAACTCAATTATGAGCTTACAAATTATGCTCTGAAAAATCCGGATTTTTTTATTTGTGACCTTTCGGCTATTCAAAACAGAACGGGCAGAACGAGCCTGTTTCAGCCTTCGGTATACATCAACTCCGAAATGATCCTGAGTATCGACGTATTGCCGGAGATAGCATACAGAACTATTGATATTATCGGCGCTTTATACGGAAAATCAAAAAAATGCGTGATATTGGACCTTGATAACACAACCTGGGGCGGAGTTATTGGTGATGACGGGATAGAAAATATTCAGCTTGGCCATTTAGGTATTGGTAAGGCATTCACAGAGTTTCAATACTGGATAAAAAAGCTAAAAAACAGGGGAATATTAATAGCAATCTGTAGTAAAAATACCGAATCCATTGCAAAAGAGCCATTTGAAAAGCATCCTGATATGATTTTGCAACTGGAAGATATTGCGGTTTTTGTCGCAAACTGGGGAAATAAAGTTGATAATATCATCCATATCCAAAGAATACTGAACATAGGTTTTGACTCCATGGTTTTTCTGGATGATAATCCGTTTGAGCGAAACCTGGTAAGGGAGAACCTTCCGGACATCTGTGTCCCGGAATTGCCCGAAGACCCTGCTGATTATCTTGAATACCTTTATTCATTAAATTTGTTTGAAACCATTTCCTTCTCTGCTGAAGATACAGAAAGGACTAAACAATACCAGGATGAAGCCAGAAGAAGCATTTTTCAGCAAAATTTTTCAAATGGCGAAGATTATCTTAAAAGCCTGCAGATGAAATCTCTGGTTGAGCCATTCAATAAATTCAATATACCAAGGGTAGCGCAGCTTTCACAGCGGTCGAATCAGTTTAATTTAAGAACTGTCCGTTACACGCAGGCTGATGCGGAATCACTTTCCCAATCACCGGAGCATTATACATTTACTTTTACCCTTGAAGATAAATTCGGGGATAACGGCTTGATTTCCGTGGTTGTTTTACACAAGGAAACTAAGGATACTCTGTTTATTGAGAATTGGTTTATGAGCTGCAGGGTTTTAAAACGAGGCATGGAGCAGTTCACCCTGAATGTCATAGCCGGATTTGCTGCAGATCAGGGATTCAAAATATTAAAAGGAGAATATATCCTGACTGCAAAAAATGATTTAGTGCGCAATCATTATGAAGAGCTGGGGTTTCAAAAAAGAGAAGATTACTGGATATTGGAAATCCCCGCTTATAAAAATTTAAAAACCGTTATTGAAAATAAATAATTGACTAAAATCACCTTATAATGGAAAGACAGGATGTATTAAAACAAGTAAACGACATTTTTATTGATGTTCTTGAAAAAAAGGACCTGGTCCTTGACGATAATACCACCGCCAGAGATGTTGAAGAATGGGACTCTCTGGCACACATTCATTTGATTGTCGCTATTGAAAGAGCTTTCAGAATACGTTTTTCTTCAAAAGAGATGCAAAGCTGGGAAAATGTTGGGGAGATGATTGATTGTATTTGTGGAAAAATAATTGGTTAGAGAATGGGGGTTTTGTTTTTAAGAGGATAGATGATTGGGAGATTAAAAAATGTGTTGATGGTATTAGGTTGATAGTTCAGTTTTGAGATTGCACATTGAAAACAAAAAAAAATGAAAGTAGAAGCAACGCATACAATAAGAAGTGCATTTGGTAAAATACTCTCAATGAATAGAACTGAGGATAAATCTATGATCGTCTCTGTTGAAATAAATTTCTTTTCACCAAGACCGATATTATATACAAATACAAAACAAATTGACATAGTTTTTTGTGTATCGGGAGAAATATATTTCAATACAAAATATGGAGAAGAATGCATGAACTCGTTAGAAAAATACTCAGAAGAAGAAATAAAACACAAAAGCAATAAGATTGCTGAAAAATATTTTACAGGACTAATAATTGACGAGATAGCTTCTGATATTTTTGAAAAAACTTCTATTATTTCAGCATATCCGGTAAGAATTTAGAAAAATCAATATGATATTAAATACTAAAGAAAAAAAAGCCCTAAACAAATATTTCAGGGACTTTGTGATAGCTAATAAGGATTATTTTTATGATGATGATCCTGAAAAAAGCACAGTCAAAAAAATTCAAAAACATGAAAATATTCCATTTCATAAAAGCTGGGAATATCTAATGGTTTTGATTCAACTAATTGAAAAAAAATATAATATTAAAAACATTGAAACTCAAGACAATTATGTGCGTTTCTCTCTTGGAGAATTTGATGGATTTCAGGACAAGGGGATGACGAAAATTGCTGCTTTTTATTCGTGTTGTTTTAAAACATTGGAAATACTATGGAAAGAAAATAAAACTCCTTTTAATTACAATAGTCATGAACCATTTGACGAATTTGATTTAAAATAAAAAATCATGAGCAAACATTATCAAGAAATTGTTGATGAAATATTTGGGAGAACTTATAAACACCGAACTCTTAGAACAATCTTTGATCCATTTTCCAGCGAATGGGCTGAAACGGATATGAACAAAAAAATAGAAATTCTACAGATTATTCTTAATAGCCGAAAAATTTCTTTGGAACAACTGATAGAAGGATACAAAGATTATTATACAGAAGAATTGGAAAATAAAAGACATGTTATTACCTCAGTTGAAGATTCTTTAATTGAAATTCTACAACATTTACTATGCAAGAAATAAAGACAATATACTCAATTGGTGATATATCATTTCACACAGAGATCATAAACAAATATGATTATCAAAAAGAATTGACAAATAAACTTGATTTGGTAGACACTGAATTTGATCAAGCCATAATAAATGAAATTGTATTATGGAAAGTAAATAGGTTCGTTAAAATCGATAGCGATACTTTCGTTTTACTTAATCAAATTAAATCAAGTGATGCTCAAATAAATATCAGCCTAACCAAATCAATTTTACAAAAGTTATTAGCTACTCATGGTGTCAGAATAGCTCTAGCATCAACGATATTACGTTTTAAAAATCCCAATATTTACCAAATCATTGATCAAAGAGTGTATAGGTTTATTCATCCAAATGGAGAAGAATTGAAGAATACTAAAAGTATTAATGAGACTATTGAAATGTATTTAGAATACTTAGAAAGACTTCGTATAGTTTGTAATACATATAAAATCAAGTATAACGAAGCTGATAGAATTTTGTATTTAATGGACAAAGACAACAATAAAGAAAACAAATTAAGATATTAAAACCGAAACGCTAATAGCAATGCCTGGCACAATGGCGGTGTAGGAACAAACTTGGCAGGTATGGATATGTTTATTAATTTTGAGTGTTGTTTGACAGGAACGTGTTATTAATACCGCCACTTGTGCCAAGCAGTAAAACGATAGGATTAGTATCAAATAGACTTTGGGATGATAGCTGCACATTTAATTAAAAAATATCCTAAGGCATTCATAATATAAAGACTGATGCAAATGATCTATTTAATATTTTCTTTTACAGCGAATACTGATTATCAAATGCTTAATGATGACGAATTCATGTTTACATGGCACTGAATATAAAAAACCAATATGCATCCTAATTTTGATTACATAATAGACCGTATCAGCAAGTTGAATCCGCTTCATGCTAAAAAACTGAAAAAGAATATCAGCTCCTTTGATGAAGATTTTTTTGTACGTGCAGAGATATTTTTAAGCAAATATGAAATATTATTAAAAAATAAAGGAAAAAACCTTGACTATGCGGCAGATTGTTATTTGCAAATGCTTGCCGATATTAATTTCGAGTCGGTTCAGTTTCTGCGCAGCGGCGAATATACCAGTAAGTCATTTACCGAAGTAAATGAAAGAGTATATAACAATCCGGCGATCATGGAGTATTATATGCATGGGTTACTATTATCGCAGTTTCTATGGGCACATCATTATCAGATACTGGTATTTTTCAGCAAACTGCTCGCAGGATATCACAATAAGATCACAAATTATCTTGAAATCGGCGGAGGCCATGGTTTATACATTTCAGAAGCAAACAAAATAGTCGGCAACAAAGCCAGATACTACCTGGTAGATATCAGTAAAACCTCTGTTGAAATAGCAAAATCAATGATTGCCGATAAGGATATCACATTTTATCATACAGATGTATTTGAACACACTCCTGATGAAAAGTATGATTTTATCACGATAGGAGAAGTTCTTGAACATATGGAAGACCCTGTCGCCTTATTAAAAAAAGCGCACAGCCTGTTAACCGATCATGGCAGATTGTTTATCACTACGCCAACAAATGCTCCGGCAATCGATCATATTTACCTTTTTAAAAATGCCGGGCACATTCGTGAAGTAATAGCGTCAGGAGGTTTCCGCGTTGAAAAAGAATTGTGTATTTATACTGAAGATGTCAGTGCTGATGTTGCTGAAAAATATAAAGTTTCCATGATGTATGCCGGCTTACTAACAAAATAATAATATGAATTTAAAAGACAGTGAATTACCGGGATTGGTTTTTCATCACATAGGGGTTTTAGTTGAAAATATTGATGACTCAATTTTACATTATTCCGAAATATTTGGCAAAAAAAATATTTCAGGGATCGTTAATGAAAGTTCGCAGAAAGTAAAAACCTGCCTGGTTAAAATTTCGCCTGAAACTTACATTGAACTTGTTCAGCCCACACACAGCGATTCTTCTGTCAATAATCTTTTAAAGAAAAGAATCTCCTATTATCATTTAGCCTATAAAGTAAAAAATATTCAAAGGGCTGTTGACCGCCTGTGCGCGTTAAATTATAAACCACTGGAATACTTCGATTCGTGTACCTTTGGCGGTAAAAAATGCATATTTTTATTCACTCCCGAAGCGCATCTTATTGAACTGATTGAAGAAGAATAAACAGAAAGCCCATCGTATAACTGACAATTATGGAAGAAAATAAATTAGAAACAATTAAGCAGCAGCAATGGTTTTATGAATTTACGTTGCCTGACGGAACAATTACACAAAGCTACCTGCCTGATTTTGTGCGACCTGTTCATTACACCAGGGAGAAGGCCTTGCGCCTCTTTTTAGATGAGTACTGTAAAAAAGACACGACGGTAAGTGCTTTGGATATTTCATGCCATGAAGGTTATTATACGCATGTATTAGCAAAATATTTTAGAGAGGTAACAGGCATTGATAAAAATGAAAGTTCGCTTGACAAAGCAAAACTGATCACAGAGGCGCTTGGATTCAATAATATCAGTTATGTTCATGCTGCAGTCGAACAATGGAACGGACATCAGCCGGCAGATTTTGTTCTTTGCTTTGGATTATTATATCATATTGAAAATCCGGTTGAAATTTTTAGAAAACTTTCCGAATTAACCGGCAGCGCTATCTGCATTGAATCACAGGTTTTACCCCTTAACACAAGTTTGCGTGTTGAAGATGGTTGTTTTAAAAAGCAGCGTGATATCTCCGGGACTTTTGGCTTATGCATGGATTATCCTGAGTTGAAAGAAGGCGGCTTAACCGAGCTGGCATTGGTTCCTTCCTGCGATGCGCTGATATCACTTTTGAAATATTTCGGCTTTATTAATATCACCTTATACCAGCCTGAAGAAGGCGATTATGAGCAGTTTGTAAGGGGGCACAGGGTAATTATTTACGCTGAAAAAAGGAAATAATACCTGAAATTACGGTATTCCTTTTATTTTTTATTCTTATCCGGCTTAAGTTTCGAATCCACCAGCCTCTGCAGATCGCCAATATTGTCGCAATGCAGAATTTCAAGATTTTTCAATCTTATCTTATATTCATCTTCGAGGGCGGTAATTACGTTGGCATGATTTAATGAATCCCAACCGGGTAGCTGGTTGGCCAGGGTATTTTCTTCCATCTCAAAATCTTCAAGTCCAAGTACTTTCAATATGGTTTTTTTGAATCTTTCGCTTATCATATAATTTTCCATTTTATATTTTCATCCGCTTTCAATATCCTTTCTTTATTGGTATTCCGACCGGGTTTTCCGGCAGAGCTTTTAATAAGCCAGCGTGGTGGAACCAGGTATATAATTGAAATAGATACATCAATGCCCATCCCTGCCATCATAATCCTGGTTTTCAGATCCTTCCTGCTTTGATCATCGTGCAGACCTGTTTCTGCAATCACGCTGATAAGCTCAGTTCCCAATTCATCGTTTTCTTCACCAAAAGCTATTACCCGTCCCGGAATTACATCATCCACCAGGGCTACAGCATCTTCAATATCTTCAGGATAAATATTTTTCCCTGCTGAAATAATCATATCTTTTTTACGGCCAATGATATAATAATATCCGTCCATTTCAAAGCCAAGGTCACCGGTAAGGTACCAGCCATCCATCATGGCCTGGGCAGTTTTTTCAGGATAATTTCTGTAACCGGTAAAAAGCGATAAAGATTTTACAGCCAATTCTCCCAGCATTCCAGAAGAAAGTTGCTTTTTATGATGATCTATAATTTTTACTTCACATCCCCTGACAAGCGTTCCTGTTGAAACACATACCCGCGCACCAGGTCCGTCATCACATGGTTTTATAATCCCTCCCGCAAGTTCTTCCCGGTCAATATTAATTTCAACAGGTAACTCGCCTCCAAAAGTTTGTGTGACGGCAAATGTGGTTTCGGCCATGCCATAACTGGTTGAAAGCACTGAAGGATTGAGGCCAAATTTTGAAAATTTCTGAATAAATCTAACATGGCTTTTCTTCCTGATCGGTTCGCCGCTATTGATCAACATCCGGATACTTGCCATAGAAAAACCTTCAATATCATCATCGTGAATTTTTTCGGCCATTAAATTATATGCAAAATTCGGAAGCCAGGCTAATGTTGCCTTTTCTTTGGAAATGGCTTCAATTAATAACTCCGGAGCCAGCACCCAGTCAAAAGGATCAATCTGGACAGAAGGAATTCCATAGATCATGGGCAGGTGAAATGCTGCTATCAGTCCCATATCATGATATAAAGGCAGCCAGCTGACCACCTTGTCTTTTTCAGATTGTTGTATTGACTCACCATAAACCGATGCATGGTCAATTACGGCCCTGTGCGATAACAGCACGGGCTTTTGCAAGCCGGTTGTCCCCGATGAATGCTGCAAAAGGAAAGGATCTGAATCAGCAATCCCCTCAGGAACATTGAATTCACTAATATCAATATTCTCAAGGCTTTGATCAAGCGGCAGGTGTATTCCTTTAATAGTACTCTCCTTACGTTCAACAAGAGGTTTTAATATTTCGGTCAACGAATTCTCTGTCAGTATCCAGTCGAGTCCTGATCGCTGCGACATTCCTTCGATGCCCTGCCTGAACTTTTCGGGATGAAGTCTCGGATTGGGATATGCAAGAACGGCAGGTACGGCACCCATTAGGGAAATGCCCATATATAACGGATAAATATCTTTATGATGCCTGATGATCAATGCACAAACATCGTCTTTTCTTATGCCTGATTTTTTTAATAAAACAGCATACTTTTTCGCGGTATCGTACAATTGCCCAAAAGTCCACCTAAAAGGCTCCTCCCCGGGAATCCAATGAATAATGGCATCACCACCCGGTTTACTTACCGCATTTTTTTCCCAGTATTGCCAAACTGTCCCACTCATTTTCAGCATGTAATATTGATGAGGATGCTTATATATCTTCTATGACTTTATAATGCAATATTACAATAATTACCGGTCAGTTTCACCACCTGTGCCACATACTTTCAGCAAATTTGTGTTATTTATAAAATCTAAAATTGATTCAGGCTGCTTTTCCTTATCAATGTATGGCACAGAAAATGGATGATTCTTATAAATAAAATAAAATGGGATAAAGCGGTCACTCATCTCCCAAATAACAATATCAGGTTTTGTTTCTTCAACAAGCTCTTTGTTAAAAGTATTTGTCCAGAAAAATGAACTCTGGTTAAAATGCCGGCAAAAATACGGGTAAAAGAATTTGGCGTAGGAATCATGAAACATCACCATATCCGGGCCTTTCTTCTTTTTATTCACAATAAAAAATGTGGGAAAACCAGGCTTGCCGTTAGTGAAGTGATGCTGTATGGTATCACCTGAATAAACATACGCACTTTTGGGTTTTACTTCATGCCCTTTTAAATATCCCACCAATGCCGTCATATCAATAAGGTCAATATCTTTCCTGGCCTCCTTAGAGTGTACCCAAAGAATGTCTTTTAAAGATGTCGGATTCCCTACTTCGGGAAAATCCCTGCCAATACGTTCAATGATAGCTTTATACGCAAAGTATGCTCCGTAATAATTCCAATGTGTACCTGTTTTATAGTACAGTTCGGTTATAGCCGATTTTTTTGCTTCAAGCAATGGCTTTTCCAGATCAATAATATTCAGATCCGAGTTCTTCTTCAGGTAATTCAATACCTGGTCAAGTTTGCTGGTTTTATTATAGCGGTACATTCGCGGCCCAAGTTCATCTTCATAAATGAATTGTGATATCCGTGGAA
This sequence comes from uncultured Bacteroidales bacterium, assembly GCA_964626855.1. Classification (GTDB taxonomy): domain Bacteria; phylum Bacteroidota; class Bacteroidia; order Bacteroidales; family CAIWKO01; genus CAIWKO01. The sequence goes on from CAZVKJ010000033.1 coordinate 22,123, forward strand.
AGGTTATATAGAGTTTTATTCCGTGTTCTTTCAGCCAATCGCGCCGTTCTTCGAAAAGCTGCCTGATCTTTATCATCTCGTCCATGGTCACCGGCTCACGATTCTCATATGTCTCCCTGCCATTAGCCCCTACATAAAACATCCAGCCGTCCTTACCAAAATATACATCCGGATTGTTCAATAATTCGCCGAAAACAGAATAATACACGTAATTGTTTAAGGAAATAATCCTGTTCCTCCCGTTTATCTGGTCATTCAGATAGCTGCTCATTTTTTTGGTAAAAACCCTTAACGAATCGGTTTTGAACGAAGGCAGAAACTCTGCGTCGCGCTTCTCGGAGTTCAGCCGCATACGCTCTGAATTGAATGGCCTGAAAAATATTCCATTGGATATTAATACCACAAAAGAGCCAAACAAAACAAGAGATAAGCTTTTTGCATTTCCAATACGTTTAAAGATTAATAACAAAAACACAAAGACAAATAATGATACAAACAAATAAGCCACATTACGAAGCTCCATAAGTTGCCTGACCGGGGCAATAAAAAAAGTGGACGTTAGTCCAAAAAACGGATCATTCCCATAAATAGTAAACGTGCCTTTATTTAAATCCACATCATTAATTACCATGTTACCCAGGGGTATTTTGGTAAAATCCCATTCCGTTTTAAGTAATCCGGTTTTGATAGCTACAGCGAAACCATAAATTTGCTTCAGGCTGTCATCTATATCACACCTGATGTACTGATGCTTACCCGGTTCAACCTGTGTGATGTAATGGTATTTAAAATTCTTTGAAGCAAATTTATCATCAAAATTAAAAACCGGAGATTTACTAAAGTATGCTTCCACGCTGCTCAGCGGTGTTGATGTCTTCATAATAACCTGGTCCTGTATATCTTTTCCAAGCCAGAAAAACAGCAGCATAAACAAACATGTTACCAGGCATGAGATGGTAAAAAGCCTGGCTGATGGCCCAAGTAACAATAAAACCAAAAATATAAATACAAAAGCAAAGGCCACCCAGGACCTTGCATGAGAACAAGTATCCACCTTTTGCCAGCCGGATGATCTTACAAGATGGAGTTTAACCGGTATTCCGGATTTCTCTGCAGTAACACTGAATACATTATCATGGTTCATGGTTATGGCATTCTCAGCACGGCAATAAGGAAAAGACCTGTCATACAATGAATAGAGTTCGCCATTGCGAAAAAAATTAAAAGCAAGAAAAGAAACATATGGATTATTGCCAATACCGGTAATTTTAAGGTACATATCACCGGAATCTTTGATTTTACTGACACAACTCAGTAATTTATACCCCTGCGAATTTAAATTCCAGTTAACAAGGGAATCGTTACCTGTGAAAAGTGTTATCAATACCGGCCCCGACGACTTTGCAGAAAAATACAGGTAATCTTTTTTCAGATCAGTACTATGGTCTGCTGCCGCAGGGGTCAGATAAAAATACAGAAGCGGAAGGAAAAGAAACAGCAGGTAAACAGGTTTAATAGTAATAACAATATATTTTGCAAGCCAGAAATGTAAAAACACCAGTAAGGCAAATACAATAAGAGCTATAAAAAGGAATATGTTTTTTTGCATTAATACCAACCAGTTAATATCATTGATAAAATAGTCTGAGGCCACAACAATAAAGGGATCATTTCCGCAAACCACGAGCTTGCCATCATGGAATATTAAATCATTTGCAGCGGCTTTGCCCGATTGTAGCAAAGCCATATCCCATCTGACATGAAAAATGCCATGCTTTATAATCACAGAAAGGTCTTTAAGCTCGGCACAGCCCTCAACATCAAACCTGATAAATTTATTCTCATTTATATCTATTCTGGCATCAAAAGCCCTGCCCGCATTATCCGACGAAATGCGCTTCAGATGGGTATAACCGGGAAAACTGTTATAGTATAATTCGGCAGTCTTCATATCCGTAACGGTTTTCATACATACTTCACCAACCGGATTTACCTTAATATTAAAAAGCCCGAGCATCAGGCAAACCATGGTAAGACAGGAAAAAATAAAATACTTTACAGGGGGGGCAAGTATTATGATCAATATGAAAACAAAAAAGAAAATGCATGCAAGCAAGTACTTGAACTGACGGGCAGAACCGCTTATTTTCCATGTCACAGGAGGTTGCATCTGAATTACAACAGGAACACCTGACTGCTGAACAACGGCATGCAAAATATTGTTTTTTTCAAATGTTGAAGCATTACCAAAAGAACAATCCTTGCCTTGTCTTTTATAGAGGGAATACAATTTATTATCCTGATAATAATTAAAGCAGGTAAATGATACCGTATCACCGGCATTCAGATTCACAATCCTGATTGACAGGGTAGCACATTCATTGATCTGATTATTAAAATCAGCGAAGTCAAGATATTTATATCCGGGTGAATTTATCTGCCAGGCAGTAATCAGCTCATTGTTACGATATAATTCAACAGCTGCAGGTTTTGAAGATTGTGCAGAGAAATAAAGATAGCCAGGAAATTTTGTTGCCTCATTTTGCTCTCTTACTCCTGAAAGAAAATAATAAACCACAGGTATTACCAAAAATAAAAAATATACCGGTTTAAATTTCCTTTTAAGCATAAGCTGTCAACAGTTCGTTATATCTCAATCCAGTTTTATAATAAATGCAAAGCCATTACCGACTTTATCGTCCGGATCCTGAATTTCCACAACATGAAATCCGCATAAAACGCAGAGTTCATTAAAATTTGATGGCTCAAACACCGACCAATGATCCCCCCTATGTTCATCTTCTTTAGTCTCACCTGATATATAGCGATAATGAATATCTGCCACCCTGGTAAGCTCCCTTCCCGCATCAAAGGTCCTTTGCCTGTGCGGCACAATTATATACAGATACTTTCGTGCAACCCTTGCCCATTCTAATAATGCTGAGATGGGGTCATAGAAGTGCTCAATAACATGGCTGGAAATAACAAAATCAAACGACTTGTCGGGAAAAGGAAGTTTATTTCCTTCGGCCACCACATCAACTTTCAACGCTTCACCACACATTTCGATTTCATAAAGCTTAAAATGGGTGTCCATCCCCCCCCAGCCTGTCAACGTTGATGGTGTCAAGGCCAAAACTGTTATGCGCTGCCCCACCTATTTCGATGCCCTTTAAACCGTCGAGGTACTTATGTGCCAATGCCGATTCAGGAAATTTCATGAGTTTTTTTTCTTTTTTTACCACAATTTATCTGTAATTAATACTTAAAATATAAAAATGGATTATAAGTTACAGTAGTCAGGGCCATAGCCGAAAGTATGAAAATGACAAGTAAAAATACAAGCTTAATGGCATTGACTGTATATTGCATCCATGATTTTTTTAAACCTTTAAACACTTTATAAGGCACACAAAATACCACAGCAATAATGATTATGACAATATATTGTTTTGCAAGAAATGCTTCAGGCCCACGGGCATTAATACCTGAAGGCGTGAACATTATCTTAAGATAATTCAATGCATGATTTAAGTCAGGTGACCTTACGAAAACAAAACTTGTAACCAAAATAAATAATGTATATAATACCGATACCCATTTAAGTTTTTCGAGGTATTTTCCCAGAAACAATTGCTCCATACCCAGAAACAGCCCGTGAATCAATCCCCATATAATAAAGTTCCATCCCGGGCTGTGCCACATACCGCAAAGGGTAAAGGTGATGATCAAAGAAATAAAAACCCCGCTGCCATGCCACCGCCTGAAATTAAGTGTCAAAGGAATAAAAATATAATCCCTGAGCCATCCTGAAAGAGTGATGTGCCATCGGCGCCAAAACTCAGTTATTGATCGGCTTATATACGGATAATTAAAATTCTCAGGCAGGTCGAAACCAAGCATTTTACCCACTCCTATCGCCATATCAGTATAGCCGGCAAAATCATAATACAACTGCAATGTAAAAGTGATGATTCCTATCCATGCCACCGAAGGACTTAAAAACCCGAACCCGGTTTCCATGATTTGTGACACAAGAAGGCCAAGAATGTCAGCAATAAGCACTTTTTTTGCCAGGCCAATAATAAATCGCCTGATACCTTCGGTAAATCGGACAAAGTCAAAACTTCTTGATCTTAACTGCGGCTCAAGCTCATGGTAGCGTACAAGCGGCCCAGAGATAAGTTGCGGAAACATCGTAATATATAATACTACATAAGCAGGGTTTTTCTCAAAAAGCTGGTTCTTTCGACGTACATCCAACACATATGAAAGAGCCTGAAAAATAAAAAATGAAACACCAATCGGCATCACAAGTTTCAGATGCGAAAGAGTTCCGGGGCCGATGCCGAAGAAACTTTCAATAAAAAAACCAAGATATTTATAGTATACCAGTACCAAAACATAGGTGATCACCGCAAGGTAAAAGAATAATTTTTTAAACCGGGTCTTTACAATAAGATAGGAAAAAAGCCAGGCAGAAAAGCCAACAGAGAGCAATAATACAAGCAGCTTGCCTTCGCCCCAGGCATAAAACAGCATGCTTGCCACAAATAAAAAAATATTCTTTAACCGTGTTGTAGGTAATAAATAATATCCGGCAAGTAAAAGCGGCAGAAAGTAAAATAAAAATACGGCAGAACTAAATACCACTGCTTAAAGTTTATTTAAAATAGCTTTGGCGCAAAGATAATTTAAATAATCTATGAGCGTAACAGCACATTTATTTATTTGACAAGCACGTGTAACAGGCAAATCACACTATACCGGTTATACAAAAAGAATTTTGCATATTTCGTTTAATACTGACAGAAGAAATCCTGCCATGAATTATTTTTAGTTTCAAATAAAATAATCGCAGAGCATATAATTATTTTGTTAATTTCGTTACCTGATGATTAAAACACTTTTCGAAAAATTGAGATATTTTCTTCAGATTTAATATGAATTTACTTGAGGTAAAACTTATAGATATTCCAACACACCAGGACGAAAGGGGGATTTTGTCTTCCATAGAACAATCGGTAGATATTCCTTTCGAGATCAAACGTGTGTTTTATGTGTATCACATCAAAGGAAACCGCGGTTATCACGCACCCATTGATACCGACGAAGTTTTGATCCCTGTCAGCGGCAGCTTTCATATCAGGCTTTTCGACAAAAATTCCTCCAGGGAATATTTTTTGAATGATCCAGCAAAAGGCTTATATATACCCAGGATGATCTACCTCGAAATGTTCAACTTTTCTGAAGATGCCGTGTGCATGGTTCTTGCCAACACCAGTTATGATAGTGATAAATACCTGCGGTCGCTGGATGAGTATCTGGCATACGTAAATAAATCCTGACTAAAATCTTTATCACACATTACCATAAAATCTAATTAGCATAAACATTTCTTCTTTGTAATGAAAATAAAAGCCTGGGATTATAAAACCGAATACGAGAATGAAAAGGCTGAAATACATGCTGCAATAGAGGAAGTGTTTAATTCGGGGCAATTGATATTAGGAGAAAAAGTCAGGCAATTCGAAAATGCCTATGCGGGTTTTTGTGAGGTAAAATATGGCGTCGGCGTTGATAATGGCACCAATGCTATTTTTTTAGCCCTCAAAGCCTTGGGAATTAAAGAAAATGACGAGGTTATAACCGTTTCATACACAGCAATACCAACTGTTTCGGCAATTGTAACAGCAGGAGCAAAACCTGTATTTGCCGATATTGAAGAATCCACAATGTTGTTGGATACTTCAAAAATTGAAGGTCTTATCACATCAAAGACACGCTGTATCATACCTGTTCATTTATATGGCCAATGTGTTGATATGGATGAGATTAACAGCATTGCTTTAAAATACAACTTAAAGGTATTGGAAGACTGCGCACAAAGCCATGGCGCCCTTTATAAAAATCGCAAGGCCGGATCTTTTTCAGACATTGCTGCCACCTCTTTTTACCCGACTAAAACCCTGGGGGCATGCGGTGATGCAGGAATGGTATTGACCAGCAATGAAGACTATTACAGGAAACTGATGCGATTACGCATGTATGGTATGGAAGGCAAAGAATATTATGCTTTGGAACATGGCTACAATTGTCGTCTCGATGAAATTCAGGCAGCCATTTTATTGAAAAAATTCAGTCATATCAGTTCGTATATTAGCAAAAGAAGGGATATTGCCCAAAAATATCATGATGCTCTTAAAGGATCGAGCCTTACCCTACCTATTGAAAAATCTTATGGAGTACACTCATACCACCAGTATGCTGTCAGGCACCCTGAGAGAAAAATGATATTGGAAGCATTGGCTAAGAAGGATGTTTTTCTGAGCATACATTATGAATACCCTGTGCACATGATGGAAGGTTATAAATTTCTCGGATACAATACCGGCAGCCTACCCGTTACTGAAAAAGCTGCACAGGAAGTATTTTCGCTGCCTGTATACCCCTCTATGACAAATCAGATGCAACAATATATTATTGAAACTATTCTGGATGTTATGGCAAAACACGGTCTTTAATTAGTTTTTGTAAGAAAACGCCAATTTTTTCGTTACGCTTGCGACAAAAATGCTCATTTACACCAGTAAACTCCGCTTTTTGTCGCTTCGCAAGCCTCAAACTTGACGTTTTCTTTGTACAAACACGAGTTTTCTTATAGGCACTAATTACAATAAATCATACTGTTTTATAATAGCTTCAGGAATTTACTGTTGTGCCATATTTTCTGGTTGACTCATGGTTCAGAGAATTGATAACAAAGATTTTTTATGACGTATCATTTTATTATAGATCGCTTTTATTTTAGCCACAAAAGCATAATCCGCCTCCGGCGCACACAAAGATTTTTGAATTTATGTTTTTAATTTAGTGAAGCTTAGCGCCTTTGTGCCTAGGTGGCATTGTAATACATTCTTATTTGTCGGACAGTGATGAATAAATATATTTGCTAAAATTTATGAAGGTTTGTATATTTGACAGCATATAAAACAGGAATTACATTATGATTAATGACAATTTCTGTTATGGCTGCCAAATAATAATCAAGATAAAACAACCCGGATTATGACCTCACCTGACCTGAAAATTTCCATTGTAATACCGGTTTATAACGCCGAAAAAACAATTTATGCTCTTGTAACCCAATTGATTTCAGAAATATCATCTTGTTATAAGCTGGAAATCATATTGGTTAATGATTATTCAGCCGATGATTCCCACGGTGAGTGTATAAATTTATATAATGATCATAAAGACATCATAAAATATTTTTCGCTGGCAAAAAATTTCGGGGAGCATAACGCTGTAATGGCCGGTTTAAATAAAACAAGCGGTAATTATATTATTATTATGGACGATGATTTTCAGAATCCGGTGACAGAAGTGCTCAAACTCATTGATTTTTCGGTAAAAAATGATTATGATGTCGTGTATACATTTTATGCAGATAAAAAGCATAAGGCATGGAGAAATATAGGAAGCCGGCTCAATAATTACATGGCGAATATCCTTCTGAAAAAGCCAAAAAATCTCTATCTTTCAAGTTTTAAATGTTTAAATAGATTTATTGTATCTGAAATCATAAAATACGATCTTCCCTACCCTTATATTGACGGTTTGATCCTCCGGTCAACCTCCAACATCGGAACAATACAGGTGGTACATGAGAAAAGGGAAAAAGGCAAATCCGGTTATACCCTCAGAAAGTTAATCAAATTATGGTCGAACATGTTCACAAGTTTTTCCGTGATCCCGCTTCGCATTTCGATTTTTGTAGGGTTATTTTTTGCTATTACCGGATTCCTGTTCGGCATCTACTCTGTCATTGAACATTTTGTGGTTCCGGGTTTGCCGGCCGGGTTTTCATTGACCATAACTGCCATTTTTGTTTTTGCCGGTATCCAGCTGATATCTTTGGGAATGATAGGCGAATATATCGGAAGGATATTTATTTCTCAAAACAAGCAACCACAGTTTACAATAAAAAAAGAATATTTATAGCAAGTCTTTTCTTTTAATAGGTAGTTATTAGAATATGAAAAGTTCAATAATATTTTTTTTATTAATATGTGTAGCAAGAATTATTACAATTGCACAATCAACTAATTGGATTTGGGCAAAAAATTTTGGTAGTTATTATGTTGATTCACCTAATATTGTAAAAACAGATACATATGGAAACGTATACCTAGCCGGTTATTTCAGAAGTCCTTCAATTTCTTTCGATTCAATAACATTAACATGTGCTGCCAATGGCTTGTCTGATAATACAGATTGGTTTATTGCAAAATTAGATTCTAATGGAAATGCACTTTGGGCACGAAATGGTAATAGTTTAATGTATGCAGAAGCTACATCAATTGTTATTGATAGCGAAGAAAACGTATACATAACTGGCGAATTTAGAACCCAAACTTCATTCGACACTGTAATTTTAACAAATGTGCACGTAAGTTGGGGTGATATATTTATTGCAAAATATAATGCTAATGGAGGCTTACTATGGGCAAAAAGAGAAGGTGGATGGGGATACGACAGAGCTAATTCCATTGCACTAGATAAAACTGGTAATTTTATTTATATTGTTGGAAATTTTGATAGCGATACCCTGATATTGGCCTCTGATACATTAATAAATTCAGGTGGTTCTGATGTGTTTCTTGCAAAATTTGATAAAAATGGAAATGGCCTTTGGGCCAAGAATGCTGGCGGTAGTAATAATGATAATGCATTATCAGTAGCTGTTGATACCTCAAACAATTTTTTTATTACAGGTTATGATACAAGTCCTTCAATATCATTCGATTCAGTAACATTCGAAAATACAGGTGTTTTCCTGGTAAAATATAATAGTGATGGGTTTGTTCAATGGGCAAAAAATTTCACGGGATTATTATGGGATGTCGGGAACAGTATTGCTGTGGACATGAAAGGAAATTCATACATAACAGGATATTTTAAGAGCCCGATCTTGTATGTCGACAATTTTACATTGACAAATAACTACCCCGGATGGGAGGATATTTTTTTTATAAAAACAGACAGGGACGGGAATGTTGTTTGGGCAAAAAAAGCAGGAGGTGACGGTTTTGATTGGGGGTATTCAGTTGATGTAGACAAATATGGATCATCGTATTTTGTGGGTGGATTTGGCTGTGAAAGTTTAAACTTTGACTCTATTATTATTTATAATCAAATACATGAAAAAACTGTCAGAGATATTTTTATTGTCAAATATGATGAAAATGGTATTGCATTATGGGCATTCTCCGAAGGAAACGTTAATCAGGACTTTGCTAATTCAATAGCTTTAAATGAATCAGGTAATATTTATATTACAGGAGGTTTTACTAGTCCTTTAATCAATTTCAACAATATCACCTTGCATAATCACTATAATTTAATTTCAAACAGACTTGATATTTTCCTTGCTAAGATGGACCAATCGGAAATCAGTGGAACAGAAGATATAAACATCTCATCAGACATCTCTATTTTTCCCAATCCTTTCAGTCATTCAACAAAAATATCATTTAAACAGACCTATTCAAGGATTATCATCGAAGTATATAACATTCAAGGTCAGCTTGTGCATCAAAGCAGGTACACCGACTGCGCACAAATATTATTTAACAAAAATCAACTCTTCAGCGGATTGTACGTTTTTAAAATAATTGTTGATGATAAAATTGTTGAAACAAAAAAAGTAGTTGTTTGCGATTAGCAATTTTCAATTATTCATATTTCAAAACTCAAAAGCGATTTCACTAGTCACGTACCATGGAGCCCAACCAATACAAATATATGTTTGAAGCCGAAGACAAACATTGGTGGTATGTTGGCAATCGTGAAAACTTTATCCGCATCCTTCTGTCAAAAAAGCTGTTGAAAGATGGCGTAAAACTGCTGGATGCCGGTTGCGGAACTGGCGGATGGCTTCACACGCTTAAGAAATCATTCAACATACACGAAGTTGGGATGGATAATCATGAGATAGCGATAAATTACTCCAGGTCGCGCACCGGGCTCAACCTTGTGCGGGGAGACCTGAATAATGACACCTTTGAAGCATCTTCGTTTGACCTGATCACCTGCTTTGATGTTATTTATCATCGGGAGGTGGATGAAACCCGGGTTATAAAGAACTTCCATAAATACCTTAAAAACGGAGGTTATGTTCTACTGACAGCGCCGGCCTATTCATTTTTGTACAGCAAACATGACGTGGTGGTCCATACAAAGAAAAGATATACCAGGAAGCAGGTCAGGGCATTGTTTGAAAGCAACAGCTTTGAGATAAGCAAAATCTCGTACTGCCTTTTTCTGATGTTTCCTTTTGCTTTACTTAAAAGATTTTTCGACAAATTTTCTGTGTCGAATACTGAAGATCATAATGAAGTGGAATTGCCGCCTAAAACCATCAACCGCTTATTACTTTCTGTAATGCGCCTGGAGAATTTCATTTCAAGGTTTATCCCCTTTCCATTTGGGTTATCGGTTTTGGTTTTGGCAAAAAAAATCCCCGGGGAAAGAAATTAAAAATCTCAATCAAAATATTCGTATTTCCCCTGCCAGAGCATTATAAAAACATTATTTTTGTTACTGCATCTTTCTTTTCTTTGTCCCAATGAAATTCCGGAATTTACTAAAATATTTGCCCATTATTTTTTTCAACCTGATATTGATATACGCGGGGCTCATTCTTTATTTCATACTTAAATACGGTGTAGATGTGCCGTACAATGACCAATGGGAATATGTAAGTTTTTTTGATCACCTGGCAAAAGGTAATTTGACATTTAATGAACTTTTTAAGCTTCAGGGGGAGTACAGGCAACTATTTCCGAATCTGATATTTGTCGGGCTTGGATCATTGACAGGTTGGAATGTCAAATATGAGATGGTTGTGATTTTTATTATGGCCTGCCTGATTTCGTGGTGTATATTTTACCTGGCCACCCGAACGCTGTCTGTTGACAAGTGGCAAAGATGGCTAGTATTTCTGCTTGCTAATATTTTTATTTTTTCGCCATGCCAATACGAAAACTGGTTGTTTGGCGTACAGATAGAGTATTTTATACCTATCCTATGCCTGACAACCGGCATGGTCATCATTTATTCCGACACCAGGGCAATATGGAAACTGATAATATGTATTGTACTATCCACTATAAGCACCTTGTCATGTGTCAATGGATTAATCTGCTGGTTCCTGTTATTTCCCATTTATTACCTGGCTAACCGAGATCTGGCTTTCTTTAAAAAATCATCTGTTGTATATGCATGGATAATAGCTGCTTTTATTGCAATAGCCATATATTTTGTCAATTATAAAAAGCCGGTCAGCCATCCAAGCACTTCATTATTTCTTGAAAATCCTTTGGGCGCCATAAAATATTTTTTCGGTGTACTCGGAAACCCGCTCAGGATAGTACATAAGCTTGATGTTATCATTGTTGTCGGCGCTGTGCTTTTCACTGTTTTTTGCCTGCTTGTGGTATATATTATAAGGTATCGCAGAAACAAAGCGCTGGTAAGGAATTCCATTGTCTGGATCATGCTGGGTTTGTATTCATTAGGAACTTCGGCATTGGTTACCGTGGGGAGGCTTGGCTTCGGGCTTTTTCAATCGCTCACACCGCGTTATACCTCTTTTTCACTGTATCTTATTGTTTCCATTTTTTTCCTAGCTGCAATAATACTTAAAGATTTATCACAAAAAATTCAATTCAATTGGGTTTATAAAATGGTAATAACGATAATCATTGTATTATTGCTATTCAACAATGCCGGAAAATACAAGGATTCCGTCACCGACCTTAAAAATTTTCATGCGTCAATACTTCATGGGAAAGCCGGGTTATTGCTTATTAATAGCATTTCGCATGAGACTTGTGAGAATAAAATTTACCCTTTTGAATTCGAGAGATTACAAACGAGGGCTATAACCCTGGATTCGCTTGGGCTGCTGAGGCCGGGGCTCGTTAAAAGCAATATTGTCCAGGATTTTGAAGCGCCCGCCTCAAAAACCTATTGTGAGGGATCACTGGATACCCTTATTAGAATTGATGATACCTCGTATATGGCAAAAGGGCATACAAAACTGTCTGACACTCATGGGCCGGCCGATGCCGTGTTGTTCTCATACGATTATTATTATGGCAAATCGGTACTTTTTGCTATTTGTAATAAAGACAGCATCAGCTGGAAAAAAACGATCATCATAAATAAAATCCCCTTCGACACGGTGTTGGTTAAAGCCTGGGCATTTGATGCCACCACCGGAAAAGCATACCAGATCGGGCAAAAACAAATAATTAAAAATCCGTTGGATTAGCTAACAATGTCAGTAGGGAGCAAATTAGCTTTGATAGGACAATTCAGGCAATTATAGTCAAAACGGTTCAGGATTTTCTTTTTTCTTACTTTTTGAAATTTCTCATTCAAAAAAATTGAATACAGATTATTTTCATCAGTAAGAGTTCCCATTATTTCGCTGTAATATGAACATGGAAGAATCTTTTCCTGGTCAACAATCATAATCTCATTAAAAGGCCTTAAGCAATTGGCTTTTGACAAAAAACTAAAATCGTTATCACCGATGTCTGAAACGTGGCCATCGCCAGCATCAGTCACTTCAACGCTCTGCACATCCGGTTTGATGCTCATGGCATGCGAAATATCAACAACAGGCAGGGCTTCAGTATTAAATGATGTCGTAATATCAAATGGTTCCGGCAGCCTTACATTTATATGATGCTTTTTCGACTCATCAATAATCAGCCGGCGATAGTAATTATATTTTTCCTTCTGCGATGACAACATTTCATCATGTTTATCAAAATATACATTACCCACCAGGTGGCGAAAATCAATCAAATCCATGCCAAGCTCCTTGCAGAATCCTACAAATGCAGGCGCTTCATGAATATTTGAACACATAAGCACGAAGTCCATATACATCTGCGGAAACACCCTGTTAAAACTTCTTTTCAGGTCGCGCAATGCTAAAATATTGCTTACCACTTTGTCGAAATCCACTCCCACCCTGATCCTTTCCACAGTTTCCTTAGTAACCCCGTCGAGAGAAAACAATGTATTTACAACTTTGTTTTCAATAATCGCTTTCCTGGCTTTCGAATCAAGCAGCATACCGTTGGTACACATACCAATCTCCATATGCGGGTAATTTGCATTGATCATCTTTAAAATCCCCTCAAAATGCTTCGACATCAGCGGTTCATAACCGCATGAAAGCATGATGTATTTTACATAGGGTGCTATATCATGCAACTGAATCTTTAATTCATCAGCCGTTATGTTTTTTGCCGGTCTTGAATATATCTCCTTTTCTTTGTAATGGCACATGATACACCTGAGATTACACTTATTGGTAATATCCATCCTGATGGTTATCCAGGGTTTTCTCTCCAGGGTATACAAATATTTTTTCTGTGATTTTTTCCATCTTCTGTCCGAAAACCATTTTCCGTCCTCATATTCAAAATCATGGATGGTATTATTGCCGGTATCAAGAGCAAGAGCAATTTTCTTATTTTTTTGGTTTGTATATAAAATTTCAACCTCAAGTGGAACAGGATTATTCATGCTGATCATTCCCTGTTCAGGTTCTATGCAAAATCCGCAAACATCATTACCCGGAAAGTCTTTAAATACCTTTGCCACATCAGGCCTGGGTGTACCGTAAGTAATTTTATAGCATTGGCTGCCTGAATTATGAACTATAATTTTTTTTATGGGATATGAACAAAGTAACCAACCTGTTATTTTATCAGTTGTTATATCACCGTTGGATATAACAGGATAATCGATACAATATAAAAAATTAACCACCATATAATTCCTGTTACAAACGGTTTATTTCATTCCAAAATTATGGACTCCGAGCGACAGGTTCGGATTATAGCATGGGTCATGCTCCACATACTGTTTCCATTTTTTCCTAAAAAGATTTACTTCTTTCACATGTTTTTTATATGATTCGCTTGTGCTATGGGGATGCCCGCGTGATAAAGATTCATAATGATACAATTCACAATGAGGAACATAAAGATTATGATAGCCTGCTTCCAGAAGTTTTAAGCAGAAGTCGACATCATTATATTCTGTTCCGAAGCTTTCGTCAAAACCGCCGACTTCGTCATACACTGAGGTGCGAACCATGAAACAGGCGCCGGTAACAGCGGAATAAGTGTTAAGCATGTTCACATAATTGAAATAGCCGGGGCCATCACGGTCCTCCCCAACAAGAACATGCCCGGCAACACCGCCTAAGCCTATGATTACTCCGGCATGTTGTATTGTATCATTATCATATAAAAGTTTTGCGCCTACAGCTCCGACTTCCTTACGCTGGGCATGCTCCATCATGGCCTCCATCCAATCCGGAGATATTATTTCTGTATCATTATTCAACAATATCAGAAATTCACCTGTGGCATTTTTTCTTCCCAGATTGATCAGTCGTGAAAAATTAAATGGTTCTTTATCTTCTATGCATTTAAACCTGAACTTGTTCTGGCGGGCATATTGTTTTATCAATGCAAAGAAATCTTTTTCGTCGCTGTTGTTATCAATAACAATAATTTCGTAATTCTGATATGTTGATTTACGTTCAATGGACCTGATACATTTTCTCAGCAAATCAGCTTTATTTCTTGAAGGAATAATGATGCTGACCTTGGCCTCCTTATTTTTCAGTCCGAATCTGATAGAATAGCCTCTGAAACTATCAAGAAAATCAACTGTTGCTTCCATGCCGCGACGTTCCATTGCCTCAGTAAGAGCGCTCTGTGCAGCACGGTAAGCATATGGTTTAACAGCTTCGCTCATGGCAGCGCTTTCGCTGTGTACGCGCCAATGGTAAAGCACTTCGGGTATATGGATAACCTTATTATATATTTCAGTATATCTGAGTACCAGGTCATAATCCTGGCTGCCTTCAAAACCTGTCCGCCATCCGCCCACATCTCTGATCTGTGCTGTTTTAAATATACACACATGGCCAAGGTAATTACGCGAGAGCAGGTTGTCGGGGCACCAGTCGGGTTTAAAATGAGGTTCGGAATGCAAGCCCCATTCATCAATTTTATCCTCATCGGAATAAATAAGGTCTGCGCCCCCTTTAATGTTAATGGTCTTTGCCATTTCATAAAGGGCATCTTCACGCAACAAATCATCATGGTCCATCAACACGGTATACTCACCGGTTGCCAGTTCCAGAGCAGAATTTGAAGCCCTTGAAATATGTCCGTTCTGCTCACGGAAAAAGACTTTAATGCGTTCATCAGTCTTTGCATACTTCTCAAGCACCTCCCTTACTTCCGGATCAGTTGATTTATCATCGGCAATACATAACTCCCAGTACTCGTATATCTGCCCAATAACCGAATCAATAGCCTTGGTAAATAAATCAATGCGCGGATTGTACACAGGCATTACGATGCTGAACAGCGGCTTTTGCTCAAATCCTTTAATATTCCGCTTGTACTGCTTGACCATTTCCTTGTTCAGCTTCTTCCGCAATAAATATTGAGAATACTGGCTGGTATTGGCCAGGTAATTATCTGTTACCTCAATGATGACAACCTTTCGTGTTTCAAATATTAAATAAAGTGATCGAAACACCTTGGTGAGCAAAATCCTGAATACCCGCCCGCCACGTTTAAAAACATAATTGTAAAAAACTGAAAATATACTTCGCTCTTTGTCTTTCTTGACATTCGACCGAAACCTGATCATATAGTAATGCAGGTACTTGCGAAATTTGACAAGCTTACTGTTTTCCAACTCTGCCAGTTGCTTGATCAGTTTGTCCATGCTGCGAAGAGCAAGCGCAAGTTGCTTATTCAGCTCGGCAATTTCCTTTTTCGCACTATTATACCTGGCCTCCCAATTCTGGTTCTGATCTTCCGGTTCAGACCCGGGTACCGGAAAGACATTTTCTTCTTTCCTTTCATCAATTATGATCTCGTCTTTATCACTTAATTCTTCTTTTCGCATCTTTCGCGGCCTTATTCATCTGCAAAGGTAAAAAAAGTTAGGATAACTGGTATGTGAAAACCAACAAACTTACAAAAGTCTATCACTTCTTCAGAACAAACTGTTATAAGCATCAACAGCGCCCTCTGAGCTGCCATGATATATCATCCTCCCCTCTTTCAGGCAAATACCTTTTTTACATATTTCTTTTACCTCATTTGGACTATGTGAAATAAATAAAAGTGTAGCGCCATTTTCAATAATCTCATGTATCCTGTTCATACACTTTTTCTGAAACCCAATATCACCAACAGCAAGCACTTCATCTATCATGAGCAATTCGGGCTGGGCGGTCATTACGCTGCTAAATGCAAGCCGTGCAAGCATTCCGGTTGAATACATCTTGGCAGGCATACGTAATTGTTCGTCGGTAAGCTCGGCAAAATCAGTGATCCGCTCAACCATTTCTTTTTGTGTCGACTTGTTATAATTCCCCGTCAACGCCATAGTAATGCGAATATTTTCGTAGCCCGAAAGCTCAAGTTCAATACCTGTACCCAAAGACAGTAACGGTGATATCTCAACCCTGGAATGTACCCATCCCTCATCGGGTTTCAAAATACCCGCTATAGTCCGCATCAGCGTGCTTTTTCCGCTACCATTCGGGCCCAATACCCCGATGGAATCTCCTTTATAAATTTCAAAATCAATATTATGCAATACCTTATGCTTCTTAAACGGGCTAATAAAAGCAGCCTTAACAAAAAAATCCTTTATGGAATGTACACCTTTCCTGTTTTGAAGGTAGCTTACCGAAACATTATTTACTTTAACTATATAATCCATATAATCCATGTTTCTCAAAGGTTGGAGATGAATCCGTTTCTTGTTTTCCGGTAAATCAGGATTGCCAAAGCCAGAAAAACAGCTGTGATGATCAGGCAATTGTTTGTATAGTGCACTGATGGGGCTGTGCCATCATATAAAATATTTCTTACGGTTTCAAGAAAATGATATAATGGATTGTACTTTACCAGATATCTGTATTTGTCAGGAATGATTTTATAAGAATAAGCTATCGGCGAAAAATAAAACAAGGCCGGGTTTATGGTATTCCAAAGTATACCGACATCCCTGAAAAACACATTAAGTGAACCAAGGATCAGCCCTGTTGAAAAAATAAATATTGAAAACAATAATATTACCGGTATCAGATATAATAGGTTCCAGGTAAAGTTCATACCAATAAAATACATGATCACCATAAACGGTATCAATGCCAGCAAAAAGCTGATCAGCTCACTGCCAAGTTCCGTTAAGGGAAAAATGGTTTTTGGCAGATTCAGTGATTTAATAATATGTGTATTTTTTATAAACGCTATACAAAGCTGGCTTGTCCCGTTTGAAAAATATAACCAGAATACAAGCCCGCTGAGCACATATAGAGGATAGTTTTCGATAGATGGAAATGCCGTGGAAAATATAACCAGGAAGATAAGCAGGTAAAAAAACGGATGAAGCAGGCTCCACACAAAACCCAGGGCGGAATGTTTGTACTTCAGCTGAAGGTTTTTGTAAATTAGAAATATCACAGAATATCTCAGGTTGCGGGCCATCATCCAATTTTGCAGCAAATATAGGGTTTTTTATTTTTTACTATTATCATCTGTATAATTCACAATAATTTTTCACCCCACGGGCAGACAAAAGAAAATAAAGTATTTTGGCTGTCATTGTCATTTTCAAATATTTTCTGTGTCGGGATTACATGACCTGTTGCCCACATTGCCAATGCTCATCCATATCTGCAGGATGGCATATTACTATTTTACTGAATATGAACTTTTTTCAAATTATACAAATGAAAATAACCGCAGATTAAAAAATAATTTTAATTTTGACAAGTGTTCATATAGGTTCATAGCATCATTTGTTTTGAACCTATATTTGCATCAGAATGTTCACACCAAGACATTAAGACACCTTGAAACCCGGCTGCAAATAATTATCCCTGACGAATCACGGTGAATTTATGGCTTTGTGAAAAATACATTCAGTTAATTCGGGAGGTAAAAACCATTAAAAGTTACCTAAGGGAACATGCTCAAGATAGCGTTGGTACATGATTGGTTCAATGAAGCCGGAGGAGCAGAAAAAGTAGTTAACGAGATTCTGCATTGTTTCCCCGAAGCAGAGGTTTTTTGCCTGTTCGACTTTTTCAATGACAAGAGCCGGAATGAGTATTTATATGGGAAACAGACACATACCTCATTTATTCAATATATCCCTTTTGCCCGTAAGGCATACAGAAATCTTTTTCCACTCTTTCCGATCGCCATTGAGCGCCTCAACCTGAAAAAATACGATATTATCATTTCTTCCTCATCGTGTGTCGCAAAAGGAATAAAGCGGCATCCAGGGCAATTGCATATTTCATATTGTCACAGCCCTGCACGCTATGCCTGGGACCTCAAAGAAGATTATCTGAGGGTTACCAACACTCCGATAACTAAAAGTATTCTGAGTTTTTTCTTTGAAAAATTGCGCAAATGGGACCTGGCAACCTGCAACAGAGTTGATTTTTTTATTGCTAATTCGCAGTTCGTCGGTGAGCGTATTCAACGATATTTCAAAAGGAATTATACAGTCATTTACCCGCCTGTGAATATCGAAATGAAAGACCGGGCAGATACAAGGACAGAAACATATATCACTGTGTCGCGACTTGTCACCTATAAAAATGTGGACCTGATCGTTGAAGCTTTTCGCCGTATGCCTGAACTGAAGCTGGAAATAGCCGGATACGGCCCTATGAGGCGAAAGATTCAGAAAAACCTTCCTCCTAATGTATCTTATCTGGGATATATTGATGAGGATACCAAACATGAAAAAATTGCACAGGCTAAGGCTTTCATTGCCGCAGCAACTGAAGACTTCGGCATTTCGGTAGTTGAGGCTCAGTCGTATTGCACACCGGTTATTGTACCATTTAAGGGCGGTTACAAAGAAACAGTCAATGAAAATACCGGCGTATTTTTCCATGAGCAAAAAGTAGAAGACATGGTAAAAACCATACGGGAATTTCATACCTCAGACAGGAAATTTAAATCAGAAGATTTCAGGAAAAATATTCAGCATTTCAGCACAGAAAGATTTCGTAATGAGTTCAAGGCGTTTGTAAATGATAAAATTAACCAGCATATTGCCCGAAAGCACGGGTAAGCCTGAGTGGCTTAAAATCACCGGTGCCTTGCTTTTCCTTGCCTTATTTGCCTTTCCTTTATTGCCATTAAAAGCGGGCAATGCTGTTTTTATTTTATTTTCCTTGATAACCATAATAATTTTCATCATCAAACCTATTCCCGTCAGATCTGTAATTATCCGGAATCTTGTATTTATTATTCCATTTATTCCATATCTTTTTGAATTTTTTTCTTCAGGTTTTAACCCGCTTGCCCGTTTTGAATTTGAAAAAAAAATTTTATTATTCGTTGCACCGATATTAATTCCTGTTTTTCTCAAAGTCTCCGGATTCAGAAATTACAAGCTGGTGCTTCTGGTATTTTCCTTATCAGTTGCTGTACTCACAATGGCGACCCTGTCTTATCTTTTTGCAGAGGGTACTGTGTTCGATCCTGCCTCATATATAAACGGCGCATATATTTTAAGAAACCGTTTTGAAGTAGTATCCGGAATTCATCCCACCTATTTTTCAATATTAGCATTATGTGCAGGGTGTTTTTTATGTCATCAGCCATATAAGACAAGCAAAGGTTTTCGTGCGATATTGATCGTTATTACCGGAATTCTGTTTGCCACGGTGATGCTGCTGGCGGTAAAAATATCCATTATCATTGCAGTGGCATTTATTCCTGTTTATATAATGAGCCTGAAGTTATCCAGGTCAAAAAAAATAATCCTTGTTGAATCAATACTGATATTGCTCGTATTATTGATGTTTTTACTGCCCTCAATCCGGTCGCGCCTTACAGAGGTCAATTTATGGATTAC
The DNA here is from genome assembly GCA_964626855.1 of uncultured Bacteroidales bacterium. Classification (GTDB taxonomy): domain Bacteria; phylum Bacteroidota; class Bacteroidia; order Bacteroidales; family CAIWKO01; genus CAIWKO01. The sequence goes on from CAZVKJ010000033.1 coordinate 42,139, forward strand.
CGGAAAAGCATCCATAACAAATACGGTTTCGCAGCGCGAAATGATCACAAGTTGTTCCTGGAAAATATTTACAGAAAATATCTGGTTGGGTACAGGAAGTGAGAATTTCCAGAAGGAGCTCAATAATTGTTATGCTTCCAAAGGATGGTCAGTGCAAAACCAAAGTTTTAACCCGCACAACCAGTTTCTCTCCGAAGGGATAAATTATGGCATTTTCTTTCTGCTGATCTTTATTGCCTGCCTGATATATATTTTTATAAAAATATTTCATATTCCTGAAGCAAGATATTTTATCGTCACCATTATCCTTGTTTTTCTAAGCGAATCTATACTTGAAAGGCAGATGGGTGTGTATTTTTTCAGTTTGATAGCCGTGGTTTTTTATAATATGGGTGAAGGCAAAAGCAACCAAATGAAATCTGTACACAACGAAGCCCTACAATAGTTTGTTATAAGTAGGGGAACAACAGTTTCAGACAGACAATTTCACGCCATCATAACGTTCTTTTGTTTTTCTACGAACTCCTTCATTTTATCGCAAATATTTTATTAAAACAAATTCTTATCTTTGATTTGTGATAAAAAAGAACATTAATGAAAAACAAGTTTATTACAATCTCAATACATGTTATAGCCTGGAGTTTGCTATTAATGATTCCCTTTTTATCCTCCTACAAGGTTATTAAATCTTTTGCCTCAGCAACAGATAACATCTCATTAGTTCCGGTTATTACCCTAAGCCTTATCCTGATAATTTTATTTTATTTCAATTATTTTATCCTGATCCCAAAATTCCTGCTGGTAAAAAAGTACCTGTTTTACGTGAGTACGCTAGTGTTAACCATTGTTACAGCGTTTGTTCTGTCAGGTATATTTTTAAATTTATTTAAGTTTGATCCTGGCAAAATGGCCAATATTAACCCTGTACTTGTAAAAATTGAACCTATAATAAAAGCTAACACTTTTTTAATGTTAATTATTTCAATTATAGCATCAATAGCTTTAACAATAAATAACCATTTACGACAAACTGAAAAAGAAAAATTATCTGCTCAGATTTCTTCTTTAAAATCGCAAATTAATCCACACTTTTTATTTAATACGTTAAATAATATTTACGCTACCGCAATTGACAAATCCCCGCAAACTGCCGATATGGTTGAGAGGCTTTCTGAGATGATGAGGTACACAATGAAGGAAACTCAAAATGATTTTGTGCCGTTAGACGAAGAAATTAATTACATTAACAATTTTATTGAACTGCAAAAGCTACGGTTAGAAAGTAAAATAAAATTTGAATATACGATTGAAGGAGAGTTTGCAGGATTGCAGATTGCCCCGATGCTGCTGATTCCATTTGTTGAGAACGCATTTAAACATGGCGTCAATTCCGAACAAAATAGTAGTATCAGGATTAATATTAAAGCAAATGAATCTGAATTACATTTTTTAGTTGCTAATAATAAAGTTAATACTCAGTCCGACTCCATTGAGCATAACGGATTAGGTATTGAAAACACGAAGCACCGTTTAAGTTTGATCTATCCTTCCAGGCATTTATTGGCAATTAAAGAAACAGAAAATGATTTCACCGTATCACTTCATATTAATTTGTTATGATTAATGCTATTGCTATAGACGATGAGCCATTGGCTTTAAAGGTGATCAGTTCCCATTGTGAAAAAACGGACTTTGTCAATCTGCAAAAAACCTTCACGCATCCTACAGAAGCGTTAAAGTATTTACGGAAATACCCTGTTGATTTACTATTTGTTGACATACAAATGCCCTCGATGAATGGAATCACACTAGTAAAAGCGATTCCGCAAAAAAAGATGATAATTTTCACTACGGCGTTCAGCGAATATGCTGTGGTGAGCTACGAACTTAATGCGATTGATTATTTACTGAAGCCGATAAATTTTAATCGCTTTACACAGGCTGTAAACAAAGCCAATGATTACTATCATTACATTAACAAAGAGAATCATTCTGATGATAAAGATATTTTTATTCGTGCAGATTATAGCCTGGTAAAAATCCCTTTGGCTGATATTTTATATATTGAAGGGCTTGCCGACTATCTGAAAATTTTTATTAAAGACAGGAAAACTGTTGTTGCACGTATGACGATGAATGATATGTCAGAGAAACTTCCTTCAAAAGATTTCATCCGCGTTCACCGAAGTTATATTTTGCCTTTTAACCGAATTGTGTCTGTTCGCTCAAATGCTGTATCTCTTCCGGAAAGAGAAATTCCTGTTGGTAAAACCTATATCAAGGATTTTAACGGCAGGTACGGGAAGTAAATTCCTTTCAGCATATCATTCTTCGGCAATCTTAATCCCTTCTTCTCAATAATTTTTTCATCATTTATTTTGATTTCAACTTTGCATCATTATTACAAAATAATGATACAATGACAAAAAAATTGAAATTTAAAGAAATACTTTTTCTAATCTTAATCCTTGCAGCAGGGTGCATTGATGTGTATGCCCAAAAGCCACTGACCCTTAAAGAGTGTATCAATTATTCGCTTATAAACAATGGCAACATAAAAATTGCCAATTATAACGTCAATATTTCACAAAAGAAAGTCACAGAGCAGATAGGTAATTACCTTCCTCAAATCAATGTGTCAGGTGAATTAGATGATAACTTAAAAATTGCCACCCAACTTATGCCAGCCGAAATGATGGGAGGCACTCCGGGGACGTACATACCGGTGAAATTCGGCAACAAATACAGCATGTCCGGAGGGGTACAATTAACGCAAAAGCTGTATGATCCAACAAGTCTTTTAATGATAAAAACGGCAAAAATCAACAAGACAGCTTCTGTGCTTAATCAGCAACAGGCAAGTGAACTCACGGTATTTAACATAAGTTTGGTTTATTACCAGACATTAGTTATTAAAATGCAACTGAATGTTCTTAAATCCACCCTGACAATTTCGGAACTATCCTTAAAAGCAATAGAGTTAAAATATAAAAATGGAATGGCCAAAAAAATAGATGTAGATAAAATCAGGGTGAGTTATAACAATATAAAATCTCAGTTAGAGCAAACTGAATTAAGTTATTCTCAATCTTTAAATACACTGAAATACAACATGGGTATGCCGGTTGACAGCTCAATTGCCTTAGCCGATACGACAATAAATATTAGTAAGTATTTACTTGAAAATGATACCGTCCGGAAATTGCAAATAGAAAACATTATTGATTATCAGCAAAAAAAAACAAACCTATCATTAATGCAATTGGATAAGAAAACAAAAGTATCGGCATTTCTGCCTTCACTGTCTTTTTTTGGAAATTACAATTATAATGCAATGCGTCAGGAATTTACTTTTTTTGATGCAAATAAAGATTGGTACCCAAGTTCCGGGATCGGCATAAAACTCAGCATTCCGATATTCGATGGACTTCAGAGAAATTCAAGACTTGCCCAGTCAGAATTGAACATGAAAATAGCAAAAGAAAACTTATTACTTACTGAGCAATCAATTAAAGTAGATATTTCTAACTATGAAACTCAATATAAAAATGCGTTAGACAATATTAACAGGGAAAAAGAAAACCTTGATTTAGCCGAAAGTGTATATAAAAATACGCAATTGGAGTATCAGCAAGGCGCCGGCTCAACACTTGACCTCATTCAGAGCGAAAGCTCATATACGATTGCACAAAATACGTACTTCAATAAATTATTGGCTCTCTGTATTGTCCGTCTTGAGCTGGAAAAGGCAAAAGGTAATTTAATGAAATTTATCAATAATTAATAAAACACAGGATTATGAAAAGAATAATCATCATCGTTATCACTTTAGTAGTATTGGCGCTTATTGTATTTAGATTATCCACCAATTATAAAAAAATAAACGCTAACAAAAATGTAAGTACCGATTTAGCTTATGTATCTGTAAATGTTTATTCTGTTTCAAAGATGTTAATAAGCGACAGTTTACAATTGACGGGTTATATGGAGGCATATTCAAAAGTTGATATTGCTGCGGAAACGCCGGGAACAATTACTTCGCTGAATGTTGAACTCGGACAGCAAAAATCAAAAGGGAGCATTATTGCCATCATTGATGATAAGTTAAAAAAACTTGCTGTTCAAACGGCAAGTATTAGTGCTGCAAAACTTAAAAAGGATCTGGAAAGATATGATAACCTTTATAAAGGAGGTACTGCAACAGAGCAGCAATTAAACGAAGCCCAAAATTTGTACGATAATGCTGAAATACAATTAGAACAAGCAGAAAAACAGTTTTCCGATGCGACAATTAAATCCCCGATAAACGGTATCATTATAAACAAACTGATTGAAGAGGGCGAATACATAAATATTGGCAGCCCTATCGCAACAATTGTCAATATTTCAAAACTTAAAATAAAATTGAATGTATCTGAATCCAATGTTTATCAACTAAAGGTAAATGATAAAACAATTATAACAACCGATGTATATCCCGGAGTAACATTTGAAGGGGATATCAGTTTTATTAGTTCTCAGGGTGATGATTCACATAACTACCCTGTTGAAATTGTAATTCCCAATAGTTCAAAATATCCTTTAAAATCAGGGACGTTTGCAAATGTAATGATTAAGCTTCCTGTGCCAGCGGAGGCGTTGTATATTCCGCGCGAATCTCTTTTAGGAAGCATGACAGAAGCTTCCGTTTATGTTGCTGAAAACGGTAGGGCAATTCTTAAAAAAATCATTGTAGGAAGCGGAAATGATAAATATATTAAGGTTATCTCCGGATTAAAGGAAGGTGAAAAAGTAATTGTAAACGGACAGATAAACCTATCAGATAATAAAGCGATTAAAATATTAAATTAAATATTAATATTATGTCTATAACAGAAATTGCAATAAAAAGGCCAACGCTGGTGGCAGTAGTTTTTGCTGTCTTAGCTATTCTGGGTATAACCTGCTATACAAAATTAAACTACGAACTAATTCCCAAACTAAATTTTCCTGCACTCAGTATTGTAACAATATACCCGGGAGCATCGGCAAATGAGGTAGAAAGTTCTGTTACCAAAAAATTAGAAGATGCCCTTTCTTCTTTAGAGAATGTTAAAAGCATGCAATCTACTTCTCAAGAAGGACTATCATCAATTACTATCGAATTAGAATCCAATGCTGACGCTAATTTAGCAGTACAGGATGCCCAACGTAAAATCAATGCAATGGTGGCCAATCTTCCAAGCGGAGTGAAGTCGCCATCAATTAACAAATTTTCTTCTGATGAACTACCGGTAATTAAGCTTGGGGTTACTGCAAAAATAGCCCCGACAAAATTGTATTTGTTAACAGAAAACCAAATCAAATCACAACTTTCAAAACTTAAAGGCGTTGGACAAGTCTCACTGGTTGGCGGTAATGAAAGAGAAATTAAAATCAACATCAATAAAAGCAAACTCGATGCATACAAGATTACAATCAGTCAGGTTTACCAGTCAATTTATAATTCAAACATTGAAATGCCGACCGGAAAGATTGAAAGCGATGTAAAACAGTACACGGTCAGGTTATTGGGCAAGATTAAATCTATAGAAGAGTTACGTAACACAACTGTTTCAAGAACAAGCTCAGGTAGCAGTATCAAATTATCAGATATTGCAGAAATTGTTGATGGTATGGCAGAACAGACTAATCTGAATAAAATCAATGGTAAAAATTCTATTGGCATCATTATTCAGAAACAAACAGATGCTAATACAGTTGATGTTTGTAAAAAGGTTAAAGAGCAGTTGACATTGCTCGAAAATCAATATTCTGACTATCAGTTAAAGTTTAATATTGCCTCCGATAATTCCACGTATACTTTAGCTTCTGCTAATGCGGTTATGGAAGATTTGGGCTTTGCCATTTTGATTGTTGCATTTGTTATGTTTGTTTTTTTACATAGTATCCGAAACTCTGTTATAGTTTTAATTTCGATTCCTGCTTCCATCATTTCGGTTTTTATTGCCATGTATATTTTTAATTTTTCTCTGAATTTGCTTACCTTAATGGCTCTTTCTTTATTGATAGGTATTTTGGTAGATGATTCTATTGTGGTTCTTGAAAACATATACCGGCATCTGGAATTGGGAAAAGACAAGCGTAAGGCAGCACTTGATGGCAGAAACGAAATCGGCTTTACTGCAGTAGCAATTACAATGGTTGATATCGTGGTTTTCCTGCCTTTATCATTGGTATCAGGCATGATTGGTAATATGTTAAGAGAATTTTCTTTAGTTATTGTGTTTGCAACACTGATGAGTCTTATTGTTTCGTTTACCATCACACCTTTATTAGCATCGCGTTTCAGCAAAATACAAGATACTGCAAAAAAATCCTTTATTGGAAAGTTCGCCATTTTGGTTGAAAATACTTATAAAAAGATAGTGACTTATTATGAAAGAATTCTGCAATGGAGTTTATATCACCGCAAGATAGTATATCTGGTAGTAACCGTCTTAATTATAATATCAATTTCCCTTGTTGTATAATGGACCCCGAAATTAGGACAATGAGTTAAAGTGTAAAAATCATTAATTT
>CAZVKJ010000034.1:0-45141 GCA_964626855.1 uncultured Bacteroidales bacterium
GTTCTTCACATTACGTTGTTAATTTCAGACTAAATTATAATGGCTAATGGTATTAGTCAAAGACTAACATTTACTCGGTGCGAAGTTCGGAAACTTCGCACAACTGGTTGCTCCACATCTTAATGAACCGCTGTATACGAGAACCTTACGTACATTGGTGTGAGAGGCGCACCTCGTCAGTTAACTACTGGCGAGGCCGTCTACTCGATTAGCGGGCGTAATTTATTTTAAATTATCTATTGTAACTGGAATAGTCCATCGCTGTCTGATTGGTTTACCAAATAAATAAGCAGGCTCCCAATGTGGTAATTGAGTCATTATTAATAAAACTAAGTTGTCTATCTCATAATTAATTCCTCGCAAAATAAAAGGATTTTCAACTTTTCCCGTTGAATCAATATCTATACTCACAAGAATTTTTTGTTGAGTTGTGTTTGTCTTTATCTTTACATTTAGAAGTTTATTATTAATGTATTTAATTAATGAGTCCTGACCACCTGGAAATTCTGCATCTTTTCTCCAGTTTTTCAAATTTTCTAAACTGTCTGACTTTGCTTTTGCTTTTTCCTGAAAACCACCTCCATATTTAGTTTTCAAATTGATAGTCATTATTGAATCATAACATTTATAATATTCATGTGAAAACAAGTCATTGGTAAAATACAACATAATTTTATAATATGTCCTAAGGACATATAAATAGGTACTTTCGATGGGAAAGTATTCTCCAGAATGAAATGAAAAATTAGATTCTTCAAAGTCATGATTGGCATTTTTAACTGCAAATTCACAATCAGACATAGTTCCTTGTTTAGATTTAAGAATTAATTGTTCTTCATACAATGAATCTTTACCAAAATCAAAATATGATATGGTGTCATTCTTTATAATTGTGTCAAGTTGCTGAGCAAAACAAACAAAATTTTGCAAAACTGTCCAAATTATAATAATTAAATATCTCATTGAAAATGTCGAATTTCTTATGCCCGCCAACGATTGTGCTATCTTATTACTTCTATTTCTACTTTGATAATACCGTGGCAACAATCATTTTTTTATTTTTATATCTTTGTAAATAAGCCAAATAACTTTTATACCCGTTTACAAACATTTGTATGCTTCTGTATACGTTTACTCAACAAATATAAAAAAAAATGAAGAGTTATGAAAATATTATATTTTATTTAGTGTTTGTAAGAAAACGCCAATTTTTTCGTTACGCTTGTGTCAAAAATACCCGCAGGCGTGCATATAGGGAACTTTTACAATTCTACTTTTACCTTATTAACTCATTCTAATCCTTAATGCAACGTACAGAGAACCCGTACGCCCGGAAGTAACTGAGCATGCCGGCAGTGCTACTGTATAAGGCCAGGCCCCGCGAGGAAGTACCAGCCACGGTACTCGACCAATAGAGGCCATTGGAACCCACAAGGTTGAGCGAACCATTGCTGCCGTATCGGTAGCCTGCCACGGGCAATTTAAGTGGAGAGGCAAAAGCACCGGCTGCATTATTGCTACTCCAACTTGTACGCTCTGCTTCCCATTCTGCTTCTGTTGGTATGCGGTAACCACTTGGGCAAGGGTTGTTGATGCCGCTTACGCCCTGCCACAAATTGTCGTTTTGTGGGTTGCGCCAATCGTTAGGGCTGCTGCTATATGTAATAAAATCACCATGTCCGGGAGTGTCGCTTGTTGCCAATGTAGAAGTTGTTCCGCTTGTTCTTACCTGGTGCCCATCGGCGGCTCGTCCCCATTGGTAAAGGTGACCGTAAGCAGTGGCATCGGTGCTGCTTGTTGCTACTTGCGATGCACCAAGGTTGCGGTCCATCCAGATTTTGCCAGTGTTAAAATTAATTACAAAGTTAGCGCCTACCTCGGTTTTCCATGTTGGTACACCACTACTAAAAGTCAAAATTTGTCCTTCGTTTCCTGCTGCAACTGTTACCCATTCCGAGCCGTTCCAGTACTGCATTTGTCCGATTTGGGTGCCGAGGGGTACGCTTGGGTCGGTTTCGGTATAAGTTGTAAGATAGCCGGCATCATTTGTAAAAGCGCTGACATTTGTTGGCACTGTTGGAATAGCCGGGGTATTGATTAAATCGTTGTAATCTTTATCCCATGCGGTAAACACAGGGTCGGTTTCGGTCAAGGTCCCCGAAATACTTTCAGCAGTTCCGGCATATAACGCATAAGGCACACTAATCAGTTGTGTCGTACCCATGGTCACATAAGTACTGCCACCATTCTGGTCGAGTTCTACCTGTATAAAATAAAGTCCGTTAGCCCAGTTTATAGCGGACATGGTACCGTTTACGGGCGTTCCGCCACCTATTTTCAAAACAGATAATCCATAAGCATTGGTCGTGTCTGTATGGGTTTCTGTATATACGGCGGCACCTCCGGCAGAACCCTGAAGGATGCTGATACGAAACGTAACCGGCTGGTTGGCCAGGATGTTTCCGGCATTATCCCTGACTACCGACTGGTAGTTGAACATTTCGGGGGCTTGAGCGAAAGCACTCATAGCAGCAATAACTGCCAAAACTATGGTTAATGTGAACTTTTTCATTTTATCTTGGTTTGGTTTGTTTTGTATTTTGTTTCATGTTTCCTTTTCTTACGATTGGGAGATTCCTCATTCCGCTTCGCTACACTCGGAATGACGCTGCATCCCTGGTTAGGGTGGGAAGGGGCGGCGGCGCCCCTTCCCTATACCATCATTGTCTGTCATTCCGAGCGAAGCGAGGAATCTCCATTTTCAGGTTTTTCTATTTTACCATTAACATATAAGTCTTTCCATTGGTGATTAAATGAATCTATCAATGCTGTTTTTTTTGATCGCGAGTATCCTTTTATTTGTTTTTCTCTGGCGATTGCCAAATCAATATTTTCAAATATTTCATAATAGACAAGATTATCAACATTGTATTTATATGTAAACCCTTTTATTATCTTTTTCTTATGTTCAAAACACCGTCGGACAATATCATTGGTAACACCGGTATATAACACGGTATGATTTGCATTTGTTGGTATATAAACATAATAAATATGAATTTTCATTTTTTTATCCTCCCCTTTTTTTTAAAGATTCCTCATCCCGCCTGTGGCGGAATTCGGAATGACAGTGCCTTTCTTTGGAGAGGGTAAAGCAGCGGCGGCGAAGCCGCCGCTGCCTCACCACAATTAAATATTATCGCTGTCATTCCGAGCACACCGAGGAATCTCCATATTAATGCATTTTCCGCGCTGCCCCTTCCCTATACAATCATTGTCTGTCATTCCGAGTCCCAACATAAGCATGTCGCGACAGGGAATCTCCCCCATCAAAACATGGTATATAACAAATTCTGTGTTCAACTCCTGAGTAATATTGTTAGTTAATTGTTTTCTAATACCTACTGCTTGCTATACTACAAGAAATTTTTAAACAGGTAATTTAAAAAGCCCGTACAGCACGCACATAGTAATAGCCTGTATAATACTTTTCATGGTAGAGCTGCCAGCCTAACCAGAAACTCTGATCCCAAGCCATGTCTGCATTGTACTCACTGGAACTCCAATAGTAGTCATCAAGAAAACTACCAAGTCCCTGGGTTTTCAGATGTACATACATTAGATTTAGCTCATCTTTAGATGGCAAAAACCAATCGCTGTAACCATTTAAATCCAATTCGTAGCATATTTTTGCCGCTATACCTGCTTCGGTGCATCCAGTTACAATATCCGTTGTATTTTGATTTCCTGTTCCCACTGCTGTTCCATCAGCCCCTGTTATTGCTGTTCCATAACAACCCCATGGAACTGCGCCCTGGTCGCTTGGTGCACAAACGAGTCCATGCTGTTCGCAATTATCATAAGTCACATAGAATACAATACCACCGGCATACAAATCGCCAATTTGGATCAAAGCCAAGTTACCATTCATATCTACCCAGCGTGTACCATTATATACATTCAGTGTTTTAGAACACGTATTGTATACGATCAGGCCTTCTGCAGGGTTTGAAATTGCCTGTATTTCCGTATATGATAATCTTGGTGGCAAAAAACCTTGTGTATTGCTTGATATTTCAAGAGCTGCACTTGCGTTTGGTGTATTGGTGCCAATTCCTACATTGCCATTATCAAATAACGAAGATGTAACTAAAGAAGTCCCATTCCACTTCGAAAGATAATCTGTTGTGTTAGTTCCCACTTTAGGGTCGGTTTCAGTAATTGTTCCGGTAATGCTATCTGACGTTTTTGAGTGTATGGCATAGGGGACACTTACACACTGCGTCGTGCCCATTAAGACATAAGTGTTACCGCCGGTCTGGTCGAGTTCTACCTGTATAAAATAAAGCCCATTAGCCCAGTTTATAGCGGACATGGTGCCGTTTACGGACGTACCGCCACCTATTTTCAAAACAGATAATCCATAAGCATTGGTCGTGTCTGTATGGGTTTCTGTATATACGGCGGCACCTCCGGCAGAACCCTGAAGGATGCTGATACGAAACGAAACCGGCTGGTTGGCCAGGATGTTTCCGGCATTATCACGGACTACCGACTGGTAGTTGAACTTTTCGGGGGCTTGCGCGAAAATTGATGAGCTAATGAGCAGATTTGTTAATGTGATGATCAACACTAATATGAATTTGTGCATATTTGATTTCATATTTATGGTATTTAAATTAATTAACTATGCATCAATTATATTCACAAATGTATCAAAAACATTTAAATTTTTGAAAAATCGTTCGAATATTTGTTTTTTGATAACAGAGGGAAAACGGGACTTTTTTGAGTTTTTTGGCTCATTAATTTATTGGAGAAAAGTATTTTTGATACTATTTTTATTTATTCCCCTGCACCAAATACCAATCTATCCACGAGTTTAAATGACTAACAGAATTAGGACGAAGCAAAATTTCTCGCTTACTATTGAGTAAATATAAAGTTGGCGTAGCAAATACATAATAATCTTTTACGGCTTGCGTGTTCCATTTCTTATAATCGCACATACTGATGAATGGAAATACGCTGGAAAAGCTTTTAAAAGTTGATTTTACGGTATCTAAAGAAATAAATACTACCTCTACCCCTTTTGCTTTCCATTTATCATAAATTGGAAGTAATTGTCCTAATTCTTCTGTGCATTTTGAACACCAACTGGCTCCAAAAATAACTACTTTGTAATCTGACTTCATTTCAGATAAATATTTTGTTGTATTTTCAACTGTTCCATTTTTAAAAACATCACCTGTAAATAAGATATCGGGAGCAGTGTTTCCTGTTTTCATTGCCCGGTACATTTCGAGTTTATTTGCAAGATTATTGTTGAGTGTGCAGCTATTTTGTGTTAATACTTTTACAGCTAAATATTCTGATGCTTTAAAAAGGCTATGGCTTTCCAATAAATCGAAAACATATTTAGTTATTTCATTGAATTTTTTTTCATCTTTAGATAAGCTTGATAGCAAATAATTTGTTGAAATATTCATTGCATTATAAACCGAATCTAATGGTTGCCCCATATTTTCGAGTAACCAGTAATGGCTTTCGATAACATCTTTCAATAAACCACTTTTATATAATCGTTCATCAGTATAATTGATTTTCCTAAATGCAGCAATCGTAGCTTCTATTTCTTCAGTACGATATTGTGCAATTGCAGAAACGGAACTTATTAATTTGCGTATTGGTAAATACCAGCTCATATAGCTTTTTTCATTTATACTTTTCAGAAAGTCATTATCTTCTTGTTTAATACGCATTATTTCGCTGGCAATGTTTTGTTGTGAAATTTTTTGTTTTATGAAAATGGAATCCTTCTGATAAATCTTTTGCAAATATATCCATGCATCCAATGCTTGTTCGCGTGTTAAATGTTCTGTTGCATATTGTTTGAATAACTGATTTTCTTTTCCTGATAGAATTGTAATAGTTTCAGGAAAATCAAAAGTTTCTCCCTTTAGCTGAATATCCTCCCCACTAAGCACAACAAAATATGCTTTGTTATCCCTGGTTACAAGATATCCCATTCCTTTATTTTTTTCGGAATATTTTAATTTAAAAATACCATTATCTGAAACGACTGTACTATCAAGTGTTGAAGAAATAAAACCATCAAAGCCAAATAAGCGAACCTTTTGCCCGGTTAAAGCTTGGAAATACCCTGTAATAGTGCTTTGTGCTGAAACAGATATTGATAAAAAGCTAACAATAAATAATATTAGAATTTTTTTAGAACTCATTATATTTAAAATTATAGGATGTTTAGTTTTCAGGAATAATAAAAAAGTTCATAAAGCAAAAACCTTACGAACTTTTTTATTATTATAAATATATAATTACTAATTCTTAATACATCTAACAGAATTTCCTTCTGCACGATAACAATCGCTATTATTTGGGTAGATACCAAAAGAAGTAACCCATATACATTTCGAATACGCGCCACTTACAGTACTTGACCAATAACAGCAAAGAGAGCCAACATTGCCAAGTGCACCTGTGCCACAATAGCGTAGGCCTCCTTGTGTCAATTTAAGCACAGAGGCGTATGCTCCTGCTGCATTACTACTGCTCCAGGTTGCGCTTTCAGAAACAAGTTCTGCATAAGTTGGCAATCTATAACCAGTAGGGCATGGATTATTTATTCCGTTTACACCTTGCCATAAATTGTCATTACCTGGTGTTCGCCAATCGTTAGCACCGCCACTAATGGTAATAAAGTTAGCATGCCCCGGTGTATCAGAAGTTGCTAAAGTACCTGTTGTACCTGAAGTTCTTATTTGATGTCCATCGGTGCCTCTTCCCCATTGGTACAGATAACCATAAGCATTAGCATCAGTACTGCTTGTTGCTACTTGACTAGCGCCTAAATTGCGATCCATCCAAATTTTTCCAGTTGTTGGATTCTGGACTTCATTAGTTCCAGCAGTTTGAGGAACGCCCCATGTAGGTATTCCATTAACTGCTACTATTACTTGTCCTGCACTTCCCGGATCAATAGTTACCCAAGCAGTACCGTTCCAATAAAGCATTTGTCCAATTGCAGTGCCATTAGAAAGTAGATCTTTACCTGCTACTTTATCAACTTTTTCATTATCTAATATAGAAACAGAATCAGCCAAAGCTGTATTTGTTGCAAAGGAACTTAAATCCTGATCGCCGGTATTAGTGCCAGACAGATTACTTAAATTTGTTATATCGCTAGCCGAAATGTTAGCAGCCTGGCTTGCAGTATAAATAGGGTCGGTTTCTGTAGTGGATCCAGCAGTTTTTGCATGCAATGCATAAGGAACACTTAACAATTGGCTTGCCCCTGTAATGGTGTATGTGGTCAATGGAGGAACTACTGCTGTTTTGGTTTCAATAAAATAAGTACCTGCTGACCAATCAATAGCACTAAAACCTGTTCCACCGCCAATTTCAATACTTACCAAACCATTGGCATTGGTGGTTGGTGTTTGAGTTTCCGTGTAAACAACAGATCCTGATATAGAACCTTGACGAATATTGATTTCCATCCCTATTTGCGTGTTTGTAACTAAGGCATTGCTACTATCTCTTATTACTGCCTGATAGCTAATTCTTTCGGGTGATTGCCCTATTGCAGCTGAAAGGGAAAAGGTACAAGTCAGAAGTACCAATACTATTTTTAATAAATTTGTTTTCATAATTAAAAATTTTAATATTTATAATTTGGTAATTAAACCATATAACATTTTTGATATTTCTAATGAAAGAGTCGATAATGCTTCGTAATCGGAAATATTTATCTTTTTAAGTTCATATGCAATAATAAGCATGGACCGGACTTCACCACACGAAGCTTTGGCAATATAAAGGAATTGTTTAAATTCTTTATTGCTTTTACGTTCAAAACCTTCAGCAATATTATTCATAATTGAAACAGATGCCCTTTGTATTTGGTCCTTAAAACCAAAATCCTTACTTGCTTCAAACAAACTATATATTTGAAGGGTAAGTTCTTTTGACTTCTGCCATGCAATAATATCCTCAAACCTTGCTATTCCCATACTTTCACCTTCCTACTTTTCCCTTTCTACTTTTACCTTTTTACTATCTTAAATGTTTTTACTTCATTTTTTTCTTGAATTACTTTTACAAAATACGTAGCAGGTACAAGATTGCTCATAACAATACTCGTTAGGTTGTTCGTGATTTTTTGGGTTTGCAGAAGTTTTCCATTCATGTCGTAAAGGTAAAAGGTAAGAGGGGAAAGGGAAAAGTCAGTTACTTCTAAAATAAGATAATCGCTTGTTGGGTTAGGATAAGCTGATACCGAAAGAGTGATACCTTTGGCTTCTTCAATAGCTGATACTACCGAAATTTCGTAAGGTTGCTGTACTCCTTGTGCTACCGAGCCATTTGTTCCGGTGTGGGTAGTATAAACAACCTGTCCAACGGAATAGCTCGCCGAGCCTCCGCTACCCGAAACATTCCCACCTGTGGCGTTAACGCTTGTTTGTGCTGATACAGTTGAAAGGGAAAAGGCAATAATTAAAAATGTTGCCACTCCAAAACTTTTTAATTTCAAGAAAGTGATTTCTCCTTTTGCCTTTCTCCATGCAACTTTGGTGTGTTTGTGTCGCATTTATGCCCTCCTTTTTTTTTATGAATACTCATTCTTATTCATCTATTTTGTAGTTTTTTTTCAATCTGTTGCTGTGTTGTCTCCTGCGAATGCTAACGATTGCGTTGCAGTAAGTCCATTTGCAAACATTTACAAATGATAACAATTTGTTTTTTCATACAAATATATAATATTTATTAAAAAAAACATTATATATGGTAATTAAATTAATACTTTTTTTACTTTTATCACTGTGTTTTTTTGATACGCCTTATAACAACGCACAATGTATTAGCAAGAAACCCGTTTTTAAGCCATTAGCGACATTTATACTCTTTAAGAAGTTTATCTTACTTTTCGTACTACCTTTAATTCTGCCAATTATTTTGCCTTGTTTTCAGGCTTTATTTAATCCTGATTTCACACGTTCACTAAGAACCCGTCTTTCCTCTTGCGCCAGTTCTGTATGAATAGCAATTATTATGTTAGTAATGAAACTCTCATTTTCTGTTGTGCGAAATTTGCACCATAGGTGCTCCTATGGAGCAACTTCGCACTATCTAATTTGTTGTTTGAAACTACACCATTCGGGAACTTCGCACCACTTAAATTACTTTCAACATAAACATCTTTATTATTTCACTGTCTTTCTCCGGTAACTCTATCATAGGCAGCCCAACACACATATTGGTCAAATCCCCATTGGCTGTTAAATTCAATTTCATTTTCATTAATAAAATTACCCGAAATTGTTGGTAAACCAGAACTACTATCTTTGTATAGCTTACCGTCCCTGTCAATAGAACAGTCAATTGATATGTCAGGTAAATAAACTATTTTAAGGATTTTTGTCTTCTCATTATAAATTATAGTACCTTGAGAAGAAAGCGTTTCATAGGTGTAATAAGAATTATTATTGTAGCAGTGCGATTCAGTCCGATATACAGTGAAATAAAAATTGCCAGTGTAATGTTTTTTAATATACGTCTTTTTACACCCTGTTTGGAAAAACAAACACAAAACAATTAATGGAACAACCAAAAATGTTTGATAACTTTCAAATTTAAGGAAAGGATTATGAAGTGTATTTGTTTTCATAATTTATGGAGTCATGGTTGCTTTTTACTTGTGCCTAACCGCGGTGCGAAGTTCGGAAACTTCGCACATCTGAGCTAGCTATAGTTATTATTATTTTGTTACAATTATTTGACGTGATTCAACAACTTTTCCGGATGCTACTAAACTATAAATATACGTGCCTGAAGATAATTCATCACTGTTTAGAGTCAAATTATGAAAAGCATTGTCTACCGTATAACTCTTTATCAAAGTCCCTGTCATGTCATATATATCAATATTGCCACTTTTAATTTTGTCTGGCAAATAATATTCTATGGTCGTAAAGCCCGAGGTTGGATTAGGAAATATCTTTAGAGATTCATTGCCGAATGAATTATTTAATGAAATAGTCGAAGTAATAATGCCTGCTAAACCATATACTTTTGCTTTGTTTGTATTCGGAAAGCTCAAAATCATTTTAGTTCCATTAGGAGTATTATAGATTGGAACTTGCTGTTGCGGCATGTTTTGGCGGCAACCGGGCCAAGCACTATCCTGTCCAAAAATTAATGTTCCATCTTCATTATAGATCCCCGTATAATATCTAAATCCACTTACACAAAATAAAAATTCAACTTTATTATCAAGGTTAAATAAATTCTCAGTAATATATAAAACATCAAAGTTATAAATTCGGGTTGTATCCATACCATAAGGAGGATTTGGTGATAAAGAATAGGATGTTGGAAAAGAATTACAATTAATTGTTTTCCAAATTGAATGATTTAAGTTATATAATCTAATATATCTATCTCCAGAATCACGTGTAATTCTTGCATATTTCAAACCTGATATTTCTAAATTAACCATATATAGATTATAACAGGCAGTATCATACGTGGCCTCTAATGTCACTTGTGCTTTCGAATTCAGAAGAATTCCAAAAAATACGATAATTGTCAAGATTGCTGTTTTCATGTTATTTAATTTTAATTATTGCTAACGATTGTGCTATCTTATTACTGCTATTTCTACTTTGATATTACAGTGGCAACAATCATTTTTATATTTTAAATCTTCATAAATAAACCAAATAACTTTTAAACTCGTTTATAACCGTTTGTAAACATTTTTAAACGTTTACTCAACAAATATAAAAAAAAATGAATTGTTATGAAAATATTATATTTTATTTAGTGTTTGTATGAAAACACGAGTTTTCTTATAGACGCCATTTAGGTATTTATAAAAATGCTATGAAGTTTTATACATTGATCGAGCAAAGAGGCTTTTATTATTCCTCCAGCTGGTTCAGAGCGCCCCGACCTGAAAGCGTCGGGAAAGTCAGTATGCTTATGACATCATAAAATATCCGTCTGAGTACTAAATCTCCTTCACATCCTTCATATAGACTTTGGGTAAAAGCGGCGATTCAACAATTTTTTTTAGATTTATTAAATTATAATAAGGTGTATCCGTAATATACATATTTACAATGGAAGCAGGTACTGATCCGCCTGATTCACTGTGTACCTGGTAAACAACCTTTGTTATTCCTTTGGATACCGGTATCAACTGCCAGTAACCTTTAATACTTGGAATCCTGACTTTATCCGGCTTTGACGGGATATAATCCTTTACTCCTTTGATCGAAATAGTGACTATCCTTGTATTTGTATCCTGCGTCACATTATAATAGGTACACATATCCCTGTCGGTCAAAGGCCAGGGTGAGGCAAGTACCGAATAAACGTATCCTGAGATGCGGTTTATTTTTTTCAGCCGCTCGGCATAACTGCACTTATACATCCATCTGGTATACTCAGGCACACTGTCAATAATGGCAAGAATACTTCCCATATTTGATTTAACAGTAATCTCCCCCCTGAATTCCTTTATATTTGAACCCTTTACCGGACGCGTATATACCTTTACTCCGTCCTTATCCATTTCTAACTTCCAGTCCTGCGAATAGGAAAATGAACCTATAAGCATAAAAACTGAAACTGATAATAAAAACCTTTTAATACTCATATAAGAATATTTTACGTAATTAATATCGTTTATTAACTCACAAAAATAAAAAAATATTCATTGTGTAAATTTTCTCTTTAATAAAAATCTTATCAACTTTTCATACAAGTTCATTCAGGATGAGTGAATTTTTTATTTCAGCGGTTAAATTATTAAAATGGCGTCAACACTGAAATTTCATTTGTAAAAATCGCCATCGTATAAAGAAATACCTAAATTTGCAACCGGTACACGCTCATGAATCAGGATAGAAAATTGAAAAAATACGCTAAGCCTTTCTAAGTGCCCTGCACCATATAATGAACGCAAAAACAAATGATCTCGGTGTTGAAAAACTTGGTAAGCTTCTCTGGCATTACTCTCTTCCTGCCATAACAGCAACTGCAGCTGCGTCGCTTTACAACATCATCGACAGGATATTTATTGGCCAGGGCGTAGGCCCGCTGGCTATTTCAGGACTGGCGCTTACTTTTCCGCTGATGAACATCACGGCGGCATTTGGCGCTATGGTTGGTGTTGGCGCCAGTTCCATGGTATCAATCAGGCTCGGGCAACACGACCGGAAAGGCGCCACGCTGATCCTTGGCAATGCCGTAATGTTGAATATTATTCTTGGACTGGCAGTGGGACTGGCAACCTTGATTTTTCTTGAACCCATCCTCTATGCCCTTGGGGCCAGCCATGAAACCCTGCCTTACGCTAAAGAATTCATGCAGGTTTTGTTGATTGGGAATGTTTTTACTCATCTTTATCACGGGCTTAATAACATCATGCGGGCATCCGGTTATCCGGGCAAAGCCATGATGACCACGCTGATCACGGTTGCTGTAAACCTTGTTCTTGCACCGCTTTTTATTTTTGTTTTTCATTGGGGCATCCGCGGGGCCGCGCTGGCAACGGTATTCGCCCAACTGACGGGTGCAGCCACAGCAGGGTTTCATTTTACCAAAATCAGCAGTTTTGTGCACTTTCTTCCCGGTTATATGAAGCTGAAAAAGGTGATCATTAAAGATATCATCTCGATCGGGATGTCTCAGTTTTTAATTCTGATCTGCGCCAGCGTTGTTGTTTCGATCATGAACCTCAGCCTGCGGAAATACGGTGGTGATTACGCTATCGGTGCTTTCGGGATTATAAACAGTATCGGGAACCTGACCGTGATGGTTGTTCTTGGGTTTTGTCAGGGTATGCAACCTATCGTGGGATATAATTTCGGGGCGAAACAAATACCCCGTGTAATAAAAACTTTTAAACTGACCATTGTGGCCGGCACCATTGTGACCAGTTTCGGATTCTTACTTGCGGAACTGTTGCCGCGGCTGATTTCTACTGCATTTACAAACGACAGCATGCTCATTGAGATGTCAACCACGGGCATGAGATTAAACCTGATGATGTTTCCCTTGGTAGGATTTCAGATCGTAACATCAAGCTTTTTTCAATCCATCGGCAATGCGAAAATTTCAATATTATTATCGCTGACGAGACAGGTTCTGTTTCTTATTCCGGCCTTATTGATCCTGCCGCACTTATGGGGATTAAACGGTGTATGGCTTGGTTCACCGGCGGCCGATATCACATCTACGCTGTTAACGCTGCTGGTGCTCAGATGGCATATAAAAAGGATGCTTAGTGCCTGATTAAGAAATTCTAAATCAACGCCTGATATTTTTTTAAAATTTTAGTAAGCATTCAAAAAAAATAATTAGGTTTGTCCTATCAAATTTAAAACTATGAAACCTAACGGAATTGATTATTACAAAGATGCCGCAAAACGTTCGGCACAATGGCATGCAGAAAATATTGGCAGAATGAAAAAATGCCGCTTTGATACCATTGCAGTACACGGAGTTTATTCCATGCAGGAAGCGCTTGATTTTAATCAGGGCTCCATTATTGAACCAATATATATGTCTTCATCGCAGGCTTACCGCGATTCGGATGAAATGGAAGCAGCATTGGCATATCAGGTGCCAACATGGTGTTATTCACGCATTGGAAACCCGAGTATGTATTATTTTGAAGGAGTAATGGCCCTGCTCGAAGGATACGGCATGGAAACCGGCACCTCCTGTTGTGCAACATCTTCAGGAATGGCGGCTATCGCAAGCGCTACGGAACCATTTCTTGCTGTGGATCCAAAAAATCCAAATCAGAAAATGAATTTTGTGGCTACCTGCCAGGTCTATGGTGGGACATTCCAGCAGTTCGGTGTACGTAAGGATCAGGAGCGCAATATTGAATGGCGCAAGATCGTCAACTCAAACGATATTAAGGAATGGGAATCCAAAATAGATAAAAACACCCGCTTCCTATATGGTGAAATGCCCAGCAACCCTTCTCAGGCATTCTTTGATCTGAAAAAAGTTATTGAACTGGGACATGCTCATGGTATCCCCGTGATCATCGATAATACGGTGGCCACTCCTGCCCTGCTGCGTCCATTAACGCTTGGCGCCGATGTGGTAATACAATCATCAACCAAAACCATCACTTCAAGCGGGTTTGCCATTTCCGGCGCTGTGATCGCACGCGACAACTTAGTATCACGCTATAGCTGTGATGAACTGAAAGCTTGTTACGGCGGTTACCTCAAACAACTGCCAAACCGGGATATGGGGCCAAACATTTCTCCCATGAATGCTATATTGGCACTGAATGATATGCGCACGCTGCGTTCCAAAGTTGATATGTTCAGCCGCAGCACCATGAAAGTTGCCAAATACCTCGAATCACACAAACATATTGAACAGGTTGATTACTTAGGCCTTGAATCACATCCATTGCATAAACTTGCTTCCGAATACCTGTGGCTTGTTGATGCGGAATATGACGAAATGTACGGCAAACCTGTGAACCGTTACGGACACCTGATGTCGTTCCATGTTAAAGGTGATGCACAAAAAACACGCAACGTATTTGATGCGTTCCAGAGAATCTGGCGTGCTACCGACCTTGGAAGAATAAAATCCGTTGCCACGATCCCTGCCATCTCTACACATTCGCAGCAAGGCGAAGAAGGACGTAAACTGGCCGGCATTCCTTCAAACCTGATACGTCTTTGTGTTGGCGGCGAACATCCAGATGATATCATCGCAGATCTCGACCAGGCTTTATCAACACTCGACGGCAAAAAAGTATTCTTCACATCTCCCGAATATTCTGCCGGAGGCGCCTCATCAGCAACATTAAATAAAAAATAGAATTCCCTGATTATAAAACTAAACAATTAAATTTTTATGAAACACAAAATTGCAATCATAGGTTTTGGTACCGTCGGACAAGGTATCAGCGAGATACTCCTGAATAAAAAGAAATATTTGAAAGACAATTACAAATTTGACTTTGATATTGTGGCAGTAGCCGACTTTGCTTATGGAAATTGTTACAATGCCAAAGGGCTTGATATTCCGGGAATGCTGAAAATCGCCAAGGCAAAGAAAAAATTCACAAAAGACCTTTATAAAAAAGATACCCTTTCGTTAATTAAAAACTGCAATGCCGACATCGTTTGCGAACTTACCTACACCGACCTGAAAACCGGCGGCCCGGCTATTGATCATGTGAAAACCGCACTGAGCGCAAAAAAACATGTGGTCACCAGCAACAAAGGCCCTGCTGCTCTGAAATATCAGGAATTTAAAAAACTAGCCGACAAAAATGGAGTAAAATTCATGATTGAAGGCACCGTTGTTGCCGGCACACCGATCATCAACCTCAGTAAAGGCCCGTTAGCCGGATGCGAAATCAGCAAAATTAAAGGAATACTCAACGGCACTACCAACTACATGCTTACCGAAATGGAAAAAGGCATGGACTATGCTTCCGTTCTGAAAGTAGCACAGGACCTTGGTTATGCTGAAGCAGACCCGACAGGTGATGTGGAAGGTTTTGATGCCAGGGGAAAAGTTTGCATTCTGGCAAACGTCGTGATGGGCGCACCTTTAAAGATCAACGATATTGCGTGCAAAGGAATCACAAAGATCACACCCAAGGACATTGAAAAAGCTAAGAAAGAAGGAAAACGCTGGAAACTGATCGGTTGTGTTGAAAATAAAAATGGAAAAGTAACCGGCTCTGTAAACCCTGAAATGGTTGAACTGACTCATCCGCTGGCTGGTGTTATGGGTGCCAATAATGCACTTACATTCACCACGGATATGTTAGGCGATGTTACGATAGTAGGCCCCGGAGCAGGAAGAATCCAGACGGGATACTCGATTTTAACTGATATGCTGGCCATTCACAAAGGTTAGAAGGTTGGAAGGTTGAAAGGTTGGAAAGTTGGAAGGTTAGATGGTTGGAAGGTTGGAAGGTGGCCTGATAATTAATAGTTATAAAATGTCAAAAATTAATAGGTATGAAGATCTTGAAATCTGGCAGAAGGCAAGATGTTTATGTAATGAGATATACATTTTAATGACTGAAACCGGGCTTTGTAAAGATTATGCGTTAAAAGATCAGTTGAATGGGAGTTCCGGTTCTGTGATGGACAACATTGCAGAAGGATTTGAAAGAGGAAGCAAGAAAGAATTTATTCAGTTTCTATATATTTCTAAAGCCTCTGCAGGTGAAGCCAGATCTCAACTTTACCGAATACTTGACAGAAAATATATAACTGAAGAAAAGTTCAACGATTTATTTGCAAGTATTCTTGAAATTAGCAAACAGATTTCCAAATTTATTGACTACCTGAAAAAAACCGAATTTAAAGGAGATAAGTATAGATAACTCAAAACCCACATATCAAATGAATTTGCAACCAAAAATAATCCATAACGCCTAACCTGTAACCTGTAACCTGTAAACCTATAATAAAAAATAAAATATGTCATACACCGGGAAATTTTTAAAAATAGATTTGACTACTCAAACCATTGAGTTTGGTCAGACTGAGAAAAAACTTATCGACCAATACATTGGCGCCAAAGGTATGGGCTTTGCTTTGCTGAACCGCCTGAATCCTTCCCCTGCCCCCTACGACCCTGAAAATCCGTTGATTTTTATTAATGGCCCTTTCACAGGTACAAAGATGCAGACAAGCGCACGCACCACACTGGTCACGCGTTCACCTCTTACAGGCTGCGCCCAGGATAGCCATTGTGGCGGAAGTTTTGGTCCCCGGTTAAAATTTGCCGGTTATGATTATATTTATATTACCGGAAAATCAGCTAAGCCCATTTATATTTATGTTAATGAAGGCCATGTTGAAATTCTTGATGCTTCAGAATTATGGGGTAAAGGGATATTTTTTACCAACGACGAACTGATAAAACGTCACCCGGGTACTGACCCAAGAGTTGCTGCCATTGGACCTGCCGGAGAAAATCTTTCAAAGGTCTCCTGTATCGGTGTTGACAAGCACCGCCAGTTCGGACGTGGTGGCGTTGGTGCCGTGATGGGATCAAAAAACCTGAAAGCTGTGGTGGTTGATGGAAATATTCCATTCAAATATTTTGATGAAACTAAGTTCAAAGAGCTGAATCTAGAAGCAACAAAAAATGTCTTGAATAATCCCAACGTTAAATTCCGCCGCCTGAAAGGTACGATGAAATGCGTCCGTAGTTGCCAGAATAACGAGATTTTACCGGTGAAAAATTGGCAGAAAGTCCAGTATGAAGAATTTGAAAAGATTAGTTCCGAAACAACACGCGAAGAATTAAACTGGGAAGATACCGGATGCTACAACTGTTCGATACGCTGCTCCAAATGGGCTCGCTGGGATGGCCATGAAATTGAAGGCCCGGAATATGAAACCACTGCATTCCTTGGTTCATCGTGCGAGATTTCAAATATCAAAGATGTCGCTTATGGCAACGAAATTTGCAACGACCTCGGATTAGACACCATCAGCGCCGGCGGCACCGTTGCCTTCGCTATGGAATGTTATGAAAAAGGTTTAATTGAAGATGCCAAAGGCATGAAATTAAACTGGGGTAATGCCGAAGCTCAGCGGGAACTGCTGAAACAGATGTCCGACAGAACAGGTTTGGGTGAAATTTTTGCCGATGGCACACGCGAAGCGGCTTTGAAAATTGGCAAAGGAAGCATGGATTTTGCCATCCAGATCTGCGGCATGGAACTGTCGGGTATCAACCCAAAAGGTTCATTAACGATGGGTGTTGCCATGGCGCTTGCCGATTTTTCAAGTCACACACGTCTGTGGATCGCTGAATCAGAAAACGGCCCGGAATTTAAAATTGAAGATATAATTCCCGCCGTTTTTGATGGTCTCGATGCCACCAATGTCAGAAACAGCATGGTAATCTGTGATTTCCTTCCACTTGGTCTGCCGGTGCTTGCCGACCTGCTGAACGCAGCCACCGGAAGTACCCGGACAGCAGAAGAACTGATGAAAATCGGTGCCCGCATCACACATCTGGCAAGAGCGTACAACCTACGGAATGGTCGTTCTGAAGCCGATGACACACTGCCTGCACGCTTTTTCAACGAAGAAAGCCTCGGTGGTTTTATGAAAGGCAAAAAACTGGAAAGAGCATATTTCCATTCTTTCGTTGAACAATATTACAAAATGAGAAAGTGGAACGAAAAAGGTGAACCTACCCGGGAGGTTCTTCAGGAATACGAATTAGTTTGATCAAAAAAAAACTCTGGAAAATTCCAGAGTTTTTTTTGCCAATTTATTTACCTGACTTATTCATAAATAAATGAAATGCAATTTATGAATGAGCATGGGTAATGTAGGCAGCAGGTCAGGCAATCCCGACACAGAAAATATTTGAAAATGACAATTACTGCCCAAATACTTGATTTTCTTTTGTCGGCCCGAAGGGTGAAAAATTCTTGTGAATTTTTCAGGTTATATCCGTGTAAAACAAACCACTTTAGGTTCGGTCATTTCCTGGAGTGCAAACTTGATACCTTCCCGGCCTAATCCTGAATTCTTAATTCCGCCAAAGGGCATAGAATCGAGGCGATAATCAGTTGACTCATTTATCATGACTCCGCCACAATCCAACTCGTAGGCAGCTTTTAAAGCGATGTTAATATCCGAAGTAAATATTCCAGCGAGTAACCCGTAATTAAGGCTGTTCGATTTTTCAACAGCTTCTTCCATGGTGGAAATTCTGTATAAATTGACTGTAGGCCCAAAAACCTCTTCATGATGAATCGTCGCAGTTTCAGGAACATTTTCAAGTACCGTAGGTTCCATCAGTGCACCGCTTCTTTTACCGCCGCATAAACATGTTGCACCGGCTGTTACTGCTTCGTTCACCCATCTCTCAACCCTCATGGCTTCTTTTTCGGTGATCATCGGCCCCATATCTGTTTCATCATTCAGCTTATTCCCAATTTTGTATTTCAGGGTTTTCTCAACAAATTTATTTCTGAAACTTTCATAAATACTGTCGTGGATATATATCCTCTGAACGCCGATGCAATTTTGTCCTGCAGCCCAGAAAGCACCTGAGACACATGATTCAACAGCATAATCAAGGTTGGTATCTTTCCAAACAATCACAGGTGAATTGGATCCCAGTTCCATACCGATTTTTTTAATCCCGGCCATGGCGGCAACGTCCTTGCCTGCTTCCAAGCCACCGGTAAATGATACCATCCTGATTCTTTCATCTTTAACAAGTACAGGGCCTATTTCACTGCCATTTCCGGTAATAACCTGCAGGCATTCATGCGGCAAACCCGATTCGAAAAATGCTTGTGCGAGTTTGACAGCTGAAAATGGGGTTACGGAAGCCGGCTTTAATATCACACTGTTGCCAGCTGCAATTGCCGGCCCTAATTTATGTGCCACAAGGTTTAAAGGATCATTGAAAGGCGTAATGGCAAGTATGACACCTATTGGAAAACGATAATAATATCCCACCCGGTTTTCACCGCCCGGAAATGAATCAAAAGGTATGGTCTCACCAAGTATCCGTTTCGATTCTTCGGCAGAAACACGCAGCGTATTGACACACCTGCGCGCCTCTTTTCTGGCTTCTTTAATAGTTTTTGAACCTTCTCTTGCAATGGTGACAGCAAAATCCTCAAGATTTTTTTCTACATAATCAGCCGTTTTGAAAAGGATGTTTGCCCTTTCATATACTTTAAGATTTTTAGAAATTTTAAAACCTTTTACCGCTGCATCAATTGCTGCCCAAGCATCTTCTTTACTAGCTCTGGGAACCGTGCCGATAAGCGAATTGTCAAAAGGGTCGTAAACATTGATTTTTTCAGAACATTTTTCTTTGGTTTTGGTTTGCATAAATTATGGGTTTAGTGGTAAATAATTGTTTTTGTGATGTACTTATATTCCGGCGGTGATTATTTCATTAACCGTTCTGTTTATCTATGAAGAAAGGCAACAGAAAACGTTAAAATTCAAATTTGATACCCTGCGCCAACGGCAGTTCATTACTGAAATTGATAGCGCTGGTCTGTCTTCTCATATATTGCTTCCAGGAATCTGAACCAGATTCACGCCCGCTGCCGGTATCTTTTTCACCGCCAAATGCGCCGCCGATTTCCGCACCGGAAGTTCCGCCGTTCACATTGGCAAGTCCGCAATCGGAACCTGCATCTGCTAAGAATTTTTCTGCTTCACGCATATTCAGCGTAAAGATGGATGATGAAAGTCCTTGTGGAACGCTATTGTTCAAGGCTATTGCTTCCTCAATGTCCCCATCGTATTTTATAAGGTACAAGATTGGGGCAAATGTTTCTTCCTGAACAATTTTAAAATCGTTTTCTGCTTCAACCAAAGCGGGTACAACATAATTTCCTGAAAGATTTTTATCTCCGTCAAGCACATATCCGCCGAACAGGACTTTTCCACCTTCATTTTTTACGGAATCTATAGCATGTAAAAATGCATCCACGGCTGATCTGTCAACCAATGGGCCCACCAGCGTATTTTCATCAAGCGGGTTTCCGATTTTTTCTTTTATCTGTTCGTAAGCGCTGATCAGGTTGTATTTTACTTCGTTGTAAACTTTTTTATGGACAATAATTCTTCGCGTGGTTGTACAACGCTGCCCACAGGTGCCTACAGCGCCAAATACAGTAGAAGCAATGGCCATATTCAGGTCGGCCGAATCGGAAACGATTACAGCATTGTTGCCTCCCAGCTCAAGTATTGATTTTCCCAGCCTTTCGCCAATAATGGCTCCTGCCCTCTTTCCAACCCTTGTTGATCCTGTAATTGAGAATAACGGGATCCTTTTATCCGCTACAAAATTATCTCCAAGAACAGAGGACTTAGCAATAATCATATTGAAGATACCTTCAGTAAGGTTATTTTTTTTGAGCACATCTGCAATAATATGCTGGGTGGCAATGGCGCATAAGGGAGTTTTTGAACTGGGTTTCCAGATCACAACATCTCCGCAAACAGCTGCCAGCATAGAATTCCAGGCCCAAACCGCCACAGGGAAATTAAACGAGGTGATCAGCCCGACAATTCCCAGTGGATGATACTGGTCGTAAATACGATGCTCTCTTCTTTCGGAATGCATGGTAAATCCGTTCAACAAACGCGATTGTCCAACGGCAAAGTCGCAAATATCAATCATTTCCTGAACTTCGCCCATACCTTCCTGAACTATTTTCCCCATTTCCAGCGAAACCAAAAATCCTAAATCTTCTTTGGCATCACGCAAGGCAAGGCTGATCTGCCGTACAATTTCTCCCCTTCGCGGAGCAGGGACTTCTCGCCATATTTTAAAGGCTTCATCAGCTATCTGTACAACATTTTCGTAATCTTCTAAAGTCGCATTTTTTACTTTTGCAATCTCGCTGTTATCAATCGGTGAAACAGAACTTGTAATGTCTCCTTCGGTTTTTAACCAGGCTGTTCCCGTGCAAACGCCGTCATTTACCTCTTTAATACCAAATCGTGCAAGTACTTGTGTTTTTCTTTTTTCTCTTTCCATATAAGTTGTTTGTTAAAAATATTACTATCTCATGAACGGATATTTAAAATCAGTAGCTGGCGCAAAAGTTTCCTTAATGGTCCTCGGGCTTGTCCATCGCAACAGGTTCAGGTTTCCGCCGGCTTTGTCGTTAGTTCCCGAAGCCCTGGCGCCACCGAATGGCTGCATACCCACCATGGCACCGGTGGGTTTGTCGTTGATATAAAAATTTCCTGCGGCATTTTTTAATTTTTCGCAGGCATGTGCAATGGCAATGCGGTCCTTGGCAAATACTGCCCCAGTGAGTGCATAAGGCGAAGTCTCGTCACATAGTGCTAATGTTTTGTCATAATCCTTATCATCGTAAACAAAAATGGTCATTACCGGGCCGAATATTTCCTCCACCATAGTTTTGAATTTTGGATTCGTAGTTTCGATGATAGTAGGTTCAATAAAATATCCTTTGGATTGGTTGCCGTTCCCGCCCGCAATGATCTTTGCATCAGCCGCATTCCTCGCGTAATCAATGTATTCCATGATGGTATCAAATGAGTTCTCATCAATTACAGCATTCATAAAATTTTTAAAATCCCTGACGTCACCAACAGTAATCTCTGAGGTCATTTGTATCAACAATTCCTTGATTTCTTTCCAAAGTGATTTTGGAATGTAACCCCTGGAAGCAGCGGAACATTTTTGTCCCTGATACTCAAATGCGCCCCTGATAATTCCTACAGCCACTTCAATGGGGCTTGCAGAAGGATGAACAAAAATAAAATCCTTACCTCCAGTTTCACCGACGATTCTTGGATAGGACTTGTAATCCTGAAGGTTTTGGCTTACTGAACGCCAAAGCGAATCAAACGTATGATTTGACCCGGTAAAATGGATCCCGCCAAGGTTTTTATCGGCGAAAATTTCACTTCCTATCAACGACCCGCTACCGGGAAGAAAATTCACCACACCATCCGGCAGGCCTGCTTCCTGAAAAATTTTCATCAGGTAGTAATTAGACAAAATAGCCGTTGAGGCCGGTTTCCAGACGGTTGTATTCCCCATGAGAACCGGCGCCGTATTGAGGTTGGAAGCTATAGCCGTAAAATTAAACGGAGAAACAGTGAACACAAACCCTTCCAATGAACGGTATTCCATTTTATTCAACTGGTTAAAACCGGATTTAGGCTGTTCGGAATAAATCTTAGATGCAAAATAGGCATTATACCTTAAGAAATCTATGTTTTCACAAGCTGAATCAATTTCTGCCTGATACACATTTTTACTCTGGCCCAGCATGGTGGCCGCATTGATCAGAAAACGGTGTTTTGTTGATATTAATTCAGCCGCCTTTATGAGAATCGATGCCCTGACCGTCCAGTCGGTATCCGACCATACCTCACGGGCTTTTAAGGCGCTGCCTATAGCCATCTTCACTTCCTTTGCCGTTGCCTTATGATATGTTGCCAGCACATGCCCATGATCGTGCGGCATAACCACTTTTCCCAACTTGCCGGTCCGTACTTCTTTTCCGCCGATCACCAGCGGGATCTCAATCTCAACTGATTCAATGTTTTTCAACTCCCTAATCAGCAATTCCTTCTCTTTGTTGCCGGGTGCATAATCTAATATAGCCTCGTTTTGAGGATTGTCAAAATTAAAAATTGCGTTATTCATATATTTTTTGGAAATTTCGATATGCATTTTTTTGCATATCGGTTGCAAAATTATACAAATTCCATTAAAACAAGCTGGGAACACATATTTAATTTATTGTCCTGAAATTGAGAATGAAATTTTTTTCAGGTTACTGCCCACAGCACATACCGATTTATGTTCTCATTAACTAGGCAACTGTATTAGAAGTTGGTGTTAAACTCTACAGTTTCCTTAGCTTTTGATCATTACCAGTATCATTTTAAACTTCTCCACTGCTTTCAGAGCGTGAGGAATATTTGCAGGCATCATGATAGATTGTCCGCCATGCAGGATATGCGATACGCAGTTGATCA
The DNA here is from genome assembly GCA_964626855.1 of uncultured Bacteroidales bacterium. GTDB lineage: Bacteria > Bacteroidota > Bacteroidia > Bacteroidales > CAIWKO01 > CAIWKO01. The sequence continues at coordinate 23,562 of CAZVKJ010000034.1, forward strand.
GAATATCGGCGGTGTCGTCCACAACTTGAACCAATGCATCAAAAGTAGCTGTATGTTCACTCAGGCCTTCTCCTTTATCAAATGGAAAACAGTGATGGTACCTGTTTTCTTTTTGAGTATTGTCCGGCTGACAGCAGCACCAACGGCTTAATCAACAAGTTTAGGAAATGTATACGTTTTACCAAGTTAAAGATCATGATTTTCCATGATTTTTTTCTTCAAAGACAACACACAATTATCATTATAAAACTATTTTTTGGTTACTTTGCAGCGTGATGCGCTAACAAAATTATCCCCGGGCTTACATGATGAATAAAAAACGTCTCAGTAATAAATGGCTTAAAGCCTCTGTTTTAGGCTGCTTATGGGCATCATCAGAAATTGTAATTGGCAGTTTCCTGCATAACCTGAAAGTGCCTTTTGCAGGAAATATCCTTACAGCCATCGGTATCATCCTGCTGATTTCCGTTGCTCATATCTGGAAAGAGAAAGGCCTGTTCTGGCGGTCTGGCGTGGTATGCGCACTGATGAAATCGATTTCGCCCAGCACCGTGATCTTCGGCCCGATGATCGCGATCTTCTTTGAAGCACTACTCATGGAGCTCTCTGTGCGTATTTTCAGAAAAAACATTTTCTCATTTCTGCTGGCTGGGACACTGGCCATGCTGTGGAACCTGATCTTTATGATTGGCAATTTCATCATTATTTACGGGCCAAACATTATTGACCTTTATGCAAACCTTACCAAATTTGCTCAGAAACAACTTCACATTGCCGCGGATATCTACTGGCTGCCATTGGCTGTATTGGTTGTGTTATACATCTTCCTTGGTCTTATCGCTGCCGTATTCGGAATTTATATCGGACGAAGGGCCGCCCGTCAGCCGGTGCCACAGGAAAGTCTATCCGTTAAACAAGTGATGAAGATACGTTCAAGAAAAGCAGATACATCTTTTCCTTTTTCATTTTTCTGGCTGGCCGCCAATGTCCTTCTTTTGATTACAGAACTTGCCCTTATGAGCTTTACAAAATGGCAGTACTGGACCATCGGGGGATGCCTTCTGATAGCTTTATGGATACTTCGTTACAGGCAAACCATGCATTTGCTGGCAAGGCCCCTGTTTTGGATCAGCTTTGTATTCCTGACCATGGTTTCTGCTTTTGTTTTATACAGGCTGAAAAACTCCGGCAGCGGCTTTATTGACGGTGTCCTTATCGGCCTGGAAATGAACTTCAGGGCGGTAATCGTTATTATCGGGTTTTCGGTCATCGGGACTGAACTCCGGAATCCTGCTCTAAGAAAGCTTTTCATGAATTCCAAATTGTGGCAGCTACCACTGGCCCTTGAGATAGCCTTTGACACACTACCGCTGATGATTTCAAACCTTCCACGTGTGATGGATGTTTTTAAAAAACCGGGCAGGGCATTTCATCAGATGGTGGCTCGCGTAGATTACTGGCTGGAAAAAACCGAGCTAAAATTAAATGAACGGGAAAATGTCATCATTATCCGCGGCTCGGAAAAAACAGGAAAAACGACCTTCTTACAGCAGGTAGTAATGCAATTAAAAAATCACAATATCAGAACCTGTGGTTTTACAGCGCCTTCTGTTTTTGAAAACAACCAGAATACAGGATATGATCTGATTAATCTAAGCACGGGGGAAAGAACTGTTTTGTCAAGAATAGAAGGTGACGATGAAATGCCTGTGGTCGGAAAATTTTATTTCAGGCCGGAGGGAATTGCAGCCGGAAATAAAATACTAAACCCGGAAAATCTAACGGATGCCGATGTTGTGATTGTTGATGAAGTGGGCCCATGGGAATTACAAAACCAAGGATGGGCACAAAGCCTGTCACACCTGGTAAAATTATTTGAAAGCCCTATGATATGGGTAGTGCGTGAAAGCATCGTGGATAAAGTCATTGAAAACTGGTCGCTGAAAAACCCGCAGATTATTGATGTAAAAAATGAAGATACCGACCAGGTAGTGACAGCAGTTTTGTCACAGATAAAAAAAACACAGGTATAAAACATGTGGCAGCCACTGACCTGTATCTCTGCCGCAATTTGATTGACTAAACCATGACTCATTCTGCATTAGAAACAAACACCGTTTCACTCTTTTTAACAACAGGTCTGCCTTAGTATATTTTATCTTCAGCTTCATCCCATTTGGAAGAAATTCTTTCAACGTTGACAAATCTGCTTCACCGTCGCCGTCAATTCCAAGCTTCCTTTATGCCATTAATTAATGATTGCGGAATCGGAACTATCGGAACTAGTCGAAGGCGACCGAAATAAATATTCGATGAAATTCTCCAACTCAGGCCCCATTTCCCTGCCCGCATGCCGGGCACTTTCGTTTCAGGAAAATCTGCTCTGACTGACCGTCGCTTTATTCTTTTTTTACAGAGTTATCATCTTGGTAATCCACATTGATTGTTATTTAACAATTGTATTTTTTTATGCAAAACTTTTGTTATTTATTATAATATCCCATCGGTTAACTGTTATTATCGCCAGGCATTAATATTTTGATATTACCTGGAAAAATATTAAATTTGTTATATGAAAAAAGTCATTTCTACAGAAAATCTTTCGATAAAAATGTGGTGCGACGATGCCGATGAGCAAACGATGACCCAGGCAAAAAACCTTGCCAATTTGCCCTTTGCATTCAAACATATATGCCTGTTGCCTGATGCCCATGCGGGTTATGGCATGCCTATAGGTGGTGTGCTGGCTGCTGAGAATGCCATAGTCCCCAATGCAGTTGGGGTTGACATCGGTTGTGGAATGTGTGCTGTAAAAACCAATATGCCTGTAGAACAGTTCTCCAGAAAATCACTCAATGAAATTCTGGATAAGATAAGATCATTGATTCCTTCAGGATTTAACCACCAAAAAGAGAAACAGGATAAAAACCTTATGCCGCAGGGTTTCCATATTGATGAGATGGTTGTCGTTCAGCAGGAGTATAATGCTGCACTTACGCAATTAGGCACACTCGGCGGTGGTAATCATTTTATAGAAATTCAAAAGGATGAACAGGACATCGTTTGGATCATGATACATTCCGGAAGCAGAAACATAGGCCTTAAGGTGGCTGAGCACTATAATTCTATTGCAAAAAAAATTAATGCATTATTGAATACTCCTGTTAACCCCAAAGCAGATCTTGCCTTTCTTCCGGTAGAAACCAAAGAAGCTCAACTGTATTTTAGCGAGATGGAATATTGCACAGCCTTTGCACTGGCGAACAGAAAGTTGATGATGCAGCGTATACAACAAGTTTTTTCGGATTTCATCCACACCATAACATTCGGGCAGATCATTAACATTGCTCACAACTACGCAGTATGGGAAGAGCATTTCGGGAAAATGGTTGTTGTGCACCGCAAAGGAGCCACCTCGGCCAAGGCCGGCGAAACAGGTATCATTCCCGGAAGCCAGGGAACAAAATCATATATCGTTGAAGGACTGGGTAACCCTGAAAGTTTTATGAGCTGCTCACATGGAGCCGGGCGCGTGATGAGCCGCAACCAGGCGATTAAAAATCTAAACCTAGAAGAAGAAATACAAAAGTTGAATACAAAAGGCATCATACATTCCATAAGTAGCAGAAAAGACCTGGATGAAGCATCATCGGCGTATAAAAGCATTGATGATGTTATGCGCTCACAATCCGACCTGGTAAAGATAAAATATGAGCTTTCACCCCTTGCAGTAATAAAAGGATGATCCCAAAATTTTTATTGTGAACGGGTCTTATCGTAAGCCAAAAATTTTTCATTTTTAGTTCATTTTTTCAAATATTTATCTGCAATAAATTATAATCAACATTGTTTGTGTGTTAATATAAAAATTGTATAACAATAAAAAATAGAATGCATTTATTGCTTTAGAAATAATGAAATTTAGTAAATTTTTTATTTCAGTTTAAAAGTATTATTCTACTATAATGATATTAATTTATTTATTAATATTAAAATCATTGTAAATTACACTTATAATAAACTTTTGTACAATTTATTTATATCTTACTTAACTTATGTATTATACATTTTCAGTAACATATTTGCATCTTATAAAATAAATATTATTTTTATTTATTATAATATAAAAATTATAGTTATAATAATTAATTTATTATTTCAAAATTTTCTGTAATGAATCATAATATTTACTTACTACATATTAATGTAGTTTACTATTATAATACTTATCTCTATATTTATAAGAAAAAGCACACATGAAAACTCGGTGTGATATAAAAGTAATTTTGAAAACTCTGAAAAATGGAAATGATAAAAAAAGTAATCTAGGGTAATATAATCTTTAATATTATTATGTTAATTATAATATTCTATTTCTCAATTACCATTTTGTTTAAATCATTATCAGATGATCCAAAATTACCGAAATTAAAATATCCGAAACTTTTACCTAATTAACTTCTGATCATCACCAGCACCATCTTAAATTTCTCAACAGCCTTTACAGCATGAGGAATATTGGCAGGCATGATGATAGACTGTCCGGCGCTCATAACATTTGAAACGCTATTAATCAATATATCTGCCGTTCCGTCCACTATCATCACCAACGCATCAAAGGGCGCGGTATGCTCGCTCAGGCCCTCGCCTTTATCAAAAGCAAAAACAGTAACATTGCCAGTTTGCTTTTTTATAATGGCCCTGCTTACAACAGCGCCATCGGCATAATTCACAATTTCCGGAAAAGAGAAAATCTTTCCTCTTTCGAGTTCATTTGCTTCCATAGTATAAATTTTTATTACCTAAAAATATGAAAAAAATACCAAACATGTCCCGGCAAAAATAAATTTTGCTTACTTTGTATAACCATGAATCATACCCCAACACTCTATTTTGCAATACCGGTAATGAATGAAGCCGAATGGCTCCCCTCCTGCCTCGACTGTATTAAAAAGCAAACATATCACAAAATAAAGGTTGCAATATGTGTTAACCAACCTGAAATTTTCCGAAAACAACATCATAAATTTCATATATGTGATAATAACGCACGCACCCTTGAATACCTAAATAATTATAAGGATATACAACTCACGGTTATTGACAGGTCATCTGAAAGCAATGGATGGAAAGGTAAGAAACACGGTGTTGGCTGGGCAAGAAAAGTTGTAATGGATTATATTTCTTCAGTTGCAGCTGATTACGATATCATTATATGTATGGATGCCGATACTGTTTTCAATGAGGAATTTTGTCATACCATAGTGCAAAACTTCCACAGGCATAAAAAAGCAGTTGCAATTGCATTACCTTATTATCACAGACTTACAGGGGATGAAGTAATCGACCGTGCATTGTTACGTTACGAGATTTATATGCGTTATTATGCAATCAATTTATGGCGAATCAAAAATCCTTATTGTTTCACGGCAATAGGCTCTTCGATGGCGGTTCCTGTCAGTGCATACCGCGCTATGGGAGGAATAACGCCCAAACTGAGCGGTGAGGACTTTTATTTTCTTCAGAAGCTTAGAAAATATGGAAGTATTATCGTATGGAATGATGAAGGAACTTATCCTGCAAACCGCTATTCCGACAGGGTCTTCTTTGGCACAGGCCCCGCATTGATCAAGGGCGTGAAAAATGATTGGGATAGTTACCCGATGTATTCATACCCCTTATTTGATGAAGTTCGGGAGACATTTTTTTTATTTGAAAAGCTCTATGACACGGAGGTCCCGACACCTATGGATCACTTTCTAAAACAAATTTTTATTACTGATGAGCTGTGGAGCCCGCTGCGCAGGAATTTCAAGGATAAAAAAAAATTCATTAAAGCCTGTGCCGAAAAAGTCGATGGATTGAGGATATTACAGTTTTTGAAGTCGCGTCAACCCGTTTCAGATAATGAAGCAAAACACCTCGTTGAGTATCTGAACATCTTTCATCAGCAGTTATTATTACAAAATAAAATCAAAACTGAAGGGTTCACATTTGAGCACTCCCCTGTTTCTGAGCTGGACAGTATAAGAAAACTGTTAGCAGACATAGAATACGGATACCGGAAAAAATACGCGATTATCGACTGGTATTAAAAAAAAATAGCGACCTGGGGCCGCTATTATTTTTTTGCAAAAAATTCTTTAAACTATACAGAAAAATAATTATTCGTTATTTTTATAATTATTGTTTCTTCTGAAGTTTTCACGCCTGTTGTTTCTATTACCGTGTTCACCTTCTTTTCTTTCGATAGACTGATTAACAGTAATGTTTCTTCCCTTAATATCCAAACCATTAAGTTCTTCGATAGCCTGTTGAGCTTCAGAATCAGTTGGCATTTCAACAAATCCAAACCCCTTGCTTCTTCCGGAGTACTTGTCAGTAATGATTTTAACGGAACTCACTTGTCCATACTCTTCAAAAATTTTTTGTAATTCATCTTCAGTCATTCCATAATGAAGATTGCCAGCGTAAATTTTCATAATGCGGTAAATAAATTTAATTGGTTATTAATTTTCACAAAGGTAATTATTTTTTTAATATCAAATATCAGAAAATTAATTATTTTGTTTTTTTTTCAAAAATCAGGTACACAAATATGTTATATGACTTTTACACTAAAAGAATCACAACAAATTCACATTGACTTTTTTTCGACAATTAGTCGGTTTATTTTTTCAACCTGAGACTCCCAGTTAAAATTATCAATAATGAATTTGTAACCGCCTTCGGCAATTTTATTATATGTAGAAGAATCTTTTAGAAGAATTGTTATTTTTTCGGCATAATCTTCCGGAGAATACCCGACAAGTATCTCATTGTCTTCGGTGGCAAGCAGGGCCTTATTGGCAAGCCCCGAAGTAACACAGGGCAATTTCATAGCCATGGCCTCCAGCAATTTATTCTGAAGCCCCGTGCCTATCTGCATGGGAGCAACAAAAATTCTTGACTGTGCATAGCATTCACGCATATCCTCAACCCATCCGCTTACCACAACATTTTCAGAAGCAAGTCTAAGCACTCTTTTATGTGGGTGGGCACCGGCAATCAGGATTTTTACTACGGGTATTTTTTTATGCAACACCGGAAGAATAGTATTTACCAGGTATTCGACACTGTTGATGTTGGGAGAATAATTCATGTTACCCGTGAATACAATGTCATATTCCTTCTTTAATTCATAAGGTTTAAAATACTCTGTGTCGACACCATTAGGTATGACGAGTATTTCCTTACGGTTCTCGTGGCTCATTGCATCCCGGTCAGGTATCGAAATAATTATCTTATTATCGAATTTATTAAAAATAAATTTTTCATATTTTTCAACACGCCTGGCTTCAATGCGGAGAATTTGCCTCATAAAGAAAGATGCCTTTGTGGACATGCGTTTGGCACCCTTTGAAAAAACATCCTGGTAATCCAGTGTTTTAGGAATATCAAGGTCCTTAACATATTCGGCCACGCGTATGAGCTGGCAAAAAATATGGTCAGGTCTTATTTCACAAATTTTCTGATAAAGAAATTTCTTTACTTTCTTATTAAAGAAAAAGCCTGATTGAAATGGAAGTCCTGTAAAAAGAGCGCTGATAAGGCCTGCATATATCTTGCCTTTTGTAAGCTTTACTATCGTAACCGATTTACAGAATTCCAAAAGTTTTTCTTCAGCTTCAGGGTGCAAATCAGCATCATTAAGGCAAAACAGGTGTATTTCATGATATTTTGACAGGCAGCGAATATGATTATATGCCCGCAGCTTATCACCTTTTTCAAGTGGATATGGAACTCTGGATAATAAAACAAACAGTTTCATCCGTATAATTTGCAGTAAAATTATTTATTATTTTTAAACAGCAATATTTTTAACAATGAATTTGATTAGCATAATGTGTGAAAAAGCATAAATTGCATGGCTTGCATGTATAACCATAAATTAATTCGCGATGTTGAGCATTTTATGGTACAAATCGATCAGATGTGAAGTAGTGACAGAAATATCGTACTCTCTTTCGATAAGCCTGCGTGCATTTTCACCTATTTTTGCACAAAGCTCAGGTTTTTCAATACATATCCTGAACTTTTCCATAAAATCATCCGGTGAATCGGCGATCAATAAATGTTCGCCATCTTTATAATTAATTCCTTCGGCACCTACGGTGGTTGAAATAATAGTTTTTCCCAAAGCCATTCCTTCGATGATCTTTACCCTTACACCGCTGCCCGATAATAAAGGAACAAACATCACCGATTGATTTTGCATAAATACGGCAGCATCTTCCACTTCACCTACAATTTCCAGGTTGGGAAATTTATATGTATATATCCAGGAAGGCATATTTCTGCCTGCCAGTCTTACTTTCGCATTGGGAAAACTACTTGATATTCGTGGCATGCAGTTGTCCAGAAACCATCTTATGGCTTCCTGGTTGGGCATCCAGTCCATAGAACCAAGATGAAAAAAAGCTGGGCTTTCATTGTGTGAAGGCTTAAATTCATATTTATTAATATTCAGACCAAAAGGAACTACAGCCAGCGGGGTATTGATGCCGCAATTTCTGATATATGATGTATCAACACTTGTAATAGCCGCTATTCCGTCAACCTTCTCAAATACCGACATCTCATAATTTTTAAGCCGTCCGGTCAACAATAAAAGATATTTCCTTTTGATAATATTATCCAGGGTATTGGCATACCTTTGCCAGATAAGGTGTTCGATATTGTGTGATCTGAGTACTATTTTTGCATCGCTGAACTGGCGTATTATATCAATGTATGGAGCAACATAAATGGTTTCGAGTTGTATAATATCGAAGTTTTTGTTTTTCAGAATTTGCTTAAGCACATCACCAAACTCCTGCGATTCGAATCTCTGTATATGATAGGATTTTGTAGAAAATAAGTTCAAAAATGCATCAACATAACTTATTTTGGTATTGACAAAAACAGCTGTATAATTTGTTTTATACCGGTAATCCACAGGCAGCGTATCGACATCAACACGGAACTTAAGTGTGTTCATGGTGATAATGTCAACATTATGGTTTTGCATCATCAGCCCGTTGGCAAGATTGTACATAGCTATGGGACCGCCTTCCTTTGGCGGATATGGTGATTTATTACAGATTTGTAATATGTTCATAATGCTCTATTTGGAAAATCGTAAAATCCGTTTTAAAAAATTACCGGTCTTTTTTAAGAATATAGTCCACCAGTCGAGGCTGAGAATACGCGAATCCGTGCTCGCGCTATAGGTCAGGAGAATTCCGACAGGTAAAAATATTACTGATGCCAGCCACATTCCTTCGTATACAGGTATTGCACCTTCCCTTGCCGATTTTTCACCGGTCATTGAAATCACATGAAAGATAATAAAAAACAAGGTAGAAAACACCACAGGCATGCCCAGTCCGCCTTTACGAATAATTGCTCCCAGTGGAGCACCAACAAAAAACAGGATAATACAGGCAACCGAAAGTGTAAATTTTCTGTACCATTCAATTTCATGGCGTGCAATTACCTCACTCTTTGCTTTCATTTCGTTTGAATAATATCCTAATTGCTGTTGAATTTCACGGGCTTTATTCATGGCCAGTTCTACCACCGTATTACGTCCCTGCTTAGGTACATTCAGAATAAAATCCCTTTCGGGAGGTCTGGGGGCATTAGCAAGAGTGTACTTTGAACTATCGGTTCTGTTGTAAAATTCAAAAGCACTGCTGATATATTTCTCAATGATCATTTCCCTCCTTACCTTCTGACTGACCAGAGTGTCTATAGCATCATCCAGCTGGGTAAGATTCATCATCTGGTAATTATCTTTAAACAGGTCTTCTTTGCTACGTATCATGTTCAGTTCAGAAAGATCAATGCGCTGCGTTTCTTCCTCAAAATGTGTTCTCTGTAAAGGTTTATTTACACGCCGTTCCCGCGTAGATACCGGTTGGTAATAGTTATACCCGTCATAAAGTGTGAATATCAACGTCTTTTTATCAGGTGAAACCTGCATTTTCCCTTTTTCAGCAAGTGTTGCATTAATATTGCCCATATTCTCGGTATGGTCAAATATCATGACATCCGAAATATCTTCGCCGTTACGGTCCTTTTTACCAATGCGTATCACATAGCCTTCCAACTCACTATAGAAAACACCTTCATTAATATTCAGCGCCGGCTTCTTTTCGCGGATATCAAATAATAAAACACCATATTTCAAATTGGCTATGGGCAAAATATTATTTGAAAAATAGAAAGCGCATCCGCTTAACAATACTATAAATATGACCAGCGGCATCAGGGTTTTTCGAAATGAAATCCCTGCGGCTTTTATGGCTACCAGCTCCGAATGCTCACCAAGATTTCCAAAGGTCATCAATGATGCTAGTAAAACTGCAAGTGGCAGTGCCATCGGGACAAAGGTAGCTGAGGCATAAAACAATAATTCGGCAAGTATGTACCATTGAAAACCTTTACCCACCATGTCATCCACATACTTCCACAAAAATTGCATCAATAAAATGAACAAAGCAATGAAGAATGTCAGCACCATCGGCCCGAGAAACGATTTCAGCACAAACAGGTAAATCTTCTTTATTGAAAATTTCTTCATTGACTTATTTTATGCAAATGTAATTTTTTTTAATGGACCAGTCCATTATCAAAATATCGATTTTAAATATCATCAGATTACTTCTCAAGTGTCAATTCATCAATCAACCGTTGCGCACCCGCGTACTTGTCAATGATGAAGAGGCAATAGCGAATGTCAAGAGAAATATTCCGGCACATTTCTTTATCAAATACAATATCACTCATAGTCCCCTCCCATACACGGTCGAAATTGATCCCGATCAGGTGCCCGTCGGCATTGAATACCGGGCTGCCTGAATTACCGCCTGATGTGTGGTTGGTCGCGACAAATGCCACATGCATGGTTCCATCCTTGTCGGCATACATTCCATAATCTTTATTGCGGTATAGATTATTTAATTTTTCATCAACGGTATAATCATAAATTGTTGAGTCCTCTTTTTCCATAACGCCTTTTAAGGTGGTAAAACACCTATATTCGACACCATCACGCGGATTAAAGCCCTTAACTTGCCCGAATGCAACCCGCAAAGTAGAATTTGCATCAGGATAAAACTTTTTCTCTGGCATCATTTCCATCTGGCCCTGCATATATTTACGGTATAATTCATCGGCACTTTTTTGAAATTCTTCAATTTTTGATTGCAGGGTATTACGATAAAAATTATATATACTCAGCATCAAAACATAGACAGGATCTTTTTCAATCTGCCTGGCCATGCCGGGTTTATAATCACTAAGAAATTTATTTACACTGCCTGAATCAGCCATAAAAGTTTTCTCAAACAAAACATCTGAATACGCCTTAAAATCTCCTTTATAAGTTGCTCCTGCATTTTTGATTTCATCAGGAACAAGCGAATTATCAAGTTTATTAAAATATATTCCAAGTAGAATTCCTGCCAGTTCATGATCGATACGTTGATCATAGTTTTTAAAAAAGCCCTGGGAATAACTCTTCAATCTTGCCACATATTTATTTATCTCGTCATCATTCTTTTTTTTATTCTGACTGATCTTAACAAGATTTTCATAAGAACTGGCGTATTTTACCATTTCGATCCCAAGGCCGGCTTCATAAATATATTCGGCGGCAAGATTATATTTTCCATATTTCTTATACAGATCGTTGAATTTTTCGATAATGTTCCCATACTTCTCATTACGTTTCGGATCAGACAGTGCCCAATCGTTAAATCTTTTCTCCAATGCCTGTTTTTCAGCAATGATGTTGGTGCGTTTTACTCCATTATTTTCACCAATCATTTTTTTATAATAATTTTCTATACCAAAATATTTACTCGAATATTGAATACGTGTACTGTTGCTTGTTTCCATATACTTTCTGAACACATCAAGCCTTTTTCCCCGTAATTCAATAGTAGCCGGATTTTCGTAATTCACTATTCTGTCAACAGCATATGATACAAGATATTCATTTGTGGTTCCGGGGTATCCGAACACAAAGGTGAAATCACCTGGTTGTTCTCCTTTCAGTGAAATAGTCAGGTGGTAAGGAGGTTTATAGGGGACATTGTCTTTAGAATATTCGGCAGGATTATTATTTTTATCAACATATATCCTGAATACCGAAAAATCTCCTGTATGCCTCGGCCATACCCAGTTATCAGTGTCGCCTCCGAATTTTCCTATTCCCGACGGCGGTGCGCCCACCAGCCTGACATCCTTATACACCCTTGAAATGACCAATATATACTGGTTGCCATAATAGAATGGCTCAACTGCAACATCATATGTATCATCTTTTGCCTTATCTTTAATAATTGCAGAAATATGCAATTCTATTAATGCATTTCGTTTTTCAGGGGCAAGGTTTTCAGGGATATCATTCAACACCAGATCTGTAACATCTTCCATATAAGTAAGAATGGAAACCTTGAGTTTAGGATTTGACAATTCTTCATCAAAAGATCCAGCCCAGAAACCTTTGGTCAGGTAATCCTGCTCAATAGAACTGTGAGCCTGAATAGCACTGTATCCGCAATGGTGGTTGGTAAATATAAGACCTTTATCAGATACGATTTCGGCAGTACATCCGCCACCGAACAAACATATAGCATCTTTTATACTAGGCTTGTTCAAATTGAAAATATCATCAGCAGATATCCTCATTCCCAGACGCTGCATCTCTGCTTCAGGCCCCTGCGAAAGTAATATTGGTAACCACATACCTTCATCTGCATACGTTCTGATCAAACAATACAAAATAAAAATAATGGTAATAGTAACTTTTCTCATTTCTGTTTATCTAAAAATCATTTAATATTCTTGTTAACTCAAGACATATAGTAAATTATTATAATTATAATTTATAGGTATATTAATATATTTTACACAGTTGCTATTGCTGAAATTTCAATTCTTGAGTCTTTAGGCAGGCGGGCAACCTGAATAGTTTCCCGGGCAGGAAAATCTTCTTTGAAGTATGAAGAATAAATTTCATTTACCTGAGCAAAATCATTCATGTCGGCCAAAAAAATCGTTGTTTTAACAACATTGGAAAAATTCATACCTGCTTCTTTTAACAAAGCAGAAATGTTTTCAAGTACCTGACGGGTATGTACTGAAATATCCCCTTCAACCATATTTCCCGTAAAGGGATTAATAGGGATCTGTCCCGAAACATAAAGAATCCCATTATTCAAAAGAGCCGGGCTATAGGGCCCGATAGGTGCTGCGGCACCTGAAATATTGATTACTTTTTTCATAGCTGATAATTTTTATAATGCCACAAAAATACGAATTAACGAAATAGAAACGATTGTATCAAAAATTATTGCTGATATTATCAGATAAACTTAAAAAATTATTAATGCTATTGATTCTAAACCATAATGATGTCATATCAGTACCGACTAAAAACACTGCATGTGAGCTGTTGATAATGCTTTTTCAGAATTGAGCAGCGGAACAGCGGTTTTGCCCTTTCGTATTGTTTACACTTCCATGAGATATAGCTTTATAAATGCTAGCATTCCTGAAAGAGATGGTCGCCCGGGCATGTAAGGGGGCTTGGTTTATAAAAATAATCCTTTTAAGCACAACATGCTACAACCATCGGTAAGGTTTTAGTACATGACCCCTGAAACCGGAAATGTTGTCTGCATTATGGATGTCGGTTACCTCACTGCCGTTCGTACCGGTGCGGCCAGTGAGTAATAAAGTTACTTTCACGCAACGATGATAACCAGGAGGCAGGAATTTTAGCGCCGGAGTGCAGGCAAAAATGCAGCTGTGGCAGTTGCCGAAGCACGTATAATGGCAAAAGCTCTGGTTTAAGATATCTCTCTGGAGGCAGCTGTAAATTTGTCAAGGAAATGGCGGAGAAGCTTAACTTTGCTGTTGATGTTGCCACTAATCCTGACGAATTACTCAATACGGATATTATTTGCGCCCGCTGTTATACAGAAAAAAATCAAGCCAGGTATGCATATTAATGGCATTGGCAGCCATACGCCAAATGCAAAAAAAATGGATAGCGAAATTATAAGGCAGTCGGATTTATTGGTGATTCAAAAGAAGCATGTTTTAAAGAAGCAGGCGACATTCTGATTCCAATTGCGGAAGGCCTGATTAGTGAAAATCATTTTTATACCGAACTAAGAGAAATCGTCACCGATGTCAAAATCGGAAGAATCCATCATGATGAAATAACCATCTTCAAGCCCAATGGACGGGCAATTCAGGATGTAGCAACAGCCAAGCTTGTTTATGATAAAGCCATACCTGCCGGAATTGGTAATTCAATCGATTTTGAATTTTAAAATATCAGGCAGGTATGATGTGAGCTTTTTCATCTCCCTGACTTTTCAACATCCTGCCATAGTTCACGGATTCGGTCAATAAAGTGCCTGTCAGGCAGAAATTATCATTACCTGTCAGACTTTTTATCAATTTTTCATTTTCGCAAGCTATTTCAATCCAATAATCAAAAAATATTTTGGTCCAGATGAAATTAACATATTTGTTAATATTGCATGTGTTTACATTTTCAAAAAATAGTCAAGAATTAAGATTATAAATAAACTTCAATCATCATGGTATCATAGGTTTTGCGTCAGAATAAAATTTTATATTATTCTAAATCAGTTAATTACGATTTTTGCCATATAAATGATTTACCCTCAATGACTTTAACACTTATTCTAAAATAATTTATTAAATAATGCTTGTTTTTTTTAAAATCATGATTAAATTTGCAATCAATTCTTTAAAAAATTATAAATTTTGAAGAAAATTTACGTTTGCCACTATTTGATTTTCTGGCACTTCAGGTTTTTTAAAACGCTGAAGTTGTTTTTTTTTTCTATAACCCCAGGTATTGAATAAAAATTAAAAAACATAAAGCTTAAAAACATGAAAAAAGTTTATTTCTTACTTGTGATCATGACATTGACTGCATGCATTGCAGTTTATGGAAAACTGGCCGGAATCAGGACTAATCCGGAACAATCGTTAAGAGCCGTTTCGAAAAGTGTTAATGCGACTGATGCTGGCTTAAATGAGGGAACAATGAGCCTAACACGCAACTTAAATCAAGTTCCTTGCTTAAATTCCAATTCATCAAACGGAATAAAAGCCAATCAGGTCGATGCCTGTAAAAACGAAAATCAAAGCCTTCTTTTGGTTTCCAACATGGCCTCCCCTGTCAATCACAAGGAAGAAATCTTTTCAAAACTGGTTTATTCAAATTATTTGACAATTAGCGGTCTCGAAATGAATGTTTCAGCTGCGCTTCCGCCAACAGCATCAATACAGGTTGTTACAGGAGTTACTCCGGGCAACAGTGTTTCTGTTGATGTTACTTTGACGGATTTCATCACGCCAGTGTCCGGCTTCCAGTATACAATCAGATTTGATACAAATTACCTGAAATATGTAAGTACAACAAACTGGGCTGCAGGTGTAACCGGCATTGGGATTCAGCATAATTATTACGGAAGTATTGATGCCATGACCTTTGTTTGGGGAGATGCTCCCGTTAGTATCAGCGGGTTATTTAATAGATTCAACTTTATTTATAAAGCCTCTGCAAGTGGTTGCACAAACATAACGTGGTCAGACATGCCCACACCCCGGTTATTCGCTGATGACAACTATAATGAATTGGATATCACCTACGTCAATGGACAGGTTTGTTCTATTGCTACATGTGCTGTTAATCTGACTTCTGCAGCAGGAACAGATGCTCAAAGCAAATGTATTAGCACCCCCATCACCAATATTACTTATGCCACCACCGTGGCTACGGGTGCTACAGTAACTGGTTTACCGGCAGGTGTTACCGGAAGCTGGGCTTCTGATGTTGTTACTATTAGCGGAACTCCAACAGCAACAGGAACCTATACTTATACAGTGGCTACAACTGGTTGCGGGCCTGTTTCCACAACAGGAACAATAACTGTATTACCCAATAATACTATTACACTGACTGCCGGTGGCAATCAAAGTGTTGCCATTAATTCAGCAATAACAACAACTCTGTATTCAACAACAGGTGCTACGGGCGCTACAGTCACTGGATTACCTGATGGAGTTACCGGTAGTTGGGCATCAAATGTTGTTACGATCAGCGGGACACCTACAGCAACAGGAACATATATTTACACTGTGACCCTCACAGGCGGATGCGGTACGGTTACTGCAAATGGTACAATCACGGTTACACCCCCTGCCACACCTACGGCAACAATAGGAACTGTTAATAATGTTTGCCCGGGCGACTTAACTTACACTGACATTACATTAAGCAACTTCACTGTCCCATTGTCAAGTTTTCAGTTTACCATCAGATATGATACCAATTACCTGCATTTTGTCAACGTTTCAAATTGGGCAGCAGGCATTGCAAGTGTTGGAATCATGCATAACTATTATGGTAGTATTGATGCTCTCACCTTTGTCTGGGGAGATAATCCTGTATCTGTAAATGGTCAGTTTTTCAGGATCAATTACAGATATAAATCCAATGGAAGTGGTTGTCAAAATATTATCTGGTCTGATGCTCCTACCGGGCGTCTTTTTGCTGATGATAATTATAACATCCTATCGGTTACATACGTTACCGGAGCCATTTGTTCGTTGAATCAGGAAACCATTACAGGTACAACACCACTATGTGTTGGCACATCAGATGTTTGGACCAGTACAACAACAGGAGGTACATGGACAAGTTCTGACCCTTCAATAGCTACGGTTGGTTCAACTTCAGGACAGGTTAATGCTATCGCTGTCGGAACCTCTGTCATATCGTATTCTGTAACTGTTGGCAGTTGTGTGTTAACCGCGACCCAAACTGTTACTGTTTCTGCACCTACCCCACAGACAATTTCAGGAACAGATCCTGTCTGTATAGGATCTTCAGCCATATGGGCAAGTACAACCACAGGCGGAACATGGTCAAGTTCAAATCCTTCAGTTGCCACTATTGATCCATCAACCGGGTCTATTACAGGAGTTGCTGAGGGTACTGCAATTATTTCCTATGCATTGACTGAAGGACCTTGCGCAAGTACAACAACAAGAACTGTTACTATTTCCTCACCAACAACTCAAACCATAACGGGAACAACTCCAATTTGTGAAGGTTCTTCAGAAACTTGGTCATGTACTACAGGCGGTGGAACATGGACAAGTTCAGCGCCTTCGATTGCAAGTGTTGATGCTTCAACCGGAGTGGTTACCGGAGTTTCTGCAGGCACAGCTCTAATCACTTACTCAGTAACAGTGAATGGTTGTGTGAATACAGCAACCAGGAGTGTTACCATCGGAGCACTTACTGCTCAGACAATAACAGGCACCTCACCTTTATGTGAAGGTTCAACTGATACCTGGACAAGCACAACAGCCGGCGGCACATGGACGAGTTCAGATCCTTCAGTTGCCACTGTTATTGCAGGTTCAGGATTAATAACAGGAGTTGCTGCTGGAACTTCAATAATAACTTATTCAGTTACTATTGATGGTTGTGTGAATACAGCAACAAAGCTGGTTTCTATTACAGCACCTGTTGTCCAGACCATCAGCGGTACTACACCGTTGTGTGTGAGTGCTACGGACACCTGGTCAAGTACCTCAACAGGGGGTACCTGGACAAGCTCTGATCCATCTGTTGCTACAGTTGATGCATCATCCGGGCTTATTACAGGTATAGCTGCCGGAACTGCTGTTATCACGTATTCGGTTACTATTGATGAATGTGTAAATACTGCCACAAAATCAGTAACCATATCATCTGATAATACAGTAACATTGACAGCCGGTGGAACCCAGTCAGCATGTCTTAATGCGGCAATCACAACAACCACTTATGCTACAACCGGAGCAACAGATGCTACAGTTACCGGATTGCCATCAGGCGTGAACGGAAGTTGGGCATCAGATGTTGTGACTATTACAGGTACACCGAGTGTTACCGGTACATATACTTATACAGTAACACTGACTGGTGGCTGTGGTTCAGTAACAACAACAGGTACCATAACTGTTGATCCTGATAACACAATGACATTAACTGCCGGAGGCACCCAGATGGTTGCGGTCAACACTCCAATCACAACGACTACCTACGCAACAACAGGAGCAACAGGGGCAACAGTTGCCGGTTTACCAGCAGGAGTAACAGGTTCATGGGCATCAGATGTTGTTACCATAAGCGGCACACCAACAGTGACAGGCGTATACGTATATACAGTAACAACTTCAGGTGGTTGCGGTGTATTAACGTCTACAGGGACTCTGACAATCACTGGTTCGGGATCAATAACAGCATTATGCCAGAATATAAACCTACCGGTTGACGCCATGGGTAATGCTTCTATTACTCCTGCCATGATCGATAACGGCTCATATGCTGTTGGTGGAATTGCTTCCATGTCTGTTTCACCTAATACATTTAATTGTTCTAACCTGGGACCGAACGTGGTTACATTAACCGTTACCGATATGGTAGGAAATACCGGAACATGCGAAGCAACAGTTACTGTTCTGGATAATATTTTACCGACAATCAGCTGCCCGGCAAATATTGATGTTAATAATGCCGGTGTATGTGGAGCTCAGGTTACATATAACGTTACTTATAATGATAATTGTCCGGGAGCCGTTCTAAGCCAGACGGCGGGATTGCCGAGCGGAGCATTATTCCCGATAGGCACAACCACAAATATATATAATGTACAAGATCTTTCAGGAAACTCAGCAGCATGCAGCTTTACTGTAACCGTCACCGATAATACTCCACCAAACGCATTATGTAAGAGCGCTTCGGTTAATCTCGATATAACAGGTAACGCCTCTGTATCTGTTACTGATGTTAATGACGGATCAAATGATGAATGTGGTATATCAACAATGGTTGTTAATCCCAATTCATTCACGTGTGCTAACATCGGACCTAATACGGTCACTCTTACCGTTACAGATAATAATGGCAATACTGCAACATGTTCCTCAACAGTTACCGTTGTTGATAATATTTTACCTAACATTTCGTGCCCTATTAATATTAATGTAGATAATACAACCGGTTCATGCGGTGCGGTTGTTACTTATACAGTGACTCATTCAGATGACTGCCCCGGAGATGTCCTGTCGCAAACAGCAGGCCTTGCCAGCGGATCAACATTCCCGATCGGAACCACAACAAATGTTTTTGTTACTACTGATGCTTCAGGAAATTCAGCAACATGCAGTTTTACCGTTACCGTAAATGACAAGGAACCTTTACAAATCGCTTGCCCTGCTAATATCACCGTAAACAACACTCCTGATGCTTGTACAGCTACAGTGAATTATTCATTACCATCCTTCACAGATATGTGTCCTACTTCCGTTACAAATACGATTATTAATGGAAGCTTTGAAACCGGCGATTATACCGGATGGACATTGTTAAGTACCAGCACTAGTGGCACATGGGGAATCGGCCTTGCGGGTCAAACCCTGAATATAGGTGATCCATTATATGATTACTTTAATGGTACACTCGAACTGCAAATGTCATCAGGTTTGCCATATACTTTTATGCCAACAGATGGCAGTCATATGGGAGTATTTTTACAAAGCGGCCCTGCTAATCACAGAATGTATCAGGATGTAACATTACCAAATGGTAACATCAGCTTAAACCTTGATCTGGGTTATTCAGATCATTCCGGTTCATTTTCTCCAATTCAGTACCTGGCAATTAACCTTAGAAATCCGTCTACAGATGCTCTGATCCAGCAATTATTCAAAACCAATCCTGGTGATCCTCTTTCAATACCAATGACTCCAAAGAGCTTTAATATTTCTGCTTATTCAGGTCAGAACGTAAGGCTTGAAATCGTTGAAGCAAATATTAGTGCAGGTTTTCTTGATGTTATGTTCGATAATATCAGGATTAACGGTGATGCGGCAACACTGAATCAATCTGCAGGTCTTGCAAGTGGAGCTGACTTCCCGGTTGGAACAACCACCAATACATATGTTGTAACCGACGTTAACGGCAATTCCGCTTCATGTAGCTTTACAGTCACTGTTAACGATAACCAATTACCTCAAATCAGTTGCCCGGCTCCTATCAGCGTAAATGCTCCAGCAGGTTCGTGCGGTGTTGCTGTTAATTATACTGTTACATACAGCGACAATTGCCCGGGAGCAACCCTAGCACAAACCGGTGGCTTTGCCAGCGGATCAATATTCCCTGTCGGAACCACTAATAATATATATGTAGTAACAGACGCTGTGGGTAATTCAGCAACATGCAATTTCGACGTTGTGGTGACCGATAATACTCCTCCTTCAGCAATCTGTAAGAATGCTTCTGTTACCCTTGATTCCTATGGAAATGCAAGTATAACTCCTGCAGATGTAAATAATGGCTCATCTGATGCATGCGGCATCGCTTCGATGAGCGTTAATCCAAATTCATTCACTTCTGCCAATATTGGTAATAATATTGTCACCTTAACAGTGACTGACAATAATGGCAATACTGCAACATGTACAGCTACCGTCACAGTTAATCCTTCAGGAAATGCCCCAACAGCAACTATTGCAAGTTTGTCACAAGCATGTATGGGTGTTGTTTCTGCTGTAAATATCTCCTTAAACAACTTTGCAGCTCCTATTTCAGGGTTCCAGTTCTCAGTAAGATATGATACCAATTACATACATTTTAATGATGTCTCAAACTGGGCACCCGGTATATCTGGTGTCGGTATCTTACATAATTATTATGGAACAGTCGATGCATTGACTTTCGTATGGGGTGATACTCCAACTGCAATTAGTGGAGTACTTTGCCAGTTGAATCTGACATATAAATCTCCGGCTAGTGGCTGTCACAATATTACATGGTCAGATGCACCAACCCAAAGGTTATTTGCAGATGATAACTATAACGAATATATTGTTACTTATATTGATGGCAATATGTGCCCATTAGCTCCTGAAACTATTTCAGGTACGACTTCTCTTTGCGTTGGTTCTACAGCCACATGGACAAGTACTAATGCCGGTGGAACATGGTCAAGCTCTGATCCTTCTATCGCTACAATAGATCCTGTTACGGGCCTTGTTAGCGGTATCGCTGCCGGAACATCGTCTATTTCATATACCGTCACTGTAGGAAGTTGCGTAAACACCGCATCACAAACAGTAACAATCACTGCTCCCACAGCTCAAACCATTACAGGTAACTCTCCATTATGCATCGGAGCAACTGATACATATACCAGCACTACTGCCGGTGGAACATGGGCAAGTTCTGATCCCTCATTTGCAAGCATTGACCCTGCTACAGGTTTTGTTTCTGCAATATCTGCCGGATCAACCGTAATATCTTATGTCTTAACAGAAGGTGTTTGCACCAGCACAACAACAAAGTCATTAACCATCACAGCTCCGATAGCTCAAACTATTACGGGAACTTCTCCGGTTTGTATTGGTGCTACCGCTAATTGGACAAGCACTACCGCTGGCGGTACAT
>CAZVKJ010000035.1:0-9785 GCA_964626855.1 uncultured Bacteroidales bacterium
AAAGTACACACAAGGGTTCACTAAGGCTAAATACGCATTAATTCTGACTTTTGAGGCAGCCTCTTACTCCTTTGATTTTCAGCCCCGGCCATTAACTTGCAAAAATCTACCTTAAACTGATTTTTCAGGAATTATTATCCTTTTAATAAATATTTGCTTATCTTTATATGAAATAATTTCAGAAGGATTGTTGCACTTATGTCATAAATCATCTGAATATGATTGGCAAAATATTGAATTAAGTTTTACTTATTTAAAAAATATTCCAATGAAAAAGTCCACATTATTTCTGATTTTACTGTTGATCGCAGCAGCAGTGCAATCACAAAATGGTGTTACTGTTTATCTGAATCCTTCCGGGTATTCTCCTATGCAATTGTTATATAAATCGGGACTGGGAACAGACGCGTCTGATAATAAATGGGTTGCTTTTGACTCGATAGGCCTTGGGAAATTTGATGGTACCAACTGGACTATGTATAATACAGCAAATTCACAGCTTCCATCAAATAAAATGACAAGCCTTTACGTGATCAATAATACTATTTATGCAGGAACAGCCAATGGATTGGGCATTTTTAACGGAAATTCGACATGGACTATATACAATACATCGAATGGTTTGCTGAATAACCATGTAAATGCAATAAACACCAGGGCGGGTAATCTATGGATCGGGACGAATAAGGGCATAGCAAAATTCGATGGTTCCACCTGGCAGTACTATCATACGCTCAACTCCAATATAATAAGTGACACAGTTACTGCAATTGAATTTGCAGGCGTTGATACAGTATGGATCGGTACCAGCAAGGGTTTGTCCTGCCTGTACAATAATAGTTTTATTAATTATGACAGCACCAATTCAGGATTGCACAGCAATTACATCTATTGTTTGAAAAGAGATATAAACAATCATTTGTGGATCGGGACCAAAGCCGGCGCCTATATAATGAGTAATATCATTATTGAACCATTGTCCGGTTTTATCAATATTCCAGTAAAAAATGATTCATTATCTGTTACATCAATAACTATCAACAGCCACAATGAAATATTTATACCGGGAATTTTAAATCCAATAAGTACTGGTTTAAATAATAGCGAATTTATGTTAAGAATTACCCCCGTGGATTATTCCTATTTAGCTTATTATATGGACATTTTTTTCAATAATTATAACAACAATTATTCATATTATATAAGTGCTGGAGCGAACAACCTGATTTGGTCCACGGGAAGCGGTTTTGGAGATTGTGGAAAATTAGAATCACTGTATTATATCGACGATACCATGTGCCAGATATATAATTATTTGTCAATTAATAATATCAAGGCGAGGTTTAATTCATGCGGACAGCTTTTCTGGGATTTATATGGGTTGCCAACCTTCGAAGTGCCACAGGGCAGTGGTAAAAATACATTGTTTTCAGGTGCTTTATGGGTAGGTGGAAAATATTTAAATAATCAGCTTCATATTGCCGCTGAAACGTATATGCCTGACAGTAACGATTTTTATCCCGGTCCTGTGATGGATTCTGCCTATTACACCCAGGAGCAGATTCATTGGAACCGGGTATGGAAAATAAAAAAGTCGGATGTAGATTATCACAGGACTCATTGCTTTGATCCCGGCTATGTTGCATCACCTGAAATTTTGGATTGGCCGGCAAACGGCAATACCGCATTAGGACAGGCAAAAGTTTTAGCACCATTTAAGGACTGGAATAACGACAGCATTTATGATCCCTATGCCGGTGATTTTCCGTTGATCAAAGGTGATGAGGCTGTTTTCTTTATATTCAATGATGATATGGGAATACATCATGAAAGTAAGGGGAAAAAGCTGAAAATAGAGGTTCAGGCTATGGCTTATGCCAGTGAATGTACTTCGGATTCTGCATTGTGGAATACCATATTTCTTAACTATAAAATAATTAACCGGTCTTCAAAAGTATACACAAATACCTATGTTGGTTTATTTGTCGATACAGAATTAGGTGACGGAACGGATGATTATATAGCCAGCGATGTTAAACGCGGTGCATTTTATGTTTATAATGGTGATGATTTTGACGGCAGTACCGGATTTGAAGGATATGGCGCCAATCCTCCTGCCCAGGCAGTAGTATTTTTGTCGGGACCTTATATGAACCAGGATGGACTGGATAATTCGCCTTATTCATGTAATGAGGCAGTCAACGGGCATAATTTCGGTAATGGTATACCGGATGATGAGCATTTTGGGCTGTGTGGATTTATGTCTTTATACAATGTTCAGGATACAGCATCGGAATTATATAATTACTTAAGAAGTATTTGGGATGATGGTACACATTTGCAATATTGGGGAAATGGTTATGGCGGTTCGGGGCCCTTATGCAATTATATGTATCCAGGCAATTCGGATACCTGCAACTGGGGCACTATGGGTGTTCCTGTTGCACATCCGCCATACTGGACAGAAGCTAATGCCGGTAATTTACCCTACGACAGGATTGGACTGGGTTCGGCAGGGTCTTTTACTTTTTTACCCGGCCAGGTTGAGGAGGTCGATTTAGCATTCGTTTTTGGCAGGGATTATTCTGCGACAGGGGCTATGGCCGCCATACCGGTGATGGATCAAAGAATTGACAGTATAAGAAGTTATTTCAATAAGGATATTACACCCTGCGGGGAACATTTGTCGGGTATCAATAAAGCACCACAGCAAAGTACAGCATTTAATATCTATCCGAATCCTGCCAGTGATTACATCATTGTTGAAACGCCTCAGAAATCCGGTATTGAAATATATAACCTGCAGGGACAGCTGGTAAAACAAGCCCAAACGAATGCCGGCAGGCAGTATGTTGATATTTCCGGCCTTGCCGAAGGCCTGTATTTTATAAGGTTACAGAGTGAAAAGAAGGTTGAAGCGAAGAAATTTGTGAAGAAATGATGGTATATGGAATAGATGAGCTATTAATTTTTAATAAATTTGTTTATCTTTATAACTTAAAGTAAAAATAAAAAGTAATTAGTATCATGAAAAAATTCTATATTCTTTTTGTCTTTCTGTTCCTTAATGTATTGGGGTATTCTCAAAATAATTTTGGGGAAATATATTATTCCAATCCTGCCGGATATAATAGTCTTCAGTTACAAAATAAATCCGGATTGGCAGTAGATACCTTAAACAATAAGTGGATCGCTTTTAACTCGATTGGCCTCGGAAGATTTAAGGACACTACATGGACTGTTTTTAATACGGCAAACTCACAGATTCCATCTAATTATATGACCAGCCTGTATGTAAATAATAACCTGATATATGCAGGGACGGTAAAGGGCCTGGGCGTTTTTGACGGAAATTTAACATGGACGATTTATGATACGACAAATGGTTTGCTTGATAATCATATAAATGCCATATATTATAAAGCCGGGATTCTTTGGGTAGGCACAAACAAAGGGCTTGCAAAATTCAATGGGTTTTCCTGGTTTTATTATCATACGCAAAATTCCAACATCGCGAATGATACCATAACATCTATTGAGATTGCCGGCAATGGTATGATTTGGATCGGTACTATCAAAGGATTATCATGTATGTTCAATAATAGTTTTACGAATTATGACAGCACAAATTCTGCTTTAAGAAGCAGTTATATTCATTGTCTGAAAAGCGACATAAATAATAATTTATGGATAGGTACTAAGACTGGGGCATATATGATGAGCAATATTGTTATTAAACGTATTTCTGAAGTTATTAATGTTCCGGACAAAAATGATTCATTAGAGGTTTGGTCAATAGCCTCTGATAAACATAATCAAATATTAATTGCGGGCCTTTTAAATTATGCTAGTCCGATTTATGGTACTACATCTCAATTTATTATAAAAATTGACCCTATAGATTATTCATATTTATCTTATTATATGTATATTTATTTTCATTATAATTATCAATATATATTTCCTTATTTTCTTGCCTCTGATATGGATGATGTAATATGGTCCATTGGAAATGGATATATATCACTCGTAAGATTAAAATCATTGGATCTGGATGATGGGCTCATGTACGATAACTATGATTTTTTATCAGCCAATAATATAAAAGCAAGGTTTAATGCGGGTGGTATGTTATTTTGGGATTTTAACGGAACACCCACTTTTGAAGTCCCTAATGGAAGCGGTAAAAATACAATGTTTTCCGGTGCCTTATGGGTTGGGGGAAAAGATGCAAATGATCAGTTGCATATGGCGGCTGAAATGTATCAGGGTGACGGTAAGGATTTTTTTCCCGGACCGGTTATGGATTCTGTATATTATAAACCCGAACGGGAAAAATGGAACCGGGTGTGGAAAGTAAAAAAGTCGGATGTGGATTATCATCGTGCACATTGCTTTGACCCTGGTTATGTTGCTTCACATACCATAACGAGCTGGCCTGGGAACGGGGATACTACGAAAGGACAGGCAAAGATTCTGGCGCCATTCAAAGACTGGAATAATGACGGCATCTATGATCCATACGCCGGTGATTTTCCCCTGATCAAAGGGGAAGAAACCGTTTTCTTTATTTTTAATGATGATTGTGATGTACATAAAGACAGTGAAGGTAAGAAATTAAGAATTGAGGTTCAGGCAATGGCTTATGCAAGCGATTGTAGTGAAGATTCTGCGCTGTGGAATACTGTTTTCCTAAACTATAAAATTATCAACCGTTCGTCACTGACGTATGACAGTGCATATATTGGTTTATATATCGATACCGAATTAGGCAATGGAACTGATGATTATATTGCTAGTGATGTTACACGAGGTGCATTTTATACATATAATGGAGATAGTATTGATGGAACTATTGGTCATCTTCGTTTACAAGACTATGGGCCTAACCCTCCTGCGCAATCTATAGTTTTTCTATCGGGAGCCAAAATGGATGATGACGGCATAGACAATCCCGCCGGTTTATGTGATGAGGGTTTGAATGGATACCGTTTTGGTAATGGTATTGTTGATGACGAACATTTTGGTTTGAGCAGTTTTGTTTTCTTTTTAGGTTTAGGAGGCTTTGATGCAACAACGTGTCCCGATACTGCAGCTGATTATTATAATTATTTGAAAGGGAACTGGAAAGATGGCGTACATATGCATTATTGGGGTAATGGGCATCCTTCGACAGGCGGATCAGGTCCGGCCTGTAATTACGAATTTCCCGGAGATTCAGACCCATGTAACTGGGGAACCATGGGAGTTCCTGTCACACACCCACCATACTGGACAGAGGAAAATGCCGGGATTCTGCCATATGACAGGCGCGGCATGGGTTCTACCGGGCCGTTTACATTCAAACCGGGCGATGTGCAGGAAATAGATATAGCCTTTGTCTATGGAAGAGATTTTACCAATCCTGATGAATTGGCCGCCATACCGGTGATGGATCAAAGGATTGACAGTATACGAAGTTATTTCAATAAGGATATTACACCTTGCGGGGAACATTTGTCGGGTATCAATAAAGCGCCACAGCAAAGTACAGCATTTAATATCTATCCGAATCCCGCCAGTGATTACATCATTGTTGAAACGCCTCAGAAATCCGGTATTGAAATATATAACCTGCAGGGACAGCTGGTAAAACAAACTCAAACAAATGCCGGCAAGCAGTATGTTGATATTTCCGGCCTTGCCGAAGGTCTTTATTTTATAAGGTTACAGAGTGAAAAAAAGGTTGAAGCGAAGAAATTTGTGAAGAAATAAAATTATTATAAAACATTAAACTTTTGCACCCAAATACGCAAAGGCGTGATCTTATATTTCATTATTTTACCTTCCTGATTCTTAAATTCTGCCTTCTGACTTCTGCATTCTGACTTATTTTCATTATTTTGCCTTCCTGGTTCTGCATTCTGCCTTCTGACTTCTGCAATCTGAATTGTTTTCATTTTTTCCACCTGTGAATCAACACTTCCGTAGCGCCGATCCCATACTTTGCAATACTGGCATCAAAATATTCAAGCATCGTATTTTGCTCAAGGACTTTTGTTATTTCCAGTTTTAGTATACCAGCGCCAACCCCATGAATAAAGATCACACGTTCATAGTTCTCAGCAATGGCGTCTTCGAGACAGCGGTTAAAATAATCAAGCTGGATCTGCAGTTTCTCGTGCTTGCCCAATGAAGCGTGCTCTTCGCATAAGGCTTCAATATG
Source organism: uncultured Bacteroidales bacterium (assembly GCA_964626855.1). Lineage (GTDB taxonomy): Bacteria > Bacteroidota > Bacteroidia > Bacteroidales > CAIWKO01 > CAIWKO01. The sequence goes on from CAZVKJ010000035.1 coordinate 6,206, forward strand.
AAGGTCTACCTCGGCAAAGCCTTCATCTACTTTATGTTTTTTTATCAGTGAATCTCTTTTTAATTGAGCTTCGGGAATTTTTATTTGTGTTTCAAGCTCCTTATCCTTTTCAGTTGTGACAGGAGGCTCACATATTTTATAAATAAATGCTTTCTTATTAAAGACGGGGTTTTCAATATAATTATCTTCTTTCAGCAACTTGGCAGATTTAAACGAAAACTTTTTGCTGGCAGGCTCAATAATCTCTTTCAGGGAATCGCTGAAGAATAATACCTGCAACACGCCGTTGGCATAATATTCTGTTTGTTCACTGTCGGCAAGCTGAATATCATGTTTTGAAAAGGCCGCTATACTACCGTAATCATTGCCCGAATAACCTTCTTCATCTTTCAGAAAAAGCGAATATATGATATCAAAAGGCGTATTGTTGATAATAAAAATCTCAGCATTCCCCGTGATCAGCAGGCGCTGGTTTAAGGGAACAAAAGCGATATAAATGCCTCCGGGTATTTTATATGGCTGTGATTTCGGAATCTCCTCATTTTTTTTTTCTGCAACAGGCCGCAACAGTGATGATGCCTCTGCATGTTTCTGGTCGTCGAACATACGGCCTGCAGCGCTGGTATCGTTTACTACGATGAGTTCATTGACCATCACCGGAACATCGAAACCGTCGCTGATGGCAACCTGTACCATGCTGTTGCTGATAATTTTACTTACTATTCCACCGCCTTTTTCATTTAAAAACTTAACTTTATCACCAACTTTGAATTTCATCGTTTTTTTTATTTCAAAATTACGGATAAAATAGTTGCCATGAGAAAAATTTTAGGGATGTTCTGCCTGATGTTGGTTATGATGGCCGGTCTTAGCGCACAGCAGCCGGTTGTAAAGGATAAAGCTGTTTTTACACCTTACAGATCCGGTTATTACGAAAATGTGATCCTGAAGGAAATCAACAAAACTCAGGAACATACGGGGAACCGTCGACTTTTAAAGGTTGATTACGAGGGCGCAAAATTTCCAAATGATACTGCTTTGTACACCAAAATCTGGCATAATCAGGCCGTGTCGCAGGGTAATACCGGAACCTGCTGGGCCTTTGGTTCGGTGGCCATGATGGAATCGGAGGTTTACAGGTTGTATAAAGTAAAAGTCGATCTTTCGGAGATGTTTGTGGTGTATTATGATTACCTGGAGCGTGCCCGGGATTTTGTGAAGACCAGGGGAGAAACCTATTATGAAGAAGGTTCTGAATCAAACGCTATTGTCAGGATGATGAATAAATACGGAATTGTGCCGTATCAGGCATATACAGGATTTATACCAGGGCAAAAGGTGTATGACCATAGTACTATGATTGAGGAGATAAAAAACTACCTGGACGACGTAAAAAAGAAAAATATATGGAATGAAGAAGTTGTCGTTAAAGAGGTAAGTAGTATTTTGAATTTATACATGGGTGAGCCTCCGGCAAGCTTCAATTATGAAGGAAAAGCTTATACACCGCAATCCTTTGTAACTGATTTTTTGAAAATTATTCCCTATGATTATTTCAGCTTTATGTCTACGACAAGTGCCAAATTCAATCAGAAGGCTGAGTTGAAAGAGCCTGACAACTGGTGGCACAGCAAGGATTATTATAATGTTTGTCTCGACGATTTTTATAAAATCATTACAGAAGCTCTGAAAAACGGTTATCCTGTTTGTTTGTGCGGTGATGTGAGTGAACCGGGTATCGACTACGATATGCAGACTTTAATTATTCCCACATTTGATATTCCTTCCGATGATATTAATGACGATGCCCGCCAGCAGCGGCTCGAAAATGGAAGCACCACCGACGATCATTGCATGGAAATAGTGGGTTATTGTGTTTATCAGGACAAGTACTGGTTCCTGCTGAAAGACTCAGGCGCAGGGGCTTTTGGCGTGAAATACACAGGCTATCGCTTTATGAGCGGTGATTATGTCAAGCTAAAGATGATGAATATCCTGTTATATAAATATGCAGCCAGAGGTGTGCTGGATAGAATCATTAAGTAAGGCAGAAGTTGGAAGTTGGAAGTTGGTGGAGTGGTGGGAGGAATGAGGAAATGAGAAAATGCGGAAATGCGGAAATGCGGAAATGGAGCAGTGATGAGGTATTGAGCCATTGGAAGCCGCAGAATCCGGCATATTAAAAGCGTAGATTATTTTTCTTAGTGTTTCTTAGTGTTCTGAGTGTCTCAGTGGTGAATAAAGTGAGAAGTCAGAAGCTGGTTAGTATTTGATGAATTTCGCTGAGGTGTTTAAAGATTTTGAAATGATATGGACCAGATAAATGCCCTTATCAAGTTTTTCAATGGGAAGGTTAATACGGGAAAGCATTCCACTGTAGTGATTTCTTATCAGCTCTCTTCCTTCCAGGTCACAAACAATTATAGTAAAGTCATCTGCATATTCCTTGAAAGTTATACTGATATAATTATCGGCCGGATTAGGGTATATTACGGGATCGTCTGAAGTTGTATGAGTTTCTACAGACAAGTCTGGCGGGACATAATTATAGTAACGGGCAGAAACATTATTTTGTCCGCGTTTGTTGATCTGTAATACCGGTTCATGATACTCATCGCTGAGCCACTTGTATTCTGTTACTGTATAATCCATGCCTATACCGTAACCAATCGAATCAGAGTAAATAGAATCATAGTAGGTTACTTTTGATTTAATCCTCATGACACTGAAAGTATCGGTTGGCAAATATAAAGTTCCCCAGCCATCAACAAAATTTTCACGGTGGCGCGCTTCGCCATAATATCCTATGTTTGGAATGTTGACGTGAAATTCTGAATCTGAGGTATCGGCACTGCCAAAAGTGACAGGAAAATGATACAACACATCGGGGTTATCGAATTTCATCGGAAGCGGGACGCCGTTAACCTTGGCGCCCATGCCCAGCATTGAATAACGTGATGCTGAATTTCTGTAAAAATTATAGGCATCGCTGATGGTGATCGGTACAAACGGAATAGCCGGAATTTCCTGGCGCAGGGCTACAGTGGCCATATTATCCGGATCCAGTATGTTGTCGAACACCGCCAGGTATGCAAGGTTTGTCGTCAGCACTGAAACAAAGGTGTCTGTAGCTTCCTGCATTGAAGATAATGATGAAAAGTTCCAGATAAAATCAGCTCCTGTCTGCTGATAATTGATGCCCGCCAGATTATTTGTGGTATTGAATTTCAGCGTATCGCCGGGAGCAGGCATATCGGAATTATCGATAACAACCTGGCTGCTTGCTGCGAATGAGAAAAGCAGTATAACTAGAGGGAATAAATATTTCATCATGTTTTTTTACAAATATAAGTATGAAATTTATATCATGTTATGAAACAGGAAAATACTTTAAATAAAAATGTCAAATTCTTTATATGTAGTTAAAACGAAAATTACTGCAGGGCTAAATCTTTTCTTAAAATCGTAAATCGTTGATCATCCACCCTGGCGGATTCTTAAATCTCTTTGAATAATGAACACCGATTAACCCTGACTGCCGTCAGGCAGGGAATGATGATTTGCGAAGTACGCTAAAATC
>CAZVKJ010000035.1:9885-44755 GCA_964626855.1 uncultured Bacteroidales bacterium
TTAACCCTGACTGCCGTCAGGCAGGGAATGATGATTTGCGAAGTACGCTAAAATCTAAAATCTTAAATCGTTAATCGATATTCTTAAATCTCTTTGAATGATGAACACTGATTAACCCTGACTGCCGTCAGGCAGGGAATGATAATCTATGAAGATTGCTAAGTTCTGACATCGCAAATCGTTAATCGATATTCTTAAATCTCTTTGAATAATGAACACTGATTAACGAATGATGATTTGTGAAGTACGCTAAAATCTTAAATCTAAAATCGTTAATCAATATTCTTAAATCTCTTTGAATAATGAACATCGATCAACGAATGATGATTTGCGAAGTACGCTAAAATCAGAAATCTGAAATCGTTAATCGATATTCTAAAATCATTTTCTACCAAAAACATTTTGAATAATGAACACTGATTAACGAATGATGATTTGCGAAGTACGCTAAAATCTTAAATCTAAAATCGTTAATCGATATTCTAAAATCATTTTCTACCAAAAACATTTTGAATAATGAACACTGATTAACCCTGACTGCCGTCAGGCAGGGAATGATGATTTGCGAAGTACGCTAAAATCATAAATCTAAAATCGTTAATCGTCCGTCGTGGCGGATTCTAAAATCATTTTACATTTTCATTCTGCCAAGGATAGGTGATTTTGTTGGTTAATGTATTTGATTGTTATTTTTGAGATATTCACATGTTGTTGTCAAACAATTCGTTATGATATATTTTAGCCATATTGTTGGAAACATTTGTAAATAAGACATAAAATATTAACTTTGTCATAATATTAACTTATTTAATATTTTATTATGAAAAAAACAATTTTAGTTGTTGCCCTTGTTGGAGCATTATTCACGTTAGCAAGTGCGCAACCGCGTGCTATTGGAGTACGTTTTGGCAATGGTGCTGATTTTTCATATCAACACAGCATTGGAGAGAAAAACATGCTTGATTGTACTGCCGGAGTCAGTTTGGGGTGGTTGGGTCATCCCGGAGTAACTGCAGTTGTGATGTTTGACTGGGTTTTTGATATTAAATCGGGTTGGAAATGGTATGTTGGCCCCGGAGCAGGAGTCGGCTGGGGTTGGGGTCCTGCCTATAAAGATCATGATTATTTTCCGCTAAGAGTTAATGTGGGAGGACAAATAGGTATTGAATATAATTTTGGGATTCCCTTAAATTTAAGCTTGGATGTTCGGCCAATGGTAAATGTTTTGGGCTTTAAACATCATCACATGGATTATTGGTTTGATTTTGGACCTGCTCTTGGTGTTCGTTACCGCTTTAATAAATAAAATAGAGTACAAAACTTTGATATGAGCTGAAAGAAATTATTTCTTTCAGCTCATGTTTTTTTAAGCATTCTTTCAATTATTTGCCTTGCATTATCAATTCTTTTATTTCCTGTCCCTTCGATAATTTCAAAATTGACCTTTCTGTTTTTTAATTCTCTGTAATACCAATTAAAAAAGAATTGCCGCAGGTGCGGATGCTCGCGTAGCGGATCATATTCCCACGGCAGGTCTATGTTGCACAAAAGGTAGAGGTCGTAATTTTGGCGGTGGATATTTTCACTCACCCACAAGGGGCATTTCTGAAATTTATGTTCAGCCCAGATTTTTATTACAGTAAGTTCCGTATCGCAAAAAATAATTCTTTCAGCGGTTGCTTCGGCTTTTTTCTGTTCCTGTATCTGTCCCCGGGCAATAATTTCAAGATCCCCGTAATCATATTCGCGGCCTAAACCGGCAATATATGACCGGGCAAACTCAGGGACAAAAAGAGTGTGGTAGTGGTCGGCCAGTTGCGCTGCAAGCTGCGATTTTCCTGTTGATTCAGGCCCGGTGATTGCAATGCGTATCAAACCGCCGTCTGTTTTTTCAAATCCTTTTTCCATGTGTAATATCCGTATACCGCCAAAGCCGTGAAAATAAAATATAATGGGGCAAAAGCATATAAATGTTTAATAAAATAAAGTATGGTACAGTTTATATCAATTACAATCCACATAATCCAGTGTTCGATGATCTTTTTACCCATGGCATAGGTGCCGATAATTCCCCATACAGTCAGCAATGAATCCCAGTATGGAAAAGAAGCATCGGTGTATGTTGCGAAAAGATATCCAACCAGCACGGAAAGGCACATGCCGGCAATAAACATGATTAAAAACTCTTTTGCCTTAATATTTCTGACAGGCAGCTCGAATTTTTTTTCTCCGCCAAAAATCCAGTTGTACCAGCCGTATAAAGTCATTACAAGATAAAATACCTGGAGCACCACGTCGGCGTATAATTTTGCTATAAAAAACACATACAATGAAAGCGCTACATTTACGAGGCCTACAGGCCAGCACCATATCTTTTGCTTTGCCGTAAGATATACTCCGGCAACGCCAAGAATTGAAGCAATTAATTCAATGTAGTTTTCAGTGACCCAGTTAATAATTGAAAACAGCAATTTTTAAAGTCTTGTGAGGTTAAAGAATTCGGTACAGCTAAGTTTTTTAATGAAACGGAATAATTGAGCATGCCAGGTGGCAATGCCATTCGCCATTTAATTATTTAATCAGGATTTAAGATCGGCATTGATTACTTTCATAACAAACACGGAATGAGGCAATGTAAATGATTTTTCAATTTCGTTGGTAAGTGCATTCATTACATAGCGGTATTCTCCGAATATCTGCGTACTCATGCCATTGGTCTGAGCCGTCAACTCACTATATGTATTAATACGTTTAATGAAATCAAGGATTTCGGGGACGAATTTCTCATTCAAAGGATAGTAACTTATTTCAATAGAGACTTTCATAAAAAAAATTTTTCTGTAAATAAACTTTACAAAAATATGTGTAATTTTGATTTCAAATCCTGATAAGGTTAAATCTCTCAAAATAAATATTAATCCAAGGACCCGATGTTACTAATCAGGATAGTGGGGATTGCATCCGGCCTTATAAAAATCAATAGAATGAAAAGAATTTTTTTGTTGTTAGCTGTCGGTGTTTTTGCAATGTTTATGGTGAGTTGTTTAACCGTTGAAAAAAAACAATACACGTTTGAGTTTACCGGTAAAAATTCGGGAAAACTTACTGTAAAATATATTAACATCATGTCGAATGTCGATTCGGCGGGTTATACCGAAATACAGGATTTTGATGAATTACTTTCTTCTTATATTAACGGAACCAAAATAGAGGAATCATACCCGGAAGCAACCAATATTTCCAAACGCCTGTTCGAAGAAAACGGTGTTCTCTGTGCCGAAGTAACGATGGAATTTCCGAATCTTCAGGCTGCCCGGCTTTACCAGTTTGATACCAAAAGTCCTTTTATGTTTTATGCAAGTTCCGTTGATGGAGAAACTTATGTAGAATCAAATGGAACCTATGGCGGCGATAACATGCCTGTTGTCATGTTCCCGTCGAAACTGAAAAAACTGACAGTGACTACCAGCGTAAGCAAACCTTCAGACGAAAGCTATGTAAGCCTGTTGGGAGAATATAATAAATGGAAAAAGAAATAATCACTGATCATGAAATAATGTAAAGGCTGTCCGGATTCAAGGCAGCCTTTCTTTTTATTAAAAGATTCCTGAATTGATTTTTTACTTTTAGAGAAATGATGTTACTTTGCTGTGCTTAATTAACTAATTGTATGAAAAAAATATTCCTGCTTTTTTGTATTTGTCCGGTATTCCTTGCCTGCACATCGAAACATGAAAAAGCTGTTGAGCTCAATAAAAAGGGTATACGTAATATTTATGAAAGACATACCGAAGAAGCCCTGGCTGATTTTAATAATGCCATAAAGTTAGATCCTCTTTATGATCAGCCTTATTATTACAGGGGTAATCTTAAGTTTGGTGCAGCCGATTACCAGGGAGCGCTGGCTGATTATTCAAAAGCTATTGAGCTGAATGCTGGTTTTGCAGAGGCTTATGCTAACCGTGGTAATCTTTACGAAGCTATTAACCGGCGTGATAAAGCCTGTGAAGACTGGGTTAAAGCGGATGAATTAGGCAAACCCAACCTTGAGGATAAACTGGAGCACTGCCGTTAACATAATTATACGTTGAATCGTATGTGCATGATATCGCCTTCTTCCACGATATAATTTTTTCCTTCCACAAAGAATTTACCGGATTCCTTACAGGCATGTTCTGAACCCAATTTGACAAAGTCATCGTATTTCATTACTTCAGCCCTGATAAATCCGCGTTCCAGGTCGGAGTGGATCACGCCGGAAGCCTGCGGCGCATTCATACCCGTTTTTATAGTCCAGGCGCGTGCTTCCTTTGGCCCGGCAGTGAAAAAAGTTCTTAAATTCAAAAGATCATATGCAGATCGTATGAGTTTATTTACACTGGGTTCGGTAAGCCCGACGTCATTAAGGAATGCGATGCGGTCTTCTTCGCTTTCAAGTTCTGAAATTTCTGCTTCCAGTTTTCCTGCAATGACCAGTACATCTGTTTTTTCATCTTTGACAGCCTGCTTAAGCATTTCGGAATACTTATTACCTGTAACAGCCGAAGCATCATCCACATTGCAAACATACAACACGGGCTTTTCTGTCAGCAGGCATAGGTCTTTTACCAGTTTGCGGTCTTCTTCCGGGATATTTAATGTTCTTGCCGACTGAAATGATTCAAGATGATCTTTATACAGGGTAAGGACTTCTAACAGATGTTTGGCGTCTTTATCGCCTGTCTTTGCAGCTTTTTCAACGCGTTGAATTTTCCGGACAATCTGGTCAAGGTCGTTGATCTGAAGTTCCAGGTCAATGATTTCCTTGTCCCTGACCGAATTTACCGAACCTTCAATATGAGGAAGGTTCTCATCATCAAAACAACGAATCACATGAATAATAGCGTCAGTCTGTCGTATGTCCGCCAGAAATGAATTCCCCATTCCTTCGCCTTTGCTGGAGCCTTTTGTTAATCCAGGAATATCAACAATTTCCACAGTGGCATGGACTACTTTTGCAGCTTTAACAAGCTTTTCCAAAACATATAAACGTTCATCCGGAACATTTACAATAGCTATATTTGATTTGTTCGAGCTAAAAGCAAAATTGGTTATTTGTGCTTTTGTACTTGACATACAATTGAAAATTGTTGTCTTACCGCAGTTGGCCAATCCGACTATTCCGCAATTCAGTCCCATAATTTTTTTTGTACAAAGTTAGATTTTTTTCCCGCATTTGATTTTTACAACTGCACTTTAAGGCCGATAATTAAGTATTAGCTTGTGTTATGGATTGATTTTCAACCTATTGAATAAATTTATTCAATACTTTTAAACAAGCATAAAAGAGGCGGATAAAAAATATATTTTTGAAAAAAAAATTCTATGTATACAGTTGACGAATTAAAAAATATGGCAACACAGGTGCGCCGCGACCTTTTACGAATGATACACGCTGTCAGTTCGGGGCATCCCGGAGGTTCACTTGGGTGTGCCGATTTTTTAAGCTGTTTGTATTTTTCCGTGATGGAGCACAATCCAAAGCAATTCAATATGGATGGAAAAGGGGAGGATGTGTTTTTTCTTTCGAATGGCCATCTTTCCGCAGCCTGGTACAGTGTTTTAGCTCATGCCGGATATTTTGAGTTAAGTGAATTGTCAACATTCCGTAAGTTGAATACGCGTTTGCAGGGTCATCCGACTCCCGCAGAGCATACGCCTGGTGTCCGCATAGCTTCGGGTTCGCTCGGGCAGGGAATGTCGGCTGCCATAGGTGCAGCATTGGCAAAAAAACTGAATGGAGATACTCATCTGGTGTTCAGCCTGCATGGCGACGGTGAATTACAGGAAGGACAGATATGGGAAGCATCCATGTTTGCAGCAGCTAAGAAAGTTGATAACCTGATTTCGGTGATGGATTATAATGGCAAACAAATCGACGGCCCTGTTGATGAGGTGATGAGCCTTGGAGACCTGAAAGCCAAATTTCTTGCTTTTGGCTGGAAAGTTTTTGAAATGAATGGAAACGACATTGCTGAAGTGCTTGATATGTTGAAAATTGCCAAAGCCAATACCTTCAAAGGGGTTCCCGTCGTTATATTAATGAAAACAGAAATGGGCTTTGGAGTTGATTTTATGAAAGGTTCTCATAAATGGCATGGCACACCACCCAACGACGAACAACTGGCAAGAGCGCTTGCACAATTACCTGCTACATTAGGTGATTATTAAAATCATAAGAATGAGAATATCAGTTTTACATAAGTTTTTATTTTTACTAATTGCATTAAGCTTTTCGATCAGGGTATCGGCGCAGATTACGGTTAATGAGAAAGAAAAACCCAAGCCGGTGCCTACAACGCGCATTTTGTTCGTTTATGATGCCTCGCAAAGTATGATAGGCCAGTGGCAAAGCGACCGTAAAATTTCAATTGCCAACAGGTTAATGGCCGAATTGCTTGACAGCCTGCGAGATGTGGAGCATCTACAGATGGGCCTCCGGATTTATGGCCACCAGAAGAATTATCCTCCGCAGGATTGCGACGACAGTAAACTTGAAATACCTATCGGCGATGGAAATGCCGATAAGATTGTCAATAAATTAAAAACTATTAATCCAAAGGGAACTACGCCCATTGCTGCATCGCTTGAGGCAGCAGGTAATGATTTTCCGCCCTGCGAAAATTGCAGGAATATTATCATTCTTATCACCGACGGACTTGAAGAATGTGGCGGCGATCCATGTGCTGTTTCACAGTCACTGCAAAAGAAAGGTATCATTCTTAAACCGTTTATTATTGGCATTGGTCGCAACTTTAAGGATTCATTTGAATGTGTGGGCACCTATTTCGATGCATCAACAGAATCGGAATTCAGTAAAGTATTAAAGGTCGTAATCTCTCAGGCGCTAAATTCCACTACTGCCCAGATCAATTTATTGGATTCATATGGAAAACCTACCGAGACAAATGTGGGCATGACCTTATATGATAACTTTTCAGGGACAATAAAATACAATTACATCCATACTATGAATGACCAGGGCCTGCCGGATACCTTATTTATCGACCCGTTGCTGGCCTATGATCTGGTGGTTCATACCATACCGGCGGTACGCCGCGACAGCATTGTAATTACTCCCGGAAAGCATACGGTCATTGCTGCCAGTACGCCGCAGGGAACCCTGGAACTGAAAATCGGAGGGAAACTACCCACGGTAAAAAATCTACAATGCATTGTCAGGCAAAATGGTAAAATGGAAACTCTTAATGTGCAGACTTTTGAACAAAAAACTAAATACCTGGTTGGCAAATATGACCTTGAAGTACTGAGTCTTCCACGTATGTACATTAATGATGTGGAAATAAAACAGAGCTATAATACCACTGTTGAAATACCTATGCCGGGAATAGCCATCATCCAGGTAGCAATGAAGGGATACGGCGATTTGTATTCCGAAGAAAATAATGAATTAAAATGGATATATAAAATTAATGAAGAAGGAGTGCAGGAAATGTTGTATTTATTACCCGGCAAATACCGGATTATATTCCGGTCTAAATTTGCAACACATTCGTTTTATACCATTGACAAGTCATTTAAGATTGAATCAGGTGTTACTACAAGGGTAAATTTTTATTAATAGTAAGGTAATAATAGTTTTAGAAATTAATAAACAGTTAAACAGAAAATAAATCCCCCAATTTAAATGAGCAGATTTCAAAAAACCGGTGAAAAAGATACGCGTTCAGGCTTTGGTGAAGCCTTGAATGAGTTAGGGCATGAAAATAATAATGTAGTAGCTTTATGTGCAGACCTTACCGGTTCACTGAAGATGGAAGCATTTGCGGCAAATTTTCCTGAACGTTTTATCCAGACAGGTATTGCCGAGGCGAATATGATGGGTATTGCTGCCGGTTTGACCATAGGCGGAAAGATACCCTTTGCCGGCACCTTTGCCAATTTTGCCACGGGCAGGGTTTATGACCAAGTGCGGCAAAGCATAGCCTATTCAAATAAAAATGTAAAAATTTGTGCTTCACATGCCGGAATAACACTGGGTGAAGACGGGGCGACGCATCAGATCATGGAAGATATCGGGTTGATGAAAATGTTGCCCAATATGGTTGTTATCAATACTTGTGATTTTAATCAGACCAAAGCGGCAACCAAGGCTGCTGCAAATTATTATGGCCCGGTGTATCTGAGGTTTGGAAGACCAAAGGTTCCTGTATTTATTCCGGAAGATGAACCTTTTATTATTGGTAAAGCGCTTCAGTTAACGGAAGGTACCGATGTGAGCATTTTTGCCACCGGGCATCTTGTCTGGAAATCGCTTGAAGCCGTCCGGATTTTAAAAGATAAGGGAATTAGCGCGGAACTGATCGACATACATACCATAAAACCACTTGATGAAGAAGCCATTTTAAAATCAGTTGCAAAGACACGCTGTGTGGTTACTGCAGAGGAACATGTGATGAACGGCGGCATGGGCGATACCATTGCACAACTGCTGGTCAGGAAAATGCCACTGCCAATGGAAATGGTTGCGGTGGATGATAAATTCGGCGAAAGCGGCACTCCCGATGAACTGATGGTAAAGTATGGGCTGGATACCTCCGATGTAGTGATGGCAGCCATAAAAGCAATCAACCGAAAGTAAAGAGATTTAAAAGATTATCATCCTCCGGCAGAGAGCCCAGACATATGGCAAAAGGAAAAAGATTCAGACGTTTTATAAAGATTATACTTTGGTTTTTATTGATATTCCTGGTTATTACTTTAGGGCCGGTTGTAATGTATAAGCTTGTTCACCCGCCTGCAACACCCTTGATGTTAATAAGGGGATATGAAACAGACAAAAAGACGGACTATCAATGGATCCCGGTGAAAAAAATGTCGCCATATCTTTTTCAGGCTGCACTGGCGGCAGAGGATGACCATTTTTTAATTCACCATGGTTTTGATTTTCGTGCCATAAAACTGGCTTATGCATCAAATCAGAAAAGTAAAAGAACAAAAGGTGGCAGTACCATTAGCCAGCAAACTGCTAAAAATGTTTTTCTCTGGCCGCACCGCGATTACTTCCGCAAAGGACTTGAAGCATGGTTTACGGTGCTGATTGAGTTTGTGTGGGGCAAAGAAAGAATTATGGAAATGTACCTCAATGTTGTTGAATTTGGCCCTGGCGTATATGGTGTTGAAGCCGCCTCATTGAAATATTTTAAGAAACATGCTTCAAAATTATCTAAATATGAAGCAGCTGCATTGATTTCAGTTTTACCCAACCCGCATATTTATAAAGTACTGAATCCGGGTCCTTATACAGCCCGGTACAGGGGAGCTATTTTAAAAAGGATGAACTATATTCCCGCAGTTAAGTTTAATTGACTTCAATCTTTATAAAAATGGTAACTTTGCCATATAAAATCATTTGAGATGAGCATTTTTGATGGGTTTTTGAAGCCGGCAAGGGATAAAAAGAGTCCAGAAAAAACCATATGTGTTTTACCCTGGTTACATCTGAATATATTACCAAGCGGCAAAGTATTGCAGTGTTGTATAACACTGGACAATAAAAATTTTGCCGGCGACCTGAAGAAGCAAACCATTGAAGAAGTCTGGAACGGGAGGTTCTTAAAGACCATGCGCAAGCAGATGCTTAGCGGCATCGAGCCTAAAATGTGCCAAAGGTGTTTTGATGATGAACGGGTTTGCGGGTCAAGCCACAGGACTTTTCAAAACGGAAATTTTCCCGATAAATTTAAAGAGATACCTCAAATTACAAGGTCTGACGGGAGCTTGGAAAAAGTTGAATTACGATATTGGGATTTTCGTTTCAGCAACCTGTGTAATTTCAAATGCCGCACCTGTGAGCCGGAGGCTTCTACTTCGTGGTTCTCCGACGCCAAAGAATTGGGGTGGTTGTCAACACGTAAAACCGAACAATTAAAAAAGCTTAATGCTGTTGATCATCAAACAGTATTATTTTTTCTGAATAAATATTTACCAACCGTGCAGCAGATTAATTTTGCCGGCGGTGAACCTTTGATCATCGACGAGCATTGGCAAATACTGGATTTACTTGATGAACATAAAAGGTATGATGTAGCCTTGTACTATACTACTAATTTAAGCACTCTGAAGTATAAGGATAAAAATGCTCTAGATTACTGGGCTAAATGGGGCCGTAAGGTAACATTAATGCCGAGCATTGATGATACAGGCCGCCGTGCCGAGCTGATACGCCGCGGAACCGACTGGAAAAATGTTGAAGCCAATCTGAAAGCTGTCAACCAGATAGGGATTTTTGTAATGCCAAATATTACGGTAAGTGCAATGAATATTTTTACACTTACTGCCTTAATTGATTACCTGACTGAGATTGGCATTATAAATCATGAAAATAAATATTGGCAGAATTTTAATATTAATGTCGTAATTACACCGCATTTTCATGTAAGCATACTTCCTGATGATGTCAGAAAGGATATTAGAAAAAACCTCGATAACTACATCAACGAATACGAGAAAAAATATGATGTGAAAATGCGCGATCAGTTTGCATCATTGTTCTGGCACCTGGACAAGCCCTGGAATAAGAAAAATGCCGGGATATTCAAAGATTTTACGCTGGCTGTCGACAAGGTGAGAGGAGAAAGCACATGCGATGTTATACCGGAGCTGGCATGTATTTTAAAAGATTGATACCTGCAGGATTTAGAATATTACATTGAAAATATTTTCTTTTGCCATAACAGGCAAAGAATGCCATATGTTCTTAATTATCTTTTTGTTGTTTCAGTATCTGATGTTTGATCAGCTTCACTTGCCTGAAACTATTACAAGAAGTTCCACAGCATCATAGCTAATTGCGTCAAACATATCCTCTACATTGTTAGTATAATCTGAGTTATGGCTCATCAGGGCATTTTTCACAAGAAAGGCTTTATAATCATGATTCTGGGCGCCTATCCATGTGGCCAACACACAACCCACAGCGCTTAAGCCGCAAAGAAATAAGGCATTACAGCCTTTCTCTTTTAATACTTTATCAAGGTCGGTTTTATTAAAACCATCACCATAGGTTTTAATTATTTTAGGATCGTCCTTATTGACTTCTACCGTGGCAGGATATTAAACTCATTATCTCCGGGATGGGGGCCTGCTTGAACATCATGGTGATATACCCTGATGACCGGGAAATTGTATTTGTGAAAAAGGCCGATAAGCTGATTGATATAGTATAATGCAAAAGTTTTTTCACGTTCAGGAATATAGTTCAGGTAGGCGTTCTGTATATCAATGACCAGCAGGGCAGGCTTAAGTTGTTCCTTTGTTTGTTCTTTGGTCTCCTGGGCAAATGATTTTGCTGAAAAAACCACTACCAGGAAAATTGCGATACTAAATAATTTTTTCATATTAAATATTTTGGTTTTAAAATTAGTTTTTTATTCTTTTCAATGGTCTTTTTTTTATCATGCCGCCTTTTGCATCTTTGATGCTGTGCATGACCACGAAAGCATTTTTATCGATTTTATCTATTTCAGCTTGTAGTTTCGTTAGTTCCAGTCGGGTGATCAAGGTATAAACGATGCTGGTATCCTTTAATGTTTCACCACGTTTGGCATAACCTTTTTTACCCGAATACAGTGTGCATCCTCTCCCGATTTTTTCAATTATCGCAAGACGTATTTCTTCGCTGAAGTCAGAAATGATGGTGACACCAATGTATTCTTCGATACCATCGACAATGTAATCAACAGTTTTTGAGGCGGTGAGGTAGGTAAGTATGGCATAAAGGGCGATTTCTATTGAAAATGTAATTATTGCAACTGTAAAAATGCAGATGTTAAACAACAGGACAATATCACCTATTGAGAGAGAGACTTTCCGGCTGATATACACGGCAAGTACTTCGGTACCGTCAAGTACCGAGCCTCCTCTTATGGCCAGGCCGATTCCCAGCCCGAGAAAAAAACCTCCGAAAACAGCAATGAGCAACTTATCGTGCGTGATCATCGGGAAAGGGATAAATTCAACGGCCAGCGCGAGCAGGATTATAGCGATAATGCTCCTTACCGCAAATGTTTTGCTGATAGAGGAAAATCCTAAAATCATGAAAGGCACATTAATAATAATAAGTAACACCGAAAGCGGAAGCCCGGTAACGGCGGCTGTAATCAGTGAAATACCGGTAACACCGCCATCAATAAATGAGTTGGGTAATAAAAAACCTTTTAATCCAAAACTGGCCGATATAACGCCAAAGACTATGAAAATAAAGCTTTTCGTGTTTTGAGCCACATCCACGCTGGCGTCTTTTTTTTCCTTCTTGTACAGCGACGGCGTTACTTTGACATTTTTTCTCTTTAGATTATATTTGGCCGCCTCAACGATCAGAAACTGAAAAATAGATTTCATTTTTTACAGATTGCTTACACATTCAACAATTTGGTCAGATTCTAAAATTGATACATCCATTTTATTGCTTGTCTTTGCCTGGCGTATCATGGCTTCGGCGACTACCGAAGCATTGATTCCCCTATATTTTTTTATTTTACCAATCAAAAGAAAACCAAAAACCTTCATAAACGTTTTGCCCGCCAACTCGGCAAACCTGAATTCATCCCTTTTGCCAAGCAGCATGGATGGCCTGAAAATAATCAATCCGGCAGTGAACGCTTTTTTTAAATCCTCTTCAACTTTTCCTTTTGTCCTCAGGTAAAAGTTGCGCGACAGAGCGTTTGCACCGATGGAGGAGATGTATAAAAATTTTTCCGCCCCTGACCGTTGAGCAATTTTTGCTAAGGAAACAACATAGTCATGATCGGTCTTGTAAAAAGTTTCCTGGTTTCCGGCCTTTTTTATTGTGGTTCCCAGGCAGCAAAAGAAATGCTGTGCATCAGTATCCGGCAATGATTCAAGATGATCAAAATCAATGATTCTTTCGTCCAGCTTATTGTGTTTAATGCCAGTAGGCCTTCTGACCCAGATTTCGACACATTGATAATCCGTATCATTTAACAGTTTTTCAAGGCAATGTTTTCCGCAAAGGCCCGTAGCCCCGACAAGTATGGCTTTATATAATTCCCGGCTCACGTTAGTATTTAATTGAATTTATTATTTGTTCGCATATTTTTTCCCGGGTTTCATTTTCATCCGGCGTAATAATGATTTGTGAGAGACAATAATACTTTTCACGTTTTGCAAGCATCCCGGCGATTTTTATTTTCCTGTTTTTCTGTTTTGCCAGTAACGGGCGGTCGGCGGTTTTGTGGCAGAGGCGTTTTTCAAGTGTATTTGCCGGATATTTCAGATAAATGGTAATACCGGATTTATTCATGATATCCATATTATCATTGAAACATGGAGTGCCACCTCCGGTAGCGACAACCATATTCATGTTTTGTAAAACCACCTCCTGTAATATTTCCTTTTCCATTTTACGGAATGCTGATTCTCCATCAACGCTGAAAATGTCTTTGATGGCTTTGCCCGTTTTTAATTCGATAAGCTGATCGGTGTCATAAAATGCCATATTCATCTTCGATGCAAGCAAATTCCCAAGCTCCGTCTTGCCACATCCCATAAATCCTGTCAGAAAAATCTTCATTTCATTATACATCTTTCCAAAGGTATTAAATTTTCTGTTATGATTTTAATGTGAATATTATGCTGTAACTTCATATTGCATCCACACCGCTTGAATCTGCCTGAAAACATGTTGTATGCAACCCAACCTGTGTAATTAACATTTGTACTGTATAATTTTATTTACGCAAAAAATCTATCTGGCTTATAATTCTTAATTTTGCTCTTTTTGCCTGAGTAATGTTAGCGAAAGTAAAATCTATATTAAAGGAAAAAGAGGGAAAACAGGTTTTTTCAAACTTTCTCTCCCTGTCATTTATGCAGGCAGCAAATTACCTGATCCCTCTTGTCGCTATTCCTTATCTTGTCAGGGTTTTGGGTGATGATCGTTTTGGACTGGTGATGTTTGCCCAGGCTTTTATCCAGTACTTCATGATAGTAGTAGATTTTGGATTTGAGCTGACTGCAACCCGCGAAATATCAATACACAGGCATGACAAGCACAAGGTAACCGAAATATTCAGCTCGGTAATTTATGTAAAAATACTGCTGTTGCTGATCAGTTTTCTGGTAATGAACCTCATCGTTTTTTCATTCGGTAAATTCAGTTCTGAATGGCGATTGTACTATCTCACATTTGGAATGGTCATAGGGCAGTTGCTTTTTCCGGTCTGGTATTTCCAGGGCATTGAAAAAATGAAATATATCATGTTTTTTAATGTTCTTGCCAAAGGCATTTTCACCATTCTGATCTTTTTTACTATTTTTAGTCCTGATGACTATAAGTTGTATGCTGTCATAAACTCCTCCGGTGTTGTATTTGCCGGTCTGGTGGCTTTTCTGGTTGCACTGTATATGAATAAATTCGGCTTTACCAAACCCAAAAAGCAACCGATTTTTGATATTGTCAGAAAAACACGTGATGTGTTCATTTCCAACGTAGGCATCAGTATGTATATGACGTCAACAAGTTTTATTCTTGGAGTTGTTACCGGGCGTAATGATGTTGTGGGTTTTTATGCGGTGGCTGAAAAAGCAATACGCGGCATACGCTATGTTGTATCGCCAATCACGCAAGCATTATACCCTTACCTGAGTAAAAAATTTGCAGGACAAAAAAGGATAGATTCAATAAAAGTTCTGAAAAAACTGATGCTGTATCTCTCGCCTGTTTTACTGATATTGATTGCGGGGATTTTAATTTTTACACCAATCATTGTGCGCATTCTCACAGGCTCAGACAATGCCTCAACCATACTTGATATGCGGGTAATTTCATTGATACTTATCATTGGTACTTTTAATAATATATTAGGTGTACTGGGTATGCTGAACATGGGTATGGAGAAACAGTTCCGTAATAATGTGCTGTTAAGTGGTTTTTTCAACTTACTTGTTTGTATAGTTACAACATATTTTCTGCTTGACCTTGGGGCATCGATTTCGGTTGTATTGACAGAGATGTTTTTATTAGTTCTTCTTATCTTTAAAATCCAAAAAGTATACAGAAATGATTAGCGCTATCATTATTTCATTTTTTATACTTGGTATGCTTGTCTTTCTAAAAAGGCTTGTCGGGCTGGAATTATTTGATCCTATATTTATTACACCTTTATACTGGTTTGTTTTTGTTGTATTTAGTATATTGATATCCACTCCCCTGGGATTGAAATTTTATTGGGCTGGTGTGGTTCCGATTTTTTCTTTTTTGCTTGCTTTTGTTATCGGATCGATTGTCATGCGGTATCTGATTGTCAGAAGCCGGATGAATCTGAATGGGAGCAAAAATCCAAAATCCCCTCAGATTTTCCCGCTCAGGCTTTTATTTTGGCTGATAATTGGTTATTCCGGCCTTGGTTTTCTTGCTATTATGTTACAAATGAATTATCTGGGGATTTCCATACAAAGCATGTCAGACTTATTTCAATCGGCAAGTAAAATATCTGAAATACGCTATAATATGGGAACAGACATGCCAAAGTACGGATTGTTGCTTATGTCATTTCTTTATTCGGCCAGCTTTTTTGGTGGTATTTATTGGGTGCTTAATAAATCTTTCCTAAAAAAAACGGTTGCATTGCTGCCCTTTGTCGTGATAATTATATTTACCATTACCAATGGCGTTAAAGCCGGTTTTTTATTTATGCTGATCATCTGGCTCTCCGGTTTTTTATCGGCGACAATTTTTATAAAACGTGGCCGGATAAAAAATTATAAACGGATTTTGTTCCGGGGAATTTTTATTTTTGTTTTTGTTATGTTGTTGCTGCCCGTTACCCAGTTTTTCAGGTCAGGAAATAATGATAAAAAAATGGAATTCATAACACCGGGTATTATTTCATATTTTGTTTCGTTTAATGCTTTTACCATATGGTATCATAACTATGATAACAGTGAGCTGACCGGATATAAGAGAACTCTTTCAGGCATACATAATTTGTTTTATGGTGAGCGCGAAAAAGGCCTTTACGGCAGCAATGAAACAGAGGTTGGTAAATTCAATAATGCCCCCGTTACTACCAATGTTTTTACCATGACGCGCGGACTGATTGAGGATTTTAATTTTTACGGAGCAATGTTATTACTCTTTATTACAGGAATGACAGTACAGTTTCTTTATTTTTTAACGAAGAAAAAACATCTATTTGCCCTATGTTTTCTTTCGCTGTTTTATAGCATTTTGTTTAGTAGTTTTGCACAGAATATTATTAATTATAATACCATATTGTTTTCCTGGATGGTGAGTTTTCTTTCAATCTTTATATTTTGGATAATAAGTTTTATCAGGAATAAAATAAATGTTGTTGCCGGCCCGAACAGGGTTGAATAGCGTATTTCAGGCGTATATGAGATGTTCAGGAATGTTGAGAAAATAGTATGCAGTTTGTTATTAATATTAAGCCTTGAATACATGCATGCACGATACAAGAGAATTTCAAACAGGGAGGTGTAAATTTAATTGCTGATGAAAGTTGTTTTCATAACGGTTAATTACTGCCAGGCGGAGTTGACGATCAATCTGCTTGAAAACCTTTCCCGTATTAGTGGAACAAAGGATATCAAGGTAATTGTTGTTGATAATTCAAATGATAAAGATGATGTAAAAAAAATTCAGGATTATAAAAACCGGGATAAAACTTTATCACTTGACATTTTGAAAGCGCCGTCAAATATGGGTTATTTCGGTGCGGTAAATTTTGCGCTGAAAAGTTTAAGCCATCTATATGATTTTGATTTTCTTATTGTTTCAAATAATGATATTGAAATCAGGGATGAAGCTTTTTTTGAAAATCTCAGGGCATTAATGGGCGGGCCTGAAATCATCGCACCGGATATTGTTTCTACAGTAACAGGTAAACATCAAAATCCACACAGGTTAAATAAGATTACTAAAAATCAGAAATTGCAGTACCGCCTGCTTTTTACGAATTATTATTTTGGCTTAACATTGTACCTCGGAAGAAAACTGGTAAAGAAAATGCTTTTTCATGATGCCAAAATGAACAAGCCGGGGAAAATGTTTATTTATTCGGCTCACGGGGCTTTCATTGTATTTTCAAAGGCATATTTTGAAAAGGGCGGCACCATTGATGACGGGTATTTTTTATATGGTGAAGAAGACAGCATTGCTGCCCAATGCGAGAAGTCAGGAATGAAAATTTTAATGACCCCTGAGCTTCAGGTATATCATAATGAACATGTATCAACTGATGGAAGCGGGTTTAAGAGAAAAATCTACCTTTTGCAAAAAAAGGCTTATAAATATATAAAGGCCAATTATCCAAATTTTTACTAATGAATGAGAAGACGATCATATCAATTTTAATTCCTTGTCTGAATGAAGAGAAGTATATTGACAAATGCCTTCAAAGTGTTTGTTCATTCAGGTTGCCTGAAAATTGCGAAACAGAGATATTCGTTATAGATGGGATGTCATCAGATAATACCAGGAATATAGTTCAAAAGATTGTGGAAGGCCACAGCAATATTAAATTGATTGATAATCCCGGCAGGATACAATCCTGTGCCCTTAATACGGCAATTCCGCTGACTAAAGGGTCATTCATACTCAGGTTGGATGCTCATTCAGAATATCCTGATGATTATCTGTATATACTGTATAATGCATCTCTCGAAAAGGCGGCAGATAATTACGGAGGCCTGTTTATTACCAGGCCCGGAGGAGATACTTATCAGGCACAGCTTGTACAGGCGCTTACCACTCATATGTTTGGTGTTGGCAATTCGGGCTTTCGGCTTGGGTATAAATCTGATTATGCCGATTCGGTACCGTATGGATTTTTCCGAAGAGATGTTTTTGAAAAATACGGATATTTCGATGAACGATTAAAACGTTGCCAGGACTATGAATTTAACCGCAGGATCATAAAGAATGGAGGCAAAATCTGGCGATGCTCCGATGTGAGTTTTCAATATTATAATCAACCGTCAGTATATAAATTCTTAAAAAAGCAGTTGATAAAAGAGGGCCCATATAATGCTTATATGTGGTACCTGGCGCCATATACATTTGCATACAGGCATGTGGTACCGGCGGTATTTGCGGCGGGTGTGATTTCTGGCGTAATTTTATCAGTGTTCTTTAATTTCATGGCCTGGGCTTTTCTTTCTGTTATGGCAATTTATTCAATAATGGCTGTATTTTCTGCAGCTCAGCAGGCAATAAGGTTTAAGTTATTCCGTCATGTTTTATTCTTGCCGTTTTGTTTCTTTCTTTATCATTTCATATATGGGCTCGGAATTTTAAGCGGAATCATTAAAGTGTTGTTACATATAGCACCTGTGCAGAAAGTTAAAGAGCCATGGAAAGGTGCCGGTAAAAAAAGAGTAAATGATATATTGAAAATGTGATTTAATAAAATGTATAACTGAATTATGAAACGATTATTTGATATTTTGTTTAGCTTGTCGGTACTTATCATTTGTTCCCCATTTCTGATAGCGATTTCATTGATCATCTTCCTGAATGATTTCGGCCCCGTGTTTTATATGGCTATGCGGGTCGGACTGAATGGCGGGCAATTCCGTATGTTCAAATTTCGTTCGATGGTAATCAATGCAGATAAAATAGGGGCATCGTCTACAACTACTTCGGATAAGCGAATAACCGGAGTGGGAAGATTTTTAAGAAAAACAAAACTCGATGAACTGCCGCAGTTTATTAATGTGCTGGCCGGACAGATGAGCGTGGTAGGGCCGAGGCCGGATGTGAAGACCTTTACAGATATGTTTAACGACGAAGAAAAGGCCATACTTACCGTAAAACCTGGTATTACGGATTTTGCCTCGATATGGAATTCCGATGAGGGAAAAATACTGGAAGGCGCTGAAGATCCTGATAAAGCCTATATGGAACTAATCTGGCCTGAGAAAAAGCGGCTGCAGCTGAAGTATGTAAAAGAAAAATCGTTTATAACCGATCTGAAAATTATCTGGCAGACTGTGCTTGCCATTGTTAAAAGATAGATGTATTTGGCAAATTACTCCGAGACGGTAACGCTATGTTTAAAGCTCGGTAAATGAGATAATTGCCCCTCAATTCATTTCATTAAACATCACAGACTTTCAGTTTTCATTTTTTTGGTTAACTTTGCGGGCTGTTGTAAAAAGTAATCTAAACATAAGCCAGCATTATTAATGACTTATTCCAAAGAATTTCTAGAAAACTTATATCGTATGATGCTTCGCATACGGCTGTGCGAAGAGAGCCTTGTTGATCCGATATTAAAAGGTGAAATAAAAACTCCCTGCCACCTCTATTCAGGTGAGGAAGCTATAGCTACCGGAGTATGTGCACAACTTGAAAAGGATGATTATATTTTTGGCAATCATCGTTCGCATGGGCATTACCTGGCAAAGGGCGGTAACATGTCCGCCATGATAGCTGAGGTTTATGGCAGGTCCGGAGGATGTTGTTCCGGAAGGGGAGGCTCAATGCACCTTATTGATACAGATCACGGTGTGATGGGCATTGCGCCTATTGTTGCAGGAACAATTTCGCTTGCCCTGGGCGCTGCCCTGGCCTCGAAAATACGCATGGAAAAACGTGTTACAGTGAGTTTCTTCGGCGACGGCGCTACAGGGGAGGGTGTATTATATGAATCATTGAATTTCGCCTCCCTTAAAAAGCTTCCCATTATATTTGCCTGCGAGAATAATCTTTACTCAACGCATTTGCCCATTGATGAAATCAGGACCAACAGAGACATATACCGTATTGCCGAACCCTTTGATATTACTTCATTCAGAGTAGATGGTAATAATGTCCTGGAGGTTTATGAGGCAGCCGGCAAAGCTGTGGATCGGTGCCGCAATGGTAATGGCCCGGTGTTTATGGAGTTTCTGACATATCGTTTTCGTGGCCATGTGGGACCCGATGATAATGTTCAGGGTTCACATACCGATATCAGGCCTGAAGCGGAAATTGAAGCATGGAAAAAAAGAGACCCTTTAAGCATCTTTGGCACCTATCTTAAGGAAAACAATGTGCTTACCGATAGCGGCATCAGGGCTATTTTTGATGAAGTTAATAAAGAAGTATCAGCAGCCAATGAATATGCGCTGAATAGTCCGAAACCAGAAAAAGAGGAGCTTTGCAAATATGTGTTCAAGTAAAAGAAATTTGAATTTTGGACTGGCGATTAACGAAGCGCTTCAACAGATGATGGCCGCTGATCCAACTGTTTTTTTGATCGGTCAGGGCGTGAAAAGCCCCTGGTATGTGGGTAATACCTGTACCAATCTTGTTGAACGGTTTGGTGAAGAGCGTGTGATCGATACGCCGGTATCTGAAAATGCCATGACAGGCGCCGCAGTAGGTGCGTCCATCGCCGGGATGAAAGCAATAGTAGTGCATCCGCGCGTTGATTTTGTTTTATACGGGTTTGACCCCATTATCAATCAGGCAGCTAACTGGCATTATATGAGCGGTGGCAGGTCTTCAGCTTCTGTTGTGTTTTGGCTTATCGTTAATCGTGGCGGCGAACAGGCGGCCCAGCACTCGCAGGCATTGCATTCCATGTTTGCACATGTACCTGGGCTCAAAGTGGTTGCGCCATCAACACCTTATGATGCAAAAGGACTAATGATTTCCGCTATAAAGGACAATAACCCCGTGGTGTTTATTGATGACCGCTGGCTTTACCGCACCAATACTGAAGTTCCTGAAGAAGTTTATGATGTTGAAATTGGTAAAGGAATAATCCGCAACGCCGGTACCGAAGCCACATTGGTTTCATTTTCCTACATGGCATACGAATCAGAAAAAGCGGTGGAAGAATTTACGCAACAGGGCAGAAGCATTGAATTTATTGACCTCAGGACAATAAAACCTATCGATGAAAATTTAATTCTTGACTCGGTAAAAAAAACCGGCAGGTTGGTCATCGCTGACGGTGCCTGGAAAACCGGCGGGATTGCCGCCGAAATATCTGCCATTGTGAGCGAAAAGGCTCATGCGTATTTAAAGGCTCCTGTACAGCGTGTATGCCTGCCCGATACACCGGCGCCCGCCGCAGGCAGCCTCGAAAAAGCCTATTACCGCACAAAAGATGATATTATTGAAGCAATAAAAAAAGTTTTATAAAAGTGTTTATGGAAAAAAGAAAAGTACGCTTTGTAGAACCTGCAAAGCTATACAGGATGATTAAAGAGGAACTCGACAATGCTTATTTTGAAGTAATGTCGAAAGGAGATCTGATTGACCGCGGCCAACTGCGCTCGTTTGAACAAAACCTGGCAAAGTTTGTCGGAACCAAATATGCCGTCGGACTTAACAGCGGCTATGATTCGCTTCATCTTTCAATGCGTGCAGCCGGCATCGGGCATGGCGACGAAGTCATCGTTCCTGCCCACACCTTCGTAGCAAGTTGTTCGGCCATTGTCAATGTTGGCGCAACACCTGTCCTTGTTGACGTAACAAAAGATTTTAATATCAATGTTGATAAAATTGAGGAAGTTATAACACCCAGGACAAAGGCCATCATGCCCGTACATCTTAGTGGCTGGATGGCTGATATGCCAAGGGTTATGGAAATAGCAAAAAAATATAACCTCGTCGTCATAGAAGATGCCTGCCAGAGCCTGGGTTCATCCATAAATGGTATCGGAGCCGGCGCCTGGGGATTGACGGGCTGTTTCAGCTTTTATCCGTTCAAGATACTTGGGGGCTATGGCGATGGCGGTGCAATAACAACCAACAGTGAGGAAGTGGCAAATTTTGCGCGCAGGATGCGTTTTAACGGTGAAGACCGCGAAACAGGAGAATATCACGGTCATGGGTTTACCTGCTTGCTTGACAACTTACAGGCGGCTTTTCTGGATATCAAACTCCGTTATATGCGCGAATGGATAAAGAAAAGACAAGCCATTGCCAACAGCTACGGGGAAGCCTTGTCGGATTTGCCCGACTTGTTATTGCCACATTACGACAGGCCCGGATTTGACCATATATACCAGAATTATACATTGCGCTCAAAACAGGGCAGCGAATTCTCGGATTACCTGAAAGAAAATGGCGTGGAAGTTTTAACCCAGTTCCGCAAACCTTACTATAAACATGAAGCCTTAAAGCTTACCGATCGCGGGTTCCCCGAAACAGAAGCCCTGAGCCGTGAAGTGTGCTCATTACCAATGAATGTTGAAATTGATGAGGATGAAATTGAATATGTGATCAAGGTGGTAAGAAGCTTTTATGGAAAGTAGGGGGGACTTTTAGTTGAAAATGAATAGGAATGAAAGCGCGATGGAGAATTGATGAGGATGGGGCAAGAGATTCGTTGAAATAAGGAAATGGAAAAATAAGAAGAGTAATATTTATATGTTGAAATTATAAATTTGATTGTTTTTAAGGGTAAAGGATGGCATTATAGGTAGCCTGATGAAGTTTTTGTTGCCCGAATGAAAAAAAAGCCTGACCTGGAAAAGAAGACATTAACCGTTTAAGAAAACCATTAAATCCAACTCAAACCTGTATCCACTTTCAATTTGTCCATAAGGCCTTTGCGGCATTTGTTAAAAGAAAATTAAAATATATAACTAATGAAACACTTATCATACATCACCGAAACCTTTACCGAATCAGTCATACGTGAGATGACCAGGATCAGCGACGCAATGGGAGGATTAAACCTTTCACAGGGTTTTCCAGATTTTGAAAGCCCTGATGGAATT
Source organism: uncultured Bacteroidales bacterium (assembly GCA_964626855.1). Lineage (GTDB taxonomy): Bacteria > Bacteroidota > Bacteroidia > Bacteroidales > CAIWKO01 > CAIWKO01. Next base: position 32,650 of record CAZVKJ010000035.1, read on the forward strand.
AAAAATGCAGCAATAAATGCAATACAGAGTAATAAAAATCAATACCCTGTAACCTTTGGGGAACCTGAGTTACGCGAAGCTATAAGCAAAAAAATCCTCGGATATAACAGAATTCAATCTGATCCCGTTACCGATATTACGGTGACCTGCGGTGCCACTGAGGCCATGATAGCCACTTTAAAAGCTATCATAAATCCCGGTGACGAGATCATTATATTTGAACCTTTCTATGAAAACTATGGCCCGGATGGTATTCTATCCGGTGCAAAACCAAAATATGTAAAGTTACACACACCGGACTGGCACATCGATTTTGATGAACTGGCTGATGCTTTTAATGAAAAAACAAAGGCTATAATTATCAATACGCCGAATAATCCGACAGGAAAAGTATTTTCAAAGCATGAACTTTCTTTTATTGCTGATTTGTGCATGAAATGGGACACTTATGCTATTACGGATGAAATTTATGAACATATTTTATACGATGATTCAGAGCATGTTTCCCTGGCGTCATTGCCCGGCATGGCTGAACGGACGATAACCATCAATTCCATTTCAAAAACATACTCGGTAACCGGATGGAGGGTAGGATGGGCAATAGCTTCACCTGAAATTACAGCCCGGATCAGAAAAGTGCATGATTTTCTTACAGTAGGAGCACCAACACCATTTCAGCATGCGGCTTCAGAAGCATTGCAATTCGGAAATGACTATTATATTTCACTTAGAAATAAATATGATAAATCGCGCCGCCATATAACGGAAACACTTGTTGCATCGGGCTTTAAGCCTTTTGTTCCGAAAGGTGCTTATTATATTATGGCGGATGTCAGTGAACTTTTTCCTTTACTGAAAGCTGAATCGGATTTTGACTTTTCAAAAAAACTGATTGAAAAAACACGTGTGGCAACAGTTCCCGGATCATCATTTTATTCTGAAAAAAACTTTGTTTCAAAGCAGGTGCGTTTTGCTTTTTGCAAAAGATTCGAAACATTGGAACTGGTGCGTGAATTATTTTCTAAAAATTTGTGATAGAAATATTATTTGGAGCCGCAATCGAAATATCAAAGCATTATTCAAAAACTGAATTACTACAATTTGGTTTTAATCGCTTTTTCGCTGCCCTTTCCGAGATTGTTTTCCCTTTACCTTTGTGTAACCTGGATAATTCTTTTTCTCCTGGGAGGAAGATACAGGCAAAGATTTGCCCGGCGTAAAACGGAACGGGGCATTTTGTTTTTATTTATTTTGTTTTACCTGTATCACATTGCAGGATTGTTATATAGCAGCAACACTTCCATGGCGTGGACGGATATCATTCTTAAGCTTCCGTTTCTGTTTATGCCGTTGATTCTTTTTATTTCGGGATCGGATTTGAGCCGTTATAAAAACAAAATATTAACCGGCTTTGTTGCCGGTAATTTAACGGCTTCACTGTTATGCCTGATTGCTGCAACATTCAGATCGTTGTTTTATTTCAACGGGCATTGGCACTTCGATGCCGAACTCATGGGCCACAACTATACTTTCTGGCAAATGCTTGCCAATGGCGGAAATAATTTTATGTATGAAGCGCTTTCTATTTTAATCCATCCAGGGTATTTTTCTGTTTTTATTGTTGCTTCAATTGTCATTATTTTAGATTTACTGTTGCATAAAAAAGCTGGACGGACTGTCATTGCAAAAGTATTGAACATCCTCCTGATCATCTTTTTCTGTATCATGGTATACCTGCTCTTTGCAAGAAATGGCCTGATATCCCTGTTTATTGTTCTTCTGACCTATATTTTATATGGAACAATGAGGACACAAATTCGTTCTGTAAAATTTGCTATGCTGGCGTTTATCGCCATCTTTACCCTGTCGGGAATATTTCTTCTGAGCCGTAACGGACGTATGAAGAATTCTTATTATGAAATAAAGCGGTATATTGAAAATCCGGCTTCTGTTTCAAAAGATGATGACAGGCTTTTTATATGGGGACTATCAATGGATATCATCAGGCATAATCTGCTTATTGGTGTCGGAACAGGTGACAACAAAGACGAACTGATGAAAAAGTACCGGGAGAAGGAGATGGAAGAAGCATTGAAAGCAAGGCTCAATGTGCATAATCAGTACCTCGAAACAAGCATTCAGCTGGGTGTTATTGGATTGGCCGGTCTGTTGGGTATTTTAGTGTCTTCGGTTATTATGGCAATCAGAAAAAGGAATCTTTTACTTCTGATGATATCATTTATCACCGGTCTGTTCCTGCTTTTTGAATCTGCTTTAAATACGCAGAGCGGCGTATTTTTCTTCGTATTTATTCTTTCAGTATTGTTGTTTATTCCCAAAGAACCTGAAAGAGATGCTATTTTTTCTTAAAATAGGTTTTGCTAAGACGTAATGATTCGATGATAAGTGCCAGAACTATCCCAAGGATGGTAAAGGCAAGACCGTACAAAATCACTGATTTTTTCATGCCTATTCCTACCGGGATTTTCCCCTGGGTATCTTCAACGATCGTAATTTTTTTCCCGAATTCAATATCACGTTCTACCTCAAATTTTTTCTCAAGTAACCTTACAAAATCAGTGGATGTAGTCCTAACAAGCATGGAATTATCGGAGCGGACAGGCAGGTAATTGTTTTCATTAGGGCTGTTGGTGATTCCGCCGGCTTTTAATTTTTCATTGATATTATCAAGTATGCTTTGTTTTTCTTTTAAAAACAGGTCAATATTCTTTTTATAGTATTCATTATTATTAAAAAGATAAAGAACTCCCGCTGAAATGGTATCGGAATACTTAACATCAGCGAATGTAATATCCAACCCGAAACCAATATCAATGAATTTATTTTTAAAGGTACTGGTATCAATACTCTTTATTGATGCTGCTGCCTGTTCCGGGATGTTCATCTTTTTTGCCAGAATATCACTGTTCCCATTGGCAATGAGCAGTTGTAAAGATTTTACAATGTCTATGCTCACCTCTTTATGAACCACAATAGAGTTTAATGTCAGGTGCTTTTTATAATGAAAAACGTTTGAGTTACTTTTCAAAAATCCCAGTATGATACCGCAAACAATAAATATGAGCAATATGATCATATACCTTTTAATAAACAGGTAGGTGTGGGCTATAATGGGGATGATATCTTTGTTTTCATTATCCTGATCTTTCATAACATTTTTTTTGTAAAATTAGATAAAATTTTTTTAAACTGCCCCCTGCTGGTATGTAGATAATAAATATAATATACAACCAAAGCAAATCATATTATTGTATATTTGTGCAATAAAGTATGTCGGTTACATGATAAAGATACTTACAATTGTTGGTGCGCGGCCTCAATTTATCAAAGCCTCGGCTATCAGCCGTGAAATTAACCGGAATTACAGCAAAAGCATTTCGGAAAAAATATTACATACAGGCCAGCATTACGATGAAAATATGTCCTCGGTTTTTTTCAGGGAAATGGAAATTCCTGAACCTTCGTATAATCTTGAAGTTGGTTCGGGCAAGCATGGAAAACAAACAGCTGAGATGCTTGCCGGTATTGAAAGTATTATTGTTAAAGAAAATCCCAATGTTGTCATTGTTTATGGCGACACCAATTCAACGCTCGCAGGGGCTCTGGCTGCTTCAAAAATTCATGTGCCGCTTGTACATATCGAAGCAGGATTGCGGTCGGCAAATAAAAGGATGCCGGAAGAGATAAACCGGATTTTCACAGATCATGTGTCAACATTATTGTTTTCTCCTACAGACAAGGGAATTGAAAACCTGGGCAGGGAAGGATTTCAGCTCGACAGCAAGCCTCCGTATCATATTGATAATCCCGGAATATTCCGTTGCGGTGATATCATGTACGATAACGCATTATACTTTTCAAAAATATCCGAGGAACGGATATGCCTTGTCAATAAGCTTAAACTGAAAAAAGACAGTTATATCCTGCTTACCCTTCACAGGGATATGAATACCGATATTCCTGAACGCCTGAATTCAATATTTCGTGCCGTGCATGAAATAAGCAGGAAACACGAAATTAATTTTGTAATACCTCTTCATCCGCGAACAAATAAAAAGTGGGCGGAACTGCCGGATGATACACTTAAAGATATCATAAACAACAACAGGCTTATTACCATTATTCCTGCTGTTTCATATCTTGATTTTCTTTGCCTGGAAAAGTATGCAAGGCTTATAATGACCGATTCGGGAGGCGTTCAGAAAGAATCATATTTTTTTGAAAAGCCCTGCATCATATTACGAGAAGAAACCGAATGGGTAGAACTTGTTGATATCGGCACTTCATTATTATGCGGCGCCGACCAGAAGAAGATTGAACAGGGGTATTCCGACTTGATCAGGAAGAAAGACCTGCATTTTCCTGAGATTTATGGTGACGGGCACGCTGCAAGGTTTATATTGGATAAGATCGTCAGGTATATTGGCTGAAAAATAAGCGGAATTATTCGAACAACTTGAAGAAATAAGAAAATCTTAATTTAAAATAAAAGGCTGCCCCGAAAAGGTAGCAGCCTTCTATTTAAATAAAAGTCGGTTAATTATACCAGACCTTGGGCAAGCATAGCGTCGGCAACTTTTACGAAACCTCCGATGTTGGCTCCTTTTACATAGTTGATGAATCCGTCGTCTTCTTTACCAAATTTTTCGCAGGTCTTGTGAATGTTGATCATAATGTTGTGAAGCCGCTGATCCACTTCTTCTCTTGACCAGCTTAACCTCAGGCTGTTCTGGCTCATTTCGAGGCCCGAAGTAGCCACTCCGCCGGCATTGGCAGCTTTGCCCGGGCCATAAAGGATTTTCTTCTCTATGAAAACTTCAACAGCTTCAGCAGTAGATGGCATATTCGCTCCTTCGGATACGCAGAAACAGCCGTTAGAAACCAGTGTCTTTGCATCCTCAACATTCAGTTCATTTTGTGTAGCACAAGGCAGGGCAATGTCACATTTAACGCCCCATGGGGTTTTACCTTCAAAGTATTCACAACCATACTTGGTGGCATATTCAGAAATCCTGCCTCTTTTTACGTTTTTCAGGTTCATGACATAAGCAAGTTTTTCTTTGGTTATGCCATTCGGATCATAGATAAATCCATTGGAATCGGATAATGTAACAACTTTTCCACCCAATTCAGTAGCTTTTTCAGTAGCATATTGCGCCACATTACCCGATCCGGATATCACAACAGTTTTACCATTGAAATTGAGATTACGGGTTTTCAGCATTTCCTGTGCAAAATATACCGCGCCGTAACCGGTTGCTTCCGGGCGAATCAAACTGCCGCCCCAGTTCAGGCCTTTTCCGGTGAGAACGCCGGTGAATTCATCACGTATTCTCTTATACTGGCCGAACATGTAACCGATCTCACGTCCGCCAACACCTATATCGCCTGCCGGCACATCGGTATCAGGGCCGATGTATTTACATAATTCTGTCATTAAACTCTGGCAGAAACGCATCACTTCATTATCTGATTTGCCTTTCGGATCAAAGTCGGAGCCACCTTTGCCACCACCCATTGGAAGTGTCGTCAGGCTGTTTTTGAATACCTGCTCAAAAGCCAGAAATTTTAATACGCCAAGAGTCACCGTCGGGTGAAAACGCATACCGCCTTTGAAAGGCCCTATGGCGCTGTTCATCTGAATCCTGTATCCTCTGTTGATCTGGTATTCGCCCTTATCGTCTATCCAGGGTATCCTGAATATGAATACTCTTTCAGGTTCTACCATTCTTTCTAAAATCCCGTTATATTTAGGGTTTTCATCAATGTAAGGCATCAGGGACTCTACAACTTCTTTTACGGCCTGGTGAAACTCAGGTTCTGAAGGGTTTTTGGCAATTACTTTTGCCATGAATTTTTCTAATTTTTCGTTAATTGCGATCATGTATTTTAGTTTTAATTGTTAATAAAAATCATACACAAAGGAAATCTAAAAATTTTTACTGATGAAATTTTTTTAGTGTTTTTTTATACATAAAACTCTAATTTTTAAGTAATTAATATACGGACATTGTTAATTAAAATACTTAGAAACTAATAAGTAGAATACTTAAAATGCACTATTTTATATGAAAGTTGAATTACATTGAATTATATTACTTTATTTTTATAAAAAAAATAGGCCATGGCTACTATAATAAATAATCATGATGAACTTCAGAAGCTGGCAGCCGAAAATGCTGAACGATTAAAAGAACTGTCCTGTATCAATCAAACCACACAAATTTTAAGGGAAGACAGGTCTGTAAGTGAAACATTTCAGAAAATTTGTAATATCCTTCCTAAAGCATGGCAATATCCCGAACACACGGTAGCCATGATCACCTACGATAATCTGGAAGTCTCAACACCGGATTTTGAAAAAACAGAATGGCGGCAATTACAGGCTTTTCAAACCATTGATGACAAGAAGGGTTTTATTCAGGTATGTTATACGAAAGAGTTTCCTGATTGTGATGAAGGGCCATTTCTGGTTGAGGAGCGCAGTCTTATTGAAAATATTGCCAACCTGATAACCGGTTATATCAATAGTATGCTTGCCAAGCTGATCATTACCAAGACCAATATCTCGGATATTTCGACCGGAGATCTGATTCAGCCCGATACAGCAAAAATATTGGGACGGCAGCTGTTGCAGCGTTTTTTAAATAAGCAGAATTATGAACGGGATATTTTTCACGACCTGATGCCTTTTAAAGTCAGGGAGATATTGATTGTGGCGAATTTATACGATGCTTATAATATTGAAAAGGAAGGACGTTTTGTTGAACATTTCCTGGGGGAATACTATCAGCTGAACCTGATTTCGATGCCCCGGGTCACAGGTGTTTCATCCGCTGAGGAAGTATTCAGGGAACTGCGTGGCAAACACTTCGACATGGTCATTTTTATGATGGGAGCCGATAGATATTTACCTTCCGAGATCAGCAAAGAGATCAAGGCCGGTTATCCTTACATTCCGATATATATGATGCTTAACAATATAGGCGATATTGAATATTATGAGAAGAAGAAGGAGCTGTTTTCTGCAATAGACAATATTTTTGTCTGGAACGGTGATCCCAAAGTGTTTTTTGCGATGGTCAATCATCTCGAAGACCGTGTGAATGTGGATAACGACACTAAGGTCGGTTTTGTCAGGGTAATACTATTGGTAGAAGATTCTTCCATTTATTATTCAAAATATATGCCTTTACTGTATGCCAATGTGATGCAGCAAACCCAGCGGATCATTGAGGATGTCAGTTCTGACGAACTTCTTAAAGTGCTCAGATTAAGAGCCCGGCCCAAAATATTGCTGGCGAAAAATTATGAGGATGCCATCCAGATATTTGATAAATATAAGGATTTTATGCTTTGTCTGATTACCGATGTGAAATATGAACGCAATGGCAAGCTTGATGACAATGCAGGTGTACAACTCGTAGAATATGTGCGAAGCCGGAAAAAAGACATGCCCATTATTTTACAGTCATCCGATCCTGAAAATGCCGACAAAGCTTTTGAACTGAAAACAATTTTTATTGATAAAAATTCCTCAACATTATTGCAGGATGTTCAGAGTTTTATCACGCATTACCTGGGTTTTGGCAATTTCATTTATAAAAATGCCGAAGGCAAGCAGATCGCCATTGCAAGGTCGCTGAAAGAATTTGAGAACTATCTGAAAATTATTCCAGATGATTCGCTGGTATACCATGCGAAGAGGGATCACTTTTCATTATGGCTGATGGCAAGAGGCGAGGTGCAACTTGCAAGATTTATTAATCCATACAAAGTACAGGATTTCAAAACAACAAATGATCTCCGGGAATTTCTGCTAAACGCCATCCGGATGCACCGGAGCGAGCATAATAAAGGCAAGGTCATCAGTTACGAAGAAGTGGACAACCTTGAAGAAAGCAGCATCATCAGTCTTGCTTCGGGATCATTGGGCGGCAAGGGACGCGGAGTTGCTTTTATCAACACCCTGATCTATCATTTCGATTTTCATAACCTTATCCCGAATATCAACATACGATGCCCGATAACATTGATCATCGGCACTGATGAGTTTGAATATTTCCTCGACAGAAACAAACTAAGGAACATTGTGTCCACAGCTGAGACTTATCAGGAAATCAGGCAGCAATTTGTAAACGGAAACCTGGGCGATGGCCTGGTAAAACGTTTGAGGAAAGTGCTGAAGCTTATCAAAAATCCTATTGCCGTCAGATCGTCAGGATTGTTTGAAGATTCGCTAATGCAGCCTTTTGCCGGAATTTTTGAGACCTATTTGCTGCCCAACAGCAATCCGGACCCTGATACCTGTTTGAAACAGTTGATGACTGCCATAAAACTTGTTTTCGCATCTGTCTATTCCAAAGTTGCAAGGGGCTATGTGGAAGCTATCAATTATAATATTGAAGATGAGAAGATGGCGATAGTGCTCCAGGAAGTTGTGGGCAACAGGTATGGAGATTTTTTTTATCCGCACATCAGCGGGGTGGCTCAGTCGTATAATTACTATCCTATCGGGCATATGAAGCCTGAAGAGGGAGTTGCTGTAATGGCTGTAGGACTTGGTACGTACGTCGTTGAAGGAGAGAAAGCTTACCGTTTTTCGCCCCAATACCCGACCACGGAGAATTATACGACAAAAGACCTATATAAGAATTCACAATTATATTTTTATGCAGTTGACCTTAGTAAAATGGATGTGAATCTGATGGAAGGAGAGGAGGCAGGCCTGAAAAAGCTGGATATTGATGAAGCTGAAAACCACGGCAACCTCAAACATTGCGCATCGGTATACGATGCGGACAACGACCGTATGATACCCGGTATCAACAATCCTGGCCCGCGTGTGGTGAATTTTGCCAACATCCTGAAATATCATTACGTACCCCTTGCAGAAACGATACAGGTTGTTCTTGACATTGTTAAAGAGGCGCTTGGAACCCCGGTGGAGATTGAATTTGCCGTTGATCTGAACAAGGACAGTAAAAACAGGGCTTCGTTTTATCTGCTGCAAATAAAACCTTTGCTGGGCAATGCGCAGGATTATGAAATTGATATGGGAGAGATCGACAGGAACAAAATCGTTGTATATGCTGAAAAAGCAATGGGCAATGGAAAGGTTGATAATATCCGTGATCTGGTTTATGTGGATATCGATCTTTTTGATAAGGCCCGTACCGAGGAAATGGCAAAAGAAATTGACGACCTGAACCGCGAAATGATTGAGCAGAATAAGCAATATATCCTGATCGGTCCGGGCCGATGGGGTACCCGCGATAAATGGATAGGCATTCCGGTCAACTGGCCTCAGATCTCGAATGCTAAATTCATCATCGAAACAAGTCTTGAGGACTTTCCGTTGGACGCCTCATCAGGCTCGCATTTTTTTCATAATGTAACATCCATGAATATAGGATATTTTTCGGTACAGCCAGAAGTGAGCAAAAGCTATATTGCCTGGGATATGCTCACTAATCAAAAACTTATCAAAAAAACTGGTTTTTTCCGGCATATAGAGTTTGAAAAACCCCTGACTGTGAGGATGGACGGTAAAAAAAGAATAGCTGTTATTTCAATTTCTTGATTATTTTTCTAATAAAATGTACTTTTGCTTAAAGATCATGTTTAATATTTAAAATACAACAATGAAAATGAACCAGAAATTCAGAAATCTTGCGCTGCTTTCTTTTTTATTATTTTTTGTTTCATCAGGTCTGTTTGCACAAACAGCGATGAAAACCTATTCCTGGGAGAATTATAAAACAAAGTTTAAGGTGCCTGAAAATTTCAGGGTGACCGAATCAAGCGATGCCAGGTGGTCGGGAACCAATGATGATATTACCTTATCAATATACCCAAGAACGGGAGAGAACCTGTCTGTTTCTGATATGCAATCGGCGGTTTATAATTGGGCTGTGCAAAATGGGGTAATAGAAATTGGCGATATTACCGAACTTGATTCTGAAAAATTAAATGGATATTGGGGGTATTTATATGAAGGGTCAAAAGACGGTTTCCCCATTGGTACAATGTTGATCGTTGATCCTGATTTTCCTCAAATAAGCCTGTATATCTGGGTTTCGTACCGCGAAGGATTTGAAGACACCGTAATCGATATTTTAATGAGTTTTACTCCAATATGATTTGATTTTATTGACGCAATTAAAGAGGCTGTTTCAAAAGTCTTATTTGTTTGGCTTCTTTCTTTGTGATTATTTTGTGAATTCTAAGTGAATCTGCGCTTTACATTAAACACATAGTTCCTAAATGTTGGTACAAAAGAGGCATATGGAACTTTTAAGATTGTCTCTTCTAATTTTTACTAAAAAAAACAATGTGGAAAAATCTGTTATTATTTTTAAATCCGATGACATCAATAATCATTGGATGTGGCGTTACCAGATGGCCGAGTCGATAGCAAAAAAAATTGACAAAGATGAAATGGGTATCAAAGCCATATACTTAATAGGTAGCACAAAAAATGCAAACAGCGGGGCCGCGAGCGATATTGACCTGATGATACATTACGATGGCGATGAGCATCACAAAGTATTGCTTCAAAAATGGATCGACGGATGGAGCAAGTGCCTGGCTTCCCTGAATGATATGCTCACCGGTCATCACGATCGTAGGGGATTAATAGATCTGCATCTGATTACCGATGAGGATGTAAAAGAAGCCAACAGTTATACCGTGAAAATAGGTGCACATACCGATCCTGCAAGGAAATTATTGTAACCTGGTTTAATCTTTTCAACAGTGATTTTTTTATAAATAAATTTAACAAATATATAATCATCTATGTTTATCGTATTTATTCTATATCTGCTGGTACTGGTGGGAATTACCATATATACGGCAAACAAATCAAAGAATACCTCGGAATACGTCCTGGGCGGGAGGAAAATTCCCGGGATTGCCCTGGCACTCTCAGAAAGGTCTACAGGTGAATCGGCCTGGCTAATTCTGGGACTTACCGGTGAAGCGTTTGCCATTGGTATGCAGTCCGTATGGGTGGCTGTCGGTTGTGTTACAGGTATTATATTTATCTGGACGGTTATGAGCAACCGTTTGCGTCTTGAAGCCGAAAGGACCGGCGCACTGACTGTTTCCAGCTTATTATACAAACGTTTTCCCGGAGCCGAAAAAACTATTGGCCTGCTCTCAGCTTCCATTGTGGTTTTTTTCTTTTTGTTTTATGTGGAAGCACAGTTTTACGGCAGCAGTAAAGTGCTGGAGCAAACCTTTGGCATTCCCGGCTTCTGGGGAGTGATAATTGGTTCGCTGATTGTGGTTTTATATACCATGATTGGAGGTTTTATCACCGTCGTTTATACCGACGTTTTTCAGGCAATACTTATGATAATTACCCTGATTGTCCTGCCTGTAATTCTTATATACATAATTGCTGCAGATAATGTTAATGTCAGCCAGGTATTGATAGAAGCAGGTAATAATTACAATTCCTTAACAGGAGGAAAATCAGGTATTCCTGCATTTCTGCTTATCCTAAGCGGCCTGAGCTGGATGTTCGGGTACACCGGGCAGCCGCAACTGCTTACCCGTATGATGGCCATAAAAGATAAAAAGGATATCAGGAATGCTAAAGGCGTTGCCATTGTCTGGACATTGATTGCTTATGCCGGCGCTTTAGCCATCGGAATTTTCGGTTATGTACTTATGAAAAATCATTATTTCGATGGAGCTGCTACTGCTTTATCAGCCGATACAGAAAAGATACTGCCTGTACTGATCAACACCTTTGTAGGCCCGGTTATTGCCGGATTATTACTGTCCGGCGCGATCTCCGCCATGATGTCGACGGCTTCTTCCGAGATCATTGTCAGCTCCTCATCTATAACGGAGGATATCTATGGCAACATTGCAAGAAAAAAATACAGCGGAAAAAAATTGCTGACACTGAATCGTTTGGTAACTTTAGGTGTGGGTTTGCTTGCATTTATACTTGCCTTGACTGTTAAGGATTCTGTTTATGGTTTGGTTTCTTATGCCTGGTCGGGTATAGGTTCCTCCTGAGTTTGACACCTGAATCGCCATCACTCCTCTGAAACCCTTATTCCACAAG
>CAZVKJ010000036.1:0-44287 GCA_964626855.1 uncultured Bacteroidales bacterium
AATTAATGATTTTTACACTTTAACTCATTGTCCTAATTTCGGGGTCCATTATATTATGCCTTGATTTAAAAAAATATATTTTTATTGTTTTAATTATAAATGATACTTATAATAATATGGTGCAAATTATTAGTGATGTTACTTAATATAAATATAAAATTAATGAATTGAAATTTAAGGTTTTTATTTAACTAGAACCAAAAGAAATATGAAGGGAAATTTATTTAAATCAGACTATATGATTTTAAAAAATACAAAATCAAAAGCTCTAAAATATTTAATAACTAAATTATTTGATCAGCAATTAGATTAATAAGATTAAAAAGAAAAAACACAAAAACAAATTTAAGAAAATTGAAATCAAATTAAAGAACATGGTGTAGTTTTAATAATAAATTCTCATACTATATGATTAAGTATTGAATACATTTTACATGATCTTAATTAATTGTTGCTGTAAATTATTAATAATAAAAATGAAAGTATGTAATTAAATCTTTTACCTTCCCTTTGATATTTAAGTTTTTTCAATTAACCTTTGTTGAATAATTAGGTTCAATGATTTTTATTTTATTCATATTATTAATTTTATTAATTGTAATCATATTTATTATTATCGGGAAACCGAGAGAAATTGATTACAAGATTGATAAGTATTTAGATTCTTTTGAGAAAACCGATTATGATAATGGCGGCCGAGTAAAACATGATTATTTGGCCTGGAATTTTCAGGAATATACAATAAACATACGGTATTGGGTTCTTTATAAATGGTATAAAAACCCATTCAATTGGAAAAACACAGTCAGTGTTAAACTTGACAGCATTGAATTGCCAGAGGGTTTTGATATTACATTAATTGATAAAAATGATAATTATAGGGAATGTCCTTGGGATTATGAAATGCCATTGATTAATAGTAATGATTTTTTGGTAAAAATAAAACAAATTGATAACCATATTGATTTAACAAAACCTCAACTTGTAAAATTTGACATTAAAATTATAGGTGTTAACTTCAACGCACGAAAAACTATTTATTACAATTTTCTTGTAGGTAGGGATATAGGTAAGGGCTGGGTTGCATTCGACCCAGGTACTACAGCAACGACTATTGCTTTTGGAAATCCTATTAATGAAATGGTCCTTGCAAAAAACAAACAGGGCTTTACACTAACACCTTCGGTTTTGGTTTTTGAAAAGAATGATACGAACATTAGCTTTTATGGAAATGAAGCAAGCGAAAGAATAAGAGAAACATCAAGATACTTTGGATTCCGCTCAATTAAAAAATTATTAGGTTATAAAGATATAAATAAAGAAACAGGTAAAACAGGAAAGGAGTTGGCAGAAAAACTGGTAAGTGATATCTATTCCGATACTAAACAAAGTAATTTTGAAATTAAAAATTATAAACGTGCTATTGTAGCGATACCCAATAATTATACTGCTGCCAAAACAAAAGATATGTTGTCATGTGTTGAAAGTTTGGAGCAGTTTGATGAAATCCGGACAATTTATGAACCTGAGGCGATTTTGTTCTACTATAGGTCTAACAAATCTGCATTGGAAAGAGAATTTGAATGCAGAAATTCCAATGAAAATGAAGTTGTTTTAGTTTTTGATATGGGAGGAGCAACTATAAATGCAACCGTGGCTCAAATTTCAAAACAAGACGGGGAAACTTATGAAGTAAATATTTTATCGAAAATCGGTTACGGAATTGGTGGAGATTCCATTGATTACTGCATTTTAAAAAGTATTTTCGAATTTGAAAAAGAACTTAATATACAACACCTAAATATATTTGATAATGAAATCAGGTCAGGTTTATCACAAGAAAATCTAAATAGTGTAAAAGAAAAGCTAATTTTTTTGTCCTTTAGAATAAAGCAAGAAATTACTAAGAATCTAAAAAAAGCAGAACTTATATCAGCAAATGATCTGCACATTTTTCTTACAGAGGCAGCAGATAAACAAATATATATAGATGCGGACAGCGATTTTTTTCGGATTTTCAAAAGGTCTTCAAGGTTTTGCCTGTTGCGAAACAAGTTATTTGTAAATTTAATTTATAATAATATTTGCGATGCCGTAAATGAGGTAATAAAAATCGCTGGAAATCCAAAAGTCGATAAAATAATTTTAGCAGGCAGGAGTACTTCGTTCCCAAATATTGAGGAAAATATAATCGGAACATTCTCTTATTCACCTGATTTAATTAATTTGAATAAAACGGGTATGGCCAAAACAGCCGTGGTCGAAGGCGCATACTGGTACGGTATGAACAACAATTGCATAAAACTGAACAATCTTAAGACTTCGTCAAATTTTGGCTTTGTGTATACAAAATCACCAGATAAGCAAAATATTCAATTTGTAAATTTGATCAGCGCCGGTCAGAATTTTAAAGAAAATGAAGTGGTTGGAATAAAGAGTACGCATAATACAATATTATATCATAAGGAATTCAGTTTTGACGGTGGCAGAGTTAACTTTTACCAGGTTATGGGTAACGATTGTGAAACCATAATTGCCCAAGAACTTAAACATAAATTTAGTAAAATTGCATCTATTAAGTTGAATCAGGAGAGCAAAGAAATAGAAATGAAAGTAAGTGAAAATGACGATGTGCTTTGCTCGGTTCGACAGGTTAATGAGGAGACCGATAAACTTAAACATATAGTAGCCGACCAGGAAATTGCCGAAGCTAACGAAGAACATTATACCTGGATTTTAAACATGTAATAATTGTGATATTTATAATATACTCATGAATGAAACAGACACATTACAGCATACAATAAATACGTTTTCATATCGTATTGACAGGATTGAAAATTTAACAAACATCCATTTAGTTTTTTTGGTTGTAATCCTTGCTTTGTTGGTAATCTTAACCGGCTATTTTGTAATGAGCAAATTACTTCCATTTATAAAAACAAGGGAAGAGAAAAAGACTCCTGAAAATAAAAAAACAAAGGGAGGAGAGCCCCAAAGCGAGGTGGACAAATTTGTAAAAATCTTGCCCAGTTTGCTAAAAGAGATTGAAACACTTCAATCTTATAAATCAAAATCCGGTGATTATGATAATTTGGAAAAGAATTTGAAAAATACAATTAAAGAAAATGAAGAGCTTTCGGGACAAAAGCTGGATTTACTTAATGAAAACAAAAGTCTTCAGCAGAAAATTCAGTCAAAAGAGAAAGAAGTTAAAGAAAAGATAAATGAAATTGAAGAGCAATATAAATCCAGGAAAGAACTTTTGGAAAATGTAAAAAAAGCAGAACCATTAAGAGATTATGCTGGAAAAGTATTCGATTATCTTTGTTTTTGCGATAGTATTCTAAAAAGCACCAGCGAAAAAATAAACAAAACCGATGCAGATGTATCAACAGTTATATCCACCCTTTTACAACAAGCATTACTGAAAACAACTGAAATGGCAAAATGGAAACATATATGCAGTGATATTAATGAAAAAGGGATCGCCATTCAAAACAAGGATTTAAAAAACTGCTTTTTATTCAGCACAGATGCAGAAAATCTAGATGCATTTAAAAAATTGTGTATAAGTAAAATTAAACCCTTCACTAGTGCTCTTATGATTCTTTGTGAGGCAAATAGTAATTTGTCGAGATTTTTTGGAAACAAAAATCTTTCTAATATAGAAAGCGAGTATAAAAACAAGATTACTGAGATAAAAAGCAAAGCAAAAGAAGTTGGAATTACAGAAATTGCCGAGGTGAAATTATTTACCCGTTTAAGTAATAGCAATGCTATAAACGGAGTAATTTTGTTTCCATATTCAACAGTAAAAAATTTGAATAAAGATGATATAGCTGAGATTATAGAATTTGGTATGAAAACAGAATTTGAAGATTTAACAAAAACTAAAGTATTAATCAACTAACAATGAATTTATGGATTTTTTAAAAGATTTTTTTCTGAATTTATTACAATATGCCAAAGAAGCTGATGTTCTTTGGTCAATTCTTATCCCAATTATAACGCTTGCCGTGACCTGGCTGCTGACTGTGGCCGGGTTAAAATTATTTTTAAAAACAGAGCGGTTAAGAACGGTTTTTTTTATTCACAGGGCAATGATAATTAGCTCTTTGCTGGTTTCTATGGTAATTGTAGCAATTGTTTGCTATTGCTGGTCAAAAAACCTTTTTGCTGAAACACACTTGGAATTGGCGTTTATCATTTCGCTGATTTTGGCATTTATTGTACCAATTGTTTCTTTTATCCTCCTGCGTGGCTATTGGGAAAAATCGAAAGTGAATGAGATCACGCAACAACCAATTTCTGCAGAACAAGCTAAAAACAGCATACCTTTCCTCAACAAATCGTTTTACAAAACGAAAATTTGGTTTTTCCTGCCGTTTATTGGGTTCCTTTTTTTGTTATTTTCTATGAATAATGGTAAGAATCTTATATCAGTTGTGTATGACAATTCTACCAGCATGAATGGAAAAAACGCGGTAATTGCATTGACCCAAACATTCGGCAAATTGGACAATAATAATGAAATCCTCTTTACAAACCTGAATAATAGTAGTTCCGACCTACCTTATTGTAAAACAACTATTGACGACATTCTTGCTATTAAACAATCAAATAAAATAAAGGCAGGTACATGTATACCATATAACACACCGGAAGAAGCAAGACAAAATTTTCAATCAACTATTTCTAAAGCAGAAGGAAGTCCTATTTGTGAAGTAACCTGGAAAATGTGGCTTTTTACTAAAGAAAATAAAAAAGAAAACAATGTGTATGAAAATAAATTGCTGATTGTTATAACTGACGGCGATGATCTTCTTGTAAAAGAAAGTTTACAGCACAGTAAAAGATTTTTGTTTGACGATACCGAATTCTCTGAATACTATACCCCGGAAAATACTTATGTTGTTGATTATTCTACTGATACTACAGGAATAGTTGTTGACAAGTTTGGCGACTATGGAGCAACCATTTATCCCGCAGTAACAAGCGTTGATGATTTTCTATCTGCCCTTGACGATGCTCTGCTTTCCTTTAAGAAAAATATTTACCTGATTGTTTGGGCTATAGTGATCTGTGTATTGGGGACAATTATAGGATTAATAATCACTCCTAAAAAAATAATTATATGAAAAAGTTTTTACTCATTTTCATACTGATCTTCAGTGCGTTTAATACAAAAGCGCAGAAAAATATTTTTGTATTGGTTGATGTTTCCAAATCGGTAAAGTCTTATCAGTTGGATGATGCAAAAGCCGCGTTGAGGGAAATATTCACCACAGGAAAAGTCACAAATGGAATGGTTGTCGGCGGCAATCCTTCAGATTTGCAATTTTTCAAGTTGCAGTCAAACGATCGCATTGCAATTAATGCCTTTGGTGATTTACCAACATCTGCCAATATCATCCCAATTATTAAAATTGTAAATAATCCAGATAACGATATTGATAAAATACTTAATTCAATGGTATGGATACCACGTGATCAATTGACTTACCTGACTTTGGCCAGGGCTAAAATAGCCGAATTCGCTAAGAAACACCAAATCAACAATTATTTATTAATTGAAATTACTGACAATGCAAATGACGATTATGGGCACAATGGTAAAGCCGATTATCAGGGAAATACATATTTGGAAGATTTAATTACACAGTACAATACTACCAGCAATAAAGTTAGTGACAATGGTTGGACAAAGGTCGCGTTTGGAAATGATAAAAAATTTCTTGTGTCTTTGACTTCTGGCGTAAATATATCGAAATATACGCCGCCGGCATTTCGGCCAACAAATGATGGAATAACCATTACTCATCCATCGCAAACTAAAAAAGGCGCCGAATTTGAAATTAATGATGCCACTTTTACCCTGGCTTGGGATTGTATAAAATGCAACCCTAATATGGAATTCTCTGTTTCAATTGATGGTTATGACGGAATTACATACTCTGAGTGTATTGATACTTTAAAAACAAAATCAGCATTTCTAAAGCTTACAAAAAACGGTATGTACCAAATTGTTGTAAAGGCAAAAAATTGTAATCTGATTCCTGATACTGCTTTTATCAAACTAAATATAATCAGGGACACAAAAATTAAGATTACCTCTCCTGTAGGAACAAATAAGAAGCCCAACGAAATAGAAGGTGAAAACGTAAATGTTAGCTGGCGTTGTCCTGATTGTGATGAAAACACCATTTTTACAGTGAATATTGTAGGAATTGAAGGAACCAAAGACAAGGTTAAACCCATTAAAACTAAAGAATTTTCGGTTAATGTCAATAAATTGTCGGGTGGAAAATACCGCATTACCGTTTCAGGAACCAATGGCGCTAGTTCCGATACAACCTTTATTGAAATTAGTTCAGGTGGTGGCGCAGGCATTTTCTTCATTATTTTATTATTGATTACAGTAGGCATTGGCATTTATTTTTTAATTAAAAAAATGAAAAATAAGAAGGCAATTCCCGAAAGTTCAAACAATGATAATAACAAAAGTTATAACTCATCAAACGGAAGGAACAGTAGTAAAAGTGTGGTCGATACTGCTGACGACGGTATGTTTTAATACAAATATTTGGTTGCTTATTCTTAATAAAATATAGTTATGGAATTTTTAATAGATTTATTTTTCAAAACCGACTACACAAATTTACCTTTTGTGTTATGCAGGATAGCCGTTTTTATTGTTTTAAGCATAGTAATAATATGGCTACTATGGACCATTCTTTCAAAAACAATGTACAAAAAAAATGAAAGATTACCTAATGAATACAAATTGAAACTCACATTTATCTGGAGCTTAATTTTCTATTATGTGATTTTCAGTATTTACCTATTCTTCTTTTTCAAACGAAACGGAATAGATTCCTTTAACTGGGGGAATCCAAAATTTTATTTGGAAATATCCTCACACATTATTAGCATTATTGCTGCGATTATAATGTATCTTCTTAAGCAGTTTCAACTCACTAAAGAAATAAAATAATAAATCATTAAAATATAATTTATATGCCAACACCAACAATTATCATAGGCCTGGGAACAAGTGGTTTATATGTTCTCGAAAATGTTCAGAAATATTATTATGAAAATTTCAAGATAAACAAACCTGCCAATGTAGAATATCTTTACATTGAAACCAATGAAAGCAATTATCCGATTGGAACGCCTGCAGGAAACGACATTCAGAGGGTTTATATCAGTTTGGACAATATGGCTGATATGATCTCAGGTATAAAAAAGTATTGCAATAATCCGAAATGGCTTCCCGATACAGGCACAGTGCTTACTGCGGGATTAGGAGCCGGCGGTATTCGGTCCTGCGGACGCTTGGCTCTTTGGGGAACAAATGACAGAGGCAACAATTTCCTTACTGTAATCCAAAAAATCAATGAAGCATACAATAAAGTCAACCCGACGCCGAGCCCAAATATAAAACCAACAGTATTTGTTACGGGCAGTTTTACTGGTGGAACAGCTTCAGGTGCGTTCATTGATTTTGGCTATCTTGTTCGTCATTTAATCCCGGGCATCAAGGATTTGTATGGTTTATTTTTATTGCCAAAATACCCTGATTCAATGAGGGGCTTTGAAGTCATGTACGGAAATACTTATGGTTCACTCTTTGATTTGGATTTCTACAACAAAGTTGAGAATAAATATGTTGAAAAGTGGACTAACGGCGTACCAACTAATTTTGAAACTCCGCCATATGAACTTGTGCAGTTGATCAGCCAGGACAATAAGGATGGTATGCCATCCATAAAAAAACTGTCGGGTTTGTATAAAATTGCCGGATTGTACTTGTTTTTAAACATCGCTGGAATTTATGACAAACGCCGTGAGCGTTTGATTGATGCGGCCGGAAATTCCATCATTGGGAAATATGGAACTTTCGGTTTATCTGCAATCCAATTCCCCAAGGATAATATCCAGGATTATATAGCTTGTGATTTGAGTATTAATCTTTTATTGCGATTAACCAATCCAAAGGAATATTATAAAAATGATCAAAAAACTACAATAGTTCCTGCTAATATAAAAAAGGTTGTACCACAACGTATGGACACTATTTTGGTTGAGGCGTTTCAAACATTGAATACCGGTTACGAAAAAGATTTGCAGGTTGCAATGAGGCAGGAAGTTGAAAAAATCGGAAAAAATGATATTACCGGCGACAAAATGGAGTATATAACATCTCTGTTTTCAAGTAATTCCAATGATAAATTCTATTCACAAGTAAGTGGAAATATGTTAACTGCTCAGAAGGTTATTGTTGATGGAATTTACAAAATGGTAGATGATGCATTGCAAAATACTGAAAATCTGTATTACGCGAAATTTGTACTTGAAGACATTGTAGAATATTTAGACAAACTGCTGAATTACTGGAAAAATCTCGGTCTTTCATCTTTCTCTAACCGATGGGATGATAAATTGAGAGGCGAGGTACAAAAGTGTTTGAAAAATACTTATAAAATAGTGTTGGAAGAAGATAATGTCATATTCAACCGTTTTCAAAATATCTTGGAATTGATGAAAATGCACCTTTCTGTTGAATTGCTGGTAAATATTAAAAATCATATAACCAAGGGTCAAATACGCATTGAAGGAAATGTAAATGAACTGCCTAAAATTATGTTCTTTAACGATTTGATCGCTAATTTATTGAAAGTAATCGGCTCCGTTGATAATGACGACAGTGAAACAAGTTATTATAATTTTTCAAGACGTAAATTGAACATTCGAGCTGAAATAGAAGACGAAACCATTACTATTTTTAAAGTTTATCCATCAAATTCTTTCGATCAGGAGTGTAAAAAAGGCATGGCTGTGTTTGAGAATAAAAACGGTCAGGTGCGTTCTCTGAAAAAATTAAAAGGAATCGTCGATTTTAATTTGATGAACTATTTTAGAGAATTACAGGCAGGGAAATTTCAACAGGAAGTTTACCTTGACTTGTTGAAAGACTATCGTACAAAAATTGACCATACAAATTGTGTTGAAGATTACGATATTCTGTCGTTTATCAATTCAAAAGAGGCTAATAGGGATGCATGCATTAATACCGCAAACAAAGCAAATTATCCGTTTATCCGCCTGTCCCGCCAGTTACCTCCAAGCAAATACCTGCCTCATTTTATCGTATGCAGCGATACCCATAAAATATCGACAATCATTGAAAAATTTGGTAAAAACAGCGAATTCAAATTTAGTGATACGCCAGACGAAAAGCTTGAGCTTCCAGAATTGAAAAATATCATTGTATTTTATGATGAAAAAGGCAATTACATTCCAATTTCTGATATTACATATATCAATCAGATGAAAGAGGCATACGAGAACCGGCCACAAGATTTGGCAGATGAAAGCGAAACTGATGCTTCATGGAATAGTAAACGCAAAGCATACTTAACCAATTGAAATTTAAGAATTAAAAGTTTTTTATATATATGATACCAATATCAGAGAGTCAGAACGAAGTTTTAAGAACAGAAAAAATCAAACATAGAAGGATAATCATAGCTACAGCAATTCCCGTGGCATTTTTACCGTTGTTGGTTTGGGTATTGTTCCATTTTGGCGTAATTCCGAACAATCCTACGTTTGCAAGTGATATTCAGGAACCGGTGGCTAAAGTTGTTACTAAAAGCGGCACAGGAACGGCTTTTTTAATTTCGCCGACTATGCTTCTTACTGCACGCCATGTTGTTGAGGGTATGGCTGTGGGCGATGAAGTTGAATTGGTATTTGAACATACAGTAAATCAATTTCAAACAAAGGCAAAGATATTTTATATTGCACCTTCCAATACTCAAATATCTAAAGATGAGACAGTAAACATTGATTATTTTAAAACTGATGTTGCTGTTTTGCAGGTGCCTGAAATATCTGATATTTCACCACTCGCATTAGGAGAGTCAAGCACAGTTGTAAACTTAGATGAGGTTATTTTAATTGGATACCCCAATGGGGATTATTCAATAACAAAGGGGAATATTAATAGTGTTACATATCAGGGATTAGACCTTTTTAAATTGGATGCTACTTCCAACCCCGGCAACAGCGGTGGGCCATGTATTTTTAAAAACGATAATACGGTTATTGGCATTTTAGTTGGCGGTAGCGCCATTGCAAAACAGGGCGAAAACATTGCTTTGAAAATTGATGATGTGAAAAGGATATTGGAACAAGCAGGAATTAGTTATTAGTAGTTGTGAGGGGAACAATCTTACATAAATTACTGAAATGGATAGTGGCAAGCAGTGTAAGTATGCTTGCATTGCCTATTTCGGTATTTGTTATAATTTTTTCTTTGTATCCTGATTTAACAACTATAAATGATTTTAAATCAAATTGGTATAAATTTAAAAGTTATTATACTATTTGTAATACAAATAAAACTAAGGCTACTTTTATTAATGAAAATCCAGACACTCTTTATTCAAATATTCACAGTGAAAATCACTCAAATAAAAGCCACTTATTGGTAATAGATCAAACATTATCCACTCTTTTTAAAAACGAAAATAATTTTGTTGACTTTAAAAGTGATTTACAGGAATACTTTATGAAAAAGAAAATCTTTGTGGTGGATACGTTTTCATTAAAGTCTTTGTTATATGCAAAATTAATAGAATCATTTATAAATGATTCTAACTGTGATAGTCTATACGTATTCTATTATGATGGTAGTAAAGCATGTTTAAATAATGCTTGGGAATTCTATAAAAAAAAAGATTTTAGTATTTCTGAACTTATAAATAACAGGATTTCAACTTCATTGCAAAATGCAAATACACAAGTAACTAATTTCAAAGATATATTTGATAATATAAAAAAAAACTTAGAACATTATCCACGTATTGATTGTATAACTTTTTTATCTGATTTTTATCATGATGATACTTGTGCAGTATTAACAGAAAATGACTTTATACATTTAAAAGAAAAAACACGAAAAGCAAAAGTTAATTTGATTGTATTGTGGCAAGATAAATATTCTGGACGTGATGCTGAAAAAAGGTCAAAATGCCAAAATGACTTTATGGATAGGTTTAATAATAATTTTCAAGATGTCGTATCAACAGATAAAATATTTATAGATAAATATGAAGATGGTTTATACAATAACAATTCAAATGATTTCTTAGAATTTAACGAGGCTATAGCTTTTAATTCATTAAAGAATGAAAATGATTGTGAAAATGATAGTATTACAGTTTTCTTTTTTTCACCAATTTCAAATTCTCTGAAATATAATGATGCAGAGGTTAGATTAGTAGTAGATACATTAAGAAAATTTCGCTGGAAAATAAAATGTTTGTCTGATAATAACAAAACTTTTATAAAATTTAGAAATAATTGCAATGAGTATGATACTAAAAGATGCGTTTTAAATCATTGGTATTATAATACATCTAATACTCTTTGGTTGTCAATTAAATTAGACAATGTATGCAATTATGATGATTTGAAATTTTGTTATATTGTCGAAAATAATAATCAAAACAAATTTTTTGAACTCAACATTGATCTAAAAAAAGTTTTTTTTTCTATTGAAATAAAGAAATTACTATTAATCATATTAAATATCTTCTCTGTTCTAATATTTGTTTTCATTTTGATTGGTGGCGTTTTGTTTAGGATTGATTTTTTTGAATATATAAACAGCAACAGATTGAAATTGTCACGACAAGAAAGAAAAAAAAATGATATCTATTGGTGTTTAGGAATTTTATTACTGATTATATTATTAACTTTATTAATTAAATGTTTTGCAATATGATAGTTTCTAAATTTCTTCAAAATCTTATTATAATAATATCTTTTTCGCTGATATTGGGTCTATCGTACTGTTTATATATGTTATTATTTAAACCGAAAAAATGGAAAAGATATGTGAAAAGAAAGCTAATTCGCCAAGCAATTAATAGAATTAGAAAATATAAAATGACGGTTCTTGTTAGAAGATATTTGCAAATTCATCCATAACTATTTATATGAAACGATACATTGTTCCCAAAATTTTCTGTGCACTTGGCGCATTAGTGATTTTCATTGGAATATTCATTAGTGGGTTGAATATCTCTCTTGGTGATTATTTGATGAGTTGTGGTATTGCAGTTGGAATAACATTAGTGGTATTACTTTTCGCAATTCTTGCCTTCAAAATGAAAACATCGCATAAGAAAAAAATCTGCAAAATCATACCTTGCTTTTATGTTGAAGTTTTTAGTATTGTACTTTTCGCTTTATGCGGATTAGCAAGTTTGATGCTTTTCAACCATTGTATTACAGTCTGGCAACAAACCGAAAAGATACAGAAATTTCTGAATGTTCACCAGTTGGAAAATATGTTGCCTGAATATGAAGAGTATGCCGATCAACGGATTGTGAATTACGAAAGGCAATTAAATGATGCTATCGTTTATAAAGACGCACAATCTAGTGAATTAATAAACCTTGGTTTTAATACTAATGAGTCGTTAGAAGGCCAGAAAGCGCGAAAAATTCAAAAACTGAAGCAGGTGTTACGTCCGCATACTTATAAAAATCTCACTGATACAATTACTGCAAGTATTGAGAGATTTGTTTGTATTGTGGATGAATTTTCGCCTATTACAGCTCCAAAAAATATTACAAGAATTGAGGAATGGGCAAATTATTACGAAAAAAAATTAAACACTTTTTCGCAATACAAGATGAAAGGAGAAGGCGCAGATGATTTTCATTTTGAAAGAACCTTTGACAGTGTAAAAGAAATTTTAACCGGCTGGAATGAGGGTTTCTTTTCGCCCAAACGTTTTACTGGGTATTTTACCGGTATTATTTCACTGATTCTTATGCTGTTTCCATACTTTTGGGGTAATCGAAGTATTAAACTACAAAATAATAAACATTCAAAAAATTAAGCTACTATGGATGAAAAAGAAGAAACAAGAGAGCAAATTATAAAGAATATTAAGAATGATGTTAATCATTACACTGCTTTTGAAGTAAAAAAGTTCTTGGAAGATAACAAAATTAATGAAGGAGAATTGCTGAATGCAGTTGAAGGTGATATGGATATTGTTGAGGCAATTAAAAAATATAACAACCCCGTACTGGAAAATACTCATGAAACACCTGAGATAATAAAAGATTATTGTACTGAAATTTATTTTTGGGGCTTGGCCTCTGCAGGTAAAACATGGGCTTTGGCAGGTATTTTAAATACAATATTATATGAGGGTCATTTGAGGCTCTATGGTAAAAACGATCGAGAACAGTGTATAAGTTCCGATTATTTAAATGGTTTACTGAGTGTAATTAAAAAGAAGCCAATCAATTATTTTCCCAATAAAACATCTAATGATACTTTGCGTTATATGAATTTTAAATTGTTGAAAGAAGGCGAAGAGCGTAAGGTTGCTTTTATTGACTTATCAGGCGAAGTGGTAAAAGCTATTGCTAAAGAAAATTACGAAAAAAACCATAAAGAGATGGAGCTCGAAAGGGAGTTGATTTACAAATTATTGAGTAATGCAAATAGGAAAATACATTTTTTCTTTATTGATTATGCGCACGATGATGAAATTGATGGGAATCAGCATGTACTTTTTAGTCACCTTGGAGCAATTTTTAACTCAAAGAAATATTTCAAAAAAACTACTGATTTTATTTATATCGTTATCACAAAGGCAGATATGATTGACGAAAATGAAAATCAAAGACATAATAAGGCGATAAAATATTTCAATGATAACTATAAAGCTTTTAGGAACAATGTGGGGAAAATATGCCAAGAAAATGAAATTAATTTTGGGGATGATTCAAAGAAAGGTGATTATTCTTTTCTTGACAATTACATTTTGGATTTTTCGATGGGCGAGGTGTTGTTTTTGAGGATGTGTCGTTTTAATAAAAAATCTTCATTGAAAATTGTTGAAATATTGCAGGAAAAAGTTCAGAAAGAGCGATCTAAAATATTTAGTTAATTTTTATAAGTTGTTTTACTATGATTAGGATAATTTATGGCGTAAAAGATACTAGTTCGGTTTGCGAAGTTATATTCCCTGCGCAGGATAATGTTGGAATATCAAATTTTGTAAACCAATCATTAATTAAAAATGATTATAACGAACAAATTGTTGGAAAACATTTTTACTCGATTCGCTATATTGTAAATTATTATATTTTTTCAAAAATATATTTGGTTTATGATAGTAATAAGCGCCTTAGTTACCGTGCTTATATTATAGCCCTTGAAAAACATGAAACTTATTTGGATATTTTGGACCAAATTGAGAAATTGGAAAAACAATATAAAAACAACGAATTAATAGAGACTAATCCGCTTCCTGATAAAATCAAAGGGGAAAATCACAATGCAAAAAATGGTACTATTGCTACATATTTTACCGAAAAAGATGAACTAAAACAGTATTTTGAAATTAGGGAAAATTATGAACAATACGAAAGCATTTATTTTTTAAGTGAAAAAATCAGGGGCAGTGTTGAGGATCCGATAAACGCATTGAGAAACTGCGATAAGGTTATAAAAATTAACATGCTAAATACAAATTATTACAAACAAGAAGAAAGTAAAACATGGCAGAACACTTTTAAACAAATTTGGAAAAGCAGAATTGTAGTTTTATTGTTTGGTCTTTTACTTGGCATGGGTGGCATGAAAGTATACCAACTACTTACATCAAACGAAACTATTATTGAGCCGAATATTACAAATAGGGATAGCCTTAATAATACTAAAAATACTGAAGACATAGATACATTAAAAAAACATGAAGATTCCGTTATAAGTTTATCTAAATTTCCTAATTATCCACCTGTGAATGGCAACAGTAATGAAATCCATAAAGCAGAAACTAATGATGGTAATAAAGTAAAAACTGGTAATTATCAAAAACAGCTTTTAGATAGTATCCAAAGCTTTCTTAAAGAAGATAGCAAGAATATAAATATATCTGTGATTTCTGATAAAATAAAGAAATATAAAGAAAAGGTTTCAGATAATACTTTAAAAGGACGATTATCGTATTTTGGCGATTTCATAGAGGCAATAAAAACTTTACCAGATCCAAACAAATTGGAATCATTTTGTAATATTACTATTGATAAATTAAACTCAGAATATGAGTATGTTAAATTTTTCGAATTTCTAAAAAAAACATATTTTCGTGAATGTAAGATTAAGGATGGAGAAATTCTATTGACCAAAGCTAAAATTTCTAATATTGGATCTAAATCACTTACGCAAATCGAAGATTATTATGGTTTTAAAAATTAATTCCACCACATTATGGATTTAAAAACCAAAGTAATAAGAATGTCAATTATTGTTAGCTGTGTTTTAGTAATTGGCCTTATAGCATATTTAGCGGTTTTTATCATTAAAGATACTTTACCCTTGTTACCCAATAATGCAAATACCAAAAATCTTTTTAATGAAAAAGATTCGATAGACATTTCGAAATTGAGAAAAACAGCAAATATAAATGATAATAAGATTTTTTATGATAGTATTTCTATGTCACTTAAAGAGGATAGCATCAATGACTTTATTACTCAAAATCAGTATCATTCATTATGGAAAAAGTTGAATTTTACTTATATCGAACAATTTATTTCACTTGCAGATAAATATTTTGCGCAGAAGGAATGGAGAAGCAACAACTTTGTAAATGATAGAATTGCAGAAATAAGAGGCATTGGATTTATAGAACGCAACACTCCGATGTGGAATAGGTTAGTCGGTTATGAAAATAGTATTGCTTGGTATAATAATGCACAAAACTGCATTAATCAAATGAACAGCGTTATTTCTCAAGAGAGTTATTTTGTTGACAATAATCTTTCACAAATAGCCCAATGTAAAAACAATCTGACAAGCCAAAATTGCAGAAAAAACAAAATTAAATTATCTGAGTTGAATCAGGTTTACGAGAACCTAAAAAATAGGTCATACCATTACCTCTCTTCAAAAATTAATCAATACGATAAGGATTTTGAAAGCAGCAATAAAAATACCTATTTACATGACGCATACCAGAATTTTGATACTGGAAGAAATGAAGTTGGGCTTTGGAATGGTATTTTTTATAATAGCAGTGATTTGAACAATCAGTTACAAAATTACAAAAACAAAATTGATTATTATTATTACTAAAATCGAATATGAAAAAAATATTTGTTGTTTACAGCATATTTGGAATTATTATATCAATACTAAGTTATAAAGTCCAAGGCCAGAATGGTTCAAAGAATGCAAAAATCAAAAATAAAGAAGTAGTTTCTATTAAGCAAGATACTAATAAAAATGAAAAATGCGATAATTTAAAACGCTTTATAAATGAAGAAATAGAACCCTTTTACAATGATAAATTTGATACTTTGGTCAAAAAGACCTCTTTAGAACAGTTGCATCGGGATAGAAGTATTCTTCAAATCGCCACATTAAACGATTCGATATTAAACAATAAAATAAGTGAATTAGAAGAATACCACAAAGCAAAATTGCTTCTGACAAAAAAATACGATAGCCTGGAAATAAGCAATGCTGTTAAATTATTGAAAAATAAAAAATTTGCAGGAACCCAAACAGACTTCATGATATCACTTCTTGAAAATTATAGTTTTATCAAACAGGATTTAGTCGAATTAATAAAGAAAATTAATCAGAAAAAGAAAATGCCTGATGTGGAAGATTTTATTATTTATGCTAAAATTAATACGGAAGTATTCAAGTTTTTATATCCAGATGATAATAACAATATTAACATGGCAAACTATCCGCTTATACTTGATATTTGTAATCGTATTTTAAAAAGTAAGAGAGAAGATTTAGATAAGGATATTTTGTATTTGTTAAGAGAATTTTAATGTAAATAATCAACCGGTTACATCATGGAAAATCTAAAGATCACCCGCGTTTCAATTTTTATTGATTATGATAATTTCACCATAAACTACCGGGCTAGGCATCATAAAAAACCGGTTATGATCTTATGGGATAAGCTGGTTCCTGAATTACTTGATTTTTACCAGCGAAATCTGATCTTAAATAAATATGAGATACTTGAACCCAATGAAGTCAGGTTATGTGTTGGGCTTAGTGATGTTCCGGTGGGAGATGAGGGTTATAACCTGGCAACCATTTATCGGCCTCTTGATCGCAAGCCAGGATTTATTATGAAATATGGCTGCCGGTTGGTCCAGAAAAATGAACTCACACAGCGCAGGGAAATAGGTAAAGAAAAGGGTGTGGATTCTGAGATCATTTGTCAGATGTTAATGGGGGCATTTCTGAATCACTATGATAGTTGTATCCTGCTAAGCGATGATTCTGACTATATACCGGTAATAACGAGAATACAGGATTACTTTGGAAAGAAAGTGATTCAGGCCGGATTCAAAGATGACTCAAAAATAAGGGAGATTGCATATGCACATATACCACTTGAAAGCGATGTAATGGATTTCGAAAAATTAATACTCAGACTTCCGACGGATGTTCTTTTTCAGTTAGATGAAGCTAAGCTGGATGATATTGCCAGAAAGCAAATTGACTTTGTTGTCAAAAAACTTTCTGAAGACAATAAACTGAATGTGAAAATACATGGCCATACTGATAGTGATGGTCAGGTATATGCAAATGAAAAGCTTTCGCTTATGCGTGCTGAAAGTGTTGCTGAATATATAATTTCAAAAGGAATTTCTAAAGACAGGATCGAACATTTTGGTCATGGTAGTAAGCAGCCTATTGCCAGTAATTTAACTCCCGAAGATAAGCAAAAGAACAGGAGGGTTGAGTTTGAGTTTATATAGACTGTTTTTGTCGTTATCATACTTATTATGATTAAAAGATCTTATTAATTAACTCAAAAATAATTATTCTGATTCAGACATAATCAATGCGCATAATATTAATGATATCTTTTTTAGTAGTTTCGTTTGTAGATTATGCTCAGACAGGGTGGGGTAATTGGGAGGAAATATATAAAGATAACTTTATAACTGTGCAAATTCAGTTTAATAAATCTGAAAATTCTTGTGAACAAGGTGGAAATCAATATAAATATAGAATCAGGAAAAAAGGAATATTAGCAAAAGTTCCGTATTTTGTTAATTGGAAATACGATTATATTGATTGTGACGGGAGTGTACAATCTTGTCAACGTTCTTTTAAAATTTGGGACAAATTTGGTGGACAAATCGATAATGAGATTGATGAGTCATTGGATTATGTTTTCACGGCAGAAGACGTTGTTTCTTATCATTATGACGTGGAAGCGTCAAATATAGAGGAGAATAAATCAGGATTAAAATTAATTTCCAAATCAATAGATCCAAAAAGTATTTCCGGAAATGTTAATATCCCGCTGGGAGAATCAACAAAACTAACTATAAATGGGGGGGCACTAGGTGTAGGTGCCGACTGGGTATGGTATAGTGGAAATTGTGGGTCAACAAGAATAGGTGTTGGGCGCTCATTAGTGGTTGAACCAATTGAAGCAACAACTTATTTTGTCAGGGCTGAAAGCATCAATGATTTGACAAAATGTGTCCAGATCAGGATCAATGTATATAAAGAAAGTACTATGCCTACCAATATTATTGGAGATTCAGTGATTTGTGAAAATACCTTAGTTCCGCTAACTATTCAAGGTGGTAATCTCGGAGTTAATGCTAAATGGATTTGGTACGAGAATGACACATCAAGCCAAAAGATCGGGGCTGGCCCGACAATCTTCGTTCATCCAGCCAAAACAACAATATATTTTGTTAGGGCTGAGGGATTGTATAATAGTACAAGATTTTTGAACCACAAGATAAAGGTCATTGAACTATCCAAAGATCCCTCATCTATTGGTGTTTTAGGTAAAAATTCTATCTGTGCTGGTGAGGATATTGAATTAAATGTTATAGGTGGTGAGCTTGGTTCTGATGCAACCTGGCTCTGGTACGAAGGCTCATGCTATGGAAAGTCTATTGCCACGGGAAATAAAGTCATATTATCACCAAATTATACAACAAAATATTTTGTACGGGGGGGAGGTGTGTGTAATAAGACTAATTGTGCTAGTTTGAATATTTATGTTAATGAACTTTCAAAAAAGCCCGCATCAATATATAAATCAAGCACTATCTTTAAAGGTAAAAAATTTGAATTAATCGAGCTAAATGGCTATTTGGGTAGTGGAGCTCAATATAAATGGTATAAAAATTCCTGTGAGGGTAAGTATCTTGGCTCTGGGAAATCAATTACATTAAAAACACGTAAACCAACTTACTACTATGTACGAGCTGAAGGATTATGCAATAGTACTACTTGCGCTCAAACTTATGTGGTACCTGAAAAATCGCATAAATTCGAAAGTATATATTCTTCTGCTCGCTATAAAAAGTTTTTACACCTGGGTATTTCTTTTGGGCTTGAGTTTCAATCTCAAAGTACAACGGTGAAACATAGTACTTTTGATGCAAATGGTATCCAGACATTTAACGAGGTAAACTCATACAGGATTAATGGGATAGGAATTAAAGGTGAATTTGTCTTTCATCCAATAATAAAGGATTACCTTAGTATTGGATTGTCTGTTGCATATTCTATTGGTACAAAATTACCATCATTACCAGGAGATTATTATGAAAATTATGGTTATATTGAAAAAAATAAGTTCACTTATTCCAAATTGAATATAGGGAGTGAACTGTCTTTTGGTTTCAATCCGGCAAAAATACTATTAAAAGCAAATGTATCTTTTCAGCCGGTTAAATTTGAAAAGGCCTTATCGTATACGACTGGGTTTTCAGAAAAGTTTTTTCTGGATGAAAGACTAGAACAGGAAACAGTATGTGCCGGATTCAGGTTTGGAAGGTATGCAACAAATAATAGAAAAAGAGGCCATAGTTTTGATCTTTACTATATAATGTCAAAGAATGCTGTTACAAATGAAATCAGTTTGAAGAGACTTTGTCCTGGTTTAGGATTTTGCTGGTGGATTCAGAGCGCAATTAAATTGCAGTTTGATGTGGTTGTTAACACTCAGCAGAATCATTTAAAATTATTTTCGATTAATGATAGGGATTTAAGTTATCAGGTTTCTTTTGTCTATAATAGAAATTGGTTTTATTAATTCTTACCTGACCATTTCATTTTATTTCCTCATCTCATACACCGCCCCCTTTATCGTCTTTCCGTCATCGCCGTAATAAACCATCAGGAATTTGTTTTCCGATAAACTGACAATGGAAGGGTACCCGCATTCATTTTCGCCACAGTCTTCCACTATTTGTGGTGCCGACCAGGTTTTTCCCTGGTCGCCGGAGGTCATAAAAGCCGTGGATTCCTTGGTATACTCAGTATTCAGCATCCTGAAAGCAGAGATGATGTAATTATTAAATTTGTAAAGAAACGGCGCATGCCCGACCACAGGAAGTTCTGTCCATGCTGACCATGTTTTACCGCCGTCACCGGATTGGGCTTGCATCATAAGCCCCGCAGCGTATGGGGTTTTGGTGGCTGTCCGCACCTGCATGATCATATTGTTATCATCAAGAGCTAATATGCTGGGTTCCTGCAAATAAACGTCTTTCTTTTCTTCGGGGTTAACCAGTTGTTGTTTAAAGGATTTCCCGTGATCATTGCTTATAAATAATGAAATCCGCGATGCCGGTGACACAAAAACCGTGTCTTTGCGGACCAGGGGATATCCACCATAGGCCGGGATGATCCAGCTTGTTCCCATGGCAATCATTTTGCTCGATACTGCCTCGACTTTTATTTCCTGTTTTTTATCAGTTTTCCAGGTATTTCCATCTATCACTGCAGAGGCAATATTCATGTCTCCCGCATCAAGCTGAACAGCATTGTTAATCTTCATGGCAGGTAAACGGCAACTACCATAATACAGGTGATGAACATTAGGCGTTTTGTTTTTTATGCCTTTTTTATATTTGAAAAACACCAGTCCGACAGTGGAATCAGGCATCACGGAAACGGAAGGGTCGCGGTCATCTAATAAGGGGTCATCATAAAATACCTGGGGATCAGACCATTTATAGCCATCAAAACTATACTGGCACATAATTTTTCCGGTTGAATCCACATGGCCTTTACCTTCGCGGTATACCAGTAAAAACCGTCCGTCAGGCAGTTTTGTTACATCCGGAAAGGCAAGATGCTTATCGGTAACGGTATAAATATTAAAAGAATCAACCTTTTTAAAAGGCTGTTCTATTTGCTGAACCGGGTTTGCAAAGCTGAATTTTGATTCAATAGCATTACCCGGCTGCGGCTTTGCTGGGTTATTCTGCCCATAGCAAACCGAGGCATAAAGAGCTAAGAGAAAATATATATAAACAAGTCTTTTCATAGAGCTAATTTAAATTTAAATTGAAAGTTTATATTGTTTTACAGCAATATCCGTTATTTTAATTTCACAACTGACCATATTTTCTTCTTGAAGGTGATCATCCCGGCATAAACGGATGATTGGGGCATAAATTTACGAATAAATTAAAAATTTCCCGGCGCCGTTATGATATTTTGGTTTGTTTGCATGAATATTAACTTTATTTTTCTTGTTGTAAATTTTATATATTTGTAGAAATAAAAATGGAATACAAAATTATCTTATTATGAAAACACAAAAAGTTTTATTTTTCGTATTGGTTCTCGTATTTACATCAACAATGAGCTTTGCCCAGCCAGGATTTGGCATTGGCGGCACCAAACTGGAAAGCGGCGAATTGGGTGTTCTTAAAGGTCAGACATCAATAAATGTAATTTTTTCATACGAAAACCTGATGGTTGGCGCTCAAACAGAAGATGCCTATATCCAGTTTAAAACCAAAGAGCAAAATACTCTAAAGCCTGGATCAGGAGCGGATTGGTCGGTAAAATGGAAAGAGGATAAAACAAAACGTTATGAACCGGAATTCATGAAAGCCTTCAACCTCGCCATTAAAAAAATGGGTATTGTGGCAACATCCATTGAAGGAGACAACACAACAAAATATACCTTGGTTGTGAAAGTAATAAAAATTGAACCCGGATTGTATACCGGAGTTTCAGTCGGTGGGGGAAATGTAGGCCAGGATACTTATGTAGATATAAATGTTTCCCTTGTCGAAACAGCCAATCCTTCAATAGGTATCGCACTTATTTCATTGAAACAAATTGTGGGTACTTCAGTCGCATTTTCCAACTATGATACAGGACTCAGGATTACCAATTCCTTTTCAAATGCCGGTAAAGAGCTGGCAAAACTGATTTTGAAAAAGTGTAAATAAAATCTTGCAGCAGCTTCAGCCGGATTTATCTATCAAATAAATTTCAGTGCCGGCCTGAGAAACATTGCTGGTGAAAAATCGTAAGCCTCTGAGACAAATATCAGAGGCTTACTTATTTATGGTGTTGTGTTTTTGAGAGTGGTAACTATTCTCCCTAAAGTAACTATCATAATAAGGTTCTATCCGGATTGATATTCTTGTTATTCAACATTTTTTTTATATCGCGAATTGGGGGGGAGATTCCTTACGTTGTTAACAATGACGTTTCCCATAAACGTCTCATTGTAAAGTTACTTCTTTTTGTATTAAGTTTCGTATTATGCCCCATTACTGTTAAAGGTTTTTATTAATCATAGCCTGATTTTCACCTGGAGCCGAACGGCATATTTTAGCTTTTTTTATGGTACTTTTGGCTTGACCCAAAAGTACCCAAAAGGTCAAGAAAATATGATGCAAACCTTCGCACAAGCCACTCCCTGACATCGCCATATTTTCTGGCCAGCGCACCGTTGCTGCTGTGCAGCAATTCGGCGGTTCCGTGCTAAAATTTAAAATTTTGCAGTGATTTTGGAGCGTTGGCAATTCCTGACGGCGGCGTGTGCAGATTGTGAATGAAAAAAATTAGAAAATCAAAAAAGGCGCTTGCGTTTCCCGACACGAATGTGTCGGGACTACTTTTTTAGATGTTCTTATTTTTTTCAGAGCGCGGAGAAGCTTTCGACAGGAATGTCATTTTTTGCTTTACTTTTTTGGACACGCAAAAAAGTAAAAAAAGAATAATAATGGCTTTTTGATCTTATGGATAGTTATATCCACTTTTCTAATTTTTAAACTATTGGCAATCGGTATAAGTCCATAATTGCCATGCTCTTTTTAACCTAAAAAATTCACAAGAATTTTTCCCCCTTCGGGCCAACAAAAGAAAATCAAGTGTTTTAACAGTATTTGTCATTTTTAAACATTTTCTGTGTCGGGATTACCTGACCTGCTGCCCATATTGCCAATGCTCATTTATAAATTTCATTTCATTTATTTATGAATAGGTCAGGTTAACAAAGTTACTATACGTCATTGATATTTTTTCCTTTTGCACCAAAAAGCGGGAACTTGGAATGCTATTTCAATTTTGGTGGGTACAGGAGGAGTGGGGGGCAGCGGTGCGCTATGCGCTCCGCTGCCCCCCACTCCTCCCAATAACAAACAACAATGTCATTCCGAGTTGAGTAAAACGAAACGAGGAATCTCCTTGTTTTTAATTATTTCAATGGCCCTAATAGTTGCTGAAAGTTAAATCGAAAAGCATATCATAAATATTCCCGCTCAATTTTATTAAGGTTTAAAATAATTAATCATTCTGTAACCATTTTTCTCATTATCCGTATTTTATGTGTTGATTTTTAATTAAATACCATGAAAAAATTAATTAAACTTTATCCGGTAGGCCATAGCAGGTATAAAGCATCGCCCGTTAAAGAGCATGGTAGGAAATTGATAAAAGTTTTAGTAATTGTGGTAGTTTTTGTTTCAATATCGGTATTAACCTCATGTGCTGTTGAGAGCAGCCAGCAGATAGATAAGCCTGGTATTAACCGCGAGCAGCGCGACAATCACTCGGGAAGGTACAACATGGGCCTGAAGATTGATCAGAAAAAAACGAATTTCAAAAACAGCTGATTTCCTAAGCTTTTTTATTATCAGGGTGAACGGGCTAAAGCAGTAATACCAAATTGAAATATCAAATAGTTCAACAGGACTTATTGATATTTTTCCAATCTGTATAACTTGAATGAAGTATGCTGAAAACCAGTCAATTAAGATCTAAAATTTTGCAATGATTTTGGAGCGTTGGCAATTCCTGTCGGTGGCGTGTGCAGATTGTGAATGAAAAAAATTAGAAAATCAAAAAAGGCGCTTGCGTTTCCCGACACGAATGTGTCGGGACTACTTTTTTAGATGTTCTTATTTTTTTCAGAGCGCGGAGAAGCTTTCGACAGGAATGTCCTTTTTGCTTTACTTTTTGGACACGCAAAAAGTAAAAAAAGAATAATAATTGCTTTTTGATCTTATGGACAGTTATATCCACTCTTCTAATTTTTAAACTATTGGCAATCGGTATAAGATCATTTTTCGTTGCTTAAAAACAATACAAGG
Organism: uncultured Bacteroidales bacterium; assembly: GCA_964626855.1. Lineage (GTDB taxonomy): Bacteria > Bacteroidota > Bacteroidia > Bacteroidales > CAIWKO01 > CAIWKO01. Next base: position 24,463 of record CAZVKJ010000036.1, read on the forward strand.
ATACTTATATCCACCATGAATTTAAATGGTTAGGGTAATTCAGATTAGAATTCTGTTGCGGATATTTTGCCTGAAGAGACAAATATTGTTTATTTCCTTTTTAAGGGTAGGCTGAATCTCCGTTTTTTATCAAACTGGTAAAATGCATTAGCAACCGCTGCAGCGGTAGGTATCAGGCCGATTTCACCTATGCCTTTTGCACCATAGGGCCCGAAGCTGTCTTCAACTTCGACACCTATTACTTCTATTTCAGGAACATCTTTTGCCTTAGGCAACTGGCAATCTTTCAGTTTATCGCTTTTCAGGAAGCCGTTTTCCATTGGAAGATCTTCAGTCAGGGCATAACCCAGTCCCATAACCACGCCGCCTTCTATCTGCCCTTCAAACATGGCTTTGTTCATGATCTTTCCGGCATCATGAGCAGCGACGACTTTATTTATTTTACCGGTTTCATCAAGTACTACCAGCTGAGTTGCATAGCCATAAGAGAAATGTGTAACAATCTTTTCAACATCGGCGCCGGGTTTGGTGGTCCAGTTGCATTCTGAATATCCTGCATATTTGTTGCCGGCCAGTTCGGCCAGTGATGTTGTTTTCAGGTCGGCATTGAGTTTCCGGGATGCTTCAATGACTGCATTTCCAAGCAATACCGTGGCGCGTGACGATGTTGTCATGCCTGTGGTAAGGCCGGCCTCGGTGTCCATCTCAACTTTTATTATTTCAGGATTGATGCCGGTTTCGGCTGCAATTATCTGTATTACAACGTTGCTGATGCCTTGTCCCATATCGGTCCAGCCATGTTTTGCAATGATTTCCTTATCAGAAACAATCTCGATTCTGGCATGGCTGAAGTCGATCATGCCGTTTCCTACACCGCAGTTTTTGATAGCACAGGCAAGCCCGGTGATTTTTGATTTATAAAACTCATCTTTAACAGCGAGCAGCGTAGCTCTCACGCCGACGCCCTGTTCAAGTACCTGGCCGGTTGCGGTCATTCTTCCTTCGGCCAGGGCATTGTCGTAACGGAACTGCCAGCGGTCAAAGTTGCCTTTTTCGCAAAGTTCGTCGATACAGCTTTCGAGTGCAAAAGCAGCCTGGTTTGCTCCGAAGCCGCGCATAGCGCCGCATGGAATATTGTTGGTGTAAACGGTCTTCGATTCAATATCAACCACCGGAAAATGATATGCCCCACTGGCATGGCCGGCCACACGTTCCATCACTTTTGTACCGACAGAAGTATAAGAGCCGCTGTCGCCAACAGCCCGAAGCTTTATGGCGGTGAGCATGCCTTTTTTATCGCAGCAAACGGTCATTTCCATAAATACCGGGTGGCGTTTGGGATGCATGCGGATTGATTCTTCCCGGGTGAGGGTGACCTTTACAGGTTTTCCGGTTAAGAATGCGAATAAGGCTGCATGGCCCTGGGTGGTAAGATCTTCTTTTCCACCAAAACCGCCGCCCGTTGGAACCATGGTGATACGCAACTTTTCCGGGGCGATATTTAAAAGTTTATGGATTTGCCGGTGATCCACATAAATTCCTTGTCCCTGGTCGTAAAGATGAATTCCACCATTCTCTGGTACTGCCACCGCCGATTCCGGTTCCAGGAACGCATGCTCAATCCGTTGTGTTTTATAAAAACCGGAAGAAACAAAGGCTGAATCTTTTATTGCCTGATCAATGTCACCGCCGCGGCTTACAATACAATTTTCCATAAGGTTGGAACGGTCAGGGTGTACTTGTTCCGACCCTTCCTTTATGGCTTCGTAAGGATCTGTTATAGGTTGTAAAACCTCATAATCGACATGTACTAATTCAATAGCCTTTCGGGCTGTTTCTTCATCAACCGCTATAACGCCGCAAAGTACATCACCTATGTATCTGGTGATTTCTCCTTCGGCAAGCATAAGAGGCCAGTCGGAGATGATTGAACCGGTAAACCGTTCTCCGGGAATGTCCTTTATTGTAACAATTTTTATGACCCCCGGCAACTGTTCAGCACGGGAGATATCAATTTTTAATATACGTGCACGCGGATGATCACTGAATTTTAATGCTCCAAACAGCATATTGTCAAACTGCAGGTCGTTTACAAATTTCCTGATACCGACAGCTGTTTCATAGGCCTCGTATTTGGGATACGCTGTGCCAATGGCGGCAACTTTTTCCGTATACTCTGTTGATTTGTTCTCCGACAAATTATATAAGGCGAGTTCAATGGCATCAATGATTTTCACGTATCCGGTGCAGCGGCACAGATTGACATTCAGGGCTTTCACAATTTCGTTGCGGGTAGGATGGGGATTTTTTTGAAAAAGCACTTTGGTACGCATGATAAACCCGGGAGTACAGAATCCGCACTGCACGGCCCCTTTTTCAACATAGGCTTTTGCAATAACATCTCTTACCTTTTCGGGAATGCCTTCCATGGTGATGATCACAGCCTTGTCAAGCTTTTCCATCAATGTGGTACATGACAGGCGGGCTTCTCCGTTAATTTCCACCATACAGGCTCCGCAGTATGCCTGGCCTGAACATCCGTCTTTGCAGGATGTGATGTTTTTATCATTACGCAGGTATTTCAACAGGGATTTTTTTAAATCCCCTGTATAGGTAATGTGTTCGCCGTTTATGTTGAATGAAACCATATGAATAAATCAATGTTTTGAATTTGATGCTTAAAAGGACAAAAAAATTATTGAACAACCTTTTTAAAATTCTCGGGATCAGTGTCGCCTTCCGAGTTGATGAGTAGTACAGCTGTTTTTGAGTTTATATTCAGATCTTCCCTCAGTCCGGAAAATTTTTCATCTCCGAATAATGCCAGTAATCCTGCCATGCCTGATGCCCCTGACTCACCTGAAATGATTCTGGGATCCGGTGCTTCCGGATGAAAATATTGCCTCATGGCTTTTTCGGCATAAGCATCATTAACTGTCATCAGATAATTTACGCCTTCATAGATATAATCCCAGGCCAGCAATGATACGCCACAATTCAGCCCGGCCATGATGGAATTATAATCTCCTTTTGAATGGACAGGTTTGCCATTTTTTACAGATTCCATAAATGCATCTGCTCTTGTCGGCTCCAGGCATATAATCTTTGGCCGCTTTTTTCCGTATTTCTTTGTATAATACCAGGTGCCTGCAGCAGCCAGTCCGCCAACGCCGGCCTGTAAAATAACAATGTCGGCTTTGCAATGGTCCGGCATATTTACGATATTATCCATTTCCCTGAAGATGGTTGAATACCCGGCCATAATATATTGCGGATAATACATATATCCTTCATAGGCGGTATCGGATATAATGATCCATCCGTTGGCCCGTGCATCGGCATCCACGCGGCTTACACACTCGTCAAAAGTTCCGTCTATTAACACCACTTTGGCGCCTTCGCTTTCAATATTTTTAATCCTTGAAGCAACCGTATTGGCCGGCATATATATCACAGCTTTTTGCTTTAAGATACGTGCAGTCCATGCAACGGCGCGGCCATGGTTACCATCGGTAGCAGCGCAAAAGGTGAATGTACCCAGTTGCTGCATTTTATCAGGATCTTTAAAATCATAAACGGAGAACCCGGTATTAAAAAGGCTTTCCCACCTGGATTTCAGAAAGCGGTATATCGTGTAGGAAGCGCCAAGGGGTTTGAATGCGTTGACACCAAAACGAAATGATTCATCTTTGACGTAAATGTTCGCTATTCCAAGCTTTTTTGCTAATCCGCCGAGGGTGTGTACCGGTGTGGCTTCATAGCCCTCCAGTGAACGGTGAAAACTGATGATGTCATCGTTCATGAAGGCAACTTTCTGGTTTATCCAGCCCGGCACCTCATGATAATAAGGGTTTTTGATATATTCACACATCACACTACAGGTTTTTCAATACACCGCTGCGATCATTAAATTCTTTTATCATCTCATCCCAGTTGGCAACCTGTGCAAATGTGTTCTGCCAGAAATTTTTTCCGTACCATAACTGGTTTATTTCTTCAACGGTTTTTCCCTGTTGTTCAACCCAGGTGAAATATTTAAGGTTATGTATGGCCTTTTTATCGTAGTATCCCAATTCTTTTAAAGTGTCAGTGCCCGTACCGAGCAAGCATTTTTCATAATCTTTTGCTGCCTGTAGCGGATTATAGCTGCCTTTTTGTTCTGTTAGTTCTGCAACGCGTGACTGGTACATCTCTGCAGAATCTGTTGCTAAGGTAACGATAACATCGTCGGATGTCATTTCATAGTATTTCGCTGCCTTTATTGCTGACAATAAATTTCCAATACCTGAAATTCCGATCATCTTCAGCTCATCAATGAATGTGCTTGAAACACCTGCATCGCCGAGGAATTTTTTTCCTTCTGCCTCATTGAACAGGCGGAGTATCCTCATGCAGTCTTCATCATCGATGGCTGTTACCATATCGGTATTTTTCACATTGTGCACCCATGGAACATGTTTGTCGCCGATACCTTCGATACGATGGGCGCCAAAGCCATTCAGCAACAATGTGGGGCATTGCAGGGCTTCTGATGCCACCACTTTTACATGAGGATAAATGGTGCGCAGATAATCGCCTGCACCTATCGTTCCGGCCGATCCTGTAGCGCTTACGTAAGCGGCAAGGTTTCCACCCATGGTTTTTACTACTTCTTCAACAGCTTTGCCGGTTACGTGATAATGCCAGCAGGGATTGCCAAATTCTTCAAACTGGTTAAAAATGATACAGTCTTTCCTGTTCTTCTTGATGTCCCAGCAGGCATCATAAATTTCTTTTACATTTGATTCACAGCCCGGGGTGGCTATTACTTCGGCTCCTATGTCTTTCAGCCAGTCGAAGCGCTCTTTGCTCATCTCTTCAGGTAATATGGCTACGGCCGTTACTCCAAGCAAGTATGAATCAAAAGCGCCGCCACGGCAATAATTACCTGTTGAAGGCCATACAGCTTTATGGAAACTTGGATCAAACTGGCCGCTTACAATGCGTGGAACAAGGCAGCCATAGGCGGCGCCAACTTTATGTGCGCCGGTAGGGAACCATTTTCCGAGTAACATAACAATGCGCGCTTTAACTCCCGAAATTTCCGGTGGTATTTCAAGATAATTGACAGAACCATACAAGCCACCGGTGGTCTTCGGTTCATTTTTCCAGCTGATGCGGAAAAGGTTCAGCGGATGCAAATCCCATAAACCAATGTTTTTTAATTTATCCTTGATTTTACCCGGTATCAGTTCCGGATTTTGCATTTGTTCAAATGTCGGTAATATAATTCCCTTTTCTTTTGCCCTTTTTACAGCACTTTCAAGATACTGCTCATTAATAATTTTAGCATTCATGTTTAAAAAATTTTAGTCAAATACGTAATTACAAAGCGTCAAAATTATAAAAAATAGTGACAAATTGAATATAATAGTTTGACGGCAATTAGAAAAATTATTATAAATTTGTATGATCAAAAAAATAAAATTATGAGAAAAATATTTTTTGTTTTTGCTTGTGCCTGCCTTTTATCTTCCTGCGGGGGAGGAGGCAAAACGGAGTCAAATAATGATACCATTGTTTCGCCCCAGTTAAAAGAGATTCAGAAATCGGCTGATGATGTCAATGCAAAAGCTGATGAATTAAACCAGAAAGCGGATAGTTTGTTAAACAATATTTAAACCTGGAAATTATGAAAAGAATTGTAATCTCGTTTTTGATTTCGGGCATGGTGCTCTGTTCGCAGGTTTTTGCCCAGCAAGGTAATGGTAAAGATAAAGGACATCCTCCGGTTCCGGGCAAGTTACCAACGCCCAAGCCGGTTCCCAATCACCCGCCCAAACCCAATGTTGTGAAGCCTCAAAAGCCGGTTCCGCCATCATTACCGCAACCTGATCAGGGTAAGGGGCAGGATAAAACAAAGGAAAATCAGGGTAAAGGCCATGCCTATGGTAAAAATAAGGACAGTCTGCAAGGCCGGGATTTTGGTCAGAACCGCGCAGCCGAAGCCAAATCGAAGCATGAAGCCATCACGAATTCCGAATCAAGAATCGATCAGACATCGAAAACAAACGACGATACACGTTCCAAAATAAAGCAGGCAAAAGAAAAGCTTGAACTGAAGAAAAAGCAGAAGCAAATAACTGATGCTGAGTATACAAAAAAGAAAAAAGATCTCGACGATCTTGAAAAACAGCTCAATGATCTTGAAAAGCAGAATAACGATGTAAAAGAAAAACTTGGTAAAGAAAAAGAAACAAAATAAGAGTGATATTTTGTCATGAAATTGTTCAGGGCTTTCTTTCGGGGAAGCCCTTTTTTATTGCCAGGCAATGATAATAATGGCTAATAACGCAAGAAGGATTCCCGTGACATTTGTTTTAGAAAGCTTTTCTTTAAAAAAGAAATAACCTATGATAGCGGCTATAAGCACCACTCCGGCATTATAAACCGGAACAAACACACTTACATCAAAATACTCCAGCCCGATAAAGAAAAAATAGGTGGCATACCAGTTAATCACGCCGAGAATACTTCCGGCAATCAGATTTTTGTAATGGAGTCTTTCTTTTTTAAGTGCCAGTAATATGGTAAGTATGATAAAGCCTATTATCATTGAAATGGTAAATGCTGAAACGAGGTAGGTAGTGTAATCATTTTTAATGTAAAGTTCTTCCGAAATTTTAAATAAGCTGTCATTCAGGCCATTCCCAATGAAGAGCAATATTGGAAATATTAAATATTTTACTTTAATTGCCTGTGATGAAGGCCGTTTTAGTGTCAGGTAGAAGGCCAGCATAGCCAGGATTATTCCTGCCGAACGCCACCAGGTCATATTTTCATGAAATATGGCCAAACCACATAGCACGGGAATGATTACGGACATTTTACCGGAAACACTTGTAATAGCCATTCCTGCTTTCTGTACAGAAAAGGCATAAATAATAAATGTCAGCATCAGAATGCATCCCGAAATCAATGCGATATTTAACCAGGGTTTTGTTAAAACACCCGATGCAGTTATATTTTCATGTGAAGTACAATAACCCAGTGCAACAGCCACAAGATAATTGGTAGTAATAGCCTGAATATTACTAATCCTGAACTTTTCAAAATACTTGAACAATATAAAGATGATCGTTGATGTAATAATTGCCAGTATGAGGTATTGCATAAAGGTATTTGTGTTCTGCAAAATTATTGTATTTGAGCCACGATGTTTGTAATAATTTGGTTTATGAACTAAAAAAGATGCAATTCATCTTACGAAAACTGTTTTTTTATATCTTTGCAGTTCGTTTTGCGGATGTGGCGTAATTGGTAGCCGCGCCAGACTTAGGATCTGGTGTCGAGAGACGTGGGGGTTCGAGTCCCTTCATCCGCACGAAGTAAGGATGAAAAGACGTAGACTTTGACTTTTGATAAAATCGGGACGAGAAGTTTATCCGCCGCAGGCGGAAGTCACTTCATCCGCACGAAGTAAAGATGAAAAGACGTAGGCTTTGACTTTTGACGAAATCGGGACGAGAAGTTTATCCGCCGCAGGCGGAAGTCCTTTCATCCGCACGAAACAGGTATAAATATGATATTCTTTAATGAGCCGACCATTCGGGATAAAGCATAAATCATACAAGCGAGCACGATGCATATAAAGCAGGATGTTGTCAGCAATTATGTTACAGACACTTTTAAATACCTAGTAAGCAGAAAATTAATAATTAAATAGCATTTAAAATGAATATCGAACAGGAAAAAACCGGAGATTTAACGGCAACAATAAAAATTGAACTTGAACCGGCAGATTACCAGGAAAAGGTTGATAAACAGCTGAAGGATTACCAGCGTAAAAGTAATATGCCCGGGTTCAGGCCCGGCCATGTACCTTTCGGGCTTATAAAAAAAATGTATGGAAAATCATTGTTGTATGATGTTGTCAATAAGACATACAGCGAAGCTTTGTACAAATATCTGGCAGATAACAAAATCGAAATATTAGCTGCACCATTAGCCAATGAAGAAAAAAACCAACCTATTGACCTTGATAATGAAACCAACCTGTCATTTTGGTTTGATGTTGCCCTGGCTCCTGCATTTACACTGGATGTTTCAGAAAATATTAAAGTAGATCATTACAGGATCAATGTTACTGATGAAACTATTGATAAGTATTTGAGTGAAATGCGCAAACGCCACGGAGCATTTGAGAATGCAGATATTATTGAAGAAAATGATATGATTTCCGGCGAATTCGCAGAACTTGATGAAAATGGAAACCTTAAGGAAAACGGTTTAAAGAATGATTCATTCATCTATATGGAGCATATTACTGATGCAGATGAAAAAAATAAATTCATGGGACTTAAAAGCGGTGATTTTGTTGATGTTGATCCCAAAAAAATTGCCCGGTCAGAGTTCGAAGCTGCATATTTTATTGGTAAAAAGAAAGAAGAAGCCGCAAATATTAACTCCATGTTCCGGTTTACCATCAAGCAGGCCAGCCGAAATAAACCGGCTGAGCTCAACCAGGAGTTTTATAACAAGGTTTATCCGGGTGAAGATATCGAAACCATTGACCAGATGCGTGAGCGGATTAAAAAAGATGCCATCGAAGGATATGCAAAAGAATGTGACCGCAAGTTTGTTAATGATGCAACAGATGTCATTGTAAAAAGCACGAACTTTGAGCTTCCGGAGGCATTCCTGAAAAGATACCTGCTTGAGACCCAATCCGATGAAAAGCTTACTAAAGAAAAAATCGAAGAAGATTTTGAGCAACACAAAAGTGTTATTAAATGGCAGCTTATCGAGAATAAAATTGTCCGCGAAAATAACCTGCATGTTTCAGAGGAAGAAATGCGCGAGTTTGTAAAAAGTTATTTTCGCCGTTCACAACCCCATCATCACGACCATGATGACCACGAACATGACCATACTCATGAAACTGACGATAAACAGCTTGACCAGATAGCCGATAAAATTTTACAAAACGAGGAAGAAGCAAAACGCATCACCGATAAAATTTTTGAAGATAAATTATTGGCATTCTTTAAAAATAAACTCAGTGTCAATTTCGTTGATGTAACCTATGATGAATTTATCAAATTAATATCTACAAAAAAACAATAATTATGAATTCCTCAAAAGAATTTCGCAACTATGCCATAAAGCATCTTGGTATTTCCGGTTCGCGGCTCGATAAATTCAATGCCGCACAGGATATGACCCGCACGATCATCGAAGAGCGCCAGGTTAATTTCCGTGAAGTTGATGTTTTTTCAAGGCTGATGATGGACAGGATCATATTTTTGGGTACGCCCATTGATGATTATATCGCCAATATTATACAGGCACAACTTTTATTTCTTGAATCCGTGGATGCAAAAAAAGATATCCAGATATATCTTAATTCACCTGGCGGTTCGGTTTATGCAGGCCTTGGTATTTATGATACCATGCAGTATATTTCTTCAGATGTTGCCACAATTTGTACGGGGATGGCCGCCTCGATGAGTGCTGTCATTCTTTGTGCCGGCGCCCCGGGAAAACGTACCGCATTGAAACATTCGCGTATATTAATTCACCAGCCAATGGGTGGTGCTGAGGGCCAGGCTTCGGATATTGAAATTACAGCCCGCGAAATCCAAAAGCTGAAAAAGGAATTATACGAGATTATTGCCGCACACTCAGGCCAAAACTACCGTAAAATCTGGAAAGATGCCGATCGCGATTTCTGGATGACCTCGGAAGAAGCCAAAAAATATGGTATGATCGACGAAGTGCTTTACAGCAAAAGCAAAAACAACAAATAAAAATGCCAAAGGATTTTGAAAGGTGCTCTTTTTGTGGAAAAAAGAGAAGTGAAGTAAACCTGCTCATTGCCGGGTTGGATGCGCATATCTGCGATGGCTGCGTTGAGCAGGCTCAACTGATATTAAATGAAGAGTTCGATGTCCGCAAAAAAAGTAAAACCTCTCATAAATTTGAACTTCCTAAACCGGCGGAAATAAAGCATCACCTCGACCAATATGTAATCGGGCAGGATAGCGCCAAAAAAGTACTGTCGGTCGCGGTATACAACCACTATAAGCGTATCAGCCAGATCAGTAATAAAAAGTCGGCTGACGAAGTTGAAATCGAAAAATCTAATATCATTTTAGTAGGAGAGACCGGGACAGGGAAAACTCTTCTGGCCCGTACCATAGCCAAGATGCTCCATGTTCCGTTCTGTATCGCTGATGCTACTGTTCTTACAGAAGCCGGTTATGTTGGCGAAGATGTTGAAAGCGTTCTTACCAGGCTGCTCCAGGTTTCGGATTATAATGTGGAAGAGGCCGAGAAAGGCATTGTATTTATTGATGAAATTGATAAAATAGCGCGTAAAAGCGATAACCCTTCTATAACCCGCGACGTTTCTGGTGAAGGTGTTCAACAGGCGTTGCTTAAGTTGTTGGAAGGCGCTGTGGTTAATGTAGCTCCGCAGGGAGGCCGCAAACATCCCGAACAAAGAATGATACAGGTTAATACCGAAAACATACTTTTTATCTGTGGTGGCGCTTTTGACGGCATAGAAAATAAAATCGGCTCCCGCCTTATGACTTCAATGATAGGTTATAATTCAGGATCCAGAAGGCAGAAGATTGACAAGGATAATATGATGCAGTATGTGGCTCCGCAGGATTTAAAAAGCTACGGTCTGATACCTGAGCTTGTCGGGAGGCTGCCTATTATAACCCATCTGAATCCTCTTGATAAAACAACATTGAAACGTATTCTTACCGAACCGAAAAATGCGCTTACAAAGCAATATATAAAGCTATTCGAAATGGATGGGATCAAGTTGACTTTTGATGATTCAGCTCTTGATCTTATCGTTGAAAAATCTATCGAGTTCAAACTTGGTGCACGGGGCCTGCGCTCCATTTTCGAAATCATCATGACCGATGCCATGTTCGATATGCCGTCAAGTAATGATACCAGTGATCTGCATATCACCCGGAAATTCGCCGAGGAAAAGATCAATAAAATAGACCGGTCTATGCTGATGGTAGCTTAAAATTTTCATAATTCTTATGATAAAAACCAAGCTGTTATTCAGGGGATTATTTTTAATTGCTTTATTGCTGGTTTTTACATCATGTGCCAGAACCAGGAAAGAATATTATCCGGATGGCGCTCTGAAATCCCGCCTGACATATCGCCATGGCAAACTCGATGGTCTGCAGTCGTGGTATCATACCAACTCAAACAAACAGATGGAGTGCACTTATGTAAACGGACAGATTGAAGGTAAAATGACAAGGTGGAATTTTAATGGTTCATTGGAACGGGAGGAATATTATGTGCACAACCTGCGTAATGGAAAAAGTGTAGTATATTTTGAAAATGGAACCGTATTCGCTGAAGAAAATTATTTAAACGATACACTTAGCGGGCTTTATATTGAACATCATCCTGACGGCGCGATAAAGGTTTCCGGGAATTACAAGCATGGATTATTTGATGGTACCTGGCAATATTTTGATGAGAAAGGAATCAAGGTGGGTGAAGGTATCTTCAGCAATGGCGACGGGGTTTTAAAAGGATTTTACTGGAATGGAAAAATCAAAAGGGAAGTTCATTACAAGAAAAATCAGGTTGATGGAAAGGAAGTAATGTATCGTGAGGATGGCTCTGTAGAGAAAGAAGTCGTATTTAAAGATGGAAGAATAATTGGGTAGGGAAAATATGTATAGAAATCTTGATTAAAAATCGAAAAATATCTGAGCGTTATGATTACCGAAAATGAAGTATTAAAACAGGGTTTGAAAAGTGTTGCGGAAAAGATGCTGATTGCTGCACGCACGGCGCCTAAAGGAAAAGGCATGAATAATTTGCTGATTTCTATTGCCGATTCTGATGATATTTTGGAGATTTCAGCAAAAATGAAAGAGATAGGAGAAAGGACAGGTGCAAGAGCTTTTATTCGTGATTCGGAAAATATTAAACTTGCCCCATACATGCTTTTATTGGCTGCAAAAATAAACCCCGTTAATTTAATGATTTGTGGCTCCTGCGGTTTTAAAAATTGTGCCGAAAAGAATAATCATCCTGAAATTCCCTGTGTATTTAACATAACAGATCTTGGCATTGCTGTCGGCTCTGCTGTTGCTTTAGCTGCTGATCACCGTGTGGATAACCGTATCATGTATACTGTTGGTATTGCAGTAAAGGAGCTTGGGTTGCTGGGTGATGAGGCCGCCGTAATTTTTGGAATTCCTGTTTCAGCTACTTCAAAAAATCCTTTTTTCGACAGATAATATGTTGTTTTTTAGGTCATTCAGATAATGAGAAATTCAACAGATTTTGATCCGGATATAATTTCACGTATGCATTTTTTTTGATTTCAATGTCTCTGTTTCGAAAATATTATATTTTTGCAGGTATTGTAACATTAAAAACATAATTATATGAAAATTAAAAAACTATTACATGCATTTTCATTATTGCTGATTTGTATAGCAATGGTGTCTGCCATGAGTTGTAAAAAAGATGAAGACGACAACAATGATGATACTAATAATGATAGTATCAATAACAACAATAACAACCCTCAGTTGGCCATTGGTCAATCATATCAGGGCGGAATCATTGCTTATATTTTACAATCAGGCGATCCGGGTTATGTTTCGGGAGAAACTCACGGAATAATTGCTGCACCAAGTGACCAGAATACAGGAGTAGTATGGAACAACGGCAGTTTCACGGCAACAAGCGCCACCAGCGAATATGATGGAAAGACAAATACCAATACTATCGTTAATGTGCAGGGAGCAGGTAATTATGCGGCAAAAATTTGTTATGATTTAGTGTTAGGAGGTTACAGCGATTGGTATCTGCCGAGCAAACAGGAATTAATAAAATTATATACAAACCGGGCATCTATTGGCGGATTACCCGGCAATTACTACTGGTCAAGCACCGAGTATTCTCCTGCAGGAGCTGGAAATGCATGGTTTTATTTTACCGGCAGCCCTGGCTATCCCCACTATGGGAATAAAGAAAATACTTATTATGTGCGTGCCGTACGGTCTTTTTAATCATCGGTTATTTTGAAATATTTAAGGCTTGAATTCAGAAGATTCAGGCCTTTTTTGTTTTAAATTTGATTTATAAGGCCTTAACGTCGTAAATTTGTTTATCAAAAATATTAATAATGAAAAGCATTCTCTTCTTTCTCATTGCAATGATAATATCCTTTTCAGTAAGCTCACAGAACTATTTTCGAAGCGGAATATTTTTACATCATTCCACAGGGCAGTATATATGGGGTCCTAATCCTGACGGGAATTCAACAACAGATATCCCGGAACAAATGCATAATTATAATATGTTACATTCCTATCAGGGAAATGACAGTATCACTATGAATGAGGAATGGTGGGCACCATCCGATAATGAATGGTCGACGCAGCATGAGTTTTTTGAAGGTAATACATCCTATACTGATATAAATGATTACTTATCGAATAATAAAATTATAGTCATCAAGTCATGTTTCCCTTCATCCGCAATTGAAGCCTGGGGCAGTCCTTCGGATACATTGAGCCCAACCTATAAGAGTGTTTATAATTATAAGTGGCATTGGCGGCATATCATTAAGGTAATGAAAAATCATCCCGATAATTTCTTTGCTATATGGACGAATGCGCCCCTGGAAACATCATCCACAACAACGGATGAAGCATTAAGATCCAAATCATTCTGTAAATGGGCGAAAGATACACTTGCTCAGGGCTTGGATCCTGTAACAGGAGCCTTTCCACATAATGTTTTTATATTTGATTTTTTCAGCAAGCTTACAAATGCAAATGGTATGATGCTTACCCAGTTCCGCACATCTGAGTATGACAGCCACCCGAATGGACAGGCTACAGACCTCATTGCGCCTCAATTTGTGCAGGAAATATTTAATGCCGCCATCGCATATGAATCATATTATACAAATGTTTCAGGCCGGGATATTTTGGAGAAACCTGTTTGTATATATCCAAACCCGGCAACAGATAAAATTCAGATGAATATTATTCCTGATAAAACGATTGAAGTTATAAACCTTCAGGGAGAAATCGTAATGTACATGAATCATTCAGAAAAGCAGGAACTGGATGTTTCACGCTTGCCCGAAAGTTTTTATATTGTCAAAATAATGACAAAGGATGGAATCTTTATTGGAAATTTCGTCAAGAATTAGTTTTGATTGGAGGATAGTGCCATGAAAATAAAACCTTTGCACTATTATTTAAAATGTCTGTTTTTTAATTTTCCGTTTTCAAAATTATTAAATAATTGGTACTGATTTAATCATTCGTATCTGTTTTTATATACGCCCTTTATTAGTATAATTTTCAAATGCCTTATCATTTATCCCGGATTACGCATTTGAGATTTTCTAATGAACAGGTTATTATAATTTTCAGTCAGCTGTTTTGATGCGTAAACGACTAAGAATAATGTAATCCAGACAAGTCGGGAAACATCTCAAGTCTGGATAAACCCAACTAAGGCAATAGCTTGCATACTCCTATTGCTTAATTTGGTTTTATCGTATGAAATGAATTGAAATTCAAGCCAAATGAAATGAATTATTACGTTGCTTTTTTTTACGCAATATTGTTCAGTGAAGGTCTTTTTGCTTATGTGTAAGGAGGGCCTGCTATGTTTTGATCTTATTATCTTGTTCTTATTGCACTTTTTGTTATATTTGTTTTCTCTTAATTCAATTTTATAAATATGATGACAATAAAGAAGATTTTGATAAAATTTAATTATAATATTAAAATAATTATTATTATTGTTTTAATTAGTTCTGTTAATGAGCTTCCGGTCATTGGCAATAGTGGATTATTTAATTATAAAACTGGTAAATCTCAAACTGGTTTTTTGATTTTGAGGCAGTCTTTGGATGCTGTATCTCCGATTTATTTTGGGTTATTTGATTTCTGGAAGAAGAATTTTTCCGATTATTATTTTGATATTGGAGGTAATGACTTTTCTGTTAATGATTGGTCAGGAGCCCCAAGTGAGTTATCTGATCCTGTTTCTTATAAATTTGTTGGCACCTGCCCGCCTGCAATTCCTGTAAAAGTTATTGCCTCTGGCAACAGTGTTTGCAAAGGCTCAAGTGTTACATTATCTGCATCTGTAAATAATTCTGCAGATGCTATTTATTGGTACTCGGGAAGTTGTGGCGAAACCTATGTTGGTTCAAGTAAAAGTGGAAGTAGTATAATTGTAACTCCAGATATAACAACAACATATTATGCGAGAGGTCATACAACTAACAGTAATTGCTTTTCGCAAACATGTAGTGAAGGAGTAACAATCAAGGTCATTCAAAAGCCCGGTAAGGTGACAGTCAATGGTGGTGGAACTTATTGTAACAATGGTACTTTGCAGGCAAATGGTGGTATTGGTGGAAAAATATACTGGCAGGGCACAACCAGTGGCGGAACATCTACGAAGACACCATCCAAAATTCAATCTGTGACGGAATCCGGAACATATTATTTCAGGGCTAATAATTCTTGTTGGTGGGGCGATCAGGATAGTGCCAGGGTAACCATTCTTTATTCACCAGGTGAGGTAATAGTAACGGGAGGCGGAGAAATTACTGTCGGTGCCAGTGATACTTTAATAGCTACCGGTGGCGAAGGTGCGATCATTTATTGGCAGGGGTTAACAATAAACGGAACCTCAACGAAGACACCATCAACATCTAAAATTGTAAATTCGGCAGGCACATACTATTTCAGGGCATTAAATAGTTGCGGTTGGGGGAATCAGGCGGGCGTAACTGTAAAAGTCAAATAGTTATTTAAAAATAATAATATACTTATTTAGGTTAATTTATAATTAATTGACACTGAAATTTTCGGTTTCACAAAAATGTTATGAATACTGTGTTTTGTAATATTCAAAAATTTTAAAGTATTGTATTAATAACTTGTAATATAGGTTATTAGTGTTTTCTATATATTATTTAAAGCATTAAAATATATTAAAAGTACAGATAATCAAAGCATTAAAAAAAAAAATTTTTTTTCAATATTTTTAACAAAAAATTTCGATTATTTTTTCCAATTTTATACAAAATTATATTATATTTGTTATTTACTATAATTTATATAGTGTAAATTTGCATTTTTTAAATTTTTTTTCTGAAAATTTTATAATAAATAAAATACAACAAACATGGAAAAATATACCCCCATCAAGACAAAGGCAAACCATGCTTACAGTATTCCTGTAATTTTGGTAATATTATTCCTTTTTGCTGGAATATTTCAATCTCCGGTTGCTAATGCAGATGTTCCCTGGAAGGTAACAACTATAGCAAATTCTGATAGTTTATGGGCGCAATATGTGCAAAAACATTTAATGCCCGAATTTTCAATGGCTTGTACTATCCCTACAACACCTTCGGTTTCTGCATCACCATCCACTGTTTGTAGCGGGGCGAGTGTAACGCTTACAGCTTCGGGGTCCTGGAATGCAGAAAAAGTCTATTGGTATGTGGGATCTTGCGGTGGTACAATGATAGGATCATGCAGCGGTACCGGTTGTACTGTTGTAGTTAATCCCACTTCTAATACAATCTATTATGCACGTGGGTATAGTTGCAGTGGGTACAGTGCGTGCAATTCTGTGTCTGTTTCTGTAAATCCCCTTCCAACGGCCCTTTCCATTAGCGGCAGTACTATTTGTGCATCTCCTGGAGGTAATGGCACAATAGCATCCTCAACATCTGTTGTAGGTGTGAGTTATCAGTTATATAATTCAGGTAATGTTGCTGTTGGATCAGCAAAATCCGGCACTGGTTCCGGTCTTAATTGGTCTGGTATTTCGGCTGGAAATGGATACTATGTTAAGGGATCCGATGGAACTTGTACTTCAAATAGTAATGCCGTTAATGTAGCTACCTATACAAACCCAACTTCTTTTCCTTATTTTGCTGAAAATCCAATTTGCAACGGCTCAAGTACCACTTGTTATGCTTATGCTGGGGCAGGTTCGGGAAGTATTACAAGCTATGCCTGGTCTTCTGGAGGTTCAGGATCCAGTATTACGGTTTCTTCAGCAGGAACTTATACTGTTACGGTTACTAATTCATATGGATGTACTGTAACTGGAACCTCCCCGACTCTTTCATTGAAAACCATTCCACCTAATCCTGCACCAACAGCATCATTAAATCCAATATGTGCAGGTCAGCAGTCATCAACATTATCAGCATCAGTATCCGGTTCTACGATTTATTGGTACAACTCCTCATGTGGTGGAGGTTATATTGGAACAGGTAACACAATAGTAGTATCGCCTGTTACACAAACAACATACTATGCCAGAGCATTGGATGCAAATGGTTGTTGGTCTGCAGGATGCGGTAGTGTGACAATTTTAATGGCTATCCCTGGTGGAGTTACCGTATATGGCGGAGGGACCTATTGTAACAGCGCTACATTGACGGCTACCGGCGGTACGGGTGGAACGATGTATTGGCAGGGAACAACGAGTGGAGGCACATCTATAAATACCCCGTCAACTGCGCAAATAGTAACTGCAAGTGGTACTTATTATTTTCGTTCATTTAATTCATGTTCATGGGGTACTGATAATTCTGCCACAGTTTCTATCGTTTATAGTACTGGTAATGTTGCCGTTAGCGGCGGAGGGGCAATTTGTGCCGGTGAAACGGCAACCCTTACGGCCAGCGGTGGCACCCATGGAACAATATATTGGCAGGGCCTTACAATTAATGGAACAGCCAAAACAGAAACAGCTTTATCGCAAACAGTGAATGCTACGGGTACATATTATTTCAGGGCATATAATGCCATATGCGGATGGGGTATCCAATCTAGTGCTGTAGTTACTGTAAATTCATTGCCATCTAATCCTGCACCAACAGCCTCATTAAATCCAATATGTGCAGGTCATGAGTCATCTACGTTATCAACTTCAGTACCCGGTTCTACGATTTATTGGTACAACTCCTCATGTGGCGCGGGTTATATTGGAACAGGTAACACAATAGTAGTATCGCCTGTCACACAAACAACTTATTATGCTAGAGCCAAGGATAATGCCACTGGTTGCTGGTCTGCAGGATGCGGTAGCGTGACAATTTTAATGGCTATTCCTGCCGGGGTTACCGTATATGGCGGTGGAACCTATTGTAACAGCGCTACCTTAACGGCTTCCGGAGGAACAGGTGGCACGATGTATTGGCAGGGAACCACGAGTGGAGGCACATCTATAAATACCCCGTCAACTGCGCAAATAGTAACTGCAAGTGGTACTTATTATTTTCGTTCATTTAATTCATGTTCATGGGGTACTGATAATTCTGCCACAGTTTCTATCGTTTATAGTACTGGTAATGTTGCCGTTAGCGGCGGAGGGGCAATTTGTGCCGGTGAAACGGCAACCCTTACGGCCAGCGGTGGCACCCATGGAACAATATATTGGCAGGGCCTTACAATTAATGGAACAGCCAAAACAGAAACAGCTTTATCGCAAACAGTGAATGCTACAGGTACATATTATTTCAGGGCATATAATGATGTTTGCGGATGGGGTACCCAATCTAGTGCTGTAGTTACTGTAAATTCATTGCCCTCTGATCCGCCTGCACCATCAGCCTTACCCACTGCCATTTGTTCCAGCGGTGGATCGTCTACATTATCAACTTCAGTTTCGGGCTCAACTATTTATTGGTATACTTCATCTTGTGGTGCAGGTTATATTGGAACCGGTAATAATATCGTTGTTTCACCAACCTCCACAACAACCTATTATGCAAGAGCTATTGATGGAAATGGCTGTTGGTCATCGGGTTGCGGAAGTGTAGTGGTAGCTATGCTTACCAATCCCGGAGATGTTGCCGTGCATGATGCCGGCACCTATTGTAGCAGTACCACATTAACAGCAACCGGCGGTACAGGCGGAACGATATACTGGCAGGGTACCTCAAGTACAGGTACTTATACTGGGACACCGTCCGCATCTCAAGTTGTTACGGCTTCCGGAACATATTATTTCCGTTCATGGAATTCATGTTTATGGGGTAATCCCGGAAGTGCGGCCATAACGATTGTAAACCCCACCACTGCTGTAACAGTAAATGGCGGAGGTGCTATATGTTCAGGATCTATTGCCACTCTTACAGCAACTGGAGGAGCAAACGGTACTGTATATTGGCAGGGCACCTCAAGCAGTGGAACCTCATTTGCCACACCTTCAACCTATCAAACGGTCAATGCTGCTGGTACATATTATTTCAGGGCATATAATGCGGCCTGCGGATGGGGATCACCATCCGGAACCACTGTTTCTCTGAATTCATTGCCCTCTGATCCTCCTGCACCATCAGCTTCAGACCCTGCCATTTGTTCCAGCGGTGGATCGTCTAACTTATCAACTTCAGTATCGGGCTCAACTATTTATTGGTATAATTCATCTTGTGGTGCATGTTATATAGGGACGGGCAACTCAATCGTAGTATCTCCAACTGTTACAACAACATACTATGCCAGAGCTTATAATACCACAACGGGATGCTGGTCATCAGGCTGCGGCAGTGTCATAGTGTCTATGCTTACAAATCCTGAATTGGTTACTGTCCATGGAGGAGGTACGTATTGCGGCAACGCTACATTAACGGCCACAGGTGGTACCGGAGGAACCATATACTGGCAAAATACTACAAGCAATGGAACCTCAACAGCAAATGCATCAACCTCCCAAAATGTAACGGCTTCAGGAACATACTATTTCCGAGCCTATAATTCATGTTTATGGGGCACAC
>CAZVKJ010000037.1:0-44036 GCA_964626855.1 uncultured Bacteroidales bacterium
CACAAAGGACTTTTGAGACATCCTCTTAAAAATACAAATAATGAAACCTGAACTGCCCTTTGGTATTATACTCCAGCGCCGGAAAAGGAACCTTTATGGCATTGACCGCCAGCAGCAACAAATGCACCCATTTCTTCTTTGTTTTAACCTGAGCAAAATCAACATCAAATGACAGGTAAAACTGGCGATACCTGTCAAAATGCGGGAGTTGTTCGCCTTTTTCATTAAATTCCGGGTTTGAATACCCGCCCAACATACCTTCAGCGCCATAACCCAGCGAAATGCAAAACCATTTGGGTATCTTGCTTTGCTTTGGCATGAGCAGGCCTGAACTGAGCGAAAACCAGTGTGTCTGCCCATTATAGTCCTTTAATGCTCTTTCGCCAAAGCCCGCACCATACACTTCAGGGCGATACTGTGCATACCTGGTCGGGTGGTATGAAATTTTCAATTTTACCCGTCTTTCACCGAGCAGCATGGTCTGTGAAACGAAAATGGCCGTACCCAGCACATTGGCCGTCATATCGGCCACCGAAAACCCCCAATGCTCAGATTGGCCGTCAAGGGCTTCAAGTGCTGTCATATAGCCCAGGCTTAAAGCGCCGCCATACAGAGCGGCATTCAGCTTTTTCATGCCGGCCCATCTGAAGGTATAATAACAATAACCCGTGAGCGTATGAGCTGCCATTAAATGCCCCAGCTTGTCCATCTGCATCCACTCACGGCTGTCGTCGAAAAAATGAAAAGCCGACCTGTCATATTTTTTATACCATAATTGATTCAAAATTAAAATAGACGAGGACAACAATACACCATCAACACTAAGGACAGTAGCAAGACGATTTCTATGCAGTTCTTCAGGAAAACTGAAAAACGGTGCACGGACATTCGTTAGCTGTTGCTTTTCAAAACTCCGGTTCAGGCTGTTCAGCGTGATTACGGTATCCCAAACATCCCCTGATGAATTTTCCTTCTGTTCATTGTTTTGCGAATAGACGCAACCAGAACAAATAAGCAATAAGAAACAAACGAATGTTATGAAGCTTTTAGCTGGCAAGGTCAGGAATTTATGAATGGATTCAATACCTCCAGCGTTTCATCAACAACTTGTTTCAGCAAATCAGGGCTGTCGGCTTCGGCTAAAAAGCGAAGATAGGGTTCTGTATTTGATGGCCTCACATTAAACCACCAATGCTTAAAATCAGCCCGGTATCCATCAAAATCATAGAATGCCAGAGGTTTTTCAGCATTGGTAAAATGTGCCAAAAGGGCATCCATAGCTTCTTTTTTATGCTCAATCTTAAAATTCATTTCACCGGAGCCGAAATAGGTTGATATCATTTTTATCAACTGCGAAAAAGTAATGCCTTTAGCCTTCATTTTTGCCACAACGTCAAGCACCAGCAGACAGGCCAGCATCCCGGAATCGGAATAATTAAAATCACGGAAATAATAATGCCCGGCAAATTCGCCGCCGTATAAACCATTGATTTCTTTCAGTTTGGGCGCAGCATAAGCACGGCCTACACGCCACATACTCAGGCTGTAACCCAGCTTTGCAATATATTCGCCTACAGCCTTGGAACTGCGGATATCCTGAAGTACCACGCCTTTTTCCTTATCGGCAAAGTAATGGGCAAGAACGGCAATGATCAGGTCGGGAGAAATAAACGCACCTTTTTCATCAACAAACATCACCCGGTCGGCATCACCATCGAAAATAATTCCGAGATCGCTGGAGTTTTCCTGTACATGTTTCGTCAGAAACTCAACATTTTCGGGCACAAGCGGGTTGGCTTCATGATTGGGAAACGTACCGTCAGGCTCAAAAAACAGGTACATGGGATGCTCACCAAGCAGGCGCTTTATAAAAAGTGAAGCCATGCCGTTCGAGCAATCTATACTGACTTTTAATTTTGAAATATCGGGTGTATAAGGCCGTAAAAAATCCATGTATTTGTCGTGCTGTTCAAAGGATATAATCTTTCCCTTTATTTCTTTAGGTATCGGAATTTCATTCTCAACCAACAGTTCCAAAGTATTAAGGCCGCTGTCGTAACCCACGGGAAAGGCATTGGTGCGGGAAATCTTCAGGCCATTGTATTCTCTTGAATTATGAGAGGCAGTGATTTGTACAGAAGCATCAAAATTAAAAGCCGCTGTTGCCCAGTAAACATAAGGTGTTGTCGCCAGCCCGAGGTCATAAACATCAGCTCCGCCATCGGTTATTCCTCTGGTAAGGTATTCGAACATTTCGGGAGAGGATGTCCTGACGTCGCGCCCCACCAGGATTTTCGAAGTATTTAAAAGTCCGGGCAGAAAAAAACCTATCTTATATACATCTTCCTTATTGAAATCAACATTATATATTCCGCGAATGTCGTATGCTTTAAATGCTTTCATGTATCAGTTTTTATAAAGGTTCCTTGAGAAAATCACGAATGTTTTCAAAATATTTATTTTTATCCTTGGTAAAAGTTTCTTCTGCATTAGCGTCCTTGACGATAATCACCGATGATCGGTTTTTCTGAACCTTGCTGAGATTTTTAATATCTTCAGGAGTGAAAATTGTTTCCTTTTCACCGGCAATGAACATCACGCCATAGAGCGCGGTACCTTTTGATTCCAGCGCATAATAAGGTTCGATCATATATTTATCAAAGCCCAATGGCAACAATGCATCCTTGCCTGAAACCTCTTTTATTTTCTTTTTAATGCCTTCAAGTGTTGAATATGGCGAATCGGCTATCACCTGGAAAATTTCCTTGCGGTTGCAGCCAACCCCTATTGAAAGCCCTGCTCCTACTTCCTTTCCCCACAAATCAAGTATCTTCATTTTTGAATGATATTTCCTGGAATAGTCTATAGCAGCATTCAGGTCTTTTTCAAATTGTGCGTAAATAAAAAAGTTATTGTTGATATTGAAATTTTCGCTTTCGCCATAACCCCTGTAATCATAGGTAAGCACATTAAAACCTAAGGTTACGAAGTTACTTGCAATTTCTATAAGATCTGCCATATTACCATCGCCGCTGCCGCTCAGAATGATCATTTTAAATGAAGGCTTCTGAGGTTTATACAGCCAACCTTTCAAATTAAGGTTATCGGATGTAGTTATGGTCACTTCTTCGTAATCGAGCCCAAAATCACCGGGGCGGGCGCTGTATTCGCGCTTGGGATTTAAAGCAATCACTGATGAAACAAACATAGTGATGAGAATGGTAATAAACAGCTTTTTCATAATTATTGAATATTTTGGTTGTAAAAATAATTTTTTTTCAATTACTCAAATCACTTTTTTATGCGCAGGCGGTTTAAAGCCTGATGATAGCGTTGTGCATTCAGGGCATGCTGTGCAGATGTTTCGGCGAAGCTGTGATAACCGGACAAATCATCTTTTGCACAAAAATACAGGTAATCATTTTTTTCATAATCAAGCACTTTATCGATCACATAGCCTTCGGGCAGGCATATCGGTCCCGGAGGCAAACCGGTATGAATATAGGTATTATATGGCGAATTATACCTTGTCTGTTCATTCAGCACCCGTTTAATCGAAAAATCTCCTATGGCAAAAATAACCGTCGGGTCAGCCTGCAGGGGCATCCCCCTGTTGATCCTGTTCATGTATACGCCGGCAATCTTCGACATTTCATCCTTCTTCTTTGTTTCTGAATAAACAATAGAGGCAAGAATTACGGCTTTCTCAGG
The DNA here is from genome assembly GCA_964626855.1 of uncultured Bacteroidales bacterium. GTDB lineage: Bacteria > Bacteroidota > Bacteroidia > Bacteroidales > CAIWKO01 > CAIWKO01. The sequence goes on from CAZVKJ010000037.1 coordinate 3,712, forward strand.
GCTAAGGCCAATCTCAGCAGCTTTGTCGCTTCGGGTTTTATTCCAGAACTTTTCATATTCATCATGCATTTTCTCAAAATATTTCTCTGCAGAAGTATTCCAGAATATTTCATATGTATTCGGAATAAAAATACACATGACATTGTCGGGATTGAGATCATATTTTTCCAGAAATGCTTTATCACTCAAAAGATTCAATAATGAAATGGAGTCGGCTTCCAAATTTTTACATATCCGGGATACCAATTGTTCCTTGGTCCTGATATTATTGAATGTCAGCCTGACCGGGGTTTGTTTTCCGGCCCGTAGCATATTGATCAGCTCATTATTGTTCATGTGGTTTGTGATAAGGTAGCGTCCAGCCTTAACATTCAATGAATAGGCTTTATGATCCGACAACCACTGAAAACTAACGGTATCGCTAATGATATGCTGCCCGTATAATATTTTTTTTACATCATCGAAATTTGAATTTGTAGGAATACAGACGTAAACTTCCTTTTTATCGCCTAATTCCACGTTTTTCACATAGATATATTTGTAATACTTATAGCCAACTGCAACCCCTATAATGCCTGCTACCAAAAGAAATGAAAAAAAACCGGTTAAAAATCTTTTCCGGAACTTGCCTTTCCCGCCTGAATTTTTACTTCTTTTTCCGGAAGATCCTTGTCTTTTCTTAGCCATCAACGTACGTTTGAGTTTATAAGTTGCAACATGTATTCATTATGCCAGGCGCTGTTAAAATATCGCCAGTCCTTTTTAAGCCCGATGACCTGAAAGCCATATTTGGTGAATAATCGCAAGGAGGCAGCATTTTGCTCGCCGATATTACAAAACAACTGGTGTAAACCTAATGTTCCGAAACAATATTTAATCATCAGATCTAAAGCTTCTGAAGCATATCCTTTTTTCTGTTCATCAGGGATTATATATATGCCAATTCCGGCCCTGCGATGAAACGCGTCGGCGTCAAAAAGCTCAATACATCCAATAGGTCTATTTTCAGTACCTTGCTGCACTTCTATGATCATCCGCATCTGGCCCGATGAGAAAAGGTCGTCGCCAATGCTTAGCACATACTGCTCAATCACATACCTGGAAACATGCTCCGGCTGTTCGGACGAAGACCTGTTATCAGCATCATTTTCCAGTCTGTAAATAAAATCTATATCTGAAGGTTCTACCGCCCTAAGGCTTACACGCTTATTCTGCATAATTAAATGATTATTTCACCGTCAAACACATACGTTACAGGACCTTCAAGCCAGATATCGGTATAAGAATCATTTTTCATTGTAAACGAAACTCTCAGGTTTCCACCTTTTGTCACAATATCATATGTGTCTGCGGGCCTTACCAGGGATGCTGCTAAAGCTGCCGCTGTTACCCCTGTGCCGCATGATAATGTTTCATCTTCCACACCGCGTTCATAAGTAAGTACAAGGAGTTTCCCGTTTTTTATTTCAACAAAGTCCACATTAGTGCCCCGGGGATAATCCTGACTATATCTTATTTTCCGGCCCAAGCCAACAACATCAACTTCGTCGACATGATTAACAAATACAACATGATGAGGCGAACCGGTATCCAGGAAATAATAACCATCGCCCTGATGTATTTCTGTGACATCAGCCATTTTCAGTTTGACAGATGTTAAATTACCTGAACTTTTTAATATTTCAGCATGATGGACTCCGTCAACAGCCGTAAAGCATATTTTTCCGGATAGTTTTAAAATCCTTTGAGCAAAGGCGGATATGCATCTTCCCCCGTTACCGCACATAGAACCCTCACGACCGTCGGAATTAAAATACCTCATCGAAAAATCATATTTATCAGAATTTTCAAGAAGTATCAGCCCGTCTGCACCAATGCCGAAACGTCGATGGCAGAGATTTTTAATAATATCCTCATCTGTAGTAAACTTCTGATTCCGGTTATCTATAATAATGAAATCATTTCCCGTGCCATGGAACTTATGAAAAACGCTCATAGAGAATACAATTCTTTTAAAAGTGATTCATTTCTCATAGGAATAAAAGACCTGAAATCATCAGTATATTCAATGAGGTAGTATTCTTTGTTGTATTTAATAAAAAGCTCGTTGTTATAGCCAAGAATGGCAACATTGCCCACTTCATACAAGCCAAAAATCACCAGCTTGTTTTCGTCAAATTTATAACCCTTGTAATTCAGCGGCGATTTCCAGAACTCTGTTTTAATTATTCCCGGCTGTTTTCGTGCTGTCTGTCGCTGATCGGTAAGTATGGAATCCAGTTCGTAATTGTCGTTCATTTCGGGAATATCACCCACAATTTTTATGAGGCGGGTCATGATCAGTTCATCCTTTGAAATCACGATATCATCGTAGGCAGAACCGGATGATTGCTCAATGGTATCGGATTTTTCACTGCTGTTGTATAAGGCAATAAGTTCTTCGACGCTCAAGGCCGAAGTATCCATTTTCAGGCTGTCAATAAATGTGTCGGGGATTTTTAAATTCCCGATCAGGTTTTTGTGCTGCGAATGCTTTCCTGGCCGGATGGATTTGTCATATTGATTGGTGTCAATACTTACTTGATTCTTGTTCAATTTTATGAAATCAAAAAAGTCATTCCTGTTCAGTTGCCACCAGATAATTCCGCCACCGACGAAAAAACCCAACACCAGGCCAAGTAACAAATAAATGACTTTATTGACTTTATAACTCATTTTAACGATTGCAGATGAAGGCTTATTATAATGCAAAAGTAATACTATTTCGCCGATTCATGTTTAACATTTTTTTTGATATTATCATTATACTATCAACAAGTTTTAAACGTTTCTGTAAAAATTCATGACAAAAATGCTTGGGTATAAAATTTGATTACAAACCTGCCAAAATTTTTAAGATATGAAAAAGACAGTTTTGACTATATCTGTTGCAATATTATCAAGCCTTGCAACTCTTTTTGCGTTCAGATTCGCCGACAGTAAAAACGATGATGTTCAGACCTACTTCAGGAATCAAACTCCTGTAAACACTGTCAGTATGTCACGAGGGGCTGGCATAACAGGCCCTGATTTTACAGCAGCCGCCGAAAAAACATTACATGCAGTTGTTCACATTCAATCAATGTATTATTATAAAAACTCATATTATGATCAATTTTTCGGGTACGACCCATTTTTCAACTTTTTCAACCAGCACAGAGGCAATCAGCCAATAGTGACGGCGGGATCGGGGGTACTGGTTTCTGAAAATGGTTATATTGTAACCAACAACCACGTGGTAAGCGATGCCAGTAAAATTGAAGTCACCTTAAACGACAAACGAACCTATACGGCAACGCTGGTGGGATCAGATGCTGGTACGGACCTGGCATTAATAAAAATCGATGAGACGAAACTCCCTTTTGTGACTTATGCCAATTCTGATAATGTAAAAATCGGTGAATGGGTTCTGGCTGTAGGCAATCCATTCAACCTCACATCAACGGTTACCGCCGGAATCGTGAGCGCCAAGGCCCGCGATATTAATATATGGGGCGATAATTCCAACGTTGAATCATTTATTCAGACCGATGCCGCCATCAATCCCGGGAACAGCGGGGGCGCCTTGGTTAATGTTAACGGTGAACTAATTGGGGTAAATGCTGCCATAGCAAGCAATACCGGTTCGTACACGGGCTATTCATTTGCCATACCCTCAAATATTGTTAAAAAGATTATTTCAGATATCATTGAATTCGGCGAAGTACAACGTGCTTTTATGGGGATAAATTTTACCGATATTAACAGTAAACTGGCTGAAGCCCATGATTTAAAAGATCTGCATGGCGTGTATGTAGAATCGGTATATAGTGGAGGCGCATCAGCTAAAGCCGGAATAGATAAAGGAGATATTATAACAAGTATCAATAATGTTGATGTAAACAGCTCCTCAGAACTTAAAGAAATGATCGTGCGGCAGCGCCCCGGTGATAAAATAAATGTGGGCGTTAAAAGGAATAACACTGAAAAACAATTTGTTGTAACGCTTGAAAACAGCGAAGGAGGAACCACACTAATAAATTCTGCTGACAATCAGGGAGGTTCAGTTGTGCTGGGCGCAACATTACAGGACATCAGCGACAAAGAAAAAATGAGCCTGGGCATCAGGAGCGGTGTAAAAATTATCAAGCTCGAGCGAGGCAAACTTTCCAATGCAGGTATAAAGGAAGGGCTGATCATCACCCGCATTGATAACCAACAGATTAAGACCGTAAACGATGCAGTACAACTGCTGGGTAACAAACGCGGCACCGTTCTCATCGAAGGTGTTTATATGAATGGTATGCAGGCATATTTTTCATTCGGGCTGTAACAAAACATCGGTTTATTTCGTTTCACCGTCATTGCTGCAAAAGAAAAATTTTGCAGTTAGAAAAAATTTTTGTATTTTTGTACCCGTTTCCCAATATTAGAGGTAATTTATTGAATACCAATTAATTATTAATCAATCTTCTCATAATGAGACAATTAAAGATTACAAAATCAATTACAAACCGGGAAACAGCCTCCCTGGATAAATATTTACAGGAGATTGGTCGCGAAGAACTTATTACTGCCGATGAAGAGGTTAAACTTGCCCAGCAGATCAAGGCTGGAAACCAGGAAGCCCTTGAAAAGCTCACCAAAGCGAATCTCCGTTTTGTAGTTTCAGTTGCAAAACAATATCAAAATCAGGGACTGAGCCTTCCGGATCTTATTAATGAAGGAAATCTCGGGTTGATCAAAGCGGCAAAGCGTTTTGATGAAACCAGGGGTTTTAAATTCATTTCATATGCTGTTTGGTGGATTCGCCAGTCAATTTTACAGGCGCTGGCAGAACAATCAAGAATAGTGCGCTTACCATTAAACCAGGTAGGTTCTCTGAACAGGATATCCAAAGAATTATCACGCCTTGAACAAAAATTCGAGCGTCCTCCCCTGCCCGATGAATTGGCTGAATCACTTGACATTCCGCAGGAAAAAATCAACGCGGTGATGAAAATCTCCACACGGCATGTTTCCATGGATGCTCCCTTGGCACAGGACGAAGAAACCAAATTCATTGATGTGTATATGAGCGAAGACGGTGTTACTACCGATACAAACCTGATGTATGAATCGCTTTCACGCGAGATACAACGCTCATTATCAACACTCACCGATAAAGAACGTGATGTGATCAATCTTTATTTTGGTTTAGGAATGAACCATGGCCTGACACTGGAAGAAATAGCTGTTAAATTTGACCTTACACGTGAACGCGTGCGCCAGATCAAAGAAAAAGCCATCCGCCGGTTGAAACATACCTCCCGAAGCAAATTATTAAAAGCCTATTTAGGCCAATAGCAAAAAAAACCTTCCACAACGGAAGGTTTTTTTTATACTTATTATACCAATTGTATTTATTTTATAGTCCAAAGACAATAAATAAATTACAATGGTAAATGCCGATACTACATGAAAATAGTCCAATAAGATGAAATCGAAATTGGACTATATTAGAATGTGTAATCGGTATTATTTTTTGATTATCAATCGATATATTCTGCTATTGGGGTAATTCCGCCTTTTACTTTGTCTTTAATGTTGACCAGCACTTTGGTATCTATCGGCAGCAAAATATCAACACGTGATCCGAATTTAATAAAACCCAGCTGCTCGTTCTGCTCAACTTTCATTTTTTCCTCAGCATAACAAACAATTCGCCTGGCCACAAATCCGGCAATCTGCCTCACAAGAATGGGAGCCCTGCCCTCCGGTTTGATAATAGTGGTCGTTTGCTCATTCATATAAGATGATTTCGGTTTACGGGCCACAAAATAACGCCCGTAATAGTCTTCGGTTTTGATTACCTCGCCGCTTACCGGGTACCAGTTGATATGAACATTATGCAACGACATAAAAACAGAAACCTGTATTCGCCTCTCATTCAGATATTTTTCCTCCATAATTTCTTCAATGGCGACAACAACACCATCAGCACCAGAAAATATTTTCCCGGGATCTTTAATAAAATGACGAGTCGGCACCCTGAAAAACCTCACCAGGATTATATAAATAACCAATGAAGCAAATAGTACTACCAGGTTAAAAACCAGATAATCCTTAAAAAAAACAAATAATGGCAAATTTACTAAAACCAGGAAAATCAATACTCCGACTATAATTCTTGTTCCCTCACGATGTAACTTCATAATCAATTGGCAATAAAAAAATAAATGTATACAAAAACAAAAACAGCAGAAAATAAAACTCCGTCGAAACGGTCGAGGATACCGCCATGTCCCGGCATAATGCTACCGGAATCTTTGACATTTACGCTCCGTTTCAACAGCGACTCTGCCAAATCGCCATACGTTCCTACAACCACAATAATCAGCGATATTATCGCCCAATGGCAAAACGATAAATCCTTGAAAAACAAGGATAATACATACGCACTTAAAACACCTGCCACTATGGCACCGGCCATACCCTCCCAGCTCTTTTTCGGCGATACCCGCTCAAAAAGCCTGTGTCTGCCAATTGCTGTACCGACAAGATAAGCCATAGTATCAGCAAACCAGGTTATGATAAAGAAACCTAAAATGATGTGCGTGTTAAACTCGCCCCTCAACTGAAAAGGGCTAAAGAAAAAATTCAGCAAAGCCAGCGGTAGCGCTACATAATATGCGCCCAAAAGTGTGTATGCTATATTGGTGAATGGCTGCTCTGTTTTACGGTACATTTCAATAATAAACACTGTGGCAGACAATGGAAGGCAAACCAGCACCAGCTCAAAGCCGGCTATTTTATGAGCAAACAGCGAAATACTGATAAAAAGGTAAGAAGCCAGGAAAAGACCGAACAGCAACTGAGGCCTGATATTATTCTGAACCTGGAGTTTATAAAATTCATATACACCCAACAATGAAATGATAAGAAAAACCAGCATAAAGGAGTAAATACTCCAGCAAACTGAACCAATGACAATTATTATAAAAACCAGTCCGGTTATTGTGCGCGTGATTATTTTTTTCACGAGTTAAAATTCAATATTAATGTTTTAGCTTTCATCACATCATCAAGGGTAACATATAATTCGTAGGTTCCGATAAGATAAACGGAATCTCTTTTATTAACAATAACAGCTTCAATATCATGCTCTTTCAGCATTCCCTTTATAATTTCAGCCTCAAAATCCTTATCAGTTTCAAATATAAGTATCCAATCGTTTTCCATAATCATCCGGCATTTATATCATCAATCAGGAACAAATATAAGTCTCTGGGGCCATGAGCACCCATTACTAGTGTTTTTTCGATATCCGCGGTGCGGCTGGGGCCTGAAATGACCGAAACCAGTGAAGGATAATTATCCTTGTATTTTTCGGAGATCAAATTCAGTGCATCAGGCAAGTCAGCAACAATTTGTGAAGCATATGCCACCACGATGTGAACATCAGGAAAAACAATCAGCCGCCTCCCTGAAGCCTGAGCCGAAGAAATAACAATACTTCCAAGCCGTGAAACAAGACATTCACAAAAGGTGATACCCTGTAAAGCATCTGTTAAAAATGCCGGATTATCGCTATATGGAACATCAGCTTCCTCCAGGAATTTTTTCAATCCGGGTTCAAGACAGAACAGGTTGTCCCATTTATATTCCTTAACAAAAGCACTGATACTCTGAAGAAATTCCGGCACATCAGAACAATAAACGAACTTTCCTGCAATACCTACAAAAGCCTTGGCAAATGCCACATCGATAGGATCACCCGACTCTTTAAAAACGTTTATAGAAAAATCAATGTCAGTGAACGGGCACTCAGCCTGATTAATTCCTGCATTACGAACATTTTTCAGTACCTTTTCGCGGGAGCTGTATTCTTCCATATCAGTGTATGCTGAATAAACAGTTTATTTAACAAATGAAGCTGAGCCATTATTCTGGGTTTTGCCCTCATTTTTACCAGGTTTATCAGCCACAGGATGATCATTTTCCTTTTCTTCCTGATTATGCTGGTCCTTTTCCTTTCGCATAGTATTTTCAACTTCCCTGGCATCTTCAGAAATATGATGGCTGTCTTCAAAAGGCCTTTTACCAAAAATAGATTCAACATCCTCCCTGAAAATCACTTCCTTCTCAAGTAAGAGATTAGCAAGAGCTTCCACGTTCGATTTGCTGTCTCTTATGATTTTCACAGCTCTCTCATAAGCCTCATCAACTATTTTGCCGACTTCCTCATCAATTATTTTCGCAGTGGTTTCACTGTAGGGTTTGGTAAGCGCATATTCCTGCTGGCCGGTTGAGTCATAATAGCTCAGGTTGCCCAGTCTTTTATTAAGGCCATAATAGACTACCATTGCATAGGCCTGTTTCGTAGTTCTTTCAAGGTCGTTCAGCGCACCGGTAGAAATCTTGCCGAAATTCACTTCTTCTGAAGCCCTTCCACCCATCATGGCACACATTTCATCAAGCATCTGTTCCGTAAATGTGATCTGCCTTTCTTCAGGCAGGTACCAGGCGGCGCCCAGTGCTTTTCCACGCGGGATGATCGTAACTTTCACCAGCGGTGCTGCATGTTCTACCAACCAACTGATAGCCGCATGCCCGGCTTCGTGGAATGCAATTACCCTTTTCTCTTCTTGAGAAATAATCTTGCTTCTCTTTTCAAGTCCCCCGACAATACGGTCAATAGCATCCAGGAAGTCCTGTTTTTCAATAACTTTTTTGTTTTTTCTTGCAGCGATCAATGCAGATTCATTGCAGACATTTGCAATATCCGCTCCTGAAAAACCAGGGGTTTGCCTTGACAAAAAATCTACATCAATATCCGTCGAAAGGGTCAAAGGAGTCATATGTACTTTAAATATGGCCTTACGTTCCTCAAGGTCAGGAAGTTCAACATGAATCTGGCGGTCGAAACGTCCTGCACGCAACAAGGCTCTGTCGAGAATATCGGCACGGTTGGTAGCTGCCAGTATGATAACGCCGGCATTACTTGAAAAGCCATCCATCTCCGTGAGCAGCTGATTCAACGTATTTTCTCTTTCATCATTGGCGCCTGTGATTGGGTTTTTACCTCTTGCCCGGCCAATAGCGTCAATTTCATCGATAAAAACAATGCAGGGTGCTTTTTCTTTGGCTGTTTTAAAAAGGTCACGTACTCGTGATGCCCCGACCCCTACAAACATTTCAACAAAATCAGACCCCGACAGTGAGAAAAAAGGAACTTTTGCTTCACCAGCCACAGCTTTGGCAAGCAGGGTTTTTCCGGTTCCCGGAGGGCCGACCAGCAATGCTCCTTTAGGGATTTTCCCTCCTAAGGTGGTGTATTTTTTTGGATCTTTAAGAAAATCAACGATCTCCATGATCTCGATTTTGGCCTCTTCAAGCCCGGCAACATCGTTAAATGTAATGCTGCTGCTGGTATTCTTATCAAAAAGCTGTGCTTTGGATTTACCTACATTAAAAATCTGCGACCCTCCGGAGCTTCTTCCCATATAGCGCATCAGCAATAGCCAGGCAATAATAAGCACTGCAATAGGAATCAACCAGCTAAAAATATCGCCGCTCCAGTTGCGTCGTGTTTCGCTGCCCGGAGTGATATGGTTGAATTTCCTGATAATTTCGGCCTGCTGTTCCTTGGTTTTATTGAGTGTATCGTTGGTCAATATTCTATTTTCAGCATCCTGCAAGTCTTTTCTGAATGATTCAACCGAAGAAATCTGGTAATATAAATGAGGTCCCTTGTTAACGCCGCCTCCAATACCTTTTTTTGAAGACACGTCTTTAAATGCCGGGTCGGATTCGAGCGCTTCCTGCTTAATGTATATTTCAGCCGTTTCTTTATTGACAATCACAATTTTATCAATCTGCTGTTTGGCCAGCATGGTCTCGAATTCATCCCATGATTTTAATTCCCTTGAAGAGTTTCCACTCCAGGGATAAAAATTCAATCCAATAAAAACGAGAGCCAAAATGGCATAGATCCAATAAAAATTGAATTTTTTCTTTCCCTGATTGTTATTCTGCAAATCGTTAGAAAACTTATTCTTTTGTTGTTCTGCCATGAATTCCTTTAACTTTCTTTTTAATAACTACTTTGGATTCTTCATCTACTTGCTTAATTTCTGCATCTGCCCACAAACTTTCAAGCTTATAAAAGTCCCGGTACTTTTCCTGAAAAATATGTGCGACTACATCAAAGTAGTCCAGCAATATCCATTCGGCATTCTGAAAGCCTTCACGATGAACCGGTTTCTGACCTACCATTTTCCTCACTGTTTCCTCAATAGAATCCGCAATGGCCTCCACCTGTGTCCTCGATGTACCGTGACAAATAACGAATTTTGAAAACAATGTATTATGAAACTTCGAAAAATCAACACTAACGACATTTACAGCTTTTTTATCGATCATACCTTTCGCTATAGCATCAGCTAATTGAATATTTTCTGTATTTCTTCTTTTCACGGGCATCTGCAAATATTTATAACTTTGCAAAGTTACTAATTTATCTTTAATTACTCATTACTAATCCCATTATTATATTGCCTGCTCATTTCATGAAAATAATCTCGAAAGATACGCTGGATTCAACTAATAGTTTTGCTGAGCAGTTATTATCAAATGGATTAATTACTCAACCCTGCTGCATTACGGCAAAATATCAGACTTCAGGTAAAGGCAGGGGCAGCAACACGTGGAATTCTGAATCGGGAAAAAACCTTATTTTAAGCATCATTTGTTTTCCACATTTTTTACCTGCCGAAAAACAGTTTTACCTAAATAAGGCCGTGGCGCTCTCCGTAAGTGAACTCATTACTGAACTATCAGTCGGAAATAATGTTACTATAAAATGGCCAAATGATGTTTATGCCGGGAATAAAAAAATTGCAGGTATATTAATACAAACGGCTATTCAAAATAATACGATAAAGCACGCCATAATCGGGATTGGCGTAAATATAAACCAGGAGGTTTTTCCGGCAGAACTGCCCAATGCGACATCAGTCATTGAATACACGGCTACTGAGACCAATATTGACCATGCTCTTGAAAGGTATCTTGTATTATTTGAAAAGTATTATAATTTTTTAAAAGACGGAATGCTTTCAAAGATTGATGGCAGATATATTGAATCGCTTTACAGGTTTGGAAAGCACAGCGCCTTTTTATATGAGAATAAAAAAATCTTCGCGCGTATTTCGGGTGTAAACGAATATGGATGGTTGCAGATTGTAACAGAGGATGGTAAAACTCTTTGCGGAGATATGAACAAAATTAAAATGATTTTATAAGCTGCCTGAATTTGAATTTTCAATTTGGTATTCCAGCCCCATCCGCCATTTGGTCAAAATCAGCCTTTAGCGGACAAGTTGGTACCTTGTTTACTTGGTAGGTTATAAAAGCTCATTATAATAAAATTACCCGACCTCTTTATGAAATCAAAAATGAATTATCATCATTTCTTAACCTGAAAAATTCACGAGAATTTTTCACCCTATGTGCTGACAAAAGAAAATCAAGTATTTTAGAAACAATTGTCATTTTCAAATATTTTCTCTTATTCTAAAACTACTTTACGTGTAATAATTTCATTATCAGCATAAACCTTGAGTAAGTATATCCCTGCAGAATATCCTGAAATATCAACTTCTAGTATCATATTTTTCAGGCAAACAGGTAATAAACAAATATTTTTGCCCAACACATCATACATTTCAACCGAATTAATATCCTTGTTACAGCTTATTATAAATTTACCATTTGAAGGATTTGGAGCAATACTAAGGATGTGCCCGGCAGCATTTTCTTCAACTCCAACAATTTCGGGCAGGGTTCTGCGCCATATTCCAGTCATAAGTTCATTTGCAAACAAATAATTACTATTGATTGCCAATGTTTGAATGTTGTGGTTTGTCAGGCCTGTATTAATGGAATCCCATGTCAGACCGTCGTTTGTTGATCTGAATACTCCATGTTCCGTACCCATAAAAAGTGTCGATCCATATTTTTGAAATGCATTGATTGAAAGATAATCTATTCCTAAATCTAAAGGTGTCCAGTTATTTCCATTATCACTTGAAATATATAATCCATTATCCGTACCGGCAAGTAGATTATTACCCATACTTGCCATGGCAGATACAACGTTAAAATCTGAAATACCATTATTGACCGCAAACCAGCTTTGCCCGTTATCTGTGGATTTATATATACCTTCTCCTGACCCTGAATAAATATCGGAATCTTTAAAGGTAAAACTAAAAATTACATTGCTCATTGAAATATCTATAGGTAAACCATTACTTATTTCAGTCCAGGTCAATCCATTATTTACAGAATAAAACACATGCCCTAATCCCGCGGAGGCATAAACCGTGGGGCCGTTATGTGCCAAACATGATACAAAAGCCGTTGACAGACCATTGTTGGCGATTGACCAGCTAATACCATTATCATTGGTACGATATATTCCGGCATCTGTTCCTAAAAAAACATAAGATCCATTCGCTGTTAAAGGAAAGAAATACGATGCTGATATTCCATTGTTTGCTGCTGCCCAATCATTTCCATTATTTGAAGATCCATATACCCCAAAAGCATCAACAGAGGCATATACATGATTTCCATCTGCTGCTATAAACATTATACCATCACCTGACTCGGACGGACAACTTTTATGTTGCCACTGTGCCTCTGTATTAATTACAGATAAACCTAATACTAATAAAAGAAATAATTTTTTCATAACTGTTTATTATAAGTTGAATCATTTGTAAAACTTAAAATTTCATTTTTTTAATAAATACATAACTATTAAACAATAAAGATATAACAAATTTAAAATCCAACAAAATATTATTATGATTTTTTTATTGATCGCTCTGCCAACAAAATTAAATGCAGGTGATTTTAGCTGATATTGCCCAATAATTTCATGGTAATATCCCAGACGTCCTATTCAATAATCTTTTGAATAATCTTAATTACCACTCAGTTATAAGATTGTAAAATGAATTTACTTGCATTGGTATATCAGATTCACACATTTTCCGGTTCGGCCATAAGTTTTTCAGCAAGCTTTTTAAAATTCTAATAAAAAACCTGGCGTTATCGACTATTTTTGCGTACTAAAATAATGGCTTATTTCACCCTGAGCAGCGCTTCAAGCGCTTCATCCCTTGAACTAACAAAACTTACCCTGCCCGTTTTATTGCTTTCGTAAATAAAATCTTTCAGGCTTTTGCCTGAATATTTTGTGAAGTCTCCTATGATGGCCAGATAGCCCTGATAGGTTGAAAATTTTTGTAGCATACCACCTGCAATCTTCGTTTTTAGATCGAAAAATCCGGGAGGTAGATTTGATTCAGAAAGTATTATCCTGTTTGTTCCCTGGTATATGCAATTCATCAATAACTCCGCAGCCTCCTGAACATTTTCGACCACTGCATTGTTATCAGTCACTTCAGCAATGCTTTGCCCATTTATTGTTATAATTGCAAAATCCACTTATTTAAAAAGTTCAATCGATTTATAAAAAAGCAGTCATCAGGCAGCAGGATGATGAGCTTATGAAAACAATATATCAGAAATCTTAAATTAAAAGCCTGGCTTTTCGCAATGCTCTTTAAGCTTTTTCCCGAGAATATCAACCAGATTCTGAAGCGGCCGAGAGGCCATCATACTGATCATCATCGGCATTTCGTGCTCAAATATAAACTCAGAAGAAGTTTCGCCATCATTAATTTTATCCAAATGGCTTATAAGTTCAAAAGTAAATGGCAGTTTAGTGCCTGTTTCGGGTAATATTCTAATCTTTGAATAAGGAACTTTTTCTACAATTCTTAATGCCAGTTGTCCCATACCACTAACTTCAAAACTGCAGGTATCTTCTGTGGATGTCCAATTTTTGACCTGTTCAGGCATCAGGTCTTTGAAATTATTAAAGTCCGAAAGGAAATTGTAAACTTTCTCAACGGAAGAATTAATAATAGTTTTATCGCTTTTTATCTGTCCCATAACAACTTATTTTCCCCACTTTTCAGGAGCTTCGCGCCATTCGGCCAGGTAGGCCAGATCGGACTCTTTAATAAAATTACTTTCGCAGGCATGCTGCAACAATGAATTATAATCAGACAGTGTAACCAGTTTACATTTTGCTTTAGCAAAGGCTTCTTCGGCAACAGGAAATCCATAAGTAAAAATTGCGACCATTCCTTTCACGTCGCAACCGGCTTCGCGTAATGCCTGAACGGCTTTCAAGCTGCTACTGCCCGTTGAAACAAGATCTTCAACAACCACTACCGACTGTCCCTTTTCAATAACACCTTCAATCATGTTTGTCAGACCGTGGTCTTTAGCTTCGGACCGCACATAAACAAAAGGAAGCCCAAGGTCCTGTGCCACTAATACTCCCTGTGCAATAGCACCGGTTGCCACACCGGCAATAACATCAGGCATACCAAATTCTTCCTGAATAACAGCAGCAAACTGCTGGCGGATAAACGTCCTTATTTTAGGATAGGACAATGTTTTGCGATTATCACAATAAATCGGCGATTTCCAACCTGAGGCCCAAGTAAATGGTTTTTGCAAATTCAATTTTATTGCTTTAATTTGCAATAAGTATTCTGCAGTCTTTAACGATATATCTTTATTGTTTTTCATGGCACAAATTTACAAAGTATACATTAACAGCAAAGAATTATTTTTCGTACATAACGAATACGTTATTAATGAAGATATTATAACTTCTGTATACACAAATCATGATGGAAAAGATTTTCATGAAATTATCTCAGGCTTTATTAATAGCGAAAACAAGCACATATTGTTTTTAGTTTCTTCCGATCCTGGTGAACTTTTTAAAACTTTTAAAAAGGATTATAAACTTGTTAAAGCTGCCGGTGGTATTGTCCGGGACAAAGATCATAATATGCTGTTTATTTTCCGCAGGGGAAAATGGGATCTTCCAAAAGGGAAAATGGATAAAGATGAAGGTAAAAAACATGCCGCACTGCGTGAAGTCCGCGAAGAAACAGGAGTAGAGCCGTTTCTGATTATCAGAAAACTTGAAAGCACGTACCATATTTACACCGAGAAAAAAGATAATATTCTGAAAAAGACATATTGGTATGAGATGATGGCAGATAATACCCAGCCATTGATTCCGCAATTAGAAGAAGAAATAACAGAAATCCGCTGGTTTAAACCCGACAATTTGACTGAAATATATTCAAACACTTATCCTCTCATCCGTGACCTTACCGATAGCTGTTTAAAAATATAGTTGTTCCTTTAAAAAACACAAGGGGCCGGCTTTGCAGCCGGCCCCGGTTTATAAATATCTACTCTAAATCTATAAGAATTTAAAAATAGTGCCGGTATTACCGTTTATCTGCCAGTCAATACGGTATTTTGTTGGGCACACATTGCTGTTCACATCAACAGGCTGATCATTATTATCAAAACCTGCTGTAAAAGTGGCCATTTTATTTTCTGATGGGATCTGGTGAACTTTAACTCCCGCACAGGGATCAAAATCACAAACTTCTTTATGAATCACTGATTGTGTTATCTGGGTATAGAATTGTTCCCCGTGACGGTTAACTCCCCATACTACCAGGTTATCATAGCCATTAGCTGAGCCAAAACCATCAACCGTAACCCATAGATTGCCCAATGTCCCGGTGTATGTCCGCTGACGGGCCACATTCCATGTTCTGGTGGTATTGTCATCAAAAGTTGCGATGAGGTAACCTGTAATCCTGTGAACGATTGAAGTGGCATTAATTCCCAGATCATGGATTTTTCCACCGCTGACATTTGTAAAAGTACGCGTGCCGTTCAAAGTCAGGGAAAGATTATTCGAAACTCTTGTAAATATTACATTAAAGTATTTTACGGTAACCTGTGCTCCAACATCAGCCCAGTGCGTATTAACATGTTTTCTTGCTTCGGCGTGCCCTACCCTGTTCCACCTGCCGGAACAATTCAATCCATTAAAAGTCAAACTGTAAATAATTGTATCTCCAACTATAGTGGAAGAATCAATGGAAACATTGCAGGGCATAATATCCAATGCCTTATTGCCGTTGCCGGAGAGCATGCTGTTAATATCTTTCATCACCTCATCATCTGCTGCTGCCACCTTGTTTTCATCGGCAACCATTTGCTGCAGGGAACTTGTATCAGGCTTTTTATCTTTTTTGCATGATGTGAATCCTATGGCAAATACAGCCAGAAGGAGTATGCTAGCCATAAATAAATTTTTTGTTTTCATGATTTTTAGATTTTAGGGTTATTAATTTTTGTGTCTTTGTAGGTAATACACATCAATTAATTTTTACCCTTATAAAATTATTATTTTTTTTGAAGTATTCATCATTTTATTTGTTTCGTACTTTGATCAGAAGGAAAAATCAATAAGTTTTAAAACTAAAAACACCATCGGTGTTTAACGGAAATAATATAAAACTAAAATATTTCTGATAGTTTTATCTGAATTCTTTTCTGTGTCAATTTTGTAAATTATTTTATTATTTTTGACACCTAAATCACTTTAATCCAAAACCTTCCTATGAAACAAAAAATTACTTTTAAAGAACGGTTTCGCTATGCGTTCGACAAAACAATGTCAAAAGGCACACCTGCACTAATCATGTGGCTGGCCGTTTTATCAATACTTTTAGTGTTGATCATTGCCACTATCTCTGTAATTGTGGGAGTAGCGCCCGAAGGGGAAGAAAAACTGAGTTTTCTCGAAAGTGCATGGAGAAGTCTGATGCGTACGCTTGACGCGGGAACGATGGGTGGTGATGCCGGATGGGGTTTCAGAATACTGATGCTTTTTGTAACTATTGGAGGTATATTTATTGTATCGACTTTAATCGGCGTATTATCCAGCGGAATTGAATCCAGACTTGATGAGCTTCGTAAAGGTCGCAGTTTTGTTATAGAAAAAAATCATACGCTCATTCTGGGTTGGTCACCGAAGATATTTACCATTATTTCGGAACTTGTTATTGCCAACGAAAACCAGAAAAAACCCAGGATTGTTGTTCTTGCTGACAAAGATAAAGTAGAGATGGAAGACGAAATATCCGGTAAAGCCGGAAACCTTAAAAACACCCGCGTTATCTGTCGCAGCGGAATGCCAAATGATATCGGTGATGTGGAAATTGTTAATCCGCACGAATCTAAAAGCATTATTATTATTGCCCCAGAGAGTGAAGATGCTGATTCACAAACGATCAAAACGATACTCGCAGTTACGAACAATCCAAACCGGAGAAAAGAACCCTACCATATTGTGGCAGAAATAAAAGAAGAACGCTTTATTGAAACCGCAAAAATCATTGGAAAAAATGAAGTGGAATTGTTGCTCACTGATGATCTGATTTCCAGGATCATGGTTCAGACATGCCGCCAGTCGGGCCTAAGTGTTGTTTACAGTGAAATTATGGGATTTGAGGGATCAGAGATTTATTTTAATAATGAACCCAGGCTTGTTGGCAAGACTTTCGGTGAATCGCTGTTATGGTATGAGGACAGTGCTGTTATTGGCATGAAGACTGCTGATGGTTCTATAATGGTGAACCCGCCTATGGACAAAGTATTTAATGAAGGAGATTGGGTTATGGCGATCACAGAAGATGACGATACCCTGATTGTTGCGAAGCAAAAAGGCGAAATAGATGTATCATTGATTAAAGACAGCAAACCAGAAGAAAGTAGTCCTGAAAAAACACTGATACTGGGTTGGAATCACCGCGGCAAAGCGATCATTCGTGAGATGAACAATTATGTTAAGCAGGGTTCTGAAATAATTATTGTAGCAAGCAACAATGACGCTGAACCATATATAAATGAAATGAAGCCGCACTTTAAAAATATTGCGCTAAAGTTTGTTAAGGCCGACACAACCGACATAACTGTTATTGAATCTCTTAATCCTGTAAAATTTAATCACATCATTGTCCTGTCATACATTGATGAAATGGATACTCAGCGTGCCGATGCAAAAACATTAATCACCTTATTACAATTGCGTCATCTTTCTGAAGAAAAGAATGTCGACCTTAGTATTGTCAGTGAGATGATGGATTTACGCAACCGGCAATTAGCAGAAGTGACCAAAGCCGACGATTTTATAGTAAGTGACAAACTGATCAGCATGTTGCTGGCTCAGATTTCTGAAAACAAATCTTTAATGCAGGTATATAATGATCTTTTCCAGGAAGAAGGTTCTGAGATTTATCTCAAGCCTGTTTCCAATTATGTTGAAACAGGTGTTCCTGTTAATTTCTATACGGTTGTTGAGTCAGCGGCCCGTAAAAACGAATGCGCTTTTGGCTACCGTATTATTGCAGACGCATTCAATCCTGCCAATACTTATGGGGTAAAAATAAATCCGGATAAATCAAAACCGATAATTTTTGCCAATGGTGACTGCATTATTGTGATGGCGGAGAATTGATAGTTCTAATTGTTAAAGTTCTATTTTCTTATAAATCCTGTAGTTTAACCCAAGCCCTAACAAGGGCCTTAAGGGAGTATTGTGTCATTAAGTAAGATAAATACAATCGATCACGCAAAAATTCACTACCTTTGCACCCGAAAAATAACAGTGTTCAAAGCTAAACGTTTTTACAATTCATTCCTTTCCTTGTGCATATGCCATTGAAGAGGTAGCTGACCGATAGCATACAGACGCACAAAATCCAAAAAAACAAATGAAAACATTTGAAGAATTAAATATCTCGTTTGAGATCATTCAGGCTATTACTGAAATGGGCTTTGAAGCCCCCATGCCTGTTCAGGAAGAAGTAATACCACACATGCTCGGCAAAAAAAATGATGTTATAGCTTTGGCACAGACAGGAACAGGTAAAACAGCCGCTTTCGGGCTTCCGTTGATTCAGGAGGCAGATGCGAACAGCCCCTTGCCAGGAGCATTAGTGCTATGCCCCACCCGTGAACTTTGTATACAGATTACCGGAGACCTCAGCGACTATGCAAAATACTGTAAAAATGTAAAGGTGATTCCCGTCTATGGAGGAACCAGCATCGAAACACAAATTAAAGCTATAAAAAGCGGAGTACAGATTATTGTGGCTACTCCTGGCCGTTTGCTTGACCTTATAGAACGAAAAGCTGTAAAATTAAAACATGTAACCCGTGTTATACTCGATGAAGCAGATGAAATGCTGAATATGGGATTTCTGGAAGATATCAACAAGATTCTTTCTCAAATACCTGAAGACAGGAATACCCTGTTATTTTCAGCTACCATGCCAAATGAAATTATTGACATTTCAAAAAAATACATGAATAATCCTGTTGAAATAACAATAGGAACCAGAAACTCAGGTGCGGAAAACATTAAACATATCTGTTATACTGTTCAGGCCAAAAACAAATACCTGGCACTTAAACGTATTGCAGATTATAATCCGGACATTTACAGTATTGTTTTTTGCAGAACACGAAGAGAAACACAGGAAATAGCCGATAAACTTATTGCTGATGGTTACAATGCCGATGCCCTGCACGGAGATCTTTCGCAGGCTCAGCGGGATTCTGTTATGCAAAAATTCAGAATACGCAATGTACAGCTTCTTGTTGCCACCGATGTGGCTGCCCGGGGGCTGGATGTTGATGACCTTACTCATGTAATCAACTATTCATTACCCGAAGATCATAATGTGTACCTCCACAGAAGCGGGCGTACCGGGCGCACCGGTAAAGCAGGAATTTCAATTGTGATAGTTCAC
The DNA here is from genome assembly GCA_964626855.1 of uncultured Bacteroidales bacterium. Taxonomy (GTDB): domain Bacteria; phylum Bacteroidota; class Bacteroidia; order Bacteroidales; family CAIWKO01; genus CAIWKO01. Next base: position 23,496 of record CAZVKJ010000037.1, read on the forward strand.
CTAAAGGAAAAAAATCAGCTCAAAGTCATCGAGAAAAAGATTGGGAAAACATTTAAACATGAAGAAATACCCTCAGGATATGAAATTTGCGGAAAACAATTATTCCATTTTATCAACAGAATGGAAAATGTAACTATTGATTATTCCCAGATCAATACCTATCTTCCGCCCATTTTCAAAAAACTTGAATGGCTCGACAAAGAAGATTTAATTACCCGGTTTGTATCACTTGAATTTAACCGCCTGCTTGAGTATTATAAGAAAAACTCCGCCAACATCAACGTTTCGGAGGACAATACTACATTTGAAAAAAACGGCAGCAAACGTGATAAGTTTGAAAATGCTACAGGAAAAGGTTTTACCCGTTTGTATATTAATCTGGGTAAATCTGATGGTTTTTATCCTGCAGAATTAATTCAACTGATTAATAATAATAATCCCGGATCAAAAGTACCTATCGGTAAAATAGACCTGATGAAAAACTTTTCATTTTTTGAAGTGGATGAAAGCTATGCCGGAGACGTGATCAATTCTATGCAAGGCATCATAATCGACGATCGGGAAATTATTATAGAATTGGCCTCTGATAAAAATTCCGGCTCACAGGACAGAAAAAATGGCAACAATACCAGCAGGAAAGAGCATTACAGGAGTGGACGCCGGAATGAGAAAAAAGACTGGCCTTCCCACGATGATAATAAATCATGGAAAAAATCCCGACCAGAGAAATCTGATGGCTCAAAGCAGGATGAATACACTGAACATGACAGTATTTTCAGAAGGAATAAAAAAGTATTTCGCGGAAATTCATCGTCGGAGAGAGCACAAACCGAAAGCAGAAGTAGCTTTTTCAAAAAAAGAAAACCGGCAAACAACGACAGGCGATCCGGCAAATCGGGAAGTTTTAAGAAAAAAACGAAGAAGCGTTAATAAAATAATTGCAGACTTTTTCCGGAAAAACTTTTATTAAATCTTTATTGAACTACAATCGTATCTGCGATTACATTGCAAGCAGCAAAAAAGCCGATGGCACCGGCACTCAGATTTGTAGGTACATTAGCAGGGGCTGAGTCAAACAGGCCGCCCTTCCAGTTTGTTTCGGATATCAGGGCACGAATAAACTCTGCATATTCTGAGTTAAGGGAATATTTTTTTTCAATAATTTTCGTACCCCTCGGAAAGTTCACTTTTTCCATCTCAGGCGCAAATACCTGGCTGACATCTATTGTTGGCAGGCTGTAATAAAACAATCGTGCTGTACAACTTGCAGAATCCAGGCTGCTGTATGCAGGCAAATGCGACCAATCGAGAAGGATTTCATACATGGCAGGGTGAGCAGCATTGTAGGCATTGGCCACCCAGGTAATCCGGTACAAATGATCACCGGAATTTTTCGCATAATGAAGTGAAGTAAATGATGTGTTGGGCACCATCTGGGTTTTAGCCGTATACACTGTACCATCTGCTGAAACGAGCAATGAATACTTTTGTCCGGGCCTTGCGAAAAAATTATTCTTGGTCCGGTATACTCCGGGGTTCGCAATATCTTCTGCAAGAAACCAGCTTGAATCGGCATCACTGATAATTACAGCAGCGCCCGATATTGCCTGCGGGGCCATGTTTATATGGCTTACTGTCCTGAATAACCTCACTGAATGGCTTTTAATTTCATTGGTAATCATCCCGTCAATCACGACCTTTGAGGTATCATCAGCCTGAAGAGGCCAATCAACCTGCTTTTCACAAGCGGTAAGCATTAAAACAATTATATACAGCCAAAATTTCTTCATCAAAACTTAAATTTATAATTTATTGATGGTATGATTCCCGCAACTGATATTGCTGTCGGCACCAAATCATAACCTTTTGAATTATCTGCAGGTATAACAAAGTTTCCATCATTGTCAATTTTATTAAAATTCACCGAAAAAGGATTTTTCCTGGCATATGCATTATAAAAGGTTAGAACAAGATTGTGCTGATATTTCCGTTGAGGCTTACTCAAATGCACGCCAACAGAAACGTCGAGACGATGATAATCAGGAAGACGATCGTTGTTTTTAGCTCCATACAGCGGAACCGTATAACCATTGTAATAATAAAAGGCAACGGGTGTTGTTATGGGATTACCGGTGAGATACATCCAGTTCACTGAAAAAAATAAGCGATGTTCCGTATCATAAGATATATATAAATAAATGTTGTGTGGACTGTCGTAATTTGCCGGGTACTCCTCATCATTATTAATACCCGAAATTTTCCTGAACGACCTTGAATAAGTGTATCCAATCCAGCCGGTCAGTTTTCCTGTGGGTTTTCTTAACATCAGCTCCGCCCCGAATGACCGCGCCTTACCAAACCTCAATTCACCTTCAATCAAAGGATTAAACAGCATATTAGCATGATCCTTATAATCAATTGTGTTGTGATACCATTTATAATAAGCATTCATGGTAAGTAAAAACTTTGAGCCAAAAAGCTTTTGAAAAAAGCCCAGATTTATCTGATCTGTTTTCTGAGGCTTAATATTTGGCCCGCAGGGATACCAGACTTCAAGCGATGTGAATGGGCCAACTGAATTTGTTAATACCTGTAAAAACTGGCTGGTGCGGGAATAACTCAATTTCAGGGAAGTCCTCTTTGTAAAATTATAACTGATGCTTACCCGCGGCTCAGGACTGACATAAGTTTTGTATATTTTATTCTTTGCAATAGTAGTAGTATCGAAAACCTCATATAGCGGGTCAAAAGAATACAGTGTTGTTGGCCCGAGATCTTGCCAGACAGGCAAACGTATTCCATAATTCAAAGTGATCTTCTCCCCTATCTGTTGCTCGTTGCTCAGATATAAATCATACTCGAGACATGAGTAACGTGGTATCACAGGAGCATGTTCCTGCATTTCCGCATTGGTAAAACTGACATTTCCCGGGTCGAATGTGCGGTAGCTTATGGAAAATCCGGAACGTATCGTATTAGCGGGATTTAAAAAATATGAAAAGTCCGATTTGAATGTCATATCTGAAATTGTCGATTTCCAGAAATTTTTTTCCTCCCGTGATAAATAAAGCAAATAATTATACCGGCTGTAATATGCCGTTGTATTTGAAAATAAGCGGTTATTAAAGATATGGTTCCAGCGGATTGTACCTAAAATATTATTCCAGGTAATACCAAAACTCTTCACTGTTGTCTGGTTTATACGGCTGTAATCATCCTGCCCTGCATAAAATGACAGAAAAAAACGGTTATTATCATTTACCCTGAAATTGATCTTAGCATTCACATCAAAAAAACTCATCTTCAGCTTTTTGTTAGCTTTAAGCAGAAATGGTATCCATCCCAGTGTTGATTTCCGGCCAGAAACAAAAAATGAGCACTTGTCTTTTTTTATCGGTGCTTCAAGGGAAAGATAAGAGGTATATGGCCCTATACTTCCTGCAAAGCCGAATTTTTTCATGTTCCCTTCCTTGATTTTTATATCAACAACAGAGGAAAGCCGTCCACCATACCTTGAAGGAAAATCATCTTTATAAACTTCAAAATCATTTACTGCTTCCGGCGCCAGCGCCGAGAAAAAACCGAAAAGATGCGCAGGGTTGTATATCGGTGCTTCATCCACCAAAATCAGGTTTTGGTCACTGTTGCCACCTCTTACATAAAACATAGCTGAACCGTCACCATAGGTTTTAATGCCAGGAACAGACTGCAAGGTTTTAATCAGATCAAAGTCACCGGCAAAATTCGGGAGATGTGTCAGTTCTTTAGGAGATAATTTGATTACACTGATTTTGTTTGATATTAATGCATCCCCGGAAGATTCAGACTTAATTTCAACCGCTTTAATATCAGTTTTAATAAACTCCAGTTCCTTTGACAATTTTATATCACCGGCCAGATCTATTGGAGCTTCCATGCCTTGATAACCCATGAATGAAAACATAATATTGTATTTGCCCTGAGGCATAGTAAGAGAATAAAAGCCATACGCATTTGTTGTGGTTCCCAGGGTAGTTCCCGGAACATAAACGTATGCCCCGATAAGTGCTTCACCGGATGAAATATCTTTAACATAACCACTCAGCGTATACTTATGTTTTTCAGAACCCATTTGCTTTTCAATTGCCGGAACAACATTTTTTCCTGAAGCTTTCAGCACAATCTGGTTTTCAACAATAGAATACTCAATATCATTTTTTTTGAGTAATTCATCAAGTATGCTTTTCACACTGGCGTTCCGGGCTTTTATAGAAACTACCTTCCCAACAGGAATATTTTGAGAACTGTAGGAAAAATGAATATTTGAAAGTTGTTCAATCTGGCTTAATACAACACTTAAAGGCTGATTTTTCAGCCTGATTGAAATTCTTTTATCAAGGTCCTGGGCTTTAGTATCAATAATGGTAAACACCATTGAGAGTATAAACAGAATTCTGATAAATCTTTTTATAATCATGAATGAACTTATTTACAACCCTTGCCGGAAATGATAAACGTACTGTTTGTTTTGGTTATTTGAACATCTAAAGTAGACTGTATTACATTCAATACCGCTTCAAGCGGTTGATTCTGGAAAGTTGCCGTCATGCGGCAATCACCAACATCCTGTGATCCGAGCTTTATATCAGATTTATAGATTTTATTCAGATCCGATACAATGCTGCTCAGCTTTTGGTCATTGAAAATTATTTTGTCTGAATTCGTGGGCATTTTCTTTTCAGGTATTTCTGTTTCCATTGCCGATTTACTAACCGTGACCTCTTCACCGGCTGTGAGTATTATCCGGTTATCAGGCTTTTCAGGATAAAATACGGCAACCCTTCCTGACACTACTTTAACGTAAACTTGATTATCTTTAGCAAGAGTATTGACATAAAATGATGTTCCCAACACTTCGACACATACATTGACAGCATTTATTAAAAATGGCTGAGTTTCATCGTGTTTTACCTCAAAATACGCCTCCCCTTCGAGTTTAACAACCCGTTTATCCTTTTTGAATTTTTTGGGATAGGTTAACGTAGCTCCGGCATTCAGCTTCACTTTGGTTCCATCGGGAAGGGATGCATTAAGAGTTTCATTAGATGCTGTCAGGACTTTTTCAACATCCCTGTTCATATAATTACGAATAAAAAAACCTGCAACAGCAATAATGATAAAAACAGCAGCAATCTGCACCAGCCGCAGTCCCCAGATTTTTCTGACAGTATGCACCGGTTTTAAAGTATATGTTTCCTGTTTTGCTGATGAAAGAGTTTTTTTAAAGCTTAACCATTCCGTCTCTACATTCACATTTCTCTCAATGTTGCTTTTTTGCAACATATCGTATGTCTTTCTAAATTCTTCAAATTCCCTGCGAAATACTTCATCCTTATTGATCAGATCAGCAATTTCATTCAACTCGTCCGGGCCTGATTCACCAGAAAAATATTTGTGTAATAGATCTGTATAATATGTCTGATTTGTTTCCATTTTCACATTTTACACCTTATATACACATAAATACCTCATTACCCTAATTTTCCTGATCATTTTTCTATGAAAAACATTAAAAGTATCATCACTAAAATGTACTCTGCCAATCGCAGCCTCATATGGCTCAATGCTTTTGACATCTGTGCTTCAACTGTTTTTACCGAAATCTGCAATTTTTCAGCTATTTGCTGATATTTTAAATGCTCAAAACGGTTTAATACGAATACTTCTCTGCATTTTTCAGGCAGTTCAGCAATGGCCTCATCAATTTTTTTATTAATTTCTTCAACCACAAGAAAATCAGAAAATTCAGCTGCGGACTCCGGAAAAAGATGCTCAGCGATAAGAATATCTTTATTGAATTTACGGTTATCTCTTAAAAAGTTCAGACAGCGGTTATACACCGAAGTTCCGAGATATGCCCTGGCCGGCCTGGAAACATCAATGGTACTGCGCTTTTCCCAAAGAATAACAAACACTTCCTGGACTATTTCACGGGCGGCCTCAAAATCTTTGACATAGCGTTGCGCAAAAAAACACATGCTTTTGAAATGCTCTTTGAACAACTTTTCGAATACAGCTTCTGATAATATTTGTGTATCTGTGGTTTCCACAACTATGAAAAACGATTACAACAAATATACACATTAAGCAGGTTACACCCTATTATTTTATTTAATCAAACTATATGAATCAGGGGTAAGAAGCTTATTCCTAAATCAGTTAATCTATAATTATTCTTTGTCAATGAGTTTTGAAATTTCATTAACATAATATTGATTTAATTCTTTTGTCGGATGCCAATCGTGTTTTATAATATATGATGGATTACGATCAAAATCTTCAGGAGGAGGTATCCGTAGCACTTTAATTTCCTTATTTATAAATTTAATCCAGGCTGTATCTTTATTTTGATCATTATATGGGTAAATAGAAACATAAAACCTTCCGTAAGGCTTTAATTTATTGTATTTATTTGCCATATAATTAACCAATCCTGCAAATCTTTTATAGAATTCTTCATTTTTAGGATGTTTAAATTCTATCTTAAAATGATTCATGGTTGAGGAATTGTTCAGTATCCATGCCAAACAGGTTTGTAAAAATGGAATCTTTTTACGCTTCAGATTATCGTTTTCAATAGAAACATAAGGAGTATTTTTATAATATGAAAGATACCCACTGCTTCCAAACACTCTATCAAGATGATCATCAATATATGTATACATACAGAAACCACTATCTTCAGGCACAGATTTATTGTTTATTGTATTAATTCCTTCATCAAACAAAAGGCAACAATGATGAGTACCATATCCGAACACTCCGTAATTGTATGATTTATAATTTTTATGGGATTTTTCAAAAATATACGGGAAAGTGCAATAATAATTTAATCCCATGCCAAATGTAAATGAGCAACCTAAAAATATTGCATGATTGGTTTTATCAGGTAAAGCATGGAAAGAATCATTCAACATTTTTTCATCAGCAACCCTCATGCTATTATTATCGGATGAAAAACTTGCATAATATGCCGTATCACCATTAATTGTCTTTAAAAGATTGAATTCATTACAATTTGGTTTCAATCTCATTCCCAAAACTGAATCAGCAGCATAAACCTCCCAACTGTTATCGACATTTTTATTCTTATTACAATCCAAAACTCTAAAAAATATTTCGGAAAATATAAAAGTAATGACCAGCAGTCTGAAAAGAAATAATAAATATCGTAACTGGTTAATACGAAGGACTTGCAATACTAATGAAAAAACTAATAGAACAATAAGGTAATAAATTAATTTAACTTGTAACGGGAATAATATTGGCCAAATGGAAATACCTAAAACTAATATAAAAAGAATGAAATAATGTATTTTCCTTTGAGTCAAGAAATCATAATACTTTTGAATAGGTCCTTTTTTAATAACCCCATTGAAATATTTCCAAAATACAACAATTACAAAAACAACAAACAGAATAACAACTATAAAAAGGAGTATCCTCAACAAAACAGGTACCCATATTAATCTAAATACCTTATTTGTCATTGAAAGAAAAACATTGAAGGGATATGCTAAAAATAATTTCTGAAAAAACGTTCCTTTGCTCCTCAATGTCGAAGGTAAAATGTATCGAATTGTATTGTCAGACTCATGAATTGGATTTAAATCAATTATACGAAATGAATAGCTTATTTTTTTTAAGTCAATATGTATCTCAATATTTTTTGCAGACAAAGAATCCGGAACATTTAACTCAATAGATTTAAAACATCCCTGACTACTTTGATGTTTCATGACTTTAGACAAATCTATTTTTTTGCTGACCGGCGTAATCCCATATATTTTAACATCCTGAACTCTTTCAGAAGGCACTCCTGAAATTTCAATCTTCACAATATCGTAAATAACAATATTTTTAAAATACAACAAATAATAAAGAACCGAAAGAGCCAGACAGAAAGTTAAGGCGATTAATATTATCGAAGTTTTATTTATCCACATTTATCAGAAGTCATGTTTACACGAATAATATCTATGTGAATTACCATATACAAAAATACAATAAATCACCTTTAACTTTATGTATTAAAAGAAACCACTGATCAAAAAAATATTTCTTGCTTCTTACCATTTATAATATGACCTGCTATCTATATTTCAGATAGAATTAATATTATGTTTAAGAGGCAATATATTTTTTATATAATTTAGAAAGAAAATTAGTAAATCAAATTGGAACCAAGAAAAAAGGCACGAAATCAATCCGTGCCTTTTTATTAAATTTGAAAATTCTTGTCAGACGACAATTCAGCAGATTAATGCTTATTGAATTTATATTCCTATTTTTCCTTCAAACCTCTTTTCTTCAATAATGGCTCAATGGAAGGCTCCTGACCACGGAATTTCCTGTATTGGTCCATACCTTCGCCATCACCGGATTCCTGGAGGCAATATTTGCGGAATTTAGCAGCGAGGTCTTTATTGTAAATATCACCCGATTGTTTAAATGCATCAAATGCATCTACATCAAGAACTTCTGCCCAAGTATATACATAATAACCGGCAGCATAGCCTCCGTCCCAGATATGTGAAAAATAAGTTGAACGGTAACGTGGCAGGATTTCAGGAATTAACCCGATCTTGTCCATGGCGGCTTTTTCGAATTCTTTCACATTCTTGAAATTTGGATCAGACAAAGTATGATAATCCATATCAAGAATGGCAGCAGCCAATATCTCGGTAATCATGAAGCCCTGATTAAACTGTCCGCTTTTCTGAATTTTTTCAATAAGTGCATCGGGAATAACTTCGCCGGTTTTATAATGTTTCGCATACATTTTCAGCACTTCCGGTTCTGAAGCATAATTTTCCATGAATTGCGAAGGCAATTCCACATAATCCTGTGGCACCACCCCGGCAGTACGATTGTACTTTCCATCTGATAACATAAAGTGCAAGGCGTGCCCGAATTCATGATACAAGGTTTCTACATCATCCCAGGTAAGTAATGACGGAGTATCTTTGGTTGCTTTTGTGGAATTGTAATTGAGACTAACAATCGGATCAATTTTTTTACCATCACGCCATCCGGCACTTTGGAACGTGGTGGCCCAGGCGCCTGTTCTTTTGGTTTCGCGCGGATAATAATCCATATAAAGAACAGCTAAATGTTTTCCATCGGCTTCTTTTACTTCATATACTTCTACATCGCTTTGATAGATAGGAAGATTGGTGAGTTTATTAAATGTAATACCGTACAATTTAGTTGCAACGGTGAACATACCATCACGAACATTTTCTAATTTGAAATAAGGTTTCAGCTGGTTTTCGTCAAGGTCGTATTTTTCTTTACGTACTTTTTCGGCATAATACCACCAGTCCCAGGGTTGTAATTTAAATTTTCCGCCTTCTTTGTCAATGATCTTCTGCATCTCCACAACTTCTTTCTTAGCCATTTCCAAAGCAGGTTTCCATAGTTTAGCCAGAAAATCATTCACCGCTTCAGGGGTTTTTGCCATATTATCATCAATCACATAAGCAGCATAGCTGTTAAATCCAAGCAAATGAGCTTTTTTTACACGCAGGTTGGTAATTTTTGTAATGATCTCGTTGTTATCATTTTTATCACCATTGTCGCATTTCATAAAATATGCGCGGTAGATTTTTTCACGAAGTGCACGGTTCTTAGCATATTGCAAGAAAGGTATCATGCTGGGCTTGGAAATAGTAAAAATCCATTTGCCATCCATTTTCTTTTCTTTTGCAAGTTCGGCAGCACCGTCAATAGCGCTTTGTGGCAAACCGTCAAGATCAGCTTTATTGTCAATCACCATCTGAAAATTTTTATTTTCTTCCAGCAGGTTTTCTCCAAATTTGAGAGATAGTGATGCCAGATCGGCGTTGATCTTTTTTAATGTATCTTGTTTATCCTTTGGAAGATTGGCGCCTAAATGAACAAAATCGCGATAATATTTTTCAACAACACGGATCTGCTGACTATCAAGTTTCATATCATTCCGTTTGTCATATACTGTTTTTACACGTTTGAAAAGATTCTCATTCATCGAAATATCATCGTTATGCTTCGACAAAAGAGGAGTAATTTTTCTTTCTATCGCCTGCATCTGCTCATTGGTATTTGCTGATGCAAGGTTAAAAAATACGTTGGCGACGTTGGTAAGTAATAAACCTGATTTGTCGTAAGCCAGAATGGTGTTGTCGAATGTCGGTTCTTCTTTAGAGTTGATAATCGTCTGAATTTCTGCATCATGTTGTTTCATGCCTTCCATAAAAGCCGGCATGTAATGAGTTGTGTCGATTTTATCAAAAGGCGGCACATTGAATGGAGTTGTATACTCCGAGAAGAATGGGTTTTCACCCGTCTTTGTCTGCCTTTTACATGAAAAGAAGGCTACAGTAGCTATGGCAATAAACATAATAGTAATTTTTTTCATAATTTTCAGTTTTAATTAATAATCAAAAGTAAAAAGAATAATTCATTGTCGCGAAACTTTTTAAATTGTTTCATACCAATTAATTTGTCATAAGGTACTTCATAATATTACAAATTTTTTTATAAAATTGATAAAAAATCAGGTAACAGGAATTTCTAACCCCACAACTTGAATTTAATTTTGGAGGGGGCTTACATTTTTATTTGTAAAAGAGCATTTCTCGTTTTCAATAACTTACATCTAATATTAGATCGTTTTGTACTTTTACCGGACAACAGTGTTTTTTTATAATGGACAGACACTAATTGTGCTTAATTACGAATTTCGAAATTTCCCGGACATAATATGAGTTTAATTTATTTGTTGGATGTCCATCGTTTTTAATTGTATAGGATGGGGTGCTATCAAAATCTTGGGGAATGGAAATTCTTAAAACCTTTATTTTGCTGTTTAAAAATCTCACCCACGATGTATCTTTTACAAAATTTTTTATTGGATATAATCCTATATAAAACTCACCGTGAGGTTTAATCTTCCAATATTCATGTGCCGTATAATTAATTATTCCGGCAAATCTCTTATAAAACTCTTCTGTTTTCGGATAAGTTAGTGTAATATTAAAATATTTCATAGTTTTCGAATTAAACAAAAACCAAGCAATAAATGTATGAATATATGATCGCTTTTTGTGCTCCAATCTGTTTTCATTGATATAAACATCAGGACTTCCCTTAGCCTGGCATAGATATAAATATTCACTCCCACCATAAACCCTATTCAGGTGATCGTCAATATATGTGTATAAACAAAATCCACTATCTTCCGGAACAGCATTATTATTTATTACGTTGGTTCCCTCATCAAATAAAAGGCAACCTTGCTGTGGCCCATATCCATTAAATCCATAATTATATGATTTGAAGTCTTGATATTTATGTTCAAATATTGAAGGAAATGAAGAATCGTTAATCAAACCCCGACCGAAAGTGATTGAACAACCTAGAAAAATAGCATGTTTCCTTTTAAAAACATTTTCTATTACGGTGTCAGCGAGAGTATCCTCATTAGATACTCTTCTGCCATATTTATCAGAAGAAACGTAAACATTATAAACTGTATCTCTTCCAAATAGTTTAAAAGACTTTTCCTCAATACAATTCGGCCTCAATTTCCATCCTAGTTCAGCATCATAAATTTGAAAGTTGCCATCATACCAATATTCATTTTTTACTTTTTTACTCAATATTCCAAATATAATTTCAAAACAAAAATAAATTACAATAAGTGCCCGAAAAAGAAATAGTGTATAGCTCCTTTTGATTCGGGAAATATATTGTAATACTACTGATATATAGAATAAAACGACAAGAATATATATTACACTTATTTGATTTGGCCAGAGAATTGGCCATAATAAAAGAAGAAGAAATGTAATAAGAAGAAAAAAGTTTTGAAATTTTTTGTCCTGCAATAAAATAATGAATTTTTGTTTATGTCTTTTTGGTATAATATGAGTTATAAACTTAATAAATATCCAAATGCACAGGATACAAGATATAATGATGAGAATGATTGTAATGTATCGTAATACCTTTGTTAAAAAAACTTTGTTCACTAAAAAAGCGTCCTTAACAACTTTGAATACTGATAGAACTAAATTAAAAGGGTATACCAAAGACAGTTTGTTAAAAAAGGTGTCCTCGCTTTTCACTTCCGTGGGTAACACAAAGGTGCTTGTATTAACAGATAAAATCACAGATTGCAGTTCACTTATTTTATAGGAATATGTCTTTCCTTTTAGTGAAATTTGTATGGAAGTAATTTTTGAGACGAGTGTATCAGGAACTTCAATCTCTATTGATTTGTAGCAACCAGGCATGCCGTCATTTCGATTATTTTTGGAAATAAATAATTTATTATTAACCGGAGTAACGCCAATAGTTTTTATTGCTTCATTTTCTTTAGCTGATATACCGGATAATTCGATATTCACAAGGTCAAAAATCAGCACTTTTTTAAAATACAAAAAATAATATGGAATCCAAAGAAGAAGGCATATGACTAGGAATGAACCTACAATTATCAAGAAATTCTTTTTCATTGAATACAGAAATTTGTCTTTAACGAAGACAGAGAATTATTAGCAAAGCAAAGATATAAAATCTATTTTAGTCGTTTTTGATTGATATGGAATCAAGCAACCCCATCTTTTGTAAATTCCACTTAACTCCCCTTGCTAACATAAGATAACCAAGCGAATTGTTATGATTATCGACTTTCCAGAAATACCTCGGTTGGTTTTGTTTAGTGATTTTTTCAATGTTTTTATTATATTCAAAAAGGTCCATTACAGGAATAACTTTCTCAGTTTTCAGTTGTTCTATGAGCGGCCCATAATCATAATACATGTCATCATAAAATACAATTGCCAGTTTGAATTTATGTTTCAGGGAAAGATCATAAAACCGGGTTATACATTGATAAACATCCTGCATCGCCTTGGTTCTGTCTGCCCGATATTCTGATTCTGTCATAAAATAAAATGGAGTCAATGAATTATTATAGTTTTTATGTTTAAGATTCACTGTGATATAACGGAAAATATAACTGACTGCATAAAATTTTTCCAGCAAAGGGCCTTCCCGATAGTGTACTTTTCCGTCAGGTGTAAAGCGCTCGAAACCCCCTCTGAATCTATAAAATAATAAATCGGAAGATCCTAATGCCAAAAGAACCATGTCAGGTTTATATTTCAGCATCCTTTTTGAAAACAACATGTACTCAAAAAATGGGTCTGAGCTCTCTTTCCCGGCATTGAAAACACTAATTTTCCTTGGGGTACAAGGCTCAAGAAGATTTTCCAGTAATTTAGGCCAGGTGGAATCCTGGGGTGTTCCAACACCTTCGGTAAAAGAGTTTCCCATGCATATGATCCTGTACTCCTTTGAATCCTTTTTAATTGAATGATCGATATCACGTAATCCTTCATTATTGCATTTCACCCGATAATCAAACTCTTCGGATTGTCTGATAAAAGAATCATATGCAGGATGAACAAGAAGTTGCGTGTTTTTTAAAGTTTTATTCTGTAGTGTTAAAAACCCGGATACATAAAAAAAACCCTGCTTTTCATTATAAGTTTGATTTATTCCGGAAATTCGTAATGCACTTTCAATACAGAACCATAATATTCCAAAAATGTACAGGCTTATAAATATACGCTTAGAATTCTTACCTGATATTTTAAAAATACTGGCTATCACTTTCATAATAAACCTCAGGCAGGTAACACAGAAGATTATAAAGAGTATGGCAGTTATAAATGACGACATAGTATATGCAAATAGTAAATAACCAAAAAACAGAGTACATGCAATTAATACTGATATTCCGATAATTTTAAGCCATATCCATATTTTTCGCCGATCAGTATTTATCAAAACAATTATACAAATAGCGAACAGAATCAGAATAATAATTGCGATTACCAATATGAACAATATCTTCAAAACTGATATAAAAACTTTAAAAGGGTATGTTGAAAACAGTTTGGCGAAAAACCGCTCCTCACTTTTAACTTCGGGAGGTAAAATATAGGTGTGTGTATTACCTGATAAAATCATTGAATGCAGGCCATTGATTTTATAGGTAAATGACTTTCCTTTTAAAATAGTATGGATGGATGTATTTTTTAAAAGGAGTGTGTCTGGGATTGTTATCTCAATATATTTAAAGCAACCGGGAATATCTTGTGCTCCATTTTTCCTGTAAATTAATATTTTTTTATTAACTGGTGTAATGCCATAAATTTTTATCCCCGAGAAATCTTTAGAAGTGATACCTGAAAATTCAATATTTACCAAATCATAAATAATAATTTTTTTTAAATAAAAAAAATAATAAGCGATACAGAGAAACACTCCCAATAGGAGTATTGATATTAATATTATTATTTTTTTTCTTTTCATAAGTGTAATTTTTTCAAATTAATATGCTGATAAAAAGCGCTAAATATTTTTGATAATATCAAGCGTGATTTGTTTCTAAAATCATTTTCCCCATGAAACTATTTTTATAAGAAATGCAAAAAAACGAATTTTACAAATTTTAGTATAGTAAGAGTTTGCGTTTTTCTATTTTGTTGAAAAAAGTTTTACAAAAGAGAGTCCACATTAATTTGTTTCAGAAACTCCGAATTCTTTTTTGTTGAGCTTTTTTACTGATTCAAAGACACTTATATAAAAGCAATCTTCATAAAAAATACTATCAGTTCTTTCATAGTGGCTGTCAAGATATCCAATTACATTTTTATCGCGCCATATACCAGTATAAATAATACGCTCTTTTTTATCTATTTTTTCTATTACATTGCTCACGCTATCCACAATAAAAATATCGTTTTTCAATAATAATGAGTCGTAGTTTGTAATGTTTTTAAAAATCTCTTGATCGTAATAGTACATCAACTGTGGACTAAACCAGTATCCTTGAATTAAAATAATGGTATTATCATCAACAATACTTTTAACATTGTTTATTGATTTTTGAACTTTGGCAAAATTAGAGTGCCTTGAGTTAACATCAAGTTGACTAAACATTACTATTAGCAATAAAGCACCTAAGAAATATGCCTGCTTTTGGCTGTACAAAAAATTTATTGCGGCCGCGGTAAATATGTACAGCCCTATACTATTAAACATCACGTATCTTTCACTGAATATGGATATTTTTTCCGGGAGCAAAAACATTATCGTGAATGGTACAAACCACCATAAAAACAATATAATCAATTCACGGGAAATATTTTTTTTGGGGGTTTTAATGAAATAAAATCTTACAATACCACCGATTAACATTAAAAGGATGATAAAGAATACATATTTATTATTAAAAAAATAGTATAGACGGTTTAAATAATCATAACTTGTAGTTTTAGAAAATACCCACCCGGTATTTTTGACAGAAAAGGTAAATAATTTTTGAATAGCTATCAATGCCATAGGCAAAAAAACCAAGCCTGTGCAAATCAAGGCAACAAAAAGTGTCTT
Organism: uncultured Bacteroidales bacterium; assembly: GCA_964626855.1. Classification (GTDB taxonomy): domain Bacteria; phylum Bacteroidota; class Bacteroidia; order Bacteroidales; family CAIWKO01; genus CAIWKO01. Next base: position 38,982 of record CAZVKJ010000037.1, read on the forward strand.
GAAGAGTTTTTTGTTGTCGATGTACATAAAACTTGCTAAAAACTCTATAAAAACGACAAACCATCCAAAATAATGACAGTAAATGAGTACAAAATTTGCTAAAATTAATGCAATCAGGTATTTTCTGTTTCCAAAATTAGTTTTCAATGATAGGAAAAAATAGAGAGAAGCTGCTGTAGCCATTGACAACATTGAGTATGAACGTGTCTCAATGCTATAACAAAAATGACAAGTAGCAAAAATAAATATACCAGTAGCTAATATTCCAGACCAAAGGCTGAAAAACTTTTTCCCGATAAAGTAAATAATCACGGCTGTAAAAGCATGAAATAATAATGGAATGATACGCACCGAATATGGACTAATACCAAATATTTTTATCCAGAAATGTAGTAATAGCATAAAAAATGGCGGATGAGGCTCATCATGCGCGGGTAACGTTAAAATGTACATTATGCTATGTTGAGCATACCATATCATGCCTGACTCGTCCATCCAAATGTATGGGACTCCGATATAATTTAGTCTCCAACAGATTACAATAATAAAAATCAAGATGGGGAAATAGATTTTAAAAAATGATTGTTTAGTTAATTTTAAAGTCGGCCCATCATTCTTATATACAACCTGATGTTTCAATGATCTAATCTTACTAATAATAAACTTACTGAAGTACCATAAGCAAATAACAAAAAACAAAATAAAAAGAACACCAACTATGTATTGAGGTAATAATAAAATAAAATTCACGATGTTTGGTGAAAATGATAAAACAATATTATATACCGATAAAACTAAATTAAAGGGATATGCTGAAAATAATTTGTCGAAAAATCTCCCCTCGCTTTTTACTTCAGGTGGTAAAATATAGGTTTGTGTGTTTGGGGGGGATACTGCCGAAGGCAGATTACTGATTTTGAATATGTATTCCCTAGCTTTTAATGTTGTGTGAATAGAAGCGATTTTTGAAATTAGGGTGTCGGGAATTTCAATCTCAATAGATTTAAAGCAACCCGGGATATCTGGCAAACCATCTTTCTTGTATATTAAAACCTTTTTATCAGTCGGTGTATTACCATATATTTTTATTGCAGAAATTTCTTTAGAAGATATGCCTGAAAATTCAACATTAACAAGATCGTAAATAATAATTTTTTTAAAATAAAAAAAATAATATGGAATGCTAAAAAGTCCGCTCAAAAATAGCAACGAAATTGTGATTACCAAAATTATCTTTTTCATTGACAAGCTATTTATGTATACATAAGCTGAATTAACAATGATTATCAGGCGAAAGGAAAAACTATTTCCATAAAATAAAATTGCCCAATACCAGGTTATCCATCTCACATTTCAAAAAATCATTAATAGCATCTTCAGGAGTACAAACAATAGGTTCAGCTTTTAAATTAAATGATGTATTTATCATTACCGGAACTCCGCTAAGTTTTTCGAACTCAAGCAGTAATTTGTGCAACCTGGGATTATATTTTTTACTAACAGTCTGAACCCTGGCAGTATCATCAATATGAGTGATCGCCGGTAAAAGTGTCCTCGTATGTTCCTTAACCCTTGGTGCAAGTAACATAAACGGCGAAGGTGTAGCAAGATTGAAGTATTCATTAGCACGCTCTTCAGGAACAATAGGAGCAAAAGGCCTGAACCACTCACGATGTTTGATTCGATGATTCAAGATATTGACCATTTCAGCATTGGTAGCATTACCAAGAATGGAGCGGTTACCAAGAGCACGGGGACCGAATTCCAACCTACCCTGCAACCAACCTACCGTTTTACTTTCATGAACCATTTTTGCTGTTTCTTTAAGCAGATCATCTTCAGAATATTCGGCAAACTTAATACCTTTATTTAACACAATTCTTTTTATTTGCTCATTGCTGAATTCAGGTCCATGATAAGCATGATCCATTACAAACTTACGCGGATTACCCAAAATAAAATTATATAAATTCATTGCAGCACCAATACTTGTGCCTGCATCACCTGCTCCTGGCTGAATAAATATATTTTCAAACGGAGTGTTTTCAATAATTTTTTGATTGGCCACACAATTTAAAAATACACCGCCTGCAAGACAAAGATTTTTTGAACCAGTTTCCTTATGAACATGCCTAGCCATCTTAATAAGCGTTTCCTCAACAAATAACTGCAGCGATGCTGCAATGTCACGATATTTCTGGTCATATTCTGTGCCTGGTTTACGGGGCGGCCCGAAAAGCTTTTTAAATTTATTACTGTACATCGCTCGCCCTTTTATAAAGCCAAAATAACTCATATCCATCCTAAAGCTACCGTCATCCCCAACCTTAATCATCTCGTAAAATTTGTCAATGTAAATAGGTTTTCCAAAACTGGCAAGAGCCATTGTTGTTCCTTCGCCACTATTAACCCTAAAACCAAGAAAAGATGTTAGTGTTGAATATAATAAACCCAACGAATCAGGATATTGAATTTCTTTAATAACATTTATTTTATTTCCCTTTCCGTATCCATATGATGTTGTTGCATATTCTCCTACACCATCGGCAATTATAATGGCTGCTTCTTCAAATGGTGAAACAAGGAAAGTACTGGAAGCATGAGCCATATGATGCTTTATAAAAACCGTCTTCCCGGTATATCCGAATTCTCTTTTTAAGACTAAAGGAAGTACCAGCCTGTCCTGCAGCCAAAACGGAATATTATAAATAAAATTCCGGTACGATAACGGAAAAGAATGGATATGGTCGAATATTACCCGTGAAAATTTCAGAAATGGTTTTTCATAAAATGCCACATAATCGATCTGATTAAAACTAATGCCGCCTGCCTGAATGCAATAATTGATAGCTTGAATCGGAAAATCAGAAGAGTTTTTTATCCGGTTAAACCGTTCCTCCTGGACAGCTGCAACAAGTTCACCATCTTTAACAAGACAGGCCGCTGAATCGTGGTAATAGCAAGATATTCCTAATATATTCATATATCAACTATTCAAATTTGTAATTTAGTTTTGAAGCAATATCGTCAATTAATTCTTTATCATAATTTATTTTCAGCTGTTCCAGAGCCTCTTCGCGTGTAAGTATGCCTTCCCTGATCAGTTTGCTGGCTTCAACATGATAATGAGTATAGCCATAATACTTCAACGATAAATGAACCGATAAAAAATTCAGAATACAATTTGTTGAACCAGCGGGATAACTTAAATCAGGAGCCTTCCATTTCAATTCTTCACTAATGATTTTCACATATTCATCTGCAGTATATGGTAAAAACCAGTGGGGTGATATTACCAGGCTTTTATGTCTTTTCTTTGCACGGCGGAGTACTTCATCCATCGATCTTGGAAAATCTTTGTATTGAGGCATATCCTTCAATTCATGCTCAAGAAAATGCTTTGTATTTTCAGCCATAGTCCTGAATTCAGACTCCTGACCTTCAATTCCGCATTTTGACCTGATTTCCTGTTGAGACGATTGTCCTTTGGTCCATCCGGCAACAATAATCGGAATATCATACCTCGCAGCAACATCAAATGCAGTATCCATGTACCAGATAGAACATGGATGACACATTACTGCTTTGGAACCCGTACTTAATATTTTCGAGAACATATCCCTCATAAAAGCTGACCTGTAAAAGAGAAAATCTATTTTTAAAATATCTACGGCATTTTTAATATTCTCAAGTGCCTGCTCTGCCTCAAAACCATGATCAAAAGTAAAAGCAAGAATATTTAAATTATACCGTTTTTTCATAAAGTACAAGGCTGAAGTACTATCTTTTCCTCCACTACACATCACAAGGCAATCATATTTCTTTTTCCCTCGGTATTTTTCAAGAATTTTAATAAGGTCACTTTCAAGAGGTTGGGGAACTTCAAAACTTTTTGATCTTTCATGTGCTTCACAAAGATTACAAACACCTTCAGCATTTAATGTTATATCAGGTGGCATTTCAGGTAAAATGCACTTTTTACAGACTTTTGCAGCCATCTCAGTCATATAATTTTCTTTAATAGTTAATTAAACAGCATAATAATTTTAACATAATAATTATGTATCCCACCAGGCCAATCTTTTAAAAATACATACTAAAATAATGTTACCGACCTGTTACACTCCCGCATAAATAAAGGAAACGATTACCGCCGGTCCAACATAATAGACAAGAAATGCCAATATGGCCAGAATAATCAGAATTGGAGCAATTATACGAAGCTTATGCTTCTTTATTAAAAGCTTAAGTTCTTTAAAAATAAAGATGATTTTTTTCATGATTTATAAATGATACAAATTTTATAATAAGGTATTTAGGCGTTGTCGTATTATATGTTTTTAAAAAGATTGCCACTAGGATTGCTCCAAAGCTGATTGCATATCAGAATTATAATCTTCTGCAGCTAACCAAAAGGTATCCTGTGTATTACACCGCCTGCCAAATTTTCCCGGGAAAAAGAAAACAAATATTTTTGTTATACCTAATACGGTAAAATATACAATGGTTAATAAAATAGTGACCAGGATTTTTTGAACAAATCGAACATAAATTTTAATAATTTTTTTCATAAATAGGCAGTATAAAGTTTATTCTCATGGAACAAAATTAATAAATTTCTATTTAGGAACTATCTATCATGGCTATTCATAATAGATTTAATCAATGATTTTTATTATATTTATTTAAAATATACAGACAAACTAATCATTTTAGAAGGCAAAAAAAAACTTTTAACAATTGAAATGTTTACACTTTTGCATAAACAACTTTTAAAAAAGTTTTCATAATAAAAAAAAGATTTTATCTTTGCAGGGTTTTCGGGACAAAATACAGTTGGTTAGTGTGACATGGAATGTCGAAAGTATTGGAAGTCCTTGAGTTCATTAAATTAGGTAAATCGGGGCGTGGCGCAGTTGGCTAGCGTACTTGCATGGGGTGCAAGGGGTCGGAAGTTCGAGTCTTCTCGCCCCGACTAGAAAGACAAGGGTTTCAGAGGGTTCTGAAATCCTTTTTTTATTGTTTTATTTAAAAGCTTGGAAATGTTTTACGTTT
>CAZVKJ010000038.1:0-10160 GCA_964626855.1 uncultured Bacteroidales bacterium
AAAATCAATTAAGAATCATAAAAAATCTGTCCTAAGACAGGGAACCACTAAATTGGAATGGGCTTGGTAGGTACTGCATTTATGAACAATGGCGACCAGGGAGAATTTATTGTTAAGCTTGAAGGTGAACCACAGAATACTATTTACCAGACAACACAGCTCACACAAAAAGTAGAAAATCTATTGCTTGATAAGCCGGAGGTTGTTAAAGTTTTTTCAAACATAGGATATTCAAGTGCTGATTTTGGAACAGGAAGTGGAGTAAATAATAAAAGTGAAATTACCGTCAATCTGGTTTCAAAAGATAAGAGAACAATGTCGGTGGAACAATTTGCAGCAATGATAAAAAAAGAAGTTCAGGAAATACCTGGATTAAAAGTCAGTGCAACTCCTACTTCCGGAATGGGAAACGCTGATGACGCCCCGATACAGGTATTGTTGCGCGGACCTGATGTAAATAAACTATTTGAAACGGGTGATAGTGTCATTAAAATTATTAAAGAAATACCTGGCACCAATGATGTAAAACTATCTATTGATAAAAGCAAACCAGAGTTGCAGATTAAACTTAACAGAGAAAAAATGGAACAATTAGGTATTAATGTGCAACAGGTTGGAAATACCCTAAACCTTGCCTTAGCTGGAAATACCGATCTGCAATATTCCGATGGAGCTGATGACTTTGACATTAATGTTCAGTTCGATCAATTTGACCGTAAAAAAATTGAAGACGTGGGTTCGCTCACATTTTTAAATAATCAGGGTAAGGTTGTTGAGTTAAGGAATTTTGCAACGATTACTCAATCATTAGGCCCCAATAAACTTGAAAGATATGATCGTATTTCCTCTATTACTGTAAAATGTTCGGTTTATGGTCGTCCTGTTGGCACCGTTGGTGATGAAATAAAAGCCGCAATCAAAGAAAAAATTCATGTACCAGAAATCACTATTGACTACAAAGGCCAGATGGAAAGACAGGCCGATGCATTTAACAGTTTATTCATAGCTATTGCTGCTGCATTGATTTTTGTTTACCTTATTATGGTTGCTCTTTATAATTCGTATCTGTATCCGTTTGTAGTTTTGTTTTCAATCCCGGTAGCGGTCATCGGGGCTTTGTTTGCATTGGCTCTTTCGGGAGAATCACTGACAATTTTTTCTATGGTAGGTATGATCATGCTGATCGGGCTTGTGTGCAAAAATGCAATTCTTATTGTTGACTTTGCGAACAAATTCAGGGAAAAGGGTCTTGCTGTCAGGGAAGCGCTGATTGAAGCCGGAAAGGAAAGGTTAAGGCCAATACTTATGACAACTTTTTCTATGATCTTTGGCATGCTTCCAATTGCTCTCGCATCCGGGGCAAGCGCCGAAAGTAAAAACGGTTTGGCATGGGTTATTATTGGAGGTCTTACTAGTTCACTATTTTTCACGCTTGTACTGGTGCCTTCAGTTTATATGAGTATGGAAAAATACAAAGAGAAATTTAAAAAATTATTATCACGTAATAAGCAAATCGTTGCTATAGAAAGCCATAAATAATAAGTAATATTTTCATTAATGGTCATTGAAATGCGGCAAGGATTAATTATTTGCAAATGAATGTGAATTAAAATTCGTTCTTCGCCTCTTTTCTTCAAGTGACATTGATTTTCATCAATTTGCATCACTGCTTGTCGCATGCAAGCTTCAGAAATGAGATAAAATAACACCAAATTTTAGCATTAGAAAAATGATTCCTAACGCTAAACGTAAGAAAATCTCTAAGGCGTAATCTGTGGCAAATTGAAGAATAACACTATGCTTAAAAAAAAAATCAAGACCTATTTATGTTGTTACGCCAAAATTATTCCTCGAATAGTAAGGCTTTGCATAGATTTACAAAGTTTTAATTTGACATCAATAATTTAGGACATCTATCAAAAAATGATCAGCATATATTGCCTGAAAACCAATACTGATGTAGGATTGCGCTAAATAAAACATTACCAAAAAACGAATCGCTGAGCTATTTTTTGCATTGCTGTCTTCACTATAAATGAGTTATGTTAATTATCTGTCAAATAAATATTTTTAGATTTTTCATTATACAATGTTCTTTTTTGTAATTTTACATTGAAATAGAATTAATTACAAATCCAAATACTTATGAAAAAACAATTATTCACCGCCATTCTTGTTGCAGCAGCAATTATCGTATGCGGCCAAAACATCAGCAAAACAGGGATCAAACCGGCCCCCGTTTCAAATCTTTTATTACAAAAAACTTCTGATAATCAGAACAATCCGGTAAAAACAAAAACCTGCCTGGATACCATCAGGTACCCGCAATTAAAAGAGTTTGTTCTTGGAACTGAAAACTTTTACACTTTTGATGCATACTCATCTGATGCAGAATCCATGTCCCAGACTTTTCTTTTAAGCGGAGGTACCATGCTCATCAATGGTGTGGAATTTTTCGGAAGAAACGAGCCCGATCAGGCCACGACCGTAGTGGTTCAGGCTTCTGTGTGGAATGTTGATGCCAGTTATAATCCCACAACACAAATAGGCAGCGCTGCCACATTAACAATTACAGATACCAATTACAGCTACAGGAGAATAAGCTTCGGGACGCCCATATCCGTAAGTGCAAATTACGCTATTGTTATTAAACCTACAAACACGGATGGTGTTGTTGAGTTTTATGTAAATGATGCCACACCATCGCAAACATATGATGAAAACCTTTCAAGGTATAAATCTTCATATTATTCCACATCAAATGGCAGTTGGGTAAGTATAGCAACATTATCAACAATATTTACCGGCGGACCTTATGATTTTGAAATGCTGGTGGCTCCGGAAATATCCTATACAATTACTACAAATTTTACAACAACTCCGAGCACGGTTTGCCTGGGATCACCTATAAGTTTTGCCAACACAACGACCCCCTCCGGCGTTATATCAAGCAGAATGTTTAATTACGAAACATTCAATACATATTTTCTGGGTGCAGCCGATTCGGCTTATGTGTATTATATGGACGATTTAAGCTCATTAATCTGGAACGCAACTACCTCATACACCTATACCAGTGCCAATACTTATAATCCCAGGCTTTATACTCTGGGAGGGCTTTATAACAGTTGCCTCGACAGTACAATAAAAACCGTAGTTATTGATCCCTGCACCGGTATTGAAAATAATGATGGTGACGCTTCACTTATGATTGCTCCCAATCCCGTGAATGACCTGCTCAATATCAATTATGCAAATCAAGCCACCGATGAAGTAAATGTTAGTATTTTTTCTGCCGACGGCAGGATCATTTACAATGAAAATAATGCAAGCGTCCCTTATTTCAAAACAATAGACGCATCGCGCTTTACAAAAGGTATTTATTTCATCAGAATGGTTTCCGGACAGGAATCAATTACTAAAAAAATTATTGTTCAATGAAATAAGTCACGATCACTTCTTATCAAAGCCCTGCCATGCGGGGCTTTTTTATTTATTAAGTGTCTGTCCATAATGTCCGATTTCATCGTTATCTTCGTCAAAAAAATGCTCGATTACATCAGTAAACTCCGCTTTTTTTTGACTTCGCAGGCCTCGAACTCGACCATTCTGGTCCAGACACTGACTTTATCCACAGACACTATTTAATACCCTGAAAGTCTATCCCTGCTTTCTTTGCCTGCAGATGCTGATATTTTCTTGGTATTGTATAAAAATGATCGTCTTTAAGAAACTTTGCGCCGGTCTGCTTAAAATGGAATGTGATGTTTTTTTTGACACATTGCTGTTGTAAATCAAGCACCCATTTATAGTCGCATACACGTGCCTCATTACCTGATTCACCGCCAACCACAAGCAGTTCAACCCAATCCCCTAAATATTTTTCTAGATTTACCGGCCCGAGTAAAGGTTCACATACGATCATTTTATGCTTTATAGGAGCTTCAAATAATAAGGGTAGCCGGAAATCAGCCCTGTCCTGGTTTTCAACTGTCGAAGCTATTGTTACATTTTCATATCCCCCGCCCCAGTCATCCGGCAAGCCGACATTAAAACGGTCGATACGTTTTGTAATGATCATAAAATTACAATCATGCCGTTGCTTTATCATATGCCATGCATCAGGTCGCCAGGCATCAGCTTCATCCAGAAAAAAATCAGAACTGAAACAGGCATAAATATCTTCACCTAGGGATACCTTGTAATCACCGTTCCTTTTTCTTTTTACCGGAAGATTGAAATTTAATGTCTTCTCAACTAATGAACTGTCCTTGCCATGCCGGCCATCAATACGGTAAACATAGCAATTTCTGCAGCCTTCACTAATCTTTTTGCAGCCGTGCCAGGGATTCCAGGTAATAGACATATTAGTTTTCCCGAGTAATTTTCAATTTAGAATCAAAACTTTCACCTTAATAGGTATAATACGGCATCACAATAATTCTATTGACATTTCTTATAAAAATAGTCATATCTCCTTAAATTTAACCGTATTGTATCATCTTTGAAATATATCTTTGAAATCCAACAACCTTTTATGTTGCTAATAAAATCATTTTCACCTTGATAGAAAGTAAAATCTTTGAATACTGCTTCCCGATCTTTTGTTAATGTCCATTTTCCCGTATCATTAAATTTTTGCAGGCTAACCTGATTTATTCCAAAATGCCTGTATATTGAGTCATTGATTATTGAAATTGTATCAGTTTTAAAGTCTTTATTACCTGCATATAGCCCTATTAAATCACTTTTTTTGTAATTGTCTGTACACCCGAAAATTAGTAATACCGGAATAAGCAGAAGTATCTTTCTTATAATATCCAATAAAACAGTACGCACTTTTCTAAAAAAATTTAATAATTATGTAATGGCTTCAGTTCAGTTTAAAGGTATTTAATACCAAATTAAATTATCAAGTAGTCCAAAGATATTTAATACAAGCCAATAATGAGTTATAAAAAAATAGTTTCTCAAAATTTTGCTATAAAAAAAACATTTCGTAATTTTGCGAAATATAAAAATAAGCATCATGGAAATAAAAGTCTTAGGCACCGGTTGCCCGAATTGCAAAGCGCTTGAAAAATCCGTCAGGAACACCTTGACAGAATTAAATATTGACGCTAATGTAGAAAAAGTTGAAGACATTGTTCAAATCATGAGTTACGGAATCATGAGAACCCCGGGATTGGTGATTGACGGAAAGGTGGTTTTGAGTGGACGCATTCCATCTGCCAATGAGTTGAAAGAGCTAATTGAAAAGAACAAATAATATGGCTTCCAAACCAAAATTTTCCGATCAGCAAAAACAAATCGCCCTGTTTGCAAAAGCGTTGAGCCACCCGGCCCGGGTTTATATCATGGAACGACTTAGCGGAATGAATTCATGCTGTACCAGCGGCGAAATGATAGGTGATATTCCGATTGCCCGCTCTACCCTATCGCAACATCTGAAAGAGTTGAAATTTGCCGGATTGATTCAGGGCAATATTGACCCTCCCCAGATAAAGTATTGCATCAACCGGAAAAACTGGGCAGCTGCCAGGTTACTGATGGAAGAGTTTTTAAATAAAGAAAAAACAGATTAAAAGTAAAAAATCATTCTATGAAAAAATTAGCAGTATTACAATCACTTGCTTTTGCTTTAACAGTCTTATTATTCTTCAGTTGTAATCAAAGCACTAATAAAACAAATGAACAAGCAGCCAATGACACCACCGCAAAGGTTGAACAAAACAACATGGACTCCATACCTGTTTCTGATACTACTAAAAAAAACGTTGCAGTGAAGCAAAAGACAGATTTACCCAATGTTTTGGTATACAACTTCCATATTACCAACCGTTGTGCCTCATGTATAGCTATTGAGGAAGCAACAACAAAAACCCTGAAAACATACTTTTCTGCCGAACTCAAACAAGGACGTATCAAGCAGTATATTCTGAATGTAGATGATGAAGCCAATGAAAAGATATCTGAAAAATACCAGGCTTTTGGCTCCGGCTTATTTGTGACCAGAGTTTATAAGGGCAAGGAAACTAATACCGACCTGACCGGTGATGGATTCAAATATGCACGAAACAAGGAAGAAAAGTTTATTGAGATCTTAAAAAACAAAATTTCTGAATATTTAAAATAATTTTATGAAAAAACTGGCTGTCATTTCGCTATTGCTATTAATTTCTCTAAACATTTTTTCACAGAAAAGCAGCGATACCATCATTTCAAACAATCTCCAAAACCTCAAACTGAAAGTACTGTACTTTCACATTACCAACCGATGCAACACCTGCTTTTCAATTGAAAAATATGTTAGGCAAACCATTGATTCAAATTTTGCAAACCAGCTCGAACAGGGTATCATTGATCTGTATGTTTTGAACTGTGACCTTCCGGAAAATCAGGAGCTTGTTAAAAAATATGAAGCTTATGGCGCCACACTGGCCATTACGCCGTATATAAATGGCAAGGAAGGTAAGTCTGAAGACCTTTCCAACTGGGCTTTTCAGAAGGTACACAAACCTGAAATATTCATGGAAGAATTAAAAACAAAAATTAATGAATTAATAAAATAAACAACATGAAAAAAATAGCATTATTATTAGCCTTCATCATCATTTCGGCTTCTGCACTTTTTGCACAAAGCACCAAAGGAAAAGCAGAAGTATTGTATTTCAAAGCCAATCTTGCCTGTTGTAAAGCAAAAGCCTGCAACGTGCTGGAATCAGATATCAAAGGTATTGTTGAAAAAAACTATCCGAATGGGAATGTGGTTTTTAAAGAGGTCAAACTTACTGAAGAAAGCAATAAACCATTAGTTGACAAGTATCAGGCAGGTTCACAAACGGTTATTATTGTCAACAAAAAGAAGAAAAAAGAAAGAAGCATTAATGTTTCAGACCTCGTCAAGAATTATTTGAAAACCCAGGATAAGGCAGCCCTCGAAACTGAACTCATCGCAAAGATTGACAGGATGTTAAAATAAGCCATTATGGATGTTTTACAAAACTGGCTGGACACAACCAACGTCCCATTTCTTACCGCCTTTATTCTGGGTATTATGACGGCTATAAGCCCGTGCCCTCTGGCAACCAATATTACGGCGATAGGATTTATCAGTAAGGACATCGAAAATAAAAAGAAGATTTTCCTGAACGGCTTGTGGTATACTCTGGGAAGAGCGATCAGCTATTCTGCATTGGGCATTATACTATATTTCGGGGCGAGCACGTTCCACATTGCTAAGTTTTTTCAGTACAATGGTGAAAAATTCCTGGGCCCTTTATTAATCATTGTTGGAATTTTGATGTTGGATATTTTCAAATTCAGAATTCCAGGTTTCAGCCATATTGGTGAAACTATGGAAAAACGTAAAAGGAATAACTGGTGGAGTGCATTACTACTGGGTATCGTTTTCGCCCTGGCATTTTGCCCTTACAGCGGGGTGCTTTATTTTGGAATGCTTATTCCAATCACAATCAGCAGTCCTTCAGGCTTGTTTCTGCCGTTAATATTTGCCATTGCCACCGGCCTGCCTGTCATAATTGTCGCGTATCTTTTGGCTTTCAGCATTTCCAGCCTGGGTAGTTTTTACAACAAAATCAAGATCTTCGAAAAATGGTTCCGGCGGATCATAGCTGTGGTGTTTATTTTGGTCGGATTTTACTATGTTTATGTATTTTACTTTCAGAAAATAATCACATAATTTACTTAAGACATTTCGTATTTATACCAAATACAAAAAGCATGACAGCAGAAACCAAAAAATAATAAAATACTAAAATGAAAACTTTTGGTTTTAACGTTAAATCAGACATATAGTCAATACCCGTTAAATTATGAGCACGCAGGAAACTTATATGAAAGAATTAGCCAACCGGATATACCAATTCATAGAAAAATACGCAACAGTATCACCTGCATATGATGGCACCAATGAAAAATATACAAACTATGATGTACGCTCCCTGTTGGATTGTGCTGACAAACTGAGTAATGGACAAAAACCGGGAAGATGTGGTTCTTCATGGAAATGCAGTTGTGCCTATGAGCCGCGCTGGTCAAAAGAAGGCGAAGCAGAACACGATGAAATGATGAGAGATATTTATAAAATAAGCGAGACTTGGGTTTCGTAAGATTTTAGTAATACAACAGAATGTTTTAACAATTCAGTTAACAATAAATAAACATATGACCGAAATACAAAAACCCGGTTTTATTATGTGCGTATGCACCGGTAAATGTCCCGGATTTTCACAAATGGATATTTGGGATTTTATTAATCGCGTAAGGATAGAATTACCTGTTGAATACGGATTCATCCATCCCCAGCTTTGCGAGGAAGACGGTGACCGCTTCCTGATGGATTTCCTTAAATCGCACAGAAAGGTAGTGATCGGCGGTTGTGCCCCCAATATGCAATCCAAGCTCTTCAGGGACGCTTTTACCGCATCAGGTCTTGACGTAAGTAAAGATCTGACTGCAATTGATGTCCGTGATATGACCACCGATCAGGCTGTCGAAAAAGTAAGCGAAGCCCTGAAAAAAATGGAGGCTGAAAAATGAGCGAAACCACTTTCATGGGCGTGGAACGCGATAAGATCGATTGGAAACCAACCCTCGATTATTCCAAATGCGATTACTGCATGGAATGCGTTAAATTCTGCCCCCACAAGGTTTTTGAGGTCAGGGAAAACGAAGAAATTAAACTGATCGTAAAGAATCCGCATAACTGTGTTGTTTTTTGCAGGGCATGTTCCAAAACCTGCGGACCCGATGCTCTTTCATTTCCCGACAAAAACATCACTACGCAGCGCATCAAGGAAATTAGAAAGGAGACGGAGAGCAATGCTTGAAAACTATGTCATCCTGCCGTGCAACGGATTGGATAAATGCGCCGGTCGTATTTCAGGACAACTTGCCATAAAACTTAGCGAGAACGCGGACAATGTAATTATATGTCCTGTATTTTACAGGGTTTCAGAAACAAAGTACAACAAACTTGCCGCTGAACGTAAATTGTTGGTCATTGATGGTTGCCGTACTCAGTGTGCGAGTAAGCTGGCTGCGGAAAAGAACCTGAAAATTTCCCGGAAAATAATCATTGCCGACGAAGCCAAAAACCGCAATGTCGAATTGACAGATAACCTGAGGATTCAGGAGAAGGAACAAGCCATCATAGACACGTTGTTCAATGATCTTAATAAATCTGATGATGCTGCCGTCACGCCCTCTGGCGATGAATTAATTTCTTATGATTTCGTGTACGAAACTTTTCAGGTTGGCAAATTCATTTTCAGGATACCCAAAAACAAGGAGGTGTATTTTAATGAGAATGATTGCTGGGCTTATGTCGTTGGAAACCGCGCCAGGGTGGGCGTTACTGATTACGTTCAGCAAAATCTTTCTGATATCCTCTATTTTAATCCCCCCGAGATCGGTGCCGAAATCGATCAATTTGGCGAGTTGGGTGAAATTGAATCCTCCAAAGCCCTGGTCGAATTGATCTCTCCTGTCAGCGGCAGGGTCGTTGCCGTAAACGAAACCCTTGTGCAAAAGCCGGAGATGATCAACGAAAATCCCTACGAACTGGGCTGGATAGCAGAACTTGAACTCACAAACTTTGAAAGCGACAAAGAGCTTCTCATCGGATTCGATAAATATTTTACTATAACACAAAAAAGAGCGGAGGACGCCAATGTCTGAGAAAGTAAAAATTATTCCCTGCAGCGGCATAGGCAAAGTTTTTGGGCTCATGGCACGGGAAGCTGCTCTTGAAACCGTGCATGAGTTGTGCCCTGATACATCAGAAACCGTTTGTCTTGCATACATTGTTACCGGCGATGAGGATGCCAGGGAAAAAATCACAGGCCACAATTGTATTACTGTTGACGGTTGCCCCAAAATGTGCGCTGCAAAAAATGTATCCTTAGCAGGAGGTATCATCATCGAAGAAATAAAAGTCCTCGACACAGTGAAAGAACATAAAGGGAAACAGTTCGGATCGCCGTCACAACTCAGTGCCGATGGTGAGGCGGTTGTAATTGAAATTGCAACGAAAATTGCAAAGAAAACTAATAAATAAAACTAAGGAGGTGCATCCATGTCAGAACTAAAAGTTGGAATATTATCATGTAGCGGCGAAGAGTGCCTAGGTGGAACCA
>CAZVKJ010000038.1:10170-43768 GCA_964626855.1 uncultured Bacteroidales bacterium
ACCATTTCAAGGCTTGCCACCCGAAAAGTTCTTGAAGAACTTAAAATGGTTAGCACTGTTACACTTTGTCTCCCACTATACCTTGCTGGCGGAAAGGAAGAAAGAAATTTTGCAAAGGTTTTTCCGACAATTTCGGTCGACGGCTGCAATAAACTATGCGCTAAAAGAAGCACCGAGAAATATAGCGGAAAACTCAGCGCATCTGTGGATGTCTCAAAGATCATAGGTAACCAAAATGCGCTTAATACCTCCATAGTCAGAAATAAGGATTTGAAAGAAGAGCATTTTCAAATGGTGGAGTTGGTCGCCGCTGAAATTGTTAAAGCGATCAGCAATATCGATCCAGATTCATATTCTGGCAAAACCTTCCACGGATGCAGTTGTAATGAGTAAGAATACGATATAACATAAACTGAATTATCAAACTATTGAATGTCTGTCATGAAAAAATGTTTTGACCGCTTGGGCATGAAAATAAATGGCATCACCCATCTTTCCGCAAGGGAAGCTGTCGAAGCTATTTCCCGTGGTGCTGTCATTCTCGATATACGGGATGAATATCAGGCAGGGATGAAAACTTTTAAGGTCGCAAATTATGTCCATTGTCCTCTCGAATTTCTCGATCATAACATCGAAGCTTTCCCCAAGGACAAATGTTTTATTGTTGCCGATGCCACGGGCTTGCACAGCAAAGAGGCGGCATTAAAGCTGATGGAATCCGGTATTGTTGTCGCCAACCTTGCAGGGGGTATTATGGACTGGGAGCGGGACGGATATCCTGTTGATAAAGACCCAAAAGAACAACTGAGCGGCCAGTGCCCCTGCATGCTCAAACCTATGAACAAAAAGAAATGAATGACATCGCAAATAATATGGCCCGCCTTGCTGATCGCATTATTGCCTTTGTGGATAAATACGCAAAGGTGTCTCCCGCTTATGATGGCACTAACAGCAAGTACACCAATGTAGATATCCTTTCTTTACTAGCCTGTGCCGACTGTCTGAATACAGGAAAGAGTGTTTTTCATCATGGACATGCAGCGAAACTAATGCGCCCCAATATTCAAAAGAAGGTAAAGAGAAACATGATGCCATTATAAAGGTGATTTACAGGATAAGAATGACCATCGGGCAAATGCAAGAAGAGAAAAACAAAAAATGAAAATTACAGAAAAAGCTACCGAAGAATTAAAAAGGATGTTGATTGAAAGTAAAACAAACGCATCGGGAATACGGATATTTGAAGTTCAGACCTGCTGTTCATCATCAATACTGTTCAGACCGGCAGAAAAGGCAGAACACTGCGACATAAATATTTATCTGAATGACATTAACTTGTTCATTGAACCTGAACTGAATGAAAAAATAAGAACAGCTAACATAGATTTTTCAAACGGACAGTTCAACTTTGATGGCAGCTCAAAATCAGGAGGATGTTGTTAAAATAACCAAATAAAAATTATCCTATGAATAAATTTGAGCACCTTGATGACACAACCCTTGAATTGATTGGAGTTGCAGCTTCCATTGCCGGAGGATGTCAGTCCTGTCTTGATTATCACTTCAGGAAAGCGGTTGAGGCAGGATGCACTTCAGAACAAATTGCCGAAGCTATAGAGCTGGCAAAAATGATAAAAAGGAGACCTGTAACTGATATTGAAACGAAAGCTGAAAAGCTTCTGAATGAAGCTGGGCAGAATATATAAGCCATGAGAAAATTCATAATTAAAAAATTTAGATATACCTCACATATATAAAATTCAATCCTGATGATTTTCAGAAAAAAAACACCAGAAAAAAGACGTTTAAAAGTAAAAGGTTTGTTCTTTTTACTATTTGCAGGAATGCTGATCTTTACAATACATATGCAGCTTACGTCATGTTCAAATGCACCTGGCAGAAAGAGCGACAAGGATAGCACCGATAAAAAGGATACAGTTGCCGCTTTAGCAGATAGCATAAAATCGCTATATAATTATGAACTTAAAAAGAAACCCTACAAACTGACCTTTCTTGAGTTTGGCTCAAAAAACTGCATTCCCTGTAAAATGATGGAGCTGGTGCTTGATTCGGTAAGGTATAATTACGGGAAAGAAGTGAATGTGGTTTTCTATGACGTGCGGGAGAAGAAAAACAAAAAGATGCTAGAACATTTCGGAATTGAATTAATTCCTGTCCAGGTTTTGCTCGATAGAAACGGCATTGAATATTACAGGCATATTGGTTATTTACCTTATGATAGTTTAGTCATAAAATTCAATAAACATTTGGACCTTTAAAAATATGAACCATGGAGTTTTTATTCTTACTAATTGTCCGAATCATGTTATTCCTGCTATTTAGAATTTAAAAATACTATACTATCAAAAGTTTTTTAATAGAATAAATTGTCATTTTAAATAAATGTTGTATGTTTGCGACATTAAACATTAGCAATTATGAATAACAATAAATTTGAAGAGTTTACAGACAATCAACAAGAACTTGCATATATCGGTAAAATACTTTCTCATCCGGCAAGAATAGCCATTATTCAAGTGCTTGCAGAGAAAAATGAAATAAGGACTGGAAACATTTCAGATTTTTTACCAATCAGTCGCCCAACTGTATCAAAACATCTTAAAGACCTGAAAGAAATGGGAATTATTCAGGGCACTATTGACGGCCTTAAAATACATTATTGTCTGGATATGAAAAAACTTACAGAAATGAAAAAATCTTTAAATATGTTTTTTGACAGCACAATAAGTTCTTTTATGTGCCAGTGCGGCTGAAATGATTAAAAATTAATTAAATAAAACACAAAATGAAAAAAATGAAAAAGATACCCTATTATCTTTTGCTAATTGCACTGGCATCCTGCAGTAATTTAAATTCGGATAAAGTAAAGGACGGAGAAGAAACAATTGACTCTGGAACAGATGGCAAACTGAGCACCGAACTACCTTCATGTGTTACAACTGATGCGCTGGAAAAAGCAAAAAAAGACGGGGAGACCGTTTTTCTCATTATCACCGGAAGGGGTACAACTGGCGTTGAGCAGGCAATAGCCAATGTTAAAGATGCCAATACTAAATTTAAGAATTCAAATATTTACACATTAGACAGGGACAATTCAGCAAACAGCGAACTGGTTGCCAAGTTTGGCATTTCTACCGTTCCATTGCCATTTATCCTGGTAATTTCTCGTAAGGGTATGGCAGTTGCCGGAGGACAGCCGGAACAAATGACCGCGGAGCAGATCATAAAATCTGTGCCGACACCCAAGCAAGACGAGGTTTATTCTGCTCTTGACGAAAAAAAACCCGTTTTTATTGTTGTATCAAAAAAAGATTACTCTGATAAAGAAGAAGCACTTGCTAATTGTAAAAAAGCCAGTGACAGAAATAATTTGAAACCTGTAATAGTAGAAATCGATTTTGATGACCCGGCAGAAACAATTTTTTTACGTCAACTCGGAATCACCTCCATCAATGGCTCAACCCTTATAGCTGTAGCTAATGCCTCAGGGCAGATAACTGAATTATTTCATACAAAACCAACATCAAACCAGCTTAATTCGGCAGCAAATAAAGTTATACAAAAAAGTGGTGGCTGCTGCCCGGGGGGAAGCGGAAAAGGATGCGGTTGAGCCTGATTAAAAAAATTTCAAGAATCCATAAAAATTAATTGTTTTATAAATAAAAGAAAGAAAAAACAAATACCATGAAAAAAATCAAAATCATAACAAGTAAAAAAAGTGTATGCCTTTCGATACTTTTAATTGTCGCATTAACACTTAACGTGCATTCAGGTACATGGTCTATAGAAAATAAAAACCAAACAAATGTTTCGCTCCTTTCCGTAAAAGAACAACTTGAAAATGCAAAAAAAGAGGGCAAGGCGGTCTTTCTGGTCATCACCGGCACGGGGGCAACGGGTGTCACAGAATTGGTCAATGTCGCTAACAATGCAAAAAAGAAACTGACAAAATCCGTAGTTGTTCAAATGAATCGCGACGATGCAGCCAACAGCGAATTAGTAACCAAATTCGGCGTCTCTGGGGTGCAGCTTCCATTTGTTCTTGTTCTCTCTGCAAAGGGATATGCTGTAGGTGGTTTCCCCGGCGCAACAGCTACGGCTGACAATTTGGTCAAGCTCGTCCCTTCGCCAAAATACGATGAAGTCCTTACTGCTCTTAATAATAAGAAACCTGTCTTTGTCGTCGCCTCTAAGAAATCTTTTACCGACAAGGCAACAGTGATTGCTACATGTAAAACCGCAGTATCTAAAGTGCCCTCAACTCCTGCCATTGTCGAGATTGATATGAACGATGCTAAAGAAGCCACGTTTCTTAAACAGATCGGTGTCAACATGGCGTCAACATCAACAGTAACGGTAGTCATAAACACAACTGGAAACATCACTGGCACTTATACCGGTACAACCGATGCACAAGTGTTGGCCGCAGCCGCTACAAAAGTGGTTAAAAGTTGCTGCCCCGGTGGTAGCAGCAGTTGTGGTCCTAAAAAATAATGTAAACATTCTTTAACAATGAACATCCGAAGGCTCGTCTGGCTTGAGTTCAAACAACACAAGTCGCAGTTAATATCTGGCTTGTTGGCAATAGTTCTGGGCATTGCGGTAATTGTCGGCATCAGGTCCATTTCTGTCGTATCCGAAAAAGCTGTAGCCGTCAATCTTGATAATCTTGGGGCAAACATCCTGGTATTGCCTCAGGCTTCCAACGTTGATAATTACTATGCCGCCGACATAGATGCCCCTACCATCCCCGAAGAATATGTTGACAGGGTGGTCTCCTCCAATCTGGCAGGTGTTGATAATCTTTCACCAAAACTTACCCGCCGTACTAAGGTTGGCAGTGAAACAGTTGTGCTCACTGGTATTCTTCCTAAAAACGAAATATCATCCAAGCCTCTTTGGCAGCAATCCGGTCTGCTTGGCAATGAGATTGTCACTACTTGTGCCCCTAATAACCAAGTAAATAAGTCTAGCGGCTATGAGGACGAAAAGCTTCAGCGTAAAGTCATTGATTCCCTCGGCCCTGATGAATGCCTCGTAGGGTCCGCCATTGCCACACGGCTCAAATTATCCGAAGGAGGCAGTGTTACCATCCTTGATCAGAAATTCAAAGTATCCCGTGTCCTCAACGAAACTGGCACTGTTGACGACGACCGCATCTTCATCCATCTTCACAAGGCGCAGGAACTATTAAAAATTCCCGGTCAAGTCAGCGCTATTGAGATCATGGGCTGTTGTAATGCTATATCTGAGGGATTATTGGGAAAGCTGCGAAATATTCTACCCGACACAAGAATTACCACTATCGGGCAGATCGTATCGACACAAATTGAAACAAACAAAATGATGAACAAGGTTTCTATGATCTTTTTGATTATTATCATTTTTGTAGGAGGTATTTCTATCGGCAATTTCATGTGGGCGAACATCAATGAGCGCCGCAAGGAGATTGGCATGTTGCGCATGATCGGGTTCAACCGCAGGGTCATCTATCGCATGATGCTTTCAAAAGCACTTATTCTTGGCGTTATCGGAGGAATCATTGGTTATATTCTTGGCACATTGGCTGGAATGTGGCTGGGGCCTGAACTGGCCGGGTTGACAGTAAAACCAATAGCAAGCCTGATAGGTGTTTCACTGGCAATATCCATCGGGGTTTCATTATTAGGTGCACTGATCCCGTCTTATCTGGCTGGAAGAATAGAACCATTTTCAAATATGCAGGAGATTTAATTATGTTATTAAAAGTCGTTAATCTCAATAAGCAATATCAAAAATCCGGGAGAGGTGTTCTTGCGTTGGATAATATTAGTTTTGAAGTAAAAAAAGGTGACTTTGTTACCATTACAGGTCCATCGGGTTCCGGAAAATCCACACTCCTGCTTTCTCTCGCAGGGTTAATCAAAACTACTTCAGGTGAAATCTATTTCAACGATTTTCGGATTGATAACGCAAATGACAAACATTTGTCAGATTTTAGAAAAAAACATGTAGGATTTGTTATGCAAAATTTCGCACTTATACCCTATCTTACAGCTACCGAAAACGTAATGCTTCCTCTCGCAATATCTAAATTTTCAAAAAAAGAAAAAATAAGTAAAGCTGAAACTTTACTGAAGCTGGTTGATCTGGTTGATAGAAAAAATCATCTACCCAGAGAGCTGTCAGCTGGTCAACAGCAACGGGTAGCTATCGCCAGAGCTTTAATAAACAAACCTGACTTGATTTTAGCTGATGAACCAACAGGAAATCTTGATCCATCACTGTCATCAGAAATTCTAAATTTATTGAAACTAATAAACAGGGACAGCGGAATGACTATTGTTATGGTAACACACAGTCCCGAAGCTGCCAAATTCGGAACAATGAAGATTCACCTGCAAGAGGGTAAAATTAACACGCTTCAACATAATTATAAAATCGAAGTTCCACATTTAGATTTACAAAATTAAGTGCCGTAACAAAATGCAAGATAAACTGAAAATCCTTATCATTTGTACCGGTAACACCTGCCGAAGCCAGATGGCGGAGGGCTTTTTAAAGTCTTTCGATTCTTCGCTTGAAGTTTTTTCTGCAGGAACAAAAGCAGAACAAAATGTCAATCCTTTTGCAGTCGAGGTAATGAGAGAAGTAGGCATTGACTTAAGCAACCAAAAGCCTAAAATGGTCGACATATTCCTAAACGACACATTCGACTATGTTATTACCGTTTGCGACGATGCAAACAAATCTTGCCCTGTTTTCACTGGAAAGGTAATGCATCGCTTGCATATTGGCTTCGATGATCCTGCCGCTGCAAAAGGAACAAGAGAAGAGGTATTGTCCGTTTACCGAGAAGTACGCGACAAGATACTTGATCGCTTTCGTAAATTTTATAAACTGATATACGATGGAAAAACAAAATGATTCAAAACAAAACTGCGATTGTGGTCCCGATTGCTGCACTCCAAAAAAGAAAAACAAATTATGGATGAAGTTGCTCTTTATTCTAATAATTCTTGCGGCAGTGGCCATCATTACTGTAAAACTTGCTGGCAAAAATCACAGCGAAGCTAATGTCACAAAGGATACTGTCAACGTGCAGCAAACAGCCGGATGTTGCGATACTACCGGCATCAAAACTTGTGTAAAAGTGTGTAATCCTTCACAGGGCTGCTGCCCTCAGTCCAAAAAATGATGCAGGAATGGATTAGCAATATATTGAATTCACAGCAATCGGGCATAATAGTGCTCTTTGCCGTTTTTATGCTGGGCTTCGTTGGGGTATTTAGCTGTGCTTGCAATTACGCCGTGATTGGCACGGTCGCAGGATTCTCCGGCACATTGGGTTCTACGGGCAGGTCAAGAACTGTAATTCTTAGCAGCATCTTTTTTCTTTTGGGTACGGTCATCGCCATGTCTGCCATTGGCTGTATCATTGGCTTTGCCGGTGAGATCATCAGTAAATCCGTTGGTGATTATTGGAAGATCGCGGCAGGAATCATTTCGATAATTTTCGGCTTGTACTCCATCGACCTGCTGCCCTTCAAAATTCCCGGATTTTCGGTAAATATCAGTAATAGGAAGAATGGAGTTTTCGGCGCAATGATTTTTGGGCTTGTCATTGGCGGCGTTTCATCGCTTTGCGGTCTTTGCTGCAGTCCTTTCTTCCCTGTCATCATGGCTGCATCTTTCGTCAAAGGAAGCACGCTTTGGGGCATACTCATGTTATTTGCCTATGCTTTGGGTTACGGTCTTACGCTTGCGATTGCCATGCTGGGCGTTGGGCTTGGTTTGGGTAAAATGTCAAAATCCATGTCCCGTTTTGCAAATGTGCTGAAATACGTTGCAGGCATAGCGATGATTGCCTTGGGCTTTTATTTTCTTTTAACATTTTAATATATGTCGTCAAAATACATCATCGGTGAGGTAAGTACGGTTTTTGGTCCTGTTCCGCAGGTTGAAACAATTTGGAGCAAGACCGATATATTGAATGCGATTCGTGTCCGCTGGAATATCGGTCGTATGAATTACATAGTTGAGCCTGGTTTATACGCCATAGGAACGCCTGATAAAAACTCTGATGTATTCGTTTCCGCTAATTTCAAACTTAGTTTTGATCACCTGCGCCGTGCTCTGGATGGACTAAATTCATGGATACTTGTCCTCGACACAAAAGGCATCAACGTTTGGTGCGCCGCTGGTAAAGGCACTTTCGGAACAAAAGAACTGATCAACAGGATTAAGATACATGCGCTGCTTAATATAGTGGATCACCGCAGGATCATTGTTACTCAGCTTGGTGCAACAGGGGTATCCGCGCATGAGGTTAAAGACAAAACAGGATTTAGAGTTGTATACGGTCCTGTTCTTGCCAGAGACATCAAATCATTTATTGATGCAGGCTACAGAGCTACTCCCGAAATGCGCAAAGTAAAATTTCCTTTGTGGGAACGCATGAAGTTGATTCCGGTTGAACTTACGTACGGCAGGTATTATCTGATCCTTGTCCCTGCTGTTTTCTTCATTCTTGCGGGATTAAATTCTCATGGTTTTTCGGTTGATTCAGCCTGGACAAATGGAGGCAGGGCAGTATTCAATTTAATTGCCGCCTATTTTGCAGGTTGCGTTCTTACGCCGGTTTTACTTCCCATCATCCCTTTTAAAAGATTCTCACTGAAAGGACTTGCTGTCGCATGGGTTCTAACAACTGGGCTGCTATACCTCAAAATGTTAGGAAGTAATGTTTTTGAGATCATTTCATGGTTCCTGATCATAGGAAGTATTTCCTCCTTCATGGCAATGAACTTCACAGGAACATCAACATTCACGTCACTTTCAGGAGTGCAGAAAGAAATGAAACTATCATTGCCCCTGCAAATTGCCTGTGCTGCCTTAGGATTAATAGGATGGATAATTACACGGTTTATATAAAAATTATGAACATGCAAACTTATTTGAAAAACGTTGTCACGCTTGAGTTGGATTTGCAGAAATGCAACGGTTGCAAGATGTGTATCACGGTTTGCCCCCATGAGGTTTTTGAGTTCCGGGATAAAAAGGCATTTATTAAAAACAAAGACCAGTGTATGGAATGCGGGGCTTGTGAAAAAAATTGCCCGGAAGGAGCCATCAGTGTCAGATCCGGAGTTGGCTGCGCTGCAGGCATCATCAATGGGATTCTCAGGGGTACGGAACCAAGCTGTGATTGCTCAGGATCAGGTAAAAGTTGCTGTTAATACAAATTAAAAATTCAATTTTTATGGAAACAAAGAAGAAAAGATTGAAGTTTCTTGATAGGTACCTAACATTGTGGATATTCCTTGCTATGGCTGTGGGAGTACTTTCCGGTTATCTCTTTCCCGCAATAGCTGACTTCTGGGAATCTCTTAAATCATCACCTGACAGCACAACAAACATTCCCATAGCAATAGGTCTGATTTTGATGATGTACCCGCCTTTGGCAAAAGTGAAATATGAAGAACTTGGCGGAGTATTCCACAATTTCAAAGTACTTGGACTTTCCCTTGTTCAAAACTGGATCATTGGCCCTGTACTCATGTTTGCGCTTGCAATAGTCTTTTTCAAACTCTTTCCCGGCGAGAATAACTCAAATCTGCCTTATATGTATGGAATAATCATGATAGGACTTGCTCGCTGCATTGCGATGGTCATAGTTTGGAATGACCTTGCGAAAGGTGACACTGAATACTGTGCCGGTCTTGTTGCCTTCAATTCCATATTTCAGGTGTTGTTTTTCTCCCTGTATGCTTACGTTTTCATAGCAATACTCCCTGGCTGGTTTGGAGTTCCTACAAATCCGATTGTCGAAAACATCACCATTGCTCAGATTGCAAAAAGCGTATTCATATATCTTGGAATCCCTTTCATTGCCGGATTTCTCACACGTTTCATCCTGATCAGGATCAAAGATAAGGTCTGGTATCACACGAAGTTTATTCCTAAAATAAGCCCGCTTACCCTGATCGCCCTTTTATTCACAATTGTGGTCATGTTTTCGTTAAAAGGTGAGTATATCATTAAATTGCCTTTGGATGTTGTAATAATTGCTATTCCTTTACTGGTATATTTTCTGATCATGTTCATGTTATCTTTCTTTATGAGTAAAAAAATCGGTGCAACCTATGGACAATCGGTTACTTTGTCGTTTACAGCCGCCAGCAATAATTTCGAACTTGCCATTGCAGTTGCCATTGCAATATTTGGAATGAACTCGGGCGAAGCCTTTGCAGCCGTGATCGGTCCGCTGGTTGAAGTACCGGTTATGATAGGTTTGGTGAACGTGGCATTTTGGTTCAGAAAGAAATATTTTGACCGGATGCAAAATATAGAAATACAACAATAATTTTTTAATTTTGTATCCGTTATAAGAAGTTGTACCAAAAAATTATTTGGATAACTGAGTATTAATTCAGAAACACCCGAAATTAGTTCAAAATAACTTCAAAAATAAGAAAACCGATAACGTATGAAAACAAAATTGATGTTTTTAGGGTTCGCACTATATGCATTCACTGCCCTGGGGCAAAAACAGGCAGTGGTATCATTTGAAAACACCCAGGCTGAATTTGGTAAAATCAAAGAAGAAAATGGTAAGGCTTCGGTTGTATTTAATTTTACAAACACTGGAAATGATAATCTTAAGATCATCGAAGTAAAACCATCCTGCAGCTGTATTACCGCCGAATGGCCACAAACAGATGTTGCACCGGGTCAAAAAGGAGCGGTCAAAGTTTTTTACGATCCATACCATAGAAGTGGCGAATTCAATAAGTCATTATTGGTACACTCAAACGCTTCTGTTCCTGAAATAACATTAAACATCAAAGGAGAAGTAATACCCAAAGTTAAAACACTGGTGGATTCATTTCCGGCCAGGAATGGAAACCTCATGATGGCTAACAGCGCTATTTTCCTTAGGAATACGAGTAACAAAGAAATTAAAAAAGACTCATTGTTAATATACAACACCTGGGATCAGCCCATGACGCTATCGTTTAAAAATGCACCTTCTTTTATTGACTGTAAAGCAAAACCCACTACTATTGCCCCCAAAAAAACAGGTAAGATTTGTATCGCCTATGATGCAGCAAAAAAGAATGACTACGGTATTGTTGCAGATACCATAATTCTTGTCACCAATGATGCGGTCAATCCGGAAAAAAAAGTAGCTATTACTGCAACCATCACCGATGATTTTTCAAAACTCACCCCTGAACAAAAAAAGAATGCTCCTGTCGCTTCATTTACAACAGATTATATTGATTTTGGCACCTGCAAATCCGGTGAAATAGTTAAAAAATCTTATGAGCTTACCAACAAAGGTGTTGATACACTTTTCATCAGGAAGGCTGTTCCGTACAAAAATGATTGTAAGGCTTATATCGAAGGGAAATCAGCATTAGCGGCCGGTCAAAGTACCAAAATAACCATTGAGTTCAACACCAATGGCCTTACAGGAGACGAGAAGCGAACGATATTGCTGAATACAAATGATCCAAACAAAGCTTTCATTATCTTAATTCTTAAAGGGAAAATCACTCAATAATATTTTTGAACTTGAAAATAAAAAAACACCTTCTCTGGGCAATCAGAATCCTGATATTTGTTTTATTCATGGTATCAGGCATAGCCAAATTATTCCCGGTATGGGCATTTGAAAAACAATTGGTCGATCTGGGTATTGCGTCATGGTGTTATGCACCTTACCTGGCCAGGTTCATTATTGCATTCGAGCTTTCGATCGGAGTAGCTATCCTGCAGCCACATTTTCTGAAACTACTGGTGATTCCGGCAACCATATTGTTGCTGGTCGCTTTTTGTGTTCACCTGTCAATCCAGATGTACCTGCATGGTGCTATGTCAGGTAATTGTGGGTGTTTGGGGCAGTTGATCCCCATGACGCCGCTTGAAGCTTTTATTAAAAATATTATTACGATCGGATTGCTGGTATATTTATATTTTCTCATCAGATATAATGAAAAAAGAAAGAACAGATTTATATACCTCCTATTAATCTATCTTTCTTTTGCATTGGCTGTTTTTGTTTGTTTTCCTTTTTGCCCCTGTAAATCAAATACTGTTGAATCCGAACAAACAGCGATTATTTCCAATGTTCCTGATCAGCCTTCTTCAATAACGGATACAAACTTAAGTACACCTTCAGTGTCTACGGTAAAAAACAATCCCAAAACAGATACCCTGAAAAAAAACGATGTAGCAACAGGTAACATTGAAGGCGGCCCTAAAAGGACCAAATCAAGATATAGCCAATATACAACATTTGGCAATCAAAAGGTTAATCTGGATGAAGGCAAAAAGATCATTTGTTTTTTTGCTGCCGGCTGCGACCATTGCAGGACCACGATGAAAGATCTTTGTTCTTTATCAGAGAGAATCAATATCCCTCCGGTATATATTTTCTTTATGGATGAAGAAACAGAACAGATACCCGACTTTTTTAAAGAGGGGGCTTGCTCTTTCCCTTATACTATTCTTAATGTTCCTGTTTTCTGGGACCTTCTGGGAATGAATGCTGACACACCGGGGGTTGTATTGCTCTGGAATGGCAATGTAATTAAATACTATGAAGGGCTTGAAGCCAATAAATTTAATCTTGCAGATTTCGAGAGTACATGCAAATCTATGTAAGGTTTTCCATTGCAATGAAAACAGCTTTCATTTCACAGCTGTTCAATAAAACAAATTACTTTTTTACATTTGCTGTTTAATTCAATAGGATTTGACAGTTAGCTGTTTTTTTGAGTTCTCTTTAGAAATTATTTTATGGCAATACCAACCACCAGAACAAAAGTCAAAGCTGACATCAGCATTGACAAGGATAAATGCACAGGATGCGGATTATGCGTTAGTGTTTGCAAAGATTTTAGTTTAACCATTATTGAAAATAAAGCATCTGCATCTGCTGACTCGGTATTCGGATGCATAGGATGCGGGCATTGTATGGCTATATGCCCAAGCGGAGCAATTGAAATTCACGGAAGGGAACTTTCACCTTCTGATTTATTTGTGTTGCCGGCAAAGGAAAGTATTGCGGATTATGATTCTTTGATGAACTTGTATAATAGACGCAGAAGCGTCCGGGAATTCAATGATAAGCCTGTGGAAAAGGAATTGATCGATAAAATTATACATGCCGCAATGTCGGCCCCAATGGGCATTCCGCCATCGGATGTAAACCTTCTGGTACTTGACAACAAACAAAAAGTTTTAAGGTTCACTGAGGATTTTTGCAAACTGTTGGAAGGCATGCAATGGTTAGTTTCGAATTGGTTTATGACCATTATGAGGCCTTTCTGGGGAAAAGAACGGGACGAGTTTTTCAGAAATTTCCTCAGGCCTCTTATAAAAAAGTACATCGGCAACATGAAAAACGGTGTAAACTATGTTACTTATGATGCTCCGCTGGCTATTTATTTTTACGGTTCTCCCTATGCCGATCCGGCCGATCCTCTTATTGCAGCAACGTATGCCATGCTTGCCGGAGAATCGCTGGGGCTTGGAACCTGTTTCCTCGGCGCTATACATCCAATGATACAAAACAGCGGTGCAAAAAATTTCAGAAAAGCATATGGAATCCGCTATCCAAGCAAGGAAGGTATAATTGTGATCTTTGGCTATCCCTCGGTAAAATATTCAAAGGGAATAAATAGAAATTTTGCTTCAATAACATTCAACTAAAATTACCGGAACATGAAAAGTTACCGCAAGGAATTATGGTTTAATACCGAAAAGCGCTACCAGTTTATCCACATCACCGGTGAGGTTCAACAGGCTATCCGCGACAGCGGCGTGAAAGAGGGGCTTTGTCTGGTTAATGCTATGCATATAACCGCAAGTGTATTTATAAATGATAACGAGTCGGGACTTCATAAAGATTATATGGAGTGGCTTGAAAGGCTTGCTCCATACAGCCGCGATGGCTATCATCATAATGTCGGTGAAGACAATGGAGATGCTCATCTAAAACGCCAGGTCATGGGCAGGGAAGTCGTTGTAGCCATTACCAACGGGCAGTTGGATTTGGGCCCATGGGAAGCCATTTTCTATGGCGAATTCGATGGCAGGCGCCGAAAAAGAGCTCTAATAAAAATAATTGGAGAATAAATACTCCGGCTCACGCAATCATTATAGCCGGATATACCGGAATTTGCAAATTTTGATTCCAGAACCGGTATTTCCTAGTTTTCTTTCAAAACATTTTCATCATATTCCAGCTCAAAGCGAAGCTTGTGTTTTGCTTCCTCCTGTGCAAGAGACAGGAACAATGCTTTCATTTCTGAATTGCTTACCCTGCCCGACAATGCCATATACAGTTTGAAAGCGGCTTTTTCTTTCTTCATGGCAACCACCAAAGCTTCGGCGTATGTCATTTCCGGAGAAACAGTCACGTGAGTGATATAATCAGCTACCTTCAAATCCATCACTTCAGCCTTGCTGGTTTCAAGGATTCCTGTTTCTTTTATTTTCATAAGACGGGCTTTGTGACCCATTTCTTCCTGTGCAAAGCCTTCAAAAACAGTTTTCATCTGTGAATTTACGGTTGTTTGGGCCAGGCCGCTATAAAACTCCACAGCATCCTGCTCGGCATTAATAGCAAAATCAAGAATTTCATTAACTGATTTAAATTCGTCCATAACTTATTTGTTTTATTAATTGAGTATTTCATTTTCAATCAACCACCTTCTGCAATGCGGGTAATACGCCATAAAAAATGATCCGCATATTATGATTTCCCGGCATCATCATCTTCGGTTTTTTTCGGCTCCTGGTCTTTCCGCAGATGTATATAATCCGGTGTAGAATGATGCTTGTCCAGATACCCAAATTCTTCATAAAACTTTCTCAGGGCATCCGTTAAATCATTGAATCCAACATTATGATTCTGGCATCCTTTACGCGAGCAGAAACTAACCTTACCTCCCATTTCTAATACTAATGTAACCATAGGCGCATTACACAGTTCACAAACATCTCCTGATAAAAGGGTGCCTGTACAATGAGGACATGAAAACTTCACCATTTCATTTTCCTCAAAACTAATATCGGAAACAATATTATAGCTTCCGTATATATTGCTCATTATAAGATATCCCTTACCATTCTTTGCCTCCACGAGCAATTTAATACCAGGTTCATTATCTACTTTATGTTCTGAATCCATTAATGACTTACCACATAAAGGACACTTCACGTGAAGCGAAACAAAATTGATTGAACTCATTTTTTATCTGTTTTACAAATTTAAGTAATTTAATAGCGAAATACAAAAATCACGGAAACTATTTTAATTTATATTCAAACTCATCATCAAACTGCTTTACCAAAATATCGCAACCATGTTTGAATAGTTTCTTATCCTGATCAGTAATACAATAAAACTCAAAGCTGGCGCCGGATTCTACAGGCAATAAGCCTATTGCTTCCATCATAACATCCACTGAGTCAGTCACACTTTCGTCACCAAATTTCTTATTAAGATTAATAAGCTGATGAATTGAATCGTGGCTAAGCTTTGAATTAAATTGGAAAGCAGGTTCAAATTTCTGAAGCACTTTTAATGTATTTGAGTAACTTCCACCTGTTTCAAAAGGAAATGAAGCAGGAAGAATCAGGTCAGCCTCAGCAACTGTTTCCGTCATAAAATAATCCTGTACAACAATAAAATCTGCATTATCAAACCATTTCCTGACCAGGCTTTTATCAATTGCACAACCAACAGGGTCTTCGCCAAAAATGAAAAGGTTTTTCAATTTATTTTGATGTAAAAGATCGTATATGTTTTCTTTAGCATCAGCCGGAGTATTTGAAATATTCCAACTATCACGGACTTTCTTCTGATAATCTTCAGAGCTGACCTCTATATGCCCGACACCAAACTTTTGGCTTATTCCCATATCAAACAATCCCTGGGAGTTGTTTTTCTCCTTCAAACTGAAAATTCCGCTTGCCGTTTTTCCTAATTTCCCGGTAATCAGAGCAAGGTTTCTTACTTCCGAGCATGTTGCCGAATTTAACGCTTTTTCTGAAATAACAAGAATAGCATTCATTTGCTCATTGAAGCCATCAGCAAAACTTTCAATTATGGAAGCATCACCACAGGCTTTATTAACAAGTGTTTTATAATCCTCATTAAGCAAATCCTTACTGTATTGGTCAAAGCCGGTGCAATTGTCATTGATAAACATCATATTTTGCTTGCCGGATTTAACAAGATAATAATTAACAGCCCTGACAAATGAATAATAATCCTTTATAATAATACTTTCATCAACCTTTTCGGCCATGCTGCTGATCTCCCTGTTAGTAATATTTACCAGGGGTACCTTGTGTTTCCTGTGCTGAGTGTATATTTCGAAACCAAAAACAGCGTTATCTGCATTTATTTCAGAACCCAGCAACCAGATTTTTGATGCATCGGCTAATTGCTCGAAATAAACATTTTTATCAGATAGAAATCTATAGCCATCCCCTCTTCCGAGATAGTGAAAACTTGAAACATTATTGGTTCCGGCACCTTTACGAGCCAGTTTCTGAATCAGATACATTTCCTCATTAGTAAGTCGTGCACCTGCAAAAAATGCATTTTTATCAGGCTCTGTACTTTTGATTTTGTACGAAATGATATCGTAGGCTTTATCAAAATCAATCTCCTCAAATTTTCCGGCAACTTTTAGCAAAGGCTTAACAATCCTGTTGGTGTTGTTCAGATATTTGTATCCAAACCGGGCATAACGGCAAATATTTCCAGAAATGTTTATTTTTCCTTTAACACCACCGACTTTTACAACATAATTATTTACATGGTGGACTGCAATTGTGCATCCTACAGAACAATAATTGCAAATCGTTTCGAATGTCTCAGTTTTATAAGGTCCTGGTTTGAATGATACATTTTCTGAAAGGGCTCCGGTGGGACAGGTTGAAATACACAAACCACAGGATTCACATTTTGTCTCCTGCAAGGAATCCCCCATACTTGGGGCAACATAGGTTTTGAAACCTCTGTTTACCAGACCCAGAGCATTGGCCCCGACAACATCCCTGCATATCCTTACACATCTTGAACAAAGTATGCACTTATTATTATCGATTTCAATAAACGGATGTCTGAAATCCACGTTATACTCTTTAAATTCTCCTTCAAATTTCTTTTGGTCCGCATCATACTCCGTGGCATATTTTTTCAATTTACAATCAAAATATGCCGAACAACCACATTCAAAACAGCGCTGGGCCTCCTGAAGTGCGACATCCTCATTTTCATATCCCAGTTCAACTTCATTAAAATTCAGCCTCTGGTCAGGATTGAGTGTAGGCATTTCATGCCTGTGCTGCTGAGCATATTTTGATAAATAATCCTCTCTGACCTGCATTTTAAAATTATCGCGTTTACTTATAAATTCCTTTTTATCAGGAATGATGGCTTCACCGGCCAGGTACTGATGGCAACTTTTTGCAGCAATTTTTGCCTGTGCAACGGCCTGAATGATCGTTGCAGGACCGGTAACACCATCACCACAGGCAAAAATTCTTTTTACACCCGTTTGCAATGTTTGCGGATCTGCTTCAATATCGCCCCACCTGGTTAATTTTAACTCTCCTATATCGGTATTGGCATTAATATCACCTAAAAACCCGATAACAGTCTTTTGTCCTATTGCAGCCAGAGCATAATCCATGGGTATATCGAATTCAGAACCCTGAATGGGGATTGGCCTTCTTCTGCCCGAAGCATCAGGTTCGCCAAGCTCCATTTTAATACATCTTATCGACACAATATTGCCTTCCTTATCTTTATTCACCTTAACCGGAGCAGTCAAAAATAAATATTCAACGCCTTCCAGTTTTGATTCATGAATTTCAATCGGGTTGGCGGGCATTTCATTTTCAGTACGGCGATAGATAACATAAACTTTTTCCGCACCAAAACGTTTGGCTGTGCGGCAACAATCCATTGCTGTATTTCCGCCACCTATCACACCTACGGTTTTTCCTGAAAAATCATATTTTGTTCCGCTAAGTTCCATTGTTTTCAAAAATTCAACCCCACTAAACACATTTCCGGCATCGTCGCCTTCACAGCCAATATTAGTACCCGCCTGCGATCCCACAGCAAGAATTATGGCATCATACTTATACTTTAAGGCTTTATAGCTCAGATTTTCACCCAGTTTTTGGTTGTAAAAGATCTTCACTCCCATTTCCGTAATATTATCAACTTCTTTCTGTAGCAAGTCATTGGGCAACCTGTATTCAGGTATTCCATATCGCAGCCAGCCACCGGCTTTAGGAGCGGCTTCAAAAATATCCACCTGGTGCCCTTCTTTCTGAAGAAAAAAAGCAGCAGAAAGTCCGCCGGGGCCCGCACCCACAACAGCTATTTTTTTACCCGTTGCTGGTTTTATTTGAGGGCTGTATTTGTTTTCAGAACTGAGGTCAAAATCAGATGCAAAGCGTTTCAGGTAATCAATTCCAACCCCATGTCCTTCATCAAGGAGGTTTCTGCGACAGGCAACTTCGCAGGGGCGCACACAAACACGGCCACAGATGGCCGGCAGCGGATTTGTTTCCTTTATCAACGCAACAGCATCACTGTATTTCCCTTTTTCAATAAGGCCGATATATCCCTGAACATCCACACCAGCCGGGCATGCCTGCTTACATGGCCCCAGGCAATCAGCATAATGATTACTCAATATCAGGTCAAGAGCAGTTTTCCTTGCCCTGAATATCCTTGTATTCTGGGTATCTATCCGCATCCCTTCACTGATGTTTGTCGAACATGCTGGCTGAAGCCCTCGCATACCTTGAACTTCTACAACACACAGGTAGCATGAAGTGTATGGATCAAGCCTGTGGTCATTACATAATGTTGGTATCTCAACACCCAGCCGTTCAGACATACCGAGAATGGTTTCACCCTTGTACCCGGTTACATTCTTACCATTTAAAATAATATTTAATTTTTCACTCATGGCACTTATATATATTCAATTACAATTCATTAATTAAAACACACTAATTGCATCAAACTTACAACGGCTATTGCAATCACCGCATTTGATGCAATCTGCTTCACGTATAAAATGAGGCTTTTTCTTTTCACCGTCAATAGCACCTACCGGGCATTTCTTAGCGCAGACCATGCAGCCTGTGCACTTCTCCTGATCGATAAAATAAGTCAGTAAATGTTTGCAGGCTTTAGCAGGGCATTTTTTGTCGCGAATATGAGCTTCATATTCATTTCGGAAATATTTTAACGTAGTCAGAACAGGATTGGGCGCTGTCTGGCCAAGGCCACACAGAGAATTGTCTTTAATCTGATAGGCAAGCTCTTCGAGCATTTCAATATCTCCGTCTTTACCTTTGCCTTCTGTTATGCGGGTAAGAATTTCAAGCATGCGTTTGGTACCAATCCTGCAAAATGTGCATTTACCACATGATTCCGCCTGTGTAAAATTCAGGAAAAATCTAGCAATATCAACCATGCAGGTTGTTTCATCCATCACAACCATACCACCTGAACCCATAATAGCTCCGGTCGCATTTACTGAATCATAATCAACAATGGTGTCGGCCAAATATTCAGGAATACACCCGCCGGAAGGGCCTCCCAACTGTACAGCTTTGAATTTTTTATCGTTGGGTATACCCCCGCCCAGTTTAAAGATAACATCACGGATGGTAATTCCCATCGGTACTTCAACTAAACCCGAATTTTTGATCTTTCCTGCCAGAGCAAATACCTTGGTGCCTTTGCTTTTCTCGGTACCGTATTTCTTATATGCATCGGAACCATTAAAAATAATCCAGGGAACATTAGCAAAGGTCTCAACGTTATTAATATTGGTGGGTTTTTTCCACAAACCTGCTTCTGCTGGAAATGGCGGTCGTTTCCGTGGCATACCCCGCTGGCCCTCAACAGAAGCTATCAGCGCCGTTTCCTCACCACATACAAAAGCTCCCGCACCTTCTTTTATATATATATCAAAATCAAATCCCTTACAACCGAAAATATCCTTACCCAGGTATCCCTTTTTTCTGGCCTGATCTATAGCTATATTCAACCTTTTAATAGCAAGCGGATATTCTGCCCTGCAATAAATTACGCCTGAAGTAGCCTGTATGGTATACGCTCCAATGATCATCCCCTCAAGAACCGAGTGAGGGTCACCCTCAAGCAGCGAACGGTCCATAAATGCGCCGGGGTCACCTTCATCAGCATTACAGATAATATACTTTTGATCAGATTTATTGTTATAAGCGAATTTCCATTTCATTCCTGTAGGAAAGCCACCGCCTCCCCTGCCACGTAAGCCCGAATCAATCATCGTTTTAATCACTTCTTCATTACTGATTTTTTCATTCAGTATCTTTTTGATCGATTTATATCCTCCACGGGCTTCATATTCATCAATGTTCTCAGGGTCAATCATCCCGCAATTGCGTAATGCAATTTTAACCTGATTCCTGAAAAAATAATCATCGGGAGTATCAAATAAATCAGACTTTACGACCAACTCCTTAACCGGTTCATTATTTTTTATATGTTTTTCAACTATCTCTACAGCTCTTGCCTCATCAACATTACCATATAAATAAGAGCCGCTCTCGTCTATTACTTCAACAAGAGGCTCCCTGAAACACATGCCCACACAACTGGTTTTTTTAAGTTCAAAACCAAGCATATCAACTTTTTTCAAGCTCTCAAGCTTTTGATAAGTTTTTCCAGCCCCGGCTGCTACTCCGCAACTCCCAAGACCGACAATTACTTTTGTTTGTGCCATATTATTTATTATTTGGCTATTAGTTTAATTCCTTTATTTTTATATCTTTTACAATCTTAACAGCCTCGTTTCCATTTAATTTACCGAAAGTTTCAATACCGATCATCATCACCGGGGCTAGCGAGCAACATCCCAGGCAAGCTACAGACTCAAGTGTAAAAAGATTATCTTCTGTTGTTTCCCCGTCCTTAATATTCAATGCCTCCTGCAATGCATCAGAAATTTTGTTGGCATTCTGAACATGGCAGGCAGTACCATGACACACTTTTATAATATGTTTCCCGACGGGATTCAAACGAAACTGGGCATAAAATGTAGCTACACCATACATATCACTCAATTTCAAACCCGTTTCATCAGAAATCTTTATAAATGCCTGCCTGGGTATGAACCCGTATAGTTCCTGAGTATGCTGCAAAATAGGGATCATATTTCCCTTTACATTTTTATATTTCTGAATAATGGGGTCCAACAAGCTTAAATCCACATCAACAGAGCTTTTTGAATGTTTCTGTTCATTAATTCTTTGAATTCTCATACTGCCTATTTTTTGTACAAATATATATATTGTTTGAAATCTAAATTGTTTCTTTCACAGATATATTCAAATATATAATCCAGGCATTAAATTGAATTACTGCATATTACATAAAAATAAGTAAAACACTTATGAAAAATTACCAAAAATACGTATCGGTTATTAAATAGTGTCAATAAGAAAACTTCTGTTTGTAAAAAGAAAACGTCAAGTTTGAGGCTTGCGAAGTAGCAAAAAGCGGAATCCCGACACTTCATGTCGGGATGAGCATTTTTGACGCAAGCGTAACGAAGAAATTGGCGTTTTCTTACAAACACTAAATAATATTTTAAACTAATTCAAGTATTTACGGCGTTAATTACCTGCGATTAAATATTATATAACTTATCATTTAAATGATGCAACACTCAATCGAAGTAATTAAACAAACGAAGTATGATTGATTTATTTCATACAAAACAATTCTCAAGTAAATAGCAATCTTGAAAATACTCCTTTTTCATATAACCTTATACAATCGGCTAAACACACCATGTAAATTATTAAATGTCAGGATTTTTAAAATAATCATATTAAATGAAAAAAAATATTTCATGATAATTTAAATTACTTCATTTTTAGTTTCTAAAAAGTTTACTTTTGCATGATAAAATAAATCCGAATAACTTAGATTGATTTTTTTTTATTAATGTAACTAACTTACTTTTGAAATGAAAACAAAATATATTGACCTAATTGAGCAAACATTTGATTTCCCGCAGGATGAATTTAAAGTTGAAGACAATGAACTTTACTTCAATAATATTTGTCTAACTGATTTGATTAAACAATACGGAACCCCGTTAAAAATATCTTACCTGCCTAAAATATCTTCGCAGATTCAAAAAGCAAAAAAGCTATTTAATGTTGCTATTGCTAAAGCAGATTATAAAGGTGAGTACTCATATGCTTACTGCACAAAAAGTTCTCATTTTTCATTCATTATGGAAGAGGCCTTAAAAAATGACATCCATCTTGAAACATCCTCAGAGTTTGACATTAACATCATTGAAAGCCTTTATGAAAAAAAATTAATCGATAAAGAACGTTATATTATATGCAATGGATTTAAAAAGCAAGGCTATATTACGAGCATCTGCAAGCTGATAAATAATAACTATGTGAATACTATTCCAGTTCTTGATCATAAAGCCGAACTAAAACAAATCGAGAAATACCTGAAGAAAAAATGCAAACTTGGTATCCGGATTGCATCAGAAGAAGAACCTCAGTTCGACTTTTATACATCAAGGCTTGGGATTCGATATAATGATATTATAGACTTTTATAAGAGTTCAATTAAAAACAATCCGAAGTTTGAACTTAAGATGCTTCACTTCTTTATCAATACCGGAATACGTGACAATGCTTACTATTGGAATGAACTAAGTAAATGCGTTAATGTATATTGTGAACTAAAAAGACATTGCAGGGAGCTTGACACTTTGAATATTGGTGGAGGATTTCCTGTGAAAAACTCTCTTGCTTTCGATTATGATTATGAATACATGGCTGAGGAAATCGTTTCCCAGATCAAGAATATCTGCCAAAACAATTACATTCCGGAACCAAATATTGTCAGCGAATTCGGGTCATATACCGTTGGAGAAAGCGGAGCAGTTCTTTATTCTATTCTGGGTCAGAAACAACAAAATGACCGTGAGCTTTGGAACATGATTGACAGCTCTTTTATGACCACTTTACCTGATACATGGGCTATCAACCAGCGTTTTGTTTTGCTTGCCGTTAATAATTGGGACAAAGATTACCAACGTGTAAACCTGGGCGGACTGACCTGCGATAGTCATGATTTCTATAATGCCGAAGCACATGCAAACGCAGTATTTCTCCCTAAATATGATGAGTCGCAACCATTATATATCGGTTT
This sequence comes from uncultured Bacteroidales bacterium, assembly GCA_964626855.1. Lineage (GTDB taxonomy): Bacteria > Bacteroidota > Bacteroidia > Bacteroidales > CAIWKO01 > CAIWKO01. Next base: position 33,467 of record CAZVKJ010000038.1, read on the forward strand.
ATTTCATACAGGAGCATACCAGGAATCTCTCGGGGGATACGGAGGAATACAGCATTGTCTCACTCCCGCGCCCAAACATATTTTGCTTGAAAAAGATGAGGATGGTGAAGTATATCCCAGGCTATTCGCTAAAGAACAAAGCTATAAATCAATGATGAAAATTCTCGGCTACTAAGATTCCCTGGCTGTTAATTACTTTATTGAAAACTTTTAGCTGCTTAGGTTTTATACAATAATTAATCAAATATTTTTGCACAAAAATAAATGGTATTATATTTGCAAACAGATCGAAATTTTTAAAAAAAATAATCATGAAAAAAGTAATCAGCGCATTAGTAATTGTTATGGCAGTATCCTGCATATTTAGCATAAACAGTTACGCCCAGAAAAAATTCAGAGGAGTAATCAACTATACCATGTCATACACCGGTACGATTGACCCTGCAACAGCTGCACAACAGCCAAAGACAATGATTCTTTCAATTTACGATAACAAGCAAAAGATGACCATTCCTATGGGACCGGTAAATATTGATATCATTACTGATGGCGACAATAAAACCAGTACTACCTTGCTCGATATCATGGGTGAGAAAAAATACTTTAAAATGAGTACGGAAGAAATCAACAAATCAATAGCAGAAGAACCCGAACCTTCAATTGTGTATAAAGAAGAAACCAAAACCATTGCCGGATATGTCTGTAAAAAAGCCGAATATACAACAACTAAGGATGATGAAAAAACAGTTGCTATCGTATATTTTACAGAAGAGCTTGGTGGCGAAGCCCTTAATTATGGCGGACAATTCAATAAATTAAAAGGCGTTCCCCTGGAATATGTTGTAACAACACCAGACGGGATAATTACCACATTTTCTGCTACTGAAGTAAAAAAAGGTAAAATAAAAGAAACTGACTTCCTCATTCCGAGTGATTACGTAGAACTAACCCCGGAAGAAAAAGAACAAATGAAAAGTCAGTTAAATGGCGAAGAATAAAATAAAATAACCAGCAAATGAAATCCTCTGCCATTGTCAGGGGATTTTATTTTTTGTATAAACACAATTACGTAGATGCCCCGGAAAGAACAAACTTTTTCAAAAAATACTTTTAAAGAAGAAAGTATTTCTGGCAAAAATAGTGAACCGGTCAGTAAGCAGGAACCTGTTAAAAAGGTCAAACCACCTAAAGAGAAAAAGCAGAAAATACAGGAAAACAAATCAACAAGTATTATTGCCACACTTCGAAGTGAAAAATCACAAAAGGTAACAGGCTTATTCCTCTTACTCCTGGCTTTTTTCCTGTTGATTGCTTTCACCTCTTATCTTTTTTTCTGGAAAGCTGATGACAATATTTTTCATAATTCCTTTTTCCGGATATTGACCGACAACAGCTTACAGTCTGAAAACTGGATGGGAAAATTCGGCGCCATCCTGTCTTTTCTTTTTATAAAAAAATGGTTTGGGGTTGCTTCCTTTTTATTTATTGCCTGGCTCATAATCTGGGGAACTAAATTGTTTTTCGGCTTTCGCATCTTTCCATTATCCAAAGCAACAAAATATTTGATCTTCGGGCTAATATGGATTTCTGCGTGCCTTTCATTTGTTCTTAATACTGAAGATGTTCTTATATTAGGCGGTTCTTTTGGCTACCAGGTTAATTTATGGCTAAATAGTATTATCGGAAAAATTGGAGCAGGCATCCTTCTTTTTTTCCTTATGTTAAGTTTTCTTATAGTTGAATATAATATCCACCGCCGTTGGCAGAAAAAGCAAAAAGAAACCAATGCCGAAAATGAAGAACCTGCTCCCGAAGACGAAAATAATGAAATCAGAAATGAATTTAAACAAGCTGTTGGTTTTGAACAAAATAAACCTGACGATGAATATGCTTCAGAATCAACAGTAGTTTTTAACTCCGTCAAAACAGACGAAACCGAACCTGATTTTGAGTTTACCGTCAAAAAAACTTCTGATGAAAAAGAAGCGGTAAGTCCGGATAAAAACAATAAAAAGCCTGATCCGCAAGCATCTCTTAATGACATCCCTTTTACCATTACACCGGAAGAAGAAATATCCGTGATTGTAAACGAAGGTGTTGAAGATACTGAACAGCAAGAAAAAGAACATTTTACAATTGATACTCCTTATGATCCGAGACTGGAGCTGGCTTCATTCCGTTTTCCTGAACTTGACCTGCTTAAGGAATATGACACTGGTAGCACATCGGTCCAAAAAGAAGAATTAGAGGCAAACAAGGATCGTATATTAAAAACGCTGAACAACTATTCTATTCAGATTGACAAGATTAATGCTACCATTGGACCAACCGTCACCCTGTATGAAATTGTTCCAGCTCCCGGAATACGCATTTCGAAAATAAAAAACCTTGAAGACGATATTGCTTTAAGCTTATCGGCATTAGGTATTCGTATTATCGCTCCCATGCCCGGTAAAGGAACCATCGGTATTGAAGTTCCCAACCAAAACCCAAGGATCGTATCAATGCGCTCCATTCTGGCTTCAGAAAAATTCCAGAATAACAATTTTGATCTTCCGATAGGATTAGGTAAGACTATTTCTAATACGAGTTACGTAACCGACCTGGCAAAAATGCCCCACCTTTTAATGGCCGGAGCCACAGGTCAGGGAAAATCTGTCGGGCTCAATGCAATCATTGCTTCACTTCTCTATAAAAAGCACCCGGCTGAATTAAAATTTGTTTTGGTCGACCCCAAAAAAGTTGAGCTTACCCTTTTTGCAAAAATTGAACGCCATTACCTGGCTAAACTCCCTGACTCGGAAGAGGCAATCATCACAGATGTGAAAAAAGTTGTCCGTACGCTGAACTCCCTGTGTATTGAAATGGAAATCCGCTATGATCTGCTTAAAGCTGCCAATGTCAGGAATATAAAGGAATATAATGCTAAATTCATTGCACGCAAATTGAATCCGAATGATGGACATCATTTTTTGCCGTACATTGTTGTGATCATAGATGAATTTGCCGACCTGATTATGACTGCCGGGAAAGAAGTAGAAGCGCCAATTACGCGTTTAGCTCAACTTGCCAGGGCTATAGGCATCCATCTTATTGTTGCCACGCAACGCCCGTCGGTAAATGTGATCACTGGTACGATCAAAGCAAACTTCCCTGCACGCCTTGCTTACCGTGTAATTTCCAAAATTGATTCACGCACCATCCTGGATACCGGAGGCGCCGACCAACTGATTGGACGGGGCGATATGCTTCTTTCGACGGGAAGTGAAATGGTAAGGCTTCAATGTGCATTTATTGATTCACCTGAAGTAGAATTGCTGACAGATTTTATTGGCGAGCAGCGTGCCTTCCCGAATATTTTTGAATTACCCGAATGCCCGGATGAAGAAAACGGCAATGAAAAAAATCTTGATGCCGGTGACCGGGATGAAATGTTTGATGAAGCCGCCCGTATTATTGTGATACATCAACACGGGTCAACTTCTCTGTTACAGCGGAAACTCAAACTCGGTTACAACCGTGCAGGCCGTATCATTGATCAGCTTGAATCAGCAGGAATTGTGGGACCTTTTGAAGGCAGCAAGGCCCGTGAGGTAAGATACAAAGACATGGAATCTTTGGAACAGTTTTTGACCAGCCTTCGTAACAATAATTAAAAGCATGAAAAAATTATTCATCACCGCTTTACTGCTGAGTTCTGCGGTATTTTTATCTGCACAGGACAACAGCAAAGCTAAAGCTATTCTTGACGGGGTATCACAGCAGACAAAATCATACTCAACCATTGATATCACATTTTCATTTATACTTGAAAATACGTCAAAAAAAGCCAAAGAAACCAAAACAGGCAGTGCCTGTATGAAAGGAGAAAAATACAGGCTTGATTTTTCAGGACAGGAAGTAATTTGCGATGGTAAAACCGTTTGGACTTATTTAAAAGAAAATAATGAAGTCCAGATAAACAATAATGATCCTGATGCCGATGAATCAATGAATCCTCTAAAGCTACTTACAGATTACAATAAACGTTTTACTCCAAAATTTATTAAAGAAGAAACCCGCGGCTCAAGGATATACCAAATCATTGACCTGACTCCCATAAAGGCAAAATCCTATTATAAGATCCGTTTGGAAATAGATAAATTAAAAAAACAGATCGCAAACGGAATCATTTACGATAAAAACGGTTATTCGGTTTATACTTATTCTATTACGAAATTTGTAACCAATCAACCTATCCCCGACTCAAAGTTTACATTTAAATCATCTGATTTCCCTGGTGTGGAAGTAATTGACCTCAGGTAATAAACTTTCATTCAATTTTTTTCATAATCTTTACTTTTTTAGTGAAGTAAATCACTGCAAACTCTCAGTATTACTGGCGGTCTGAACCACAGGAACAGGCTATTCCTGAGTCAAGGCCACATTAAAAATCTGCCTGATAAAAAGCCAGGCATATTTTTTCGCTTTGAAAATTTCATATTTTTCAGGGACACCGGCTTGCCGGTATTGATCAAATCTTACTACTTATTTGCCCATACTAATCAAAAAGCCATTTTAAATAACTCAAAACCCTGTTTTGCTAATTTGGCCTGTCTGGTTAATTGGCACAAATATATTTTTGCTCCTGTAATTGAATTTATTGAAATCAATAACATCGAAATCTGCACAGCTTGTGAAAAATCAAAAAACTAAAATTGTTAAAGGTGATACAAAAAGGAAGAATGAGATTTTTATTATTGGAAATTTTTTGAGAGCTAATAAAGAAAATGGGCATAATAATATGCAACACTCAGATTATAATATGCTTAACAAAAAACAACAAATAATTCACCAATTCATAATTAACAAATAAAAACACCATGAAAAAAACAATGATTTTATCGGTCTTATGCATCGTGCTTTGTTTATATGCGCGGGCACAGCAGGAAGTTGAAAACCTGACATCATCAGTTTATGCTGTTCCCAATGTTCGTCCGGCCGGATTCGAATTCAGGACCGGAACTGATTCATTACTGGTTACCACTCCAACAAAGAAACCATCCATGAGTAAATCCGGTATGCACTTTACATATCCTGTATTATTTGTACATGGTCTTGGAATGAAAGCTGAGAGCTGGAACACCTTAACTGATTCAATGGATGTATATTATGGAACTAACTTTGGAGGAAGATTTGATTTTTGTTTAAACTATGATGGTAGTGATTCACATTCTAATTTATATTTTTGGCCGACAGCAAATGCCGATATGACTCTCTTTTCAGGCACCTGGGTTCCTGGTGATTATTATTATTTGAATTTTGATGTCGGAGATGATGGAAGTTATAATCCAATCAATTGGGGACATGATGTTAAAAGCAGAATGTCGGCTGCATTTAAACAAGGTAAAGCAGTTAGTGAAGCTGTCCGCCGCATTCTCCAGATTACAGGCAAGGATAAGGTTATATTAGTGGCATTCAGTATGGGCGGATTGGCGCTAAGGCAGTATATACAAAATCCTTCGCTGTGGCAAGCTGACGGAAAACATCATATTGCAAAAATCGTCACAGCCGGATCTCCTCTTGGTGGCAGCAATGCTTCATTATCTGAATTTGGCGACTGGATTATGAGTGTTGATGATCGTTCCGAAGGCAGCCGGGATGTGAAAAGATCATATTCCATAAGTGGCGATTCTGCCGTATTTGTTTATGGCGGCTGGGAAACTTATTCGGTTATAGACAATATGATGTTGTCAGATTATTATAATGTTGATGTAAATTGTAATGGCCAGGAAGGAGATTATGTGGTAGGATTAAATCAAAAAGCCATGCCGAGAGATCTGGATTTTGCCAATATTATCGGAAATTGTGGATCCTGCGGCGGCCAGGAAATCCCCGGGGATGGATTAGTAAGAATTATTAATGCTAATTTTAATACCTATTACCCAAATCTGACCAAAAATATTTTCTATTATTATTCGAATAACCCTATTCACGTACACGGAGATCTGCAACAATTATTGTTCTTAATAATGGAGGGCATGGATGAAGCAAATGACTATTCCGTAGCTTATGGAATTGAATTCGATAATACCTATACCTCGTTTATTACACCTCAGCCTATGGGAGGCTATTCATCCGATTATGATGATTTTAAATTTTCAATCCCTTCAAACAGCTATGTAAAATTAGATGTCAGCAACATAAATATTAGTGATTTAAAAGCTCGTTTTGTTGATTTATCGGGTAACGTTATCGGTACTGAAGTTCACAGCAACGGAGCTTCAACTTTGAGTTTCACCAAACCACTGAATGCAGGCTCCTACTACCTGGAAATCTATGGTTCGCCAACCTATCATACCTACTTGCATCCATACAATTTTAAGCTAACCAAAACAATGAATACTACTGAAGTTGAAACTTTAGATGAGGCTGATAAAATTTTAGTTTATCCGAATCCGGCAAAAGACATATTGTATATTGACGGAATAAAAAATAAAACAGATATTAAGATTTATGATATGCTTGGTAATATTGTATATGAAACACTTACGCAAAACAACACATCAATGAATGTTACAAATCTACCTACCGGTATTTATACTTTAGTAACAGAAAATGCCAAGGAAAAAGTCTTTAAAAAAATTGTCATTTCTAAAGATTAAACCTGATTTAAAAACAGTATGAAATCCACCTGAATTTTATACCATTAGTTTAAAATGCCAGATTATTGCCTGTGGAAATCCGAGCCACTCCCAGGGAATAATCTGGCACATTTTTTTAGCGTTCGCAGTTTTATTTAGAGTCAATGCATAAATATTTATTACAATACCGAAATACCTAAAATATTTTCAAAATCGGAACATCAAAAGTAATCAATGGTTTGTATTGCTTTTAATACGATATGTCGTATTAATAAATAAACCAGATATTTATAAAAAAAATAATACATGAAATATTACATAAAATTCTCCATAAATAATATTGGCAATATTTTGTTTTACGGATACTTATTGTTTAATTTGCATTGCTAACAACTTTTAAATTAAGCTGATAAAGGATTAATGCAAAAAATCATGAAAAATATTTCAATTTTATTAATGTTACTTTTTTTCATAAATAACATTACCCTAGCACAGACAGAAGTGCCCATACCGTATTCCACGCAGGCTGTACCAAAGTTAAGGCCCGCCGGGTATGAATTTCCGTCCACACCTGATTCCGCAAGGGATATAGTGACTTACGTTAAAAAAGTTTCGCAAAGTAAATCCGGAATTCACCTGCCCTATCCGATTATATTTATGCATGGTCTTGGTATGAAAGCCGAAGACTGGAATACCATCACCGATTCAATGGACACTTATTATGGAAGCACATTTGGCGGCCGTTTTGATTTTTGTCTCAATGATGATGGCAACAATGAAACGGCGAATCTGGAATTTTGGCCCACTGCAAATGCGGACATAGCCCTTTTTTCAGGAACATGGGTTCCGGGCGATTATTATTATGTAAATTTTGATGTAGGTGATGACGGAAGCTATAATCCTATCAACTGGGGGCATGATGTTAAAAGCAGGATGTCGGCTGCAGCAAAACAAGGGAGGGCAATGCGTGAAGCCGTTTGCAGGGTAATGCAACTTACCGGGCGTAAAAAGGTTATTTTAGTAGCTCATAGTATGGGCGGGCTTTGTTGCAGACAATACATACAAGAATCATCAAACTGGCAATCGGACGGCAAACACCATGTTGCAAAACTGGTTACAGCAGGATCACCTCACGCCGGAAGCAATGCAAGCTTATCGGAATACTTAGATTGGGTTATTGGAGTTGATGATGCTTGTGAAGGCAAAAGGGATGTTAAAAGATCTTATGTTGTATCGCATACACCAGGTGTATTTCTTTATGGAGGTTTGGAAATCAATTCAAATATGGACGATGCATTATTATCGGATTATTATAACCTCGATGTTGACTGCAACGGACAGGAAGGCGATAGTGTTACAGGATTAAATCAAAAGGCCATGCCCAAAGATCTGGATTTTGCGTGTATTATTGGTGATTGCATGAACGGCTGCCTGGAGGAAATTCCCGGCGACGGTCTTGTTTTATCGACCAGTGCCAACCTTAATACACTTTATCCCAACCTGACAAAAAACATATTTTATCTTTACAGGTCCAATCCGATTCAAATTCACGGGGATTTAAGCCATATATTATCCCTGTTGATGGAAGGAATGGATGAGCCCAATGATTTTTCCCTGTCCTATAAGGTTGGTTTTGATACAACATATATGTCCTTTACAACACCACAACCGGTTGGAGGTTATTACCTTGATTATGATGATTTTGTTTTTACCATCGCTGCAAAAAGCAATGTAAAAGTAAGTATCAGCAACATCTTTATTAATGATTTAAAAGCCCGTTTTGTTAACATATCAGGCGCTTTTCTTGGAACAAGCAATAGCAGCAACGGCGCGTCCAGCCTAAATTATTCCATGGCGCTTGATCCCGGTACATATTACCTCGAGATATACGGATTACCAAAATACAAAAGTTACTTACATCCTTATGATTTCAAGCTTACCAAAACAATCATTAATACAGGTTTTGAAAGTTCTGACCAGCAGGATGACATATCGATATTTCCTAATCCTGCAAGCCATACCTTACATGTTGAAGGATTTACAAACATGACGACCATAAAAATATTTGATATGGTTGGCAATGTTATGATTGAAACATCCGCCAGGAATAGTTTACAAATTGATATAAGCACCCTGCCAAAAGGCATTTATACATTAGTGGCCGAAAATAGCAAAAATAAACTCGTCAGGAAAATTGTAATTACCGATTAAGAATTCAATACTGCATTTGTTCGTAAACTACCCTTTTTAAAGGACTTTATCGTTATTGCCCCTGCTTGCTTCCAGGGCAAACTCATGAAAAAAGAAAGTTTATCGTAATTTCCTGATCCAAAGCTGAGCGGACCTAATTCCAATTTGTATATTCCAATTTTTCAATTGATATTCTTTCTATTGTAATCGGTAAATAACAATGTACATTTTTTGGTAAATAAGAATGTACACTTTTCAGCAAATAAGAATGTACAAGTTGCTTTAATTAAATCTGTTTTTTTCATCCAACAGGGAAGTAACGCCGCTGATCTTTTTCGGCAATAAACAAATAACCTTTGTATTCATTACCTTATCATTTATGTATTTTTTTTATTATTACAGAATATTAACAGCACATTATGTTTTCAAAAAAGATCAGTGATATTTTAATAATTTTTCAAAAGGAAAAGAAATCCTAGGTTCTAAATAGCACACATACATAGCTTTCTCGCATAATTTGCAGTTTTCCAAATTTTTTTGCTCTTCCTTAAACTCCTTGCTTTTCAAAATATTTGATAAGCCCATTTCAAGTTCAAAAGGCTTTCCCTCATCGAATACAATTCCACAGATGTATAATTTCTTATCTGGCTTTATCTCAATAAAATATTTTGGTAAAAGGCATCGTTTTTCATTAATGGAAATAAAATCTTTTCTTCCAAGGAAGTATTCCGGTATTTTTGACAAATAGTATTTACTGTTAACAATATTCTTCTTTGACCGAACTTTATTCATCAATAATGCGAGGTCCCTTTCATCAATTCCGACACCCGAATAAGCAGTACTTTCAACTTTCTGAAAGATACTGCCAATTGCCTGAAAATTTTGTCGAACATTTAAGGATTCAATAAAGTCTATAAATGGAGGTAGCTGCTTAATATTCCACGGGGCAATAATTGTGTTTACTATAATATTGGTACTTGGAGCATACTTTTTCAGATGTTTTATGGCTGCTATGGCCTTGTCAAAAGAGCCTTCTTTTCCGCGAAACTTATCATGTATGTCTTTGAATCCATCCAGACTTATTGAAATTTCATTTATCCTTGACTCGCCAAGCTTGATAGCCATTTTTTCATCAATAATGAAGCCATTTGAGACAATCCGCACTAAAGGAATATGTTTTCTTGCAAATTTTATTCGTTCAAAAATGTCTGGAATTGCCAACGGTTCTCCACCGCATAAGCTTAAATAACAGCAACTTTTCGATAGATCAATTATTGTTTTTTTGTAAAGTTCAAAGTCAAGTGTTTCCTTTTGCTCTTTCTTCCATACTCCGCACATCTCACATCGTAAATTACAAACATCTGTTACATGAATTCCACAAATTAAAGGTGACGTTTTTTTAAAAAAATAATATTTAACGCTCCATTTTAAAATTCTATAACCAAATTGAGGTAATCTTGTAAAATGTACTGGTACTTTTCTCATGTTT
>CAZVKJ010000039.1:0-41726 GCA_964626855.1 uncultured Bacteroidales bacterium
CAGATTGCGGAACAGTAGCTGTGTCAACAAGTACAGCTCCTGATGCCGTAACCGTTACTGGTGGCGGCACCTATTGTGTAAACCAGACACTCACAGCAACAGGCGGCACCGGAGGTACTATATATTGGCAAAATACAGCCAGTAGCGGGACATCAACAGCGACTCCATCAACATCGCAGGTAGTTACAGCTTCGGGAACCTATTATTTCAGGGCTTACAACTCATGTGTATGGGGAACAGCTGGTAGTGCCGTTGTCACTATTAATAATGTTCCAAGTGCTGTAACCGTCAGCGGCGGCGGTGCCATCTGCGTTGGTAACAGTGCCACACTGACAGCCACGGGCGGCGCAGGCGGAACAATTTACTGGCAGGGAACAACAAGTGGCGGGACATCAACAGATACCCCGTCAACAATACAGGTTATTTCTGCAAGCGGAACGTATTATTTCAGGGCATATGATAATTGTGGCTGGAGCAGTGAAGGTAACGCCACCGTTACCGTTAATGCATTGCCCGCCGATCCTGCCCCGACAGCCAACCCGTCAGTTGTTTGTTCAGGTGGAACATCAACATTATCGGCCAGTGTTGCCAATTCAATAATTTATTGGTATAGCGGTTCATGTGGTGGAACACTGATAGGTACAGGCAATAGCCGCACCATTACCGTTAGTTCGCCGGTTACATATTATGCAAGGGCATACAATGCAACAACAGGATGCTGGTCATCAGATTGCGGAACAGTAGCTGTGTCAACAAGTACAGCTCCTGATGCCGTAACTGTTAATGGTGGCGGCACATTTTGCGCAAATGCTACTCTTACAGCAACAGGCGGAACAGGCGGAACAGTTTATTGGCAGGGAACAACAAGTGGCGGCACTTCAACAGCCACAGCCACCACCACCACCACCGTTACTGCTTCGGGAACATATTATTTCAGAGCTTACAACTCATGTGTATGGGGAACAGCTGGTAGTGCCATTGTAACTATTAATAATGTTCCAAGCGCTGTAACAGTCAGCGGCGGCGGTGACATCTGCATTGGAAACAGTGCCACACTGACAGCCACGGGCGGCGCAGGCGGAACAATTTACTGGCAGGGAACAACAAGTGGCGGGACATCAACAGATACCCCATCAACAATACAAGTTGTTTCTGCAGCAGGTACATATTATTTCAGGTCATTAAATTATTGTGGTTGGGGCCAGGAAGGAATTAAAACCGTTACAGTAAATGCATTGCCATCTGATCCTTCACCAACCGCAACACCTGCAGGAATTTGTTCAGGAAGCACCTCCACATTATCTGCTTCGGTATCCAATGCAAAAATTTATTGGTATACAGGTACATGCGGCGGAACATTTATCGGTTCGGGCAATACGCTTGCAGTTAGTCCTTCAACAACAACAACATATTATGCACTTGCCTATAATGTAACCACTGGTTGCTGGTCATCAGATTGTGGAAATACCGTGGTTACAGTCGGCTCAATACCAACTCCTATACCTACAGCAAATCCTTCAGTCATTTGCGGAGCAGGAACTTCAACGTTATCCGCATCAGTATCGGGAGCAACAATATATTGGTATAATGGTGCATGTGGTTCTAACTTTATAGCCAGTGGTAATACTATAACTGTTTCAACAGGTGTGACGACTACATACTATGCCAGGGCATACAGTGGTTCCTGTGCTCCATCTGATTGTGGAAGTGTTACAGTAACTATAGGTGTTCCTGTTTCTCAGACCATTTCAGGAACAACTCCGCTTTGTGCTGGTTCTACAGCTACATGGTCGAGTACAAGTTCAGGCGGAACATGGTCCAGTTCAAATCCATCCGTTGCATCCATTGATCCAGCCACGGGGCTTATAACAGCTGTTAGCGCAGGATCTGCGATTATCACTTATATTGTGACAATTGATGGTTGTGCCAACACGGCAACAAAGTCGGTATCTGTGACGGCTCCTGTTTCACAGACCATAACAGGTAATGCATCACTTTGTATAGGTTCAACGGCAACATGGTCAAGTACATCTTTTGGTGGAACATGGACAAGCAGTGATCCTGCTATCGCAACAGTTGGCGCAACCTCTGGCTTGGTAACTGCTATTGCTTCTGGAACAGCTGTGATTACCTATTCTGTAACAATAGGCGGTTGTACAAATACCGCAACTCAATCGGTTTCGGTAGCAGGTTTGATAAATGCTACTGTCAGTGGCGGAATCTCCCCGATATGTTATAATGCAGATCCGGGTGTCTTTACTGCTACAGGTTTCGGTGGACTTGGAAGTTACACATATCAGTGGTATACAACCCCGTCGGACCTGATTGCAAATGCCACCAACAGCACTTATGACCCGGGCAATATTACTGCCAGTACAAGTTATTATTGCATTGTCAGCGGAGGCCCCTGCGGATCTGCAAATACCGATACTATTGATATAATTGTTCATCCGTATTTGACAGCCGTTATTACAGGCGGTAACGCACAAATTTGCGATAAATCAAGCCCCGGAACATTTACGGCTGTTGCAAATGGTGGTACCGGCGGATATAATTATTTATGGTATATGAACGGATTATCTACCGGCGTAACGTCAAGTACTTATAATCCCGGAATTTTACAAAATGATGCCAATTTTTATTGTAATGTTAATAATACCTGTGGAGCAGCTACCACACCCACTTTCTACGTTGTAATTATGCCTCCGGTTAACCTACCAACCGTTATAACTGTTTCAGCAGGCACAGAGCCTGTATGTCAGTTGCAGAATGGTACGACAACCACAACCTATACGACAACAGCACTTTATGCTAGCAGTTTTAACTGGTCAATAAGTGATACAAATGCCGGTTGGATTGATGCCAATCTGGGTGTGATGCACTGGAAATTTGGTTATTATGGAACAGTAAATATCCAGGTTTCAGCTAACGGTTGCGATGGCCCAACCCCTGAGATTCACAGGACCGTAACAGTTAATAACTGTGGTTCAGGACATAACATCAGCGGAAAAACACGCTATGCAGCCAAGGCTAATGCCGGTAATCCTGCACCTAACTCACCTTCGTATTTATCTGTTGTTTATGATATAGACCAGGTAATCGTAATTTTGAAAACAAGCCCTGGTGGTGTTGAAGTAGGAAGAGACACAAGCGATGCTTTGGGTGTTTACCAATTTACAAATGTTGCAAATGGAAACTATACCATTTCCTATGACAAATATGCTCAGGATACTATGCAGTGGTGTAATGATGTCAATGCTATCGATATGGCCCTGATCAAGTACTATATTGGTAGCGACACTACTGTTGATCCGTCAAGGAACTTCCGTCTGAAATACAGAAAAGCGGCAAATGTTGATAATAGCATAGCAATTAATACCATTGATATTGCAAGAATTAAAGCTAAGATCGGTTCACCGTACAATACAGCACGAAACTTCCCGAAAGGTAACTGGGTCGCTCTTGATACAACAATTACTATGGCCGGAGCTGATTTGAACATTGTTTTAAAAACCATCAGCTATGGCGATTACAATGCTTCAAGCAGCAGATATAAAGATTCTACCACCTCCTGGAGTAATCTGAAATCAACCTCGCCGGACATCATTGCAACATCCGATGAATATCTCAATACAAATGATCCATCGTATTTTGAAATTCCATTACGCATCAATACCAAAGTCAATGACTTTGCAGCTCTTGGTCTTGAACTGAACTATGCAATTGATGATTATAAACTTGTAAAAGCTTATATGCCAAAAGCTGAAGTGAAAGATATGCCGGTAAAAATAAATCCTTCATTTGAGGAAATTTTAGCCGAGGACAATGACCTGCTGGTAACTGATGAAAATGGTGTAATCCGTGTTGTTTATGCAACAACCAATTATTTTGATGTCGCGGCTAATGATGAAATAATCCGCTTTGGATTCCGTTCACTTAAAGATGTGAATGAAGGAGAACTCAATTTCAATTTATCAGGAACCGGTGTAATTGGTGATCAATATGGGCAGGAAAACGACAATGCTTATCTGGTTATGCCAAAGATCTTTGTTCAGGGCAATAATGAAGAAGCAGGATTTGATTTCAGTGGCTATCCCAATCCTTTTAATAATGATGCAACATTGACTTATAGTATTCCGGAAGATGGTATTGTAAAAGTAAATGTCTATAATGCCATCGGAGACCTTGTTAATGTACTCGTAAATGAAACTCAGGCCGGCGGAAAGCACACATTAGCATTTTCATCCCAAAATCTGCCCGCAGGTATGTATACCTTCAGGTTAGAATTTACAGGCATGAACAAATCTAAATGCATGGTGATAAAATTAGTTCATTAATTTTAGTAACTTTTTGCTAAATAAAGAGGCTGTCTCAAAAAGGCAGCCTCTTTGTTTTATGAGGTAGCAAGATCGTTATTTACAAAATAGTGTTGTTTAAAATGAGGTTGAAATATACCTGTAATCAGGTAGCGATTCAATAGGATTATAACAATTATAATATTACAAAATCAAATTGCAAATTTTGAGAGAAATTGTATTCTTAATAATATTGAGCAATGTTTGTAGCAAAAACAAATGGATTAACCTGCAAAGGGAGTCCGTTTTACAGATGTTGTGCAGGCTAAAAATGATCAGAGATCAGAATGGCGTTTTGATATATTTATAAAGGTATTTATCGGCAAATTCACGCACGCATCCTTTGCCACCGCCAAGAGATAAAACAATATTTACTAATTCTTTTACAGGTTCGGCTGCATCAGCAGGACAGGCTGAAACTCCGACTTTTGGTATCACAGGTATATCATTAAGATCATCGCCTATATATGCAACATTTTGTAATGATATATTCAACTCTTTACACCATTTTTCGAGAACTTCAAGTTTCTTCCACGTTCCAATATAACACTTTTGCACTCCCAGAACTTTTGCCCTGTGTTTAATTATATTTTCCTTAAATCCTGAACTGAGAAAGCCCACGTGAAATCCGGCATTTATGAGACTAATTATTGCCAAGCCGTCACGTGCATGGAATTTTTTAATCTCATCACCTGAATCTGTATAAATTATTCCTGCGTCCGTCATTACACCATCAATATCAAGTACTAAAAATTTGAGGTCAAGGGACTTAACGAGTTTGTCCTGTGCGATGATATTTTCTGTGAGCAATTTATGAATAGGGTATTCAAGAAATGACGAAATTTTTACAACCTGTTCTGCATCCGGCAAAAGCTTTTTATTAAGCATGTCGTTTGTTTTTTTTTCAGGCAATCCAAGTATTTTAGCCCATTTATTGGCGTCGATTTTTCGTTGGGCGGATAAGTAAGCAAAGTTTTCCGAAAAAAAACACTTCATATAATAGTCCGGTTTATAGCTTTTGCAATAATTTTCAATGACTCAAATAAATCCGTAAATTGCTCGTGGTTGAGTTGCTGCGAAGCATCAGACAGCGCCACGGAAGGATTGGGATGAACTTCGATCAGGAGGCCTTCAACGCCCATAGCCATGCATGCTCGCGCAAGATCCGGCACACCGTAAGCATATCCCATTGCATGGCTCGGGTCAAGGATTACCGGCAGATTTGTATTTTCTTTAAGATATGCCGCGCTGCATAAATCGAGGGTAAACCGGGTTTTTGTTTCAAAAGTGCGTATTCCGCGTTCACATAAAATCACATTGGGGTTACCACCGGAAAGAATGAATTCAGCAGCCTGAACAAACTCCTGTACTGTAGTTCCAAAGCCACGTTTAAGTAAAACCGGTTTCAAGGTTTTGGCACATTTGCGAAGTATACCATGATCGTACATGGATTTGGCTCCTATCTGAATGATATCGGCATATTCAATTACTTCGTCAGCATGGGTTGAGTCGCGGACTTCTGTTATGATAGTAAAACCATATTTCCGGCGGATATTGTCAAGAAGTTTCAGACCTTCCAGTCCCAATCCCTGAAAAGTGTATGGAGAGGTTCTTGGCTTGAAACTTCCGGCGCGTAAGGTGTTCAGCCCGATTCTTTTTAGTAATTCCGCTGTCTGCGTAATTTGCTCTTCTGATTCAACCGAGCAGGGACCGATAGCGATCAGGACATTACTGGAATCACCGCCAATGTATTTATTACCGATTTTTATACTTCGTTTGCCATTGAAATATTTTCGGCTGGCTAACTGAATGTCGGTATCAAAAACAAAAGATTCGTCAACATATTTTTGGTCGGAATCTTCAATTTTTTTCAACGATGAAGGAGTGATCAAAATATCAAAATCCCTGTTTTTTAAAATAATTGCTTCATACTTGTCTGCCAGTTGTTGCAACTTCTTTGGGTCAGTATTTTTATCGATATGGAGTATCATGATTCACCCTTGATTAGATTATTAAATTTTATGGTTCCCGTAATTTTGTTTTCGCCATTAACCACGGGTAAAAATAAAACCGGGAAACTGAGGTTTTTAATGTATGCCAGCACATCCGATACGGTATCATCTTCATAGATAAAAGCCGGGTTTTTATTGATCATGTCGAAAGCGCTGATATTATTCAGATCCCTGATATTCTTAATGAGACCTTTACGCAAATCGGCATTGGAAATTATTCCCAGTAGCCGGCCATTCTGATCGGCAACATGTGTAAACCCCATTTTATATTTATCAATGGAAAGCAATACGTTTTCAAATGTTAGATCAGCTTCATGGATAACAGGAATTTCATCGTATTCAAGCATAAAATCCCGGATGCGGTAATGCGAACTGATAGCGTCGCTTTTAAGGTTCAGCATCGCAGAGCCGATGAAATCATTTTTAAAGAGATATGACCCGATAACGGCGGCATAAACCCCCATATTACGCAGAATAAATGACAACTCAGCATTAATGCCGCCATCAGCATATATTTTTTTGCCGGGGTATTTACTTCGGAATTCCCTGATTTTTTTAAAGTTTTGCCTGTTAAATTCGCCACCGCTCAGGCCAGGCGTGGTAGTCATAAAGAGAATAAACGAACAGGTGTCAGAATATGGATCAAAGGCGGCGATATCTGTTTCGGAGGTGATGGCCAGTCCTATATTTGCCTTAATAAATGCGGGAATAACCAGCTTATCCTTCAGGTTTTCATATTGGAATGTTACATTTTCAATATGATGCTTTTCGATTAAATCAAAATATTTTTCCGGGGCAGAAGTGATCAGGTGAAGATCAACGGGTGTCTTGCTGATATTGCGGATTAAAGCAATGTCGTCAAAGACATCAGGATTATCCAGACAATCAATATGAAAAAAATTTACATGATAGGCATCCAGTTCTTCAATGAGATCTGCAAGGACTTTATCTTTGTTTGAATATATGGATGCGGAAATTTTCATTTTACATTGAAATTACGTGCAAAACTACAAAATAAAACACAAATGATTATTTTTACAGGAACTCATTTTATCATAACCAATAATATGACATTAAAGCAAGCTCAGCAATCGGTTGACACCTGGATAAAAACAACAGGTGTCAGGTATTTCAATGAACTGACCAATATGGCAATCCTCACAGAGGAAGTGGGAGAGGTTGCCCGCATTATTTCCAGGACATATGGGGAGCAATCATTTAAAGATTCTGACAAGGGAAATTGCCTTGCTGACGAACTTGCCGATGTGATGTTTGTAGTAATATGCCTGGCAAATCAAACCGGCATTGACCTGACAGAAGCATTAAAGAAGAATTTGGAAAAGAAGTCCGGTAGGGATGCGGAAAGGCATAAAAACAATATGAAACTATATTAGTCTTATCTAAGCCAATTTTTAAACACCAGAAACCTAAATAAAAAAAGCCCTTGTTTACAGGGCTTTTAGAAGAAAAAATGTACCCGAGGCCGGAATCGAACCGGCACGAGATTGCTCTCATTGGTTTTTGAGACCAACGCGTCTACCTATTCCGCCACTCGGGCAAGTTTATTAAAGAACTTTTTTTAAGAGCCGCAAAAATAACGATTTGTTTTTATCTGGCAAAAATAATATCTAAGAAAACCTTTCAGGCAAAAATAAAAACCATCTGATAAAATATCCTGCCCTGTTCGGAAAGGCAGGATATTTAAAGAAAAATATCAGTAAAATTCAATAAGTTTTAGAGCGACCCGGCTTTTACAATGAGTTCGGAAAATCTTTGAGAATAACCGGCTTCATTGTCGTACCATGATACTACTTTAATAAAGTTGCCACCAATGATCTGGGTGAGTTTTGAATCGAAAATTGACGAGTGAACATTTCCTACAATATCAATACTTACGATCGGATCAGAACAATATTCAAGGATGCCTTTCATTGCGCCCGTAGCGGCCTGTTTCATGGCGGCATTGATTTCGTCCTTGGTGGCCGGTTTGTTTAATTCGCAAGTGAGGTCAACAACAGATCCATCAGGAGTGGGAACACGCATGGCTAGCCCGTCAAGTTTTCCATCAAGTTCAGGGACAACAAGGCCTATAGCTTTTGCTGCTCCTGTGCTGGTTGGAATTATTGAAACTGCAGCAGCTCTTGCCCTCCGAAGATCTTTATGGGGGGCATCAAGGATGATCTGGTCGTTGGTGTATGAGTGAATAGTGTTTATTAAACCGTGTTTAATGCCGAAATTATCATTAAGCACTTTGGCAACAGGAGCAAGGCAATTAGTGGTACACGAAGCATTTGAAATAAACCGGTGCTCAGGTTTAAGCATTCCGTCGTTAACACCGAGTACAATGGTCATATCAACATCTTGTGCCGAATTTGCCGGTACAGAAAGAACAACTTTTTTTGCTCCGGCCTGTATGTGTTTTTCAAGCTTTTCACGTGTGCGGAAAATCCCGGTGCATTCTGCCACTATATCAACGCCAAGATCCTTCCAGGGAAGCATTGCCGGGTCTTTTTCTGCATAAACCCTGTATTTTACTCCGTTTACAATGATATATTCATTTTCATAAGTTACTTCACCATCAAATTTTCCATGAACCGAATCATATTTTAATAAATGTGCAAGCGTTTTTGCATCTGTTAAATCATTTAATGCAACAATTTCTACATTGTTCATTTTTTGCAGCGACCTGAATGTAAGTCTGCCGATACGGCCAAAACCATTAATAGCAATTCTAATATTTGACATACGTTAATTTTTTTCTTGGTTAAATCTTGTGCAAAAATATAATTAAAATATAAGTCTCCCAAATAAAAAACAAAGCCCGCAACAAATCTGTTTTCATGTGGGGAGAAAGTTTCTGTCAGATTACAAAGTTTTTTTTCAACCGTTAAGGGGCTGTGACAAATTGAACATATGAAGATTTAAGATGATCTGTTTATCTGAAAAGCATAATCACGCCTTTTGCTTCATGGCTGATATGTTGCACATCCATATATTCAACAATATAGGCATAGATACCTGTTTCGGCAGGCTTGCCACCATATTTGCCATCCCAGCAACCGGATATTTTATTTGTACTATATACCAGTTCGCCCTGCCGGTTATAAATATACAATCTGTAATTCTCCTCAATCACCCCAAACCCATTAATGCAAAAGTCGTTGTTTTTATCATCCTCGTTCGGAGAAAATGCATTTGGAATGTAAAGGTCATGAGCCGGTTCGATGTGAATGTATTTTGAAGTGCTGTCGGTACATCCATGATTAGTGATTACGCCGAGGGTTACCAGATATGTCCCGGTATCCTGTATAAGGTCAAAATCGTAATAGTAGTAAGGAAGCCTGTCAGCATAACAATGGCTGGTATATTGCCTGGTATCTATATTCCCGTCACCAAAATCCCATAGCCATTGAACCGGATTCCCCAGCGACTCATCATAGAAGCGAAAAACAGGATCTACAATCGTTGCTGAATTCTGTGGCGAAGTTGACAGGATAGCTGTTGGTTTCGGATATACAGTAACGTATTCCCGTAAAACCACTGTGGCTTTCATATTACCCGGATTCGTAATGGTTAGCCGCACATCATAAACACCGGGGGCGTCATAGTTTCCCTCCGGATTTTTTTCATATGAAAATGTTCCGTTGCCAAATTCCCAAAAATACCTGGCATTTGAGGCAACTTGTGTTGAATGATCCGTAAAGGTGACCGATAGAGGCTCACAGCCGGCTAATGGTATTCCTGAAAAGTTTATTATCGGATTAATGGCCTCGACGGTGAGTGAAACAGTATCGGTGTCATAGCAACCATTGACATCGGTTACTTTAACAGTGTACAATGTGTTTGCACCGGGGGAAACAACCGGGCAGGCATTTGTATTTTGTCCGGTCAGTGTAAGATCGGAGGGATTGGCCGTCCAGAAGTATGATGTTCCGCCTGTGGCGCATATTGTTGAAGTTTCACCAAATATAACTGTTGATGGATTTGATGACGCGACGGCAACAGGCAGCGGATTAACCACTACTGTAACGGAATCCATAGCTGTACATGTACTAAAAACAGTAACATAATAAGTTGTTGTGCTTGATGGGCTCACCGAAATGGTTGACGAAGTTTCACCTGTACTCCACAAATAGCTGTTGCCGCCGGTAGCATTCAGGGATGCCGTCTGGCCAAAACATATAGTATCGTTCGGCCCGGCATCAGCATTGGTCAATCCTACTGATATAACAACACTTTCAGTAGCGGAAAATGCGCACAAATCCGTAATTGTACATGAATAGGTTGTTGTTTGAGCTGGATTTACAACAACAGAAGCCGTATTTCCGGCTCCATTATCCCAAATATATGAGTAGGGCGGGATTCCGCCGGTGGCGCTTACCCATAATGTTGCAGGATCGCCACATATTGTTGTATCATTTGAGGCGTTTACAGTAACCGGGGGGTTGTCAATAATATTCATTGAGAGGCTTGACCCGGCTCCGCAAACAATGGTCTGAACATTAAAAATTACTGTTTCAGTTCCTTCAACCAGGCCGTCAGATAATGGGTGTATTACTACCCTTACGGAATCCTGCCCGGCAGGAACAATAATATTGTTGGGAATATACGTATAATCCGTGCCATTAATGGCAGATCCTGTTATGGTAAAAGGAATTGTATAAGCGCTGGACGCAGGGCTTGAGAGCCTGAATGTTACATACCCGTCGCTACAACCCTCCACGGCATTATCGCCGGCGCCCGGTAAAGAATACGATGACGATACGGTAACCCCATATGCGGAAAAGCTGTTGGCTTTGATAAAAACTCCGGAATCGAAAGAGCTATCGCCACAATCGCCGACGGCAATTTTTAAATGGTATGTCTGGCAGGGCTGGACAAGAACCCAGGAGGTATATACCTTGGTAAGCCTGTCATATTGGTAATAAACACCGGAAGTATTGAACCACGAATAAGTAGCTCCTGCGTTACAAATATTGTTTATTGTTACATAATTAGCGGGATTATTGGGCATTCGTGCTATGTTGATGGCATTATTGGTAAATGGCCCTGAAATGCCCGGGCCGCTAACAAAAAAACCAAAAACATCATTATAGCTCGAATTGCAATATTCATCAAATTCCTCCGAACCGAAAACATATTGAAACTTTATGGTATCTGCAATAGGTACAAAGTCAAACTCAAGAACAGCTTTGTCAAAAACAACATTGTAAGGAACAAGTGACTGCAAATCCGGGTCGCTGCCCGTTAAACTTGCAGATCCGGAACTTCCCGAATAGTTTGGGCCTATGGCCAATGACGCCCCGCCTGAAGTGATGATGATCCCGGAAGAAAATCCCAGTTGTGTAGTTGCCCCACCTGTTGCATTAAATTCCCCGATCATGTCGGAAGAAATAATTGCAGCAGAACCATTAAAAGTTCCATTACTTACTGTTACGCCATTTCCTACCAATACCTGTTGAATAAGTCCCAACGGGGTTAAGCCTAGCGCTGAGCCATCTGTAACAGTTAATTGCGAAAAGGCTTTATTAGGAAGAACTATAAAAAAGCCGGAAAAAAGAACAGTAAAAAGGATAAAATATAATTTATGTTTAAACATAAAAAATGATTTATTTTAACGAAATGTTAAAAACGAAAAAAATTAAAGAACGACGATTTTGTTGTTAACATACAAAAATACATAAAATATTAATAAGCACCAACTAAATTTAAAAAAGGTAATTATGTTTTGTTAATTTTATAACGAATTTTATTGGAAAAAATTGGGAGTTTATAGCACATGATTGCAAAACCATTTTTTTTAAAGATGATATTTAAATGGTTTAACAGAAAATGGTTAACGGTATTTTTCATTGTTTTTTTCCTTTTTTTCTGGTTTTCTTTGCCGGAACCTCTTTTTAAAGATTCAAAATCCACCGTGATGGAGGACGTACATGGCATATTGCTGGGCGCTCGTATTGCTGCCGATGAGCAATGGCGGTTTCCTGCAGAAAAAGACATTCCTGAAAAATTCCGAAAAGCATTGATATTATTTGAGGATCGGTATTTTTACTGTCATAACGGGCTGAATCCTGTTTCAATGGCGAGGGCTGCATCACAAGATATAAAGGCCGGTAAAATAATAAGCGGCGGAAGCACATTAACCATGCAGGTGATTCGCCTTTCGCGAAAAGGAAAATCACGAACCATATTTGAAAAGCTTATTGAGGCATTTCTTGCCGTAAGACTTGAGTTAACCTATAGTAAAAAGGAGATTCTTGGATTGTACGCGGCTAATGCACCTTTTGGCAGCAACGTAGTCGGATTGGATGCGGCGGCCTGGCGTTATTTTGGAAAAAATTCCTCACAGCTTAGCTGGGCGGAGGCTGCAACCCTTGCCGTGCTTCCAAACAGCCCTGCTCTGATTTTTCCGGGCAAAAACCAGGAGAAATTAAAAAATAAGCGGGATGCCCTGTTAAGCAAGCTTTATCAAAATAATTGTATTACCCGTGAACAGCTTATGCTTGCCCAAAATGAGGCCCTGCCCGGAAAGCCCTTTCCGTTGCCGCAAACAGCTGCGCATCTTCTCGACAGGGCCATTAAGGAAGGGCATAAGGGAAAAAGAATAAAAACAACCGTCGATGGATATTTTCAGGAAAATGTTACATCAATAGTGGAGCGCTATCATGAAAAGAATATCGCAAATAAAATAAATAATGCCGCAGTTCTGGTTCTTGATGTTGAATCGGGGAATACACTGGCTTATATTGGAAATACAATGGATCCATATCATCCGGAATATGGCTGTAATGTTGATATTATTACTTCTCCGCGAAGCACAGGCAGCATTCTTAAGCCCTTTTTATATGCGGCCATGCTTAACGACGGGCAAATACTCCCAAATTCATTGGTGGCAGATATTCCGGTTCAGCTGGGTAGTTTTATTCCAGAAAATTATAGTTTGACCTATGATGGAGCTGTGCCGGCAAAAAGAGCGTTGTCGCGTTCGCTGAATGTGCCGGCGGTAAAAATGTTACAAGCATATGGAACCAATCGTTTCAATTATATTTTAAAAAAAGTTGGCCTTACCACGTTGAATAAACCGCCGTCACATTATGGCCTGGCTATTATTTTGGGCGGTGCCGAAGCCAATCTCTGGGACCTTTCAGGAGCATACGCAAGCATGGCCCGAACATTAAATCATTACAGACGTAATGATTCTCGTTATAATAAGGATGATTTTCATCCGGCAAATTATATCCGAGGCGACAAGGCCCAATATGTCCGGGGAACAGACAAAACCTCTGTATTAAGTGCATCATCTATCTGGTGTACCTTTGAAGCGATGAATGAAGTGTCACGTCCTGATGAAGATGTGCAATGGCAACAGTTTTCTTCTTCGGCAAAAATTGCATGGAAAACGGGCACTAGTTATGGCGGACGAGATGCCTGGGCCATAGGTTGCAATCCGCAATTTGTTGTGGCGGTATGGGTTGGGAATTCAGATGGCGAAGGCCGGCCCGGAATGACCGGTCTCACGTATGCCGCTCCAATCATGTTTGAGGTCTTTAAATCCCTGAAACCGCATGGGTGGTTCGATACGCCTTATGATGATATGATCAGGTTACCGGTATGCCGGCAGAGTGGGTTTAAGGCAACGCCGGTATGTGAAGTGGTTGATACCGTCTGGGTGCAAAAAAACGGAGTTAAATCGTCTAACTGTCCCTATCATCAGGTCATACAACTTGATGCCACTGGAAAGTACAGAGTAAACAGTGAATGCGAATCGGTGTCAAATATACGGTTTCAGAAATGGTTTGTATTGCCGCCCGTGATGGAATATTTCTATAAAATGAAAAATCCGTTTTACCAGGTGTTGCCGCCATATCGCGAGGATTGTTCTCCTTATGAAAATGCCGGAAGCAGCATTGATATGATATACCCAAAGAATAATAGCCGCATTTTTTTACCGGTTGACCTGAATGGGGAGCGCGAAAAGGTTGTGTTCAAAGCAGCTCATAGCATAGCCGGAACAAAAATATACTGGTATCTTGATAATAAATTTGCTGGAGTTACTTCCGATTTTCATCAGATGGGGCTGGCTCCGGATGCAGGAAAGCACACACTGACCCTTGTGGATCAAAAAGGACAAAATATTTCAATGAAATTTGAGATCATTGAGAAAAAGGTAAAATAAACTCAAAACAATTTCTATACATTAATTGTATTTTTGCCGCATTATTTATTGAAAATAATACGTTGTGAAAAAACTATTCTTATTATTTGCCTGTCTGGTAATCATATTCAGTGCTTGCGGCCAAACAGACACTTCGGTTGTTTATTTTACCAAAACCATTAGCCCGGAGGGACTCATAAAAGTTTTTTCATATATAGAAAATGAAGTCCATGGGAAAATCGGTTTTAAAGTCCATTTTGGCGAAGAAGGTAATCAGAATTATATTTCTCCTGATTTAATGAAGCCCTTGGTACAAAAGCTCAATGCGACTTTTGTTGAAACAAATGTATTATATGTAAGCAAGCGAAGATATACGGCAAGCCATATACAACTGGCAAAAGATCATGGATTTACCTACGCTCCTATTGATATACTTGATTCCGAAAAGGATACGGCCCTGCCTGCAATTTCAAAACATTTTAGCAAAGTACTGACCGGGTCACATTTTTATAATTATGATACTTACGTCATTCTTTCACATTTTAAGGGACATGGGAGTGCCGGATTTGGAGGAGCAATAAAAAATGTTGGAATGGGCATGGCATCCGTTGCAGGGAAAATGGCTTTACATGCTTCTGATGTCCCAAAAACAACACCATCCAAATGTATTGGTTGCGGCGCTTGTGTTAAAGAATGCCCGGCAGGAGCAATTTCGCTTAACCCTCTTATTATTGATAAAAGCAAATGTATTGGTTGTGGAAAATGTATTGGTGTTTGTCAGGTACAATCATTTTCTGTTCCCTGGGGTTCAACAGAGGAAAGTGTTTTTCTTGAGCGCCTTGTTGAGTATGCCAAGGTTTTGAGTGAGCAAAAAAAGATGGTATATATAAATGTTCTTGCCAATATTTCCAAATCATGTGATTGTGCCCGGCATGCTCAGGAACCGTTTCTTGCCGACATCGGGATACTGGTGTCAACGGACATGGTTGCCATTGATAAAGCCAGTCATGATTTAGTAGATAAAGCCTGTAATTGTAATGACGCTTTTGTTAAAGCCGGAAATCCAAGCGGAAAACATCAGATTGAATATGCTGCTGGACTCAAACTTGGAAATAAATGCTACAAGCTGGTTGATGTTGATAAAAAATAATGAAATTCCGGGATGTTTATTCCCTGTTTTTCGAATCGATATTAATAGTAACCGGTCCGTCATTTATTAGCGCCACCTGCATATACGCCCCAAATTCACCACAAACGACACTTTTATTTAGCTCCGTCTCCATCCGTTGAATAAATTTTTTATATAATGGAATAGCCGTTTCGGGCTTTGATGCATGTATGTAAGAAGGCCGGTTGCCCTTTTTTGTGCTGGCGTGAAGTGTGAATTGGCTAATCACCATTACATCACCATGAACATCACACACTGAGAGATTCATCACGCCCTGTGCATCATTAAAAATCCGTAGTCGTGCAATTTTTCCACACAGCCATTCAATGTCTTCATCGTTATCGGCATCTTCAATTCCAAGAAGCACAACAAGTCCGTTCCCTATACTGCGTTTTTCAGAATGTTCAATAATTACCGAAGCTTCATTGACTCTTTGGATTGTAACTCTCATATTTTTCTAAGTGTTCCTATGTGTCTATTGTGTCTATGTGTTTTATAATAAAGCCCGTTTCTTTACCACATAGGGCACATATGTTTTTTATTTATCAAGCTGAGCATAATATTCGTTAACAAAAGTTTTTTGACCTTCCTTGAAAATATTGGTACAATTAAAGTTAATAAGTATGCCCTTGGGCTTTTCAAGCAGCTTCAAATAAGTCAATAACTGTGAAGAGAATACCGGCAACAATACTTCAACCGCTTTTAGTTCAACAACTATTGTGTTCTCTACAAGCACATCCAATCGAAGCTCACATTCAATATCAACTCCTTTATAATGTAGTGGTATGTTTACCTGAGATTGAACTTTTAAATTCTGAGATAATAATTCCTGTATGAAACATTTCTCATAAACCGATTCAAGTAATCCCGGTCCTAATTCTTTATGAACTTCAATTGCACAACCTATTATTTTATAAGTCAGATTGTCAATTTCTTCTTTTGTCATTTTCTATGTGTTCCTATGTGTCTATTGTGTCTATGTGGTTGGCTTGAGCCCGTTTTATTGCCACATAAGGCACAGTAGTTTTATTTATTGTATTCATCAAAAAAATCATTTCCTTTATCATCGGTGATGATAAATGCCGGCATGTTTTCGACGCGGATTTTCCGGATGGCTTCCATCCCAAGGTCTTCAAAAGCAACTATTTCAACTGATTTAATATTTTCTGCTGCAAGTATTGCCGCCGGCCCCCCAATAGACCCGAGGAAAAACCCTCCATATTTCTTGCAGGCATCAATCACAGAACGATTCCGGTTGCCTTTTGCCAGCATAATCAATGATCCGCCCAGGCTTTGGAAAAGGTCAACATAAGCATCCATTCTTCCTGCCGTGGTTGGGCCAAAGCTGCCGGAAGGCATTCCCTGCGGCGTTTTTGCCGGTCCTGCATAATAAATAGGATGATTCTTAAAATAATCCGGCATAGGCTTGCCTTCATCAATCAGCTTTTTTATTTGTGCATGGGCAATATCACGTGCAACTATGAGCGTTCCGGTAAGACTTAATCTTGTTTTAACAGGGTATTTAGTTAAATCAGCTAGCACTTCCTTCATGGGACGGTCAAGGTTTATCTCTACTGCTTTTTCAAGCGCAGGAGCTATCGCCGGCATGAAGCGTTCTGGATTTTTTTCGAGCTCTTCGAGAAAAATTCCGTTTTCATTAATATAAGCTTTAATGTTTCTGTCAGCGCTACAACTCACGCCAATTCCTACCGGGCAGGATGCTGCATGGCGTGGCATCCGGATTACACGTACATCATGCGCAAAATATTTTCCTCCGAATTGCGCTCCAACACCATAATCCTGGCAAATTTTTTCAATTTTCTTTTCCCATTCTGTATCACGAAAAGCCCTGCCGCTCGCATTTCCGGTGGTGGGAAGGGTGTCGTAATAACCGGCGGAGGCTTCTTTTACGGCTTTAAGTGTTGCTTCCGCCGATGTTCCGCCGATGACAACCGCAAGATGGTAAGGCGGACAGGCAGAGGTACCCAAATCTTTGATTTTTTCTTTAATGAATTTAGTAAGGGATTCCTCGTTCAGCAATGATTTTGTCTGCTGGTAGAGAAATGTTTTATTGGCCGATCCGCCGCCTTTTGTGATAAAAAGAAAACTATACATGTTTCCTTCCGTAGCATAAATATCTATCTGTGCAGGGAGGTTTGAGCCACTGTTTTTTTCTTCAAACATCGAATAAGGAACAACCTGGGAATATCTGAGGTTTTTATCCTTATAGGTTGTGTAAATTCCTTTTGAAAGGGCTTCGGCATCATTAGTCCCGGTCCAGACTTGTTCGCCTTTTTTTCCGATAACTATGGCCGTTCCGGTATCCTGGCACCAGGGAAGCTCTTCCTTTGCTGATATGACTGTATTTTTTAACATGGTATATGCAACAAACCGGTCATTGTCAGAAGCCTCCGGATCATTAAGAATCTTAGCACATTTTTCAAGGTGCGGGGTTCTTAAAAAGAACGAAAGGTCATTGATGGCTTCTTTTGCAAGAAGTTCAAGCCCGCGAGGATCAACTTTCAGTATTTTACGGCCTCCTGTTTCAATAATTTCTATATAATCTTTGGTGATCAACCTGTAATTTGTCGAATCCTTTTCCACCTGAAAAGGTTTTTCATAAATGAAATCAGCCATACAATTTTAATATTTGATATTATTAGTCAAACGTAAAGCTTTTTTTGTAAATAAAAAAATAATGATCAGGGAGAATTTTTTCAAAAAGCCACCCTAAGAGAAATGTAATTGGAATTAAAACCATATGACGATCAGGTTTTTTATGATGGCATGGGCCGTTTGCCGACCGATTTACTTTTTATCCAAATTAAAAAAACATTAAAATATTTATGTTTCAAAAAAATATTTGTTTTTTGTATTAGAATAGTGTAATTTTAAAAAATAAACAAGTATAATATTAGCATATTTTAGAAGATATATGGTGGCTTTATTGAGGAAAAATAAAATTATTTTTCAGTGTAGAATATCCCTTTTTGTATTGATGTCATTGTTGCCGGTTTTTGCCAAAGGCCAAAATGATTCTGTTCCTGATACAGCAAGGTATGTAAACCCAAACGCGGACATTTTCAATGAGAAATTTATTATATGTGAACCGGCGCGCGTCTTTTTGTTTTATGATAAACCGGTCAATGAAATGGTTTGCCTCAGAAGGAATTTTACTGATCAGTTTCTGCAGGTATGTACAAGCAGCAAGATATTGCCTGCCAGTAAGATTTGGGGATTTAATCAAGGAAATAAATATTACCGGAGCGGCCATACTTTTGACAGGAATTATGTTTTTGCCGAGCGTATTGTTACAGGAAACATGTCGCTTTTCTATTGCAGAAATATTTCCAGCACATTAGAAGAGATCGAATTAATTTCAACAGATCCGAATAACGAGGGATATACCAACAGGATGATCATAGAAGATCCGAACAGCGCCAGGTACAAGAATGATTTTTCATATTTTATTTCGCCCCGTTCTGATTCTGCAAAAATGATCTGGGTAAATAACAATAATATTGGCGATATCGCGAAGGATTACTTGTATTCCAGCCCCGGAGCCTATAAGGAGGCAATGCAGTATGTGAAAAAAAACAGGTGGCCCGAGCGCTTAACGCTCATACTGGGGGTTTCATCTTATTTAATAAGTACAATTGATTTTCGCAGAGGCGGCATCATTATTTTTCACTATCAAAGCCCGATGTTTTATATTTCTTTGGCCTCAATCGGAACTTACATTTATATCAGGGTAAAAAACAAACATCGCTATTTAAGCCCGAATAATATGATCCGGATTATTTCGAAATATAACGCACAGGTTTTAAAATAAATAAATAGAACTGATAAAGAAAGAGCTATGAAATATTTTATAACAATACTTTTTGCAACACTTTTCATCAGCATTGGGTGTGCTGCACAGATATTCAGGAAAGAAGACACTGTTGTCGTTTTTCGTACATTTTCCGAATATAATAATGGCTTAACTAAGGAAATGCTCTTTAAAAAGGGTTATAAAATTTCATGGGTGGATAGCCTGGGAATTTCCCATAAATCGGTGATAGAAAACATTAAACCTGAATTTCTTTTACTTGATGCCGACACAATTTATCCTGGTGATATAAAAGCAATTAATTCTTCGGGGCCGCCCTCATTTTTTCCGCCAAATAACAGTTCAAATATGGCTGTAATAGTTGATACCGGTAAGAGATTTCAGGTTATGACCTTTATCGAATTTGAAAAACTTACCAAGACGAAGGCCATAACTTTTGCACAAAATCAGAATGATCCGTTTTATAAACATATTTCTGCCGAAAAATATGCTGCCGACATGGATAAGAAAATACAACGCCGAAGGAAAATGTTTGCGGCAATAGATACCTGCCCCCTGCACTATGGCATCAAAACAAATTTAGTGTGGGATCTCGTCAATGAGATAAATCTGAGTTTTGAAATACCTGTTAAGCGTAGTCTTTGTATTGATGTGGGTGCGGGAATTCTGTATGCCACAACTAATAAATATGACGGAAACTTCGCTTCTGTTTTAACCGAATTGCTTCACTTCAGAGGCAATCATCTGAATTTTTTTGATCATTCTTATATTAACCGTAAAGGATTCTCTCTGGATGTTATATCTAAATTTTTTCTTTCGAAAAAAAAGCATCTGTATATTGGGCCACAGCTGTGTTTCCGTTATTATAACTATAAAAACAAATGGGTCTGGCTCGACGCAGATGGTTCGGATTATTACCATGTTTCATGGGAAGCTTTGCAAAGCGAAAAAAGTGCGGCAGTTCAGCTCAACGCTATGGTTGGTGTGCAGACGCCTCAAATCAAAAGATTTATTTTTGATGCTTTTATTTCGGTTGGAATTATGTATCGTGGCGGTATGGTTAGCAGGAGCGTATTACAAACAGATTATCATGAGGGGTCTGTTTTAGATTATTGTGACCCACACGAAGAAATCAAAGGAGGCGGCATCACGCCGTCGGTACTGCTGGGTTTTAAGATCGGATACAGGTTTGGCAAGGCCAGACTTTTTGGTAAATAATAGATTGTTCCGGGATTATGATATTTCAAAAACTCTTCATTCTGAAAAATGTTCCTAACGGAAGTTTTTTTCCTGCCCTGTCTTCCAGAAACATCTCTCCTAATTCTTTCCGGGATATATTATTTATATAATCGCACACCAGGTTTTCCGCCACCAGCGCCGAAAACCCCATAGAGTATAGGTTCAGGATCAGAAAACTTTTTTCAGGCACCAGGAGTTCAGAACAATTTTTTATTAACTCATTTATTTGTTCTTCAAGTACCCATTTTTCACCCTCGGGCCCGCGGCCGTATGCGGGAGGATCAAGAATAATTCCGTTATACCGGCTTCCGCGCCGCACCTCGCGTTTCACGAACTTCATGGCATCATCAATGATCCACCGTACACCTTCAAGGTTGCTGGCGTCCATGTTTTCGCGCGACCAGCTTATCACCTGTTTTACCGAATCAACATGAGTAACATCGGCACCGGCAGCTTTGGCGGCAAGAGTTGCCCCTCCGGTATATGCAAAAAGGTTGAGTATTTTAGGCTGGATAGCTCGGGTTTCATTAATAGCATCAAAAATATAGTTCCAGTTGTCTGCCTGCTCCGGGAAAAGCCCGACATGCTTAAAGGCGGTCAAACCCAGGCGAAAACGAAGATTCATGGTCTTGTAGTTATACCCGATCCACCATTGTTCTTTCATTTTCTTCAGAAATTGCCACTGGCCTTTTTCATTTTGATTGTCTTTTACGGAGGCTCTTATAAACCGGGCATGGGCAAGATTATTCCACTCCTGTTCCGTTAATGATTTATTCCAGCAGGCCTGGGGTTCCGGACGCGCAATAATGTATTCGCCAAAACGTTCCAGCTTTTCGTAATTACCGGTATCCAGAAGCTCATAGTCTTTCCATCCGGCGGTCTTTATTAAGGAGAAATCCGTCATGAGTTTATTCTGCAGGATTGTGAATGTTCCCTGTAAATAAAATACTGTTGTTTTTGTTTTCCTTTATGATGAACATAAAGGGGTGATCAGCCTTGAATTCCGGTTGATTTACCGGCAATGATTTTATACGCATAACAACAGCCGTTGCAGCGGCTGCTTCTGTTCCTGATTCATTTACTTCAACAAAGGCCTTATGAATTACCTTGCTGATTTTTAGATCTTTTTTTCCGGTCATTCCTGAAAAATCCGCCCTGTCAGAGAAAGCATCCGGCATCCCCATTTCTTTAAGGATCCAGCTCAATTCAAATTCGGATGTAATTTTAAATTTTGGGAAAAACAATTTCACTTTTTTCGGACTTAAACCGATCGTGATTTTTTTATAAAGGTCATAATTAAAATCTTTTTTTAAAGCGACGAAGGCAGCATTGTCTTTGGGGAGAATGATCAGCATGGATAATGTCCCGTTAGAGTATGGTATTTCAATCGCCTTTAGATTGGTCTCATCTTCATAATAGTTAAACTCTTTATCGGCTGTCATAAAATCGCAGGCAACTGATGATGTTTCTTCAACATGAAAATCAATTTTTTGTGTTTGTTTTTCGTCAAAGGCAGTTGCCCAGTTTGCTTTGAAATATATGGCATTCACCAGTACAAGCCGTGTCAGGTAATCAACAAGCCCGGAAGGTATCAGTCCTTTGATTTTTTCGTTTGTTTGTTTTTCAACCCAGGTATTGATCTGTTGCCGGCTGTTTTCAGTTTCATTAATGAAATCAACAGTATTTACAGAGGAATTAAAACTATTCTTCAGAATTTTAACAAAAGCCTCATTGAATGTAAAATCCCGCTGAGCCCAAATGGAATTTGCATTATATATGTTTATGGCGCTTCCGTCATTAAGTGCTCCGATTTCTTTGAGCGATTCATTATATTTGTCATAAAAATCCTTGCTGTTTGCGGGAAAGTGCATGATTTCACCCATCTGCTTTTCAGTATTCTCCCTAGCTCCCACATACGTCATGGCAAGTGCTGTGGATATGCTGTATGGGGCAAGAAACAGATTTTCCGGTTTGTCGCAAATCTTTTTATAAAGATCGATAGCAAATAGATTATTGGCATCTGTAATACTTACCGGGGCTTTGTTTTCAGTGACACTGGTATTATTATTCACGGTATTGTTTTTTTGTGTTTTACACGACAATGAAAAGAAAACTGTCAACAATATTGTTGCCCCCAGTATTTTTGTTGTTTTCATATTTTATTTTTTTGGTTTTTCTGAAAAGAGCTTCAAAGATATCAAATATCAAGCCTTTTTTCAAAGTAAGCGATCAGGATTTTTGCTTTGGATGCTCCCACCACGGATTTCAAACTTTCAAATGAAGCAGTTTTAATAGTTGCAACAGATTTAAATTTACGAAGAAGTTTCTGGGCTGTTTCATAACCTATTCCTTCAATATCAGTAAGTACAGACTTTGTAACTGTCTTTTGTCTTTTTTGCCTGTGGTGTGTAATTCCAAATCTATGAGCCTCATCTCGCATTTGCTGTATAAGCTTCAGTGTTTCCGATTTTTTATCAAGATAAAGTGGAATAGAATCGTTTGGAAAATATATTTCCTCAAGTTTTTTGGCGATTCCGATAATTGCTATTTTTCCGCGCAAACCTAATTTTTCGAGGCTGCTTAATGCTGCGCTGAGTTGCCCTTTTCCACCATCGACTATAATAAGCTTGGGAAGCGATTTTTTTTCATCCAAAAGCCTTTTATAGCGCCGAAAAACCACTTCTTCCATCGACGCGAAATCATTTGGGCCTTCCACAGTTTTGATATTATAATGCCGGTATTCATTTTTGTCGGGCCGGGCATTTTTAAATACGACCATAGACGATACAGGAAAGCTTCCCTGAATGTTTGAATTGTCAAAGCATTCAATATGATCGGGGCGCTCATTCAGGTGCAGGTCGCTCATAGCCTGATCCATGATGCGGTTCACATGCCTGTCAGGATCGATCAGCTCCTTTTGCTTTTCTTTGTCCAGCTTAAAGTATTTTGCGTTATTATGTGACAATTCCAGAAGTTTCTTTTTATCACCTTTTTGTGGTATGGTGACTTTTGTGTTTGGGATTTCAATGCTGAGCGCAAAAGGGACAACAATTTCAGAAGAATTGCTTTTCAGGCGTTCACGCAGGTCGGTAATGCCATATTCAAGAAGCTGAACAGGTGATTCTTCCAGATGTTTCCTAAGCTCGACGGTATGCGCCTGGACAATAGCGCCATCAACCACTTTTAAAAAATTTACATATGCAGTGTCAATATCTTCAATAATGCTGAATACATCCACATTGCTGATTGCGGGATTGACAACCGTTGATTTACTTTGGTATTTTTGCAGCAATTCAATTTTTTCTTTTATCAGTTGAGCCTTTTCAAATTCGTATAACTGAGCAAAATGGCTCATCGTTTTTTTTAGCTGCTGCTGGACACTATTGATGTTGCCTTTAATAATTTCCTTGATATTGCTGATGGTTTCGTTATAGTCTTCTTCGCTCTGTATGCCTTCACACGGGCCTTTGCAGTTGCCGATATGATATTTCAGGCAAACGCGGTATTTCCGGCGGCTGATGTTTTCGTCTGAAAGGTTATAGTTGCACGTGCGAACCTGGAAAATCTGAAAGACAAGTTCGAGCAAAGTGTTCATCATTCTAACCGATGCATAGGGCCCAAAATATTCTGACCCATCACGGATCACATGGCGTGTGGCAAAAACCCGGGGAAAATGTTCACTTTTTATGCAGATCCAGGGATAGGTTTTATCGTCTTTCAGCAGGACATTATAGCGGGGCTGATATTTTTTGATAAGATTGTTTTCGAGCAGCAATGCTTCGTATTCATTGTCGACAACAATGTATTTTATATCATCAATTTTTTTAACCAGAACACTTACCTTGCCGCTTTGCTGCTGGTCTTCTTTAAAATAGCTGACTACACGTTTTCTAAGGCTTTTTGCTTTGCCTACATAGATAATGACTCCCGTGTTGCTGAAAAACTGGTAAACGCCGGG
The DNA here is from genome assembly GCA_964626855.1 of uncultured Bacteroidales bacterium. GTDB lineage: Bacteria > Bacteroidota > Bacteroidia > Bacteroidales > CAIWKO01 > CAIWKO01. The sequence continues at coordinate 24,720 of CAZVKJ010000039.1, forward strand.
CTTGTCGGGTAATGTCCGGAGTATTTGATTTATATGGCCCTTATTCGGAATCAACCTCTTTTTTAACTGTTTTTTTTGACTTCCGGACAATTAATCCGACATCCATAATATCAGGTGTTTCTATTAAAGGCATAACATTCTGGACTTCGAAGATATAAGTTCCTTTAAAAGGCAACGTAATCTCCTGAAGCGCCGGGTATGTAATATCCCACAGATCGCCAGCCCCATCGCCCTTAAACGATCCGTTGTCGTTCCTGATGGGAATATCGAAGTCTTTTGTCCGGGTATCGCCCGAGGGATAAGTGATCATAATATTTACGCGGATATTTGCATATGCATAATACGATGTGTGGCGAAGTGCCAGCGTAATATCATATAAGCTTATGGTGTCTTCAACAGGAACCTCGAATTTTATGATGTTGTCCCTCTTCCATGTATAATTGTCAATTTTAATATATTTTTCAAAAACTTTATTGTGTGAACAGGATGCGGTTATAAGTAACAACAACAGTAACAGGTATTTTTTTCTGAACATTTGGTTTGATATTTTAAAGTAAATTTACATAGTTTTTTTGAAACGCAACATGAAGCGCTAAATTATGAAAAAGCAAAAATTTTATGTGGTCTGGAAAGGGCGTGTCCCCGGCATATATAACACATGGGAAACATGTCTTGAACAGGTTGAAAAATTTGAAGGAGCCGCATACAAAGCTTTTGAAACTTTTCAGGAAGCCAGCGCTGCGTTTGATAAGGCTCCCGGTGCCTTTATTTTTAAAAAGGCCCGGGCGGTAAAAAAAACTAATGATAGTTTGTTTAAAGAACATCCCGAAAAGGTATCTGTTAGTGTTGATGCTGCATGGAATACCAAAACAAAACAAATGGAATATCAGGGCGTTTACACATTGACAGGAGAATTGCTTTTTTCGAAAGGGCCTTTTAATGATGCAACAAATAATGTCGGAGAGTTTCTGGCGATAGTCCATGCGTTGGCATTATTAAAGCAAAAAAACAGCAATTTGCCCATTTATAGTGACAGCCAGACGGCAATAAAATGGATTAAAGATAAAAATGCTAAAACAAAGTTGATTCGAACCGAAGAAAATAAAGAGGTTTTTGAGCTATTGGCACGTGCAGAAAAGTGGTTGGCAGCCAATACATATTCAAACAGAATATTAAAATGGAATACGGAGTTTTGGGGTGAGATACCTGCTGATTTCGGAAGAAAATAATTTATTAACAGCGGTTATTCTCCGCAGAGACCTATGCATTCAATTATTTTTGAAAGCACGCTCTCATTTATAATATAAAAAGTTTTTTTCCCGTCTCTCTTGGATTCGAGGATATGCCTGTTTTTTAATATGCTCAGATGATGTGAGGCAGATGCTTGTTCAATTTTTAGCTTTTTATAAATTTCTGTCACATTCATCTTCTTGTTTGAATACAGCATCTGGATAATTGCAATACGCATCGGATGCGAAATGGCCTTAAGCATACTTGTCGCATTGTCTAATTTGTCCAAATTAATTTTTTCTATTTTTAACATATCTTTATTTTTAAACAAAGATAATAAAAAATATTTAATGTGCAAGTATTTTGTTAATTATTATATACTTACATCTAGAAAGTGATTAGAGAAAAAACATCAAGATTACTATCGATTTTTGATTTTCCTTCTAAAAATCCGAGCTCACAAATAAAATTAACTTTTATGTCTTTGACAGGAAAAAGCCTGATGAGTTCGATGGCGGCTTTAGCCGAGCCTCCCGTGGCCAGAACATCATCATGTAAAAGTACAACGTCGTCTTTTTCAAGCGCATCCTGGTGTATATGGAGCACATTTTCGCCGTATTCGAGTGAATAGGCTTTTGAAAAAGTAGCGGCAGGCAGTTTGCCGGGCTTGCGTATGGGAATAAATCCAGCATTGAGTTTTGCTGCCAGTGCTCCGCCTAAAATGAATCCCCGGGATTCTATTCCAACCACTTTTGTGATTCCGGCATTTTTATAATAATTATAAATATTTTCAACAACGAAATTATACGTGTCCTTGTTCTTTAACGCTGTAGTGATGTCTTTGAATAAAATGCCGGGTTGAGGAAAATCTGGAACATCTCTGATGGATTGTACAACGTCTTGTAAATTGATTTCTGTTTTCATATTTGTTTTTTTTGATTTAATGCCAATTGCCCGCAGGCAGCCTGAATATCAGTTCCCTTACTGGTTCGTAAATTTACAATAATATTTTTATTTTTTAGAAAATCAATAAAAAATTCCGAATTCTCTTGAGCGCTTTTTCGATAAACAGGATCCAGAACGTAATTAAAGGGAATTATGTTGATTTTTACAGGAAAATTTCTGCAAAATACAGCCAGGGCTTCTGCATCTTCAAGGCTGTCATTTATTTTATCAAACAATATATATTCGATAGTGATTCGTTTATGTGTTTTGGAGTGATAATATTTTAATGCCTCAATTAATTGCCTGAGCGAATATTTTTTTGCGACAGGCATCATGGATTTCCTTTTTTGCTCAACCGCAGAGTGTAATGAAACAGCAAGATGGTATGGTATGTTTTCATCTGCCATCAATTTTATTCCGTCGGTAATTCCGGATGTTGAAATCGTAATTCGTTGGGGCGAAAAGTTTAACAGGTTTTTATCCGATATTTTCTGAAGAGCCGACATGGTATTCGAATAGTTCAGAAGAGGCTCTCCCATTCCCATGACAACAATGTTATCAAGTTCCGTATGGTATTTTTCACGCGCGAACTTCATCAACATCATAATCTGATCATGGATTTCAGCCGACTCTAAGTTTCTTATAAAGCCGAATTTTCCGGTCGCACAAAAGCGGCAGCCCAGGGCACATCCGACCTGGGTTGATATACAGGCTGTAACACGTGTGGCAGAAGGAATAAGAACGCTTTCTATGATGTTTTCATCAGATAAACAAAATGCATATTTTCGTGTTCCGTCTTTTGAGGTGTATTCTGTGAAGGAAGAAATATTGTTGCAAAAATACAGGCTTTCAAGTTTGTTTCGTAGCAAAACCGGGATATTGGTCATTTCCTGAAAGGATACACATTGTTTTTTCCATATCCATTCATATATTTGTTTTGCATGAAAAGCATGTTGTCCGGTTTCTTTGACAAAATCAGAAACCTCCTCAAATGTGAGGTCTTTTATGTGTTTTTTTTGGACCAGAACCTAATTATTAATATACTCGGCGACAAAATTATCGACCATTGATAAATAATTATCTTTTTGTTGTCTGCTGACGAACGATGCTTCAAATGAATTTTTCACCAGTGTAACAATATCCTCGTGTGAAAGGTTTAATGCTTTCTGGATGGCCAGAAGATTTTCGTTCATGTATCCGCCAAAATAAGCAGGATCATCGGAATTTACGGTTACCAGGATGTTTTTATCAAGAAAACTTTTAAGGGGATGCTCTTTAAGATCTTTAACCACGGCAAGCTTCAGGTTTGACAAAGGGCACATGGTCAGAGGAATTTTTTTCAATGCAATTTCATCCATCAGGACATCTGAATCTTTTGAATTATTCCCATGGTCAATACGGTCAATTTTGAGCAATTCAAGGGCTTCGCGAACATAAGATACCGGGCCTTCTTCTCCGGCATGGGCTACAGTCAGAAATCCGTATTGACGTGCTTTTTTAAAAACACGGCTGAATTTTTCCGGGGGATTTCCAACTTCGGAAGAATCAAGGCCCACCCCAAGGATTTTATCTTTGTATGGCAGAGCCATCTCCAGGGTGGCAAAAGCAGATTGTTCGCTGAGGTGCCTTAAAAAGCACATGATAATTCCTGTATGTATAGAGAATAATTTTTCGGCATCAACAACCGCATTATATATCCCATTGAAAAAAACCTCAAACGAAACATTGTTGTGCAAATGTGTCTGTGGGTCAAAGAAAATTTCAGTATGTACAACATTCTGGTCGCCGGCTTTTGTCAGGTAAGCCATGGTGAGATCATAAAAATCTTTTTCGGTCTGAAGCACATAAGCACCTGTGTAATAAATATCCAGAAATTCCTGAAGGTTATTAAACTTATACGCATCACGGAGTTCGTCAACACTTTTATAATTAATGGTTATATAATTACGTGCAGCGATTTCAAACATTTGTTCCGGCTCAAAAGTGCCTTCGATGTGCAAATGAAGCTCTGCTTTTGGTATGTTGCAGATAAAATCGGAGATGTTGTTCATGTTGGATTTTATTTGTGCAAAGATAAAAAAAGCGGACGTATTATCCGCTTAAACATAAGATTAATCTATGAATTACCATTCATCCGGTTTGGCAATTTTGGGAACCATGCCTTTTTTCAGGCTTGTGATTAATCCATTTACTGTGGTATCAACCTGGTAAAGGTAGTTTTCACATGATGGCGTATATTGCGGATCGGTTTTGTTGAGCCAACGTTCAAGCGGAAATTTTGAAACAGCCTGAATGTTAAAATCTGTAAATATATAACGGTATTTGTTGGGCTTAAATTCAAGTTTCAATGTGTAATTGATTACGCCGGCATCAGATTTTAATCCTTTTTTATCGACATTAAAGATCTTAAAACGATGCACCAATACCAGTTTGCCGTTTTCGGGTTCACGAACTGTGGTGACTTCATTCGGGTTTTTATAGTTGGCATTGACCCATGAAATTGCCGTATTATATAATTTGTCTTTATCGCCGTCCTGGGCAACCACTTCTTTGTAGGTTACCAGTTTTGTGTCATCATCAACAGGGAGGTCGGCACTTTGTGAATAGTTGATTTTACTGATAAAACAAAAAAGCAAAACCGGGATAACGGATAAAACGATTTTTTTCATGGTATTAATTTTATGTCAAAAATAAAACATTATCAAAAGCAATACATGTTTATAAAACTAAAAATTTAATTCAGTAGTGTGGCGGAATAAACATTTTTATTATTGAGTTTGTCGGTAACAACTAATTCCAGAGAATTAGGGCCTTTGATAAAATGTGATTTGTCGACTTTATATGATAACAGCTCATTTTTTGCATCATATTCGGCCAGAACCCAACAGCCGTTAATTGTAAGATTGTAGGTTTCTATTCCTGAAAAATCATCGTTTATTTTAAATGAAATGATTTCTCCGGAATAAATTTGTGTGTTATTGTAATTTCTTATTGCCTTGATTATTGGAGCATTAGTATCAGCAACAATTGCATAATCGCCGAATTTATTAATTCCGGCAGATAAAAAACCATTGTCCCATGTGCTTTTAACAAAAGACAAAGATTGGTCACTTATATATGCAAGTGTAAGTTTGCTCAATAATAATTCTTTAATTAAGCAATCAGGTTTAATTTTAAGTATAGCGGGAGTATGCAGTGGTGTATATTTGTTATGGACTTTATGAATTGCAGAAAACAAACCTTTAGTGTCCGGTTCGGAAGAATATTCAAAATAGATTGAATCATAAAGAGCGTCCGAAGGAAGGTCGAGTATGATATTTTTATTTTCAAAATGGTTTTTTAACCCAAACCTGAACAAGGGCAGGTTGCTTTCAGGCGTACTGTTTTTTTTATTTGTCTGAATTATTGATTTAACCGGTATTTCAAGGGAAGTGGCGTTATTGCTAAAATCGGAAACTGTAAATTTAATTATATGCAACAAGGTGTCATTGAAATAATATATGCCACGGTTTTCAGATACTTTATAAATGTTTAACCTGTTGCCATATGACATGTATGTTTGCATGATTTCTTTTTTGTTAGCGACATATTCTGGGTAATCTATCAGCGTATTGATATAGCGGCTTTCATCAAAATCAACAGAGTCAAAGGATATTTTATAAAATAAATGATTGTCTATTGAAATTTCCATGGAATAAATTCCGGAACTGCCAACATTGATTTGAGGGTCTGAAGCCAATATGCCAAAGGCAATTCCACCTGAAACCGTTGCCGTATCATTTGATTTTAAATATTGCCCGGAGCCTTTTTTTATTACATTGAGAACAGTTCTGTTGGTACTGTTATTAATTTCGCTGTTTGCCGATTTTGGATAAAAATAAACGGCATTAATCTCTGGGCTTAGGTTATCTGGGATTTTATACCCGAATAAAAATGGATTAATTGGCCTTTCTGTTTTTTCATTACGTATTTCAAAATGAAGATGTGGCCCTGAAGAAGACCCCGTATTTCCTGAATAACCAATGATCTCTCCTTTATGAAATTTAAATAATTCCGGATTGGGAAACAATTCTATATCATATGACTTTTTTTCATATTGTTTAAGCCTGACGTAATCTTCAACAACAACATTGAATTCATTCAAATGAGCGTATACGGAAACAAAGCCATTAGGATGGGTTACATAAATAACTTTTCCATACCCGGCAGGAGATACTTTTATGCGTGAAACATAGCCATCGGCTATACAATATACATTTGCATTGATTTTACTTTGGGTTGCAAAATCAACTCCTGAATGAAAATGATCGCGGCGAAGTTCTCCGAAAGTACCCGATACAATTAATCTTATATCAAGAGGGGAGGAAAAGTAATTTTGTGGAAAAGTAATTTGGGAATAGGAAAACGTGTTATAAGAGATCAAAATAAAAAATAAGAGAGGCTTCATACCCGTACCCTACATGTTTAAATGGTTTTAAATCAATTTTCAGACACTAAGTTAGAAAGGCAAAAGGGTGCCGGCTACTTCAGGTCTTCTATATCGCAGAATATTTTGATTAACTTGAAGGCAGGATCATACCCTTTTTCGAATGAAAGCTTCCAGTCTTCACAGGCGCCATCTTTATCGCCCAGTTCGGCTTTGCAAAGCCCTCGGAGATCATAGGCTTCGGCGTATTCTGGTTGTAAAACTATTGCTTTATCAAAATCAACCATGGCATCTTTATACTGCAGCAGCATATATTTTGATTGTCCCCTGAATACCAAGGCGTCGACATCGCTTGGACTTAAACGTAATACCAGGTTAAACTTTTCTATAGCTCCTTTATAATCTTTATGTTCATATTTTAGCACCCCCTGATCGAGAAACTCTTTAACAGCAGCACTTTTATCCATATTTGCCAGTGAACGTTTTTTTATGACATCAAAGGCGGGCGTTAATCCGTCGAGATTTTTTAAATCACTCTGATTTGCAAGGAGTTTTTCAAGTTTTTCGGCAGGAACTATAAAATTTGTTCCGGTGTCTTCAACCAAAGGATAAGTGGAAATTCCAATAACATTTCCTTTCAGGTCGAATGCCGGCAGCCCGGTAGTTTTTATCCTGTTGATGGTTTCAACAGCTAATAATGTAACCGTGCCATAAACTTTAACAGCCTTTAATGTGGCATCCACTAAATCCAGGTTGTTCTTGTCATTTTGGTCAATAAGAAAAACATTCTGGCCTACAGGGGGGATTTGAGTATTTAAATTAACAGCAACAGCGCTGTCATAACCGGTTTTTAACAACACCAGGTCGTTTTCTGCATCTGAAGAGGTATAGCCCAGAATATTGTAATATTTGCCATTACTAAGAAGAACCTGGGCGCTCTGGTATTTACCAATGGTATTTATGGTTGTGATAAGCAGGTTTTTTGAAACAAAAAAACCGTAACCGACAGGTACTGCATTTGAAGTAATGACGACAAGGGAAGGCGCGTTTTGTTTCAGTATTGCATTTTTATCCTGCGAAAAAACGGAAAATGCACCGGACAATATCAATATTGCAGAAAAAACAAGTTTTTTCATAAAACTTTTTTCAAAGTTATAGGTCAAATGAAATCAAATATTTAGCAAAAATATAAAAAATTTCAGAAATAAAAAAGGAGCAGGCAGCTAATTAAATATTCGATTTGATGAAATATAGAAGAATCTGCTATTTTATGGAGGGCATCCTTTTATCCAGCAAATCATAAGGTGAATTAAATAAAAAACCAAATCGCAAATTGTTAAAAATAAGTGTGTCAGGCTTTCCCACAAATTTTTTAATTTGGGCAATAAATAAGAAAGGTTAAAATTATCTGATAACAAGGATGCTGAACAACAAAGTTTAATGGACCAAAAAGAGATATAACAAAAGCAGATTGTAAAAAAAACCAGATTATTTAAAGTTTTAAGCATCTTGTTGTTTGAAAACCACAAAACAGGTATCTGCAGATTGTCATTTTGCTTGTTATTTGATGAATTAATCGCATTATCTTTCAAAAAAATTGTCGATGTAAACATAAGCATTGTAAAGTGGATATTTAACCATCTTCCCCAATCCAGAGCGACAACAAATAATGGTACGGAGAATAAAAATAATAATAAAAAAATGAGAAGAAACCTCTTTACATTTATTGCAGGATGCTTATAAAATTTGATCAGCAAAACAAATGGAATAACACCTAGAATTAAAGCGATAAAATATGAAGGAAAATAGTTAAATGTTGTGGCATAATTTAATAGATCTTTTATCCCAAAATCGCCGGGAAAGAATAATGCGCCATTGCATATACTTGGTGGCAACCCTTTTTCTACAAGGCTTATACATATTTCAGATCCATTTATTTCTTTTCCAAACAGGTAAAGGGGTATTATTGCCAAAAAGGAACCCAAAATTACAATTATGGTTTTAAAAAGGGGCAAAGGCTCATTATCAATTCTGGATTTTAAATATGTTACTCCAATAAAATATGGTGTAAAGAAAAAAATACCTTCATGAAACAATGTAATTATCATTAAGGCGAATGAAAATGTAAAAATAAAGCTGTATGATTTAAGCTTTTTTTTATTCAGGCACAAAATATATAAACCAAATAGTAAAAAAAGAAATATCTCTTTTCTGCCGATTGCACCATTATCATAAATCGAAAACAACAGCGTGGCCGGTGATAATAATAGCAGCAAAAACCATATCGTCATTTTTTTTCGAAAAATTATTAGAAAAAAAACAACAAACATGGCAAGATATATTGTTATTTGAGAAAGCATTACAATAAAATGGACCTTGATATTAAAAACATCAGACAACCAGATCATTAATTCTCCGCACAAACCTCTTCTAACAAATCCGCCGCTATAATTAATTAACCAATCTCCGATTATCCATGGGTGACAGATTTGGGCGAAGTGATACAACCTGATAATATATGCCGTAATTATGGTAATAAATAGTAATGCTATACAAAAAAGAACAGTCCTGTTTTTCATAAACTTCAAATAAAATGTACAGCTTTCACACTAATTATATTAATAATTAACATGAGTATCCAAACACTAATGTTGTAAAATAATTATACAAAGATGGTGAAAAAGTTATTAAATGAAAAATTACTGATAAATCATTGATTTAGTATTTCAAGCAAATTAATTAACAGGAGCGAATAAAAAGATTATGTATTTTTACAATAAATAGTGGACGCAAGTTTTTTAGGATGTTAATCGGCGTATAGTTCACTATTGTTTGATTTATAATGGTATTTGCTTTTTTTAAAGTTATATTTTTAATATGCAAAAAATGCGGCCTTTTGTTTAAAAGAGCTAATAAAATAGAGTGAAAAATTATTATTATGATTGTTAATAGAAAAACTGAGTATAAAACATGGTTTTTTTTGTTTATTATAATTAGTAGTTGTTTTATTAACATCAGTTGTAATACAAACAATGAAGGTGAACAATTAAATGTTGTTAGCCATAATTATACTTTTGAAACACCTCAATTCAATGAAGATTCTGCATTGTTTTTTATAAACAAACAATTAAAAATAGGAACCGGTACATCCCAAACAAAAACAAATAGTAGTAATGATGAATGGATCTGCGAGAAATTAAAATCGTATGGATTTTCTGTTACACATCAGCAGGCCAGAATTCTCACTGATGAAAAGAAAGTACTAACATTTAAAAATATCATAGGGGCTATAAAGCCAAAAGAATTTTCCCGGATATTGTTATGTACGCATTGGAATTATCAATTGCAGGGATTTCAGAAAAACACCGGATGCAATTTATTAGAGCAGAGGCAATGGAATGGCATAATTGGTGTCGGAATTTTGCTTGAAATTGCCAGGAATTTAATGATAAAAAACCCATCAATCGGCGTTGATATTGTTTTATTGGGAGCCGATGAGGATATTAATAGTCATGATTCTTCGGAAGGATATTTTGGGTTAAGTGCTCGATATTGGGCCAAAAATCCTCACAAAGAAGGTTATCAAGCCAGAATAGGCGTTTTACTTGATTTTGCCGGATATCCAGAGGCCCGCTTTAGACATGAAGGTTTTTCAAAGCAATATGCACCCAATGCACTTGCAGAAATTTGGTGGAGAGCTTTTTGTTGCGGTTATGGGAGTTTTTTTATTAATGAAGATGGCGGAAGGTTTTTTAATGACCATGTGTATATAAATGAGTCGTTGGGCATACCGACGATTGTTATATCAGAAAAAGAATCAGAAGTTTCTTTGGAACATGAAGGGGTAAAGGAAATCTCAAATGAAGAGACTAAACATATTGATAAAAAAACGCTCCGTGCAGTTGGTCAAACATTACTTACAGTGATTTTTGAAAATCAGTAAAATAATTATTTGTACTTAAGATAGTAATATCGTATAGTTTTAAAAAAAATATTAAAATCATTGGTATTTGCTTTTGGTGGTACAGTTTATCAAAACTTTTAAAGTACCACATCCTATGCCCGGATTAGAAAACGGGTAACTTTTTGGAGAACAGTTATCGTTTCTCCAATGGACGAGTTGGCTAAAAAGAAATATAAAAAAATAATATCTTTGCAACTAATAAAAACTTTTACATGAATCTTTATTCGGTTAGTATTCTATTACCAGTTCTTAACGAAACCTTTTCTTTAAGGCAGACAATAGAGATAATAAGTGCTGATTGCGACCAATATATAAAAGAATACCTGATTATTTGTTGTGAAAAGACCATTGAAGCAAGCAGAAAAACCATAATTGATTTACAGCTTATTTATGGGAATAAAATAATTGTACTTGAACAGAGGTTGCCATTTTTAGGTGGGGCTATACGTGAGGCTTTTGATGCGTGCCAAGGCACACATGTAATAATGATGGCCAGCGATCTGGAAACGGATCCACTATTAGTAAAGCAGTTTATAGAAGAAAGTAAAAATGCTCCCGACATAATTATTACAGCAACAAGATGGCGGGGGGGGGTATTCAAAGGTTACAATCCTCTGAAACTTATTCTAAACTATTTCTTTCAAAAGATTTTTGCGTTAATTTATTGGGTGAAGTTATCAGATATGACATTTGGATACAGGATATTTCCTTCGAAAATTGTTAAGTCAATTCGCTGGGAAGAACTTCGACATCCTTTTCTTTTTGAAACAATCTGTAAACCTTTGCGTCTTGGTGTAAAGGTTAAAGAAATTTCCTGTAATTGGGAAGCCCGTAAAGAAGGAGAGTCTGCCAATACTTTTTTTAGGAACTTTGATTATTTTAGAACAGGGGTTAAAATAAGGTTTACTAAAAAAAGAAAAATTTTAAAATAGTTGGAATGAATAAATTTATTATTACAACAACAATTAATGCTCCAACAGAAGCAATCAATAAGTTTGATTCTATGTCCGATTGGACACTTATTGTAATAGGGGATCTGAAAACCCCCAAGGATTATAAGTTGTCAAATGGAATATATATATCACCGGACGAACAGGCAAGGTACGATAGGCAACTTTCTGATGCCATAGGCTGGAATTGCATTCAGAGAAGAAATTTTGGTTTTTTGTGGGCACATGATATGAATGCAGATATCGTAGCTGTTGTAGACGATGATAATATTCCCAATGAAACCTGGGGTACGGAATTATTATTGACAAAAAAGATCGAAGTTGATTTTTATAAAACGACACTTCCTGTTTTTGATGCAATCGGGGCAACAAATTATAAAAACATTTGGCATAGAGGATTCCCATTGCAGCTGTTATCAAAAAGAGATTATTCCAATGTTATCAAAAAAATAGTAATAGCCGATATTCAGGCTGACTTTTGGAATGGAGATCCTGATATTGACGCAATATGCAGAATGGAACACATGCCGGAATGTTCATTTGATGAAAAGGTTTTCCCTTTCTCATCGAATGCAATTGCTCCGTTTAATTCACAAAATACCTTTTTAAAAGCGGATTTATTGGATGATTATTTTCTTTTTCCCTATATTGGCAGAATGGATGATATCTGGGCCTCATACTATATTCAAGCCAAAAGAAAATGTAATGTCGTGTTTAACAAGCCATCTGTTTACCAGAAAAGAAATCCGCATGATTTAATTAAAGATATGCAACAAGAGTATCTCGGGTATGAAAATAATTTAAAAATAATAACCGAGATTCGGGAAAATCCTGATGCTCTTTTAAAATATCTTCCCGAAAGATCAAGATTTGCATTTAATTTATATAAAAAACATTTTAATTTATGAAAAAAGTTTTGATCACTGGTGGCGCAGGATATATCGGATCAATATTAACATCCAGATTATTGGATTTAGGCTATCATGTAACTGTATACGATAATTTTCTTTTTGGAGCATCCGGCTTATTGACGCTTTCAATAAATCCCGGGCTTACAATCATAAAGGGTGATATTAGAGACAGAAAGAACCTATATGATGTGATTAAAAATCAAGATTTGGTTATTCATCTTGCTGCCATTGTGGGGTATCCTGCATGCGCTGCAGATCCAACCATTGCTAAAACCACCAATATTGAAGGAACAAAAAATGTTGTAGATTGTATGAGCCGAAATCAAAGACTGATATTTGCATCAACAGGTTCAACATATGGAAAGACGGACGGAATTGTATCCGAAGAAACAGCAATAGCGCCATTAACTTTATATGGTCTTACAAAGAAAGAGGGCGAATTTATTGTTGAACAAAGTAATTTAGAATATATAATTTTTAGGTTTGCTACTGTTTTCGGGACATCTCCACGATTAAGACTGGATCTTTTAATAAACGATTTTGTTTATCAGGCAATTCATAATAAACAAATTATTCTTTTTGAAGGAAATTTCCGCAGGACATTTTTACATTGCAGAGATGCTGCTGAAATATATCCTTTTGCCATTCAGAACTTTGAAAAAATGAAAGGGCAAAAATATAATATTGGTGAAGAATCAATGAATTGTACAAAAAGAGAAATTGCACTAAAAATTCAAAAACACATTAATTATTATCTACATGAAGCCGAAACCGGTACTGATCTTGATCAAAGAGATTATGAAGTGGATTATTCAAAGTTAAAGGCATTAGGATTCAAAGCAAAATACGATATTGAAACCGGTATTCAGGAGTTAATAAAAATATTATCAGTAATTTCTATTTCTAATCCTTTTAAAAACATTTGATTATGGGTGGTTTAGTTCTTCTTACTGGTGGTACAGGCTTTTTTGGCAGGGCTATTTTAGCTGAGCTATTAAAACAGAATTTTGAAGTGGTTGCACCTGGGCGACCCGATTTTGATTTATTGGATTTCGGCTCGGTAAAAGCATTTTTAGAAAAGACAAAACCGCAAACAATAGTTCACTCTGCTGCTTATTACGGGGGGTTGGGAATTTGTATGAACGAGCCATCAAATTTGTTTTTGATCAATACCAAAATGATTATTAATTTGCTTGAAGCGGCATCGAAAGTGAATTCGATTAATCGCTTTATGGCTATCGGGTCCGCTTGTTCTTATCCTGGGAAAATAGATGGGTTATTAGCGGAAAATGAATATTGGGAAGGGCCTTTACATAGTTCTGTTGAGGCTTATGGGTTTACAAAAAAGATTCAATATGTCGGAATCCGTTCATTTGCAAAACAATATGGATGGTTAGGCCAGTTTCCTCAAATAACGAATCTTTACGGTGAACATGACGTTTTTACAGAATACCGTTCTCATGTTGCCGCTTCTTTAATTAAAAGATTTGCGGATGCTTTTTTAGAAGAAAAAAGTCAGGTTGTTAACTGGGGTTCGGGAAAGCCAATAAGAGAATTCATATATGTTAAAGATGCGGCCCAGGCTGTGGTGAAATTATTGCAAACCGATTATTCTGAAGTTCTGAATATTGGTACCGGTATTGGCACTTCAATAAAAGACTTATCAGAATTAATTGCTGAAATTGTTGGTTATAAAGGAGAAATTATATGGGACACTTCAAAGGCGGATGGAATAATGCAAAAAGTGCTAGATGCTGCTACAATGAAAAGAGTCTTAAATTGGGACCCGCCGACAACTTTAAAAGAGGGGCTTCAAAAAACGATAGCATGGTACATGGAAAACAAAGAAATTGCAGATTCGAGGATTTAAAATAAATTCGACATAATTTAGTTGTCGTAAAGTACGTACTATTTTACAACAGGAAATTTGTCATGAAAAAAAAAACGCAAAAGAAACCAACAATACCCTCACCCGTTATACAAAAACCCGATAAATCCGTTTTGAATAAAAGATTGGCCTTTTGTATAATCATTCTTGTATGTGTAACGGCATTATTGTTTTCAAATGCAATTACTAACGGGTACACCAATTGGGATGATAATGATTATGTGACGGATAATACACACATACGGCATTTGAACGCGCAGGGACTTAAAGAGATATTCACGGTTTTTGTTTCATGCCATTATCACCCGTTCACGTTGTTATCGCTGGCTATCAATTATCAGATCAACGGGCTGAATCCCGCCGGTTATATTATCGGCAACATTATGTTGCATATACTAAGTGTGGTGCTCGTTTTTTTTATTTTTTACAAGCTGAGTAAGCGTTACGAGCTGGCGTTTATCACAGCATTGTTGTTTTCCATTCACCCGATGCGCGTTGAATCCGTTGTTTGGATATCTGAACGCAAAGATGTACTATTTACTTTTTTCTATTTATTTTCCTTATTCTTTTATTTAAAATACCTTAAAAAAGAAGGAAATCCGATAAGTACTTATATTATTGCCCTGGTGCTTTTTGCCTGTTCTATATTATCAAAGGCCACTGCAGCAACACTTCCGATATTGTTTTTTGCCTTCGATTATTACATGAAAAGGAAGTTTAATCTAAAACTGTTTTTAGAAAAAATCCCTTTTCTGGCAATTGCAATTGGTCTGGGTTATATGACTGTTGTAGCTCAATCCAGTGCCGAGCAAAACTCTCCGCCTTTGCTTGAAAGGCCTTTTCTTGACACGTATGCGTTATCTTTTTACCTGATCAAGTTTTTTGCCCCGGTTTACCAATGTATTGTGATTCCATTTCCGGTTAAGGCCGGAGACCTGCTGCCGTTAAAATATTATATATCGTTTTTGATCGTTCCGTTACTGATTTTGATTTATTTCCTTTTTAAAAAAGGTTACAGAAGGGAATATTTACTTGCGACACTGTTTTTTATCATTCCTCTCGGGGGTTTATTAACGAAATTTCCGATAGGCCCCGCATATCTGGCTGAACGATATACCTACATATCGCACATTGGCGTGGCATATTTTATCGGATTTCTTTATGTTAAGCTAAGTGAAAAGTATAAGCTGAAAAATAATTTTAAGAATCCTTTTTTAATAATACTACTGGTGGTTTCTGTGCTGTTTGCTGTAAAAACTTTTTATCGGAATCCGGTTTGGAAAGATAGCCTGACGCTATGGAATAAGACAATAAAGGATCATCCCAGAATAGCGGCAGCATATTACAATAGGGGGAATTATAAAAAGAGTATCGGAGACAATGAAGGTGCTCTCTATGATTATAATAAAACGCTGGAGATCAAGCCCGACCTTATTTCTGGCTATTTTAACCGGTCAGGAGCAAAGCAAAGCCTGAAGGATTATGAAGGCGCCATACAGGATTTAAATAAAGCCATTGAATTAAAGCCAAACTTTCCGGAAGCCTACTACAATAAGGCCGTTATTAATAAAGATGCCAGAAATTTTCCGGAAGTCATGAAGGATATTAATAAGGTCATTGAATTTAAATTTAAATTGGAGGATGCTTATAATATAAGGGGCATTGCTTACAGCCAACTTGGGAATGATACGGCAGCTATTGCTGACTATACAAGGGTACTGGAAATAAACCCGCACTGTTCGTTTGCATACGAAGTATTTAATAACAGGGGTTATGCAAAAGCAAAACTAAAATTATTTCAGGATGCTATTCTGGATTATAATCAGGCGATAGCTTTAAAGCCGGATAATTCTATGTTCTATGTTAACAGGGGCAATGCCTTTTTTTATCTTGGACAAAAAAATAATGCCTGTATGGATTGGAGTAAAGCTGCTGAATTGGGCGATGAAAACGGAAAATCCAATTTAGCGTCGGTTTGCCGGTAAGTTTTCTGTTTACGAAAAATAAGAGAATGATTTATTCTTTGGCAATTTTCTCACATAGTATTTTCTTAAAACAAAATAAAATCAGATTTTTTTAAATTTAAAATACATACGCTCAGGAGGAAACACCTGCCGAAAGAAAAAAGTATTATTTTTATATTCAATATTTAGTTTACGATAATGCCTGACATTATAAAAAGCTTTCGGATCATTCTATTGATGCAATGCGTATTTTTTGCTATAAACGCTCAGTCACAGACGCTGTCTGCAAAAGAAATAGTAAAAAAAGCAGATGATAAAATGAGGGGGCTTACAAGCCAGGGCGAGATGACGATGACAATAATGAGGCCTTCCTGGTCACGGACAGTGACTATGAAAAGCTGGCAGAAAGGCTCTGACTACGCATTGGTACTTATTACTTCACCGGCAAAAGATAAGGGTCAGGTTTTTTTGAAGATAAAAACGGAAATGTGGAACTGGGTTCCATCTATTGAAAAAATGATTAAAATACCACCATCAATGATGATGCAGTCATGGATGGGGTCTGATTTTACAAATGATGACCTGGTCAGAGAATCCTCATTGGTAAAAGATTACACACACAAGTTGCTCGGAAAGGAAGTCGTCAGGGAAAAAATGTGTTACAAAATAGAGCTGATTATAATGGACCCCGAAATTAGGACAATGAGTTAAAGTGTAAAAATCATTAAT
>CAZVKJ010000040.1:0-34950 GCA_964626855.1 uncultured Bacteroidales bacterium
AAGGAAACTACCTGCTGGCCGATTTCGGCATCAGCAGCCGCATACGGCGTACGCTAACGCGCAGCATGGGCGACAAAAGTTCGCCGGGGACTTTGGCTTTTATGCCTCCCGAAAAATGGGACAAGAAAAAACAAACCTTGCCTGCCGGCGATATTTTTTCACTGGGCGCAGCCATGTATGAACTACTCACCGGGGAACTGCCCTTTGGCGATATGGGCGGACTGGCAATGCGCAATGGAGCTGAAATACCCGACCTGCCCAACGAATTTTCTGCTGAGCTGAACAACATTTTGAAACAATGTATGGCTTTTGACCCTGAAGAACGTCTATCAGCAGAAAAACTAAGAAATGTTGCCTCAGGCTTTTTGGAAAATGGAAAATGGGATATTAATGAAACCCACTTGAAAAAAAACAAAAAATATGACCAATTAATGCCGGAAAGCAAATCCTCTCTGATATTTGGAGTAATTTCTGTTTGCCTGACGTGTTTATTCTGGATTACAATTTTCATGGCAAAGGATTCACACCAGTCTCTTAGCTATATTTATTCTGAAGGCCTTAATTTGTCTCGAAAAGTGTTTGGCAGTTCATTACACCTCAAGCCAATGGATATAACGTTGACAGTATGTTCAAACATTATAATCATTTCTTTGTGTATTTTGGCTATTGGCAAAGGGGTTAAAGCTCTGAATATGAACAGAAAAATTTCTTTTGCAAATCATCACGCAAATAGGGTAATGTCCGGAACGGGTCTTTTTATAGGTTTAACAGGCATAGTAATTACTCTTCTCTTATTGTTATATGCTGGTTTTTTTTAACACTTGACCCCGATACTGTGGATTAATTTATTTATTTTTGTTCTATAATTATTAATATGTGAGTTTTTAAACTGTAAAGATTTATAACAATGAAACCCAAAATGAGATCGGAACATACAAATAAATTTGAATTATCAGGGGTTGGTGTCCTGCTTCTGATTATTGTCCTTGTATCAGGCTCCTGCAGGGTATCCGAATTAATTGAATTCAAGAAGGATTTTTCAGGACGGTATATGATAGTTTTAGAAAATTCCAAAGCTATGCGTGCGCTGGATTCTCTTGCAGAAAACGAAACAGAAGAATCCCGTTTTTTTTCATTTAAAGAAATAAACAATGATACGGTTATGAAAAAAGAAATGAACGACTTAATTGTAAAAGTCAGGGAGAGCTTGAGCAAGGTTCAGGGTATAACAGATATTTCGGTGGAAACCAATGGTGATAATATTCATTTCGTCTCTTTTTCTTTTGCCACCCTGGAGGGCTTGAATGCGTGTTTAAGCCCGGGATGCCTCGGAAAAAAAGGCCTGAATGTATCGGATGCCCTGCTTCTGTTCGACCCTTTTGCCAGCGAACATGCTTTTACTCTTAAGAACAATTATTTATACACCAACCGGGCCATTATAAATTCTGAAGTAAATGGTACCCCTGAAGTAAAAACTGTGGAAAAATTGAATTCGTGTACATTTATTTCTCTTATTAAATTTGATAAAAAAATATCAAAAGTTGATTTTCAGGGAAACTTTGATTTCAACAAAGAGAATAATGCAGTGTTATTTGAAGAAACATTTACCGATATCGCTTCCGGATCAGATTCTTTATCATTTCGGATTAAGTTTTAAATTTAATGAAATGGATTATCGTGCAGGCCTGAACACCGAATACGGGAATAATCACTGGAGAAACCATAGTAGTACAGATAGCCTTTCGATTGATGTTTGTATTGATTTTATTATTAAAACCTTCCCTGCGTACAAAGCTACAAGGAAAGATAAATATTACAATCTAAGAAATCACATTTTTTATTTCCATGTTTTTGAAAAGGACAACCAACTGAAAATAACTGCTCGCTTCCCATTTTTTTACAACTTGATCTTGATAATCATTATTTTTACTCTTATATATTCTGGAGGACAGGGCATATTTTTACATTCAATAAAACTTTGTTGTTACCTGGCAATCTCAATAGCCTATATATGGTATTGGATAAAAGCAAAAGACAATAAGATAAAGATTTTAAATGCACTGCAAAAATATTTAAGTGAAGGTTAAAATAACTACAAAAATAGTGGTTGCATTGGTCTAAACTAATAATACACTATTGACCAGCAATTCAATAAATACTTATATTTTATGAAAGCCATATTTTCTCAAGACGAATTGATAATGTTTAGAAAGCAGATTTTCAGGTATTCAAAACTTGTTATTCCCATAGGCCTTGCCCCTGACGGAAACCCACAGTATCTGTTAATTGATGATGAAGATGCATCTCGAAGATCAGAACCGGAAATTGAAAATATTGATGGAATCCTTAAGTATTTCAGATCGTATGAGAAAATAGATTTTCCTTCATATAGATATTATTTTGATTATGAGAAATACAATTTCGAAAATTATATTAAGAATATTAATAAAAAAATTCAGGAGTTAGGCACATATATTAGTAGCGAGGGAAATCTGGCTAGATCTTTTGAGGATACTGGGAAAAGCATAAATCAGATTATTAAAGAGAGTGTTTTTTTAATTTGTAAACTTTATGATAATAAAAATTTTATTTCATTAGATAAACTTGGTGATTGTTATGTTAGCAATTCAACTGTTTTAAACCTTTTTCCTGAAACAATTTTAAGTAAAATTATTAGAGATACTCCGTTGGAACAACTTCGATGGAATAGATTGAACTTCCCTACAAAACCAGGTAGATGTACTAAGCATATAATTTTACCACTTGACAGTACAGAAGTAAAAATTGGTGAAGTTAATCCAAGTGGTATTTCCATTGAAAATGAATCATTAAGAGATTTTGTTTTTGAAAAATTAAATGTTTTAAACCCTAAATACAACAAGGGATATTATCCTCACGAAAGAAGTGACTTTATTTCAGATCACGAAATACGTGATTATTTTTTTGAAGAATTAGATAGACCCATTAGCATTAATAAAAATTTGGGCAATTTTGAAAACGATCAGATTAGTTCGAATATTTGGCCACACTATTTCAACATTATTATTTCAAGACAGACCATATTGGAAAATTTTCAATCCCTTATCGATGAAGTTGAAAAAAAGCATAATAAAGGAATAATTCACGGTGACCTAAAACCCCAGAATATACTTTTAGACACAAATGGATTTGTTCCAATTGATAGTTTAGATATTCCCAAAGGTGATGTTTCAGAGTTTTATACAATCGCTTTTTGTGCTCCGGAACAATTGCTTTTAAAACCTGTAAACGAATCAACAGATATATATAATTTGGGGCTAATTATTTTAGAATTGTTAGACGGAAAATTAATTGGTGAAATTAAAACATACTACACCTTAATATCTGATTGCCGTTTTCCATCTAGTAAAATCGAAACAGAATATAAGAATCATATATATAATAAATATATAGATATTATTGTATCGCCTGAAATTCATTTTTCAAAGGATGTTATGGATATTTTGTTTAAAGAATCCGAGTCACTGATTGCATGGGAACAGTTTTTTATTAAATGCCTTGCATTTAAAAAAGAGGATAGATTCCAAAATATCTCAGAGTTCAGGATGGTGTTTAACAAGCTGATAAAAAAACACCCTATAGGAGGTAATCGTATAATAAATCAAAACTTTGGGAAAAAAGTTTACATTAATTTTCCGAAAAAACAACTGCCTGAAGGCTGGTTAGCATGTGATCAAGATATCTATATACAACCAGATAGGAGAACGTGATATAATTGATTTTGATGGTTATTAGTTTGTTAAGAATAATTAGTTTCAAATAATCAATATTTTAGTATAAACCCCAAAACCCAAAAACATGAAAAAAATTTACATCATTTTGCTTGCTTCTATAGCAACAGCAGCATTATCAGGCTGCACAAAAAAACAATCACCGGAGGAAATTACCGGCCTGTTTCTGAAACATGTAACAAATATGGAATGGAAAGAAGCCAAATTGTTGTGTACTTCATCTACTCAGGATGCAATTACCTCCTGGGAAACTGTTTTTGATTTTTTCAAAGAGACAGATTCTATCATGAAAGTCCCTGCCGACAGTCTTAAAAAAATTCAGGACAGTATCGGCAAAAATAAAATTGTTTTGATAAATAGCGAAGTGAGCGGAGATACCGCCACGTGCCGTTATCTTCTCAATAAAGATACGGTTACTTTAAATTTACTGAAAGAAAACAGGCAATGGAAAATAAACATTCCTGAATTGCCTGAATTTAGCGCAGTTGCTGAATTAATTAAGCAAACTTCCAAAAGATTTTTTAACGAACTGATAAGCTATATTGGAAATCCCTCAAATGCTGAAGAGCAGAATAAAAAAGATTCCATCCTACCCCTTGATGAAAAAAAACTGGAAGAAGAACTATTAAAACAAGCACAGGAAAAATTTGTTTTTGACCCAAAAATAAACAGAAGTAATCCAGAAGTTGTTTCAAAAAAATTCATTAATTATTCCCAAAGCGAAAATTTGATGGGTATGGCTCAGCTATCCACCCCGGAGTTACGGAAACATATTTTGCTGTTAAATCTGCTGATGTCTGACTTTGAAAAAGATACTGAAGCAGAGTTTGAGCCAGCTATCACATGGAAGAAAATTGAAGAATTCAATTGTGTGGAAGAAGGCACAAAAGCTACCTGCACCTTTAAAGCCAGCGGGGCGGCTAAAACGTTATCTCTAATAAAACTCAAAAATAATTGGTTTGTTGAATCAATAGAGGAATGACCCCTGCTTATATGCGTGTTTTCTTCCTTAAAAACAAATATGCCAAACCAAAACAAATAATATTCAATATGCTAAGAGCTAACATATTATACCAAAATCCGTTGAACAGTTTGTATAAATTACTTTTGTGTGTGGAAGGCAGAATATCCAAAGCATTTATTTGTTCATAACGATTCGTATCAGTAAATTTTGGAGAAAACGCCCCATGTTTTAAATATGCCGTATCTTTATTTGCAACTTTCGATGGCTGATAAATGCTTTTAATTTTTTTTTCAGTCTGTGGAAGAGTATCATACGTTTTTATATTAATAGTATCATATTCCATTATCAAAGGATTCCTACTCTTTAAATCTTTAGATTTACTTTCTTTTGGAATATACAGTTTATCTGTTTTTATATTGTACAACAAAGTGTCTGGTTGTTTCAGGTATATGGTTTTATTTATGGTGCCTTTATCTGTTTTGAAATTTTTTATATTAATAGTATCTTTTTCAATTTTATTTTGTATTCGGGCAAAACCTTCGGTACCCCATCTGCAGATGGAAGCGTAGCTGAAAAGTTCAAAGCCTTTGTCCTCAATGGGTTTTATAACTCCGGAAAGTATAATTTGAAGTACAAGGATAAGTGGCAACAAATTAAAAGCCGCTTTTACTTTATTGACACCGGCAGAAATCAGAAGTCCCAGCATAGAGGCCGAGACTACCATATACCAATATAGCAGGAAAAAATACCCTATGTTAAAAATTGGAATATCAGACCGTAGCATATTATATGCAATTCCAAAAATACAAACAACGACTATAGCTTCAACCAGGGAAATAAATAGGGCATACACCAGCTTTGATGTCAGATAGGAAAAGTTATTTACAACCGTCATTTTTTCTCTGTTATAAATATCAGCCTCCTCGACAATAGAACTCATGGTGTTAGAAATCCCTAAAAAGGTTGCAGTTATGGCAGCCCAAAATAAAAGTGTAATATCAATTTTTTCATTAAAAAAGGCAACAAAAAGGGCAATGCAAAAAGCACCAATTATTTGTTTCAGAAAATCGGTCGGTGCATTAAATTGTTCTCTGAATAACCTTTTTGTTAATATTTTTATTTGCTGGGCAACGGTGCTCACAATTGCACCGGTACGATCTATTTTATCTCTTCTGTCCGTAACACCTTGTGTCTGTTTATACTTGTAGTATTTATCAGACCATTTTTTTGCTTTTTCTTTTGAATTAATTTTTTCATAAATTTCCTTCGGATGATTAACTCCAAACCATTCGTCTAACTTAAAACCTGTATAATCATAGTAAGTTTGATAGCCATTGGTCCCCAAAAACAAAACTTTATTAGCATATTTTAAATCTTCCTGCTTGTGCGATACCATGATGATGGTTGTACCTTTGGCGTTCAACTTTTTCAGACATTCCATAAGGTCTTCCATCGCACCAGGATCAAGGGGGGAGGTAGGTTCATCCAGATACAAAAACGTTGGCTTTGTTAATAACTCAATAGCAATGCATACCCTTTTTTCCTGTCCGCCCGATAATTTCTTATTTTCTATACAATTAGCAATGTTTAGTTCATTAATAACATCCGAAATTCTTTTCTCTCTTTCTTCTTCTGTTGCATTTCCCATTCTGAGTTGAGCTGCATATTTTAATTCTTCCCTTGCAGTCAGGCCTTTATGTAAAATGTCTTTTTGCGGGACATAACCTATATACCTGCTTATTTCGGGCCAGTCAGGTCTAATATATTTTTTCTGACCTTTAATAAAATAAACTACATCGCCTTCTGATGCTGAAGATTCGCCACACATAATTTTAAGTAAAGTGGATTTTCCACATCCTGAAGGGCCCATGATTAAAATAAAATCTTCTGCCTCTACCCTTAAATTTGCATTTTGGAGAATATATTCATTTCCCTTTTTTCCTTTTATTCGGTCGCTTACTTTTTTCTTTTTTTGTTGCTTAATATCAAGTAATTGAATCAATGTGTCTTTTGGAGGTGTTAGAGGTTTTTGGGGGATGGGTTTTTTTATACTAAAATCACCGATAACATATTGAGTACTCCCAAAACGCACTTCATCTCCGGATTTCAATTCAATCGTACCATGCAAACTAATATCCTTGTCATTAACAAAAGTTCCGTTAGTAGAACCTGCATCTTTAATAAACAGTTTTTTACCCTCAATCCATATAATGGCATGTTTACGCGAAACCCTGCCGTCTTCCGAAAGGTCGAACAATAATTTCCTTTTATCATCTGGGAACCTTCTTCCAATATGTAAAGGATTGTCCCAGGTAGGTTGATCATTTTCTATATTAGCCATCATAGGATTGCAAACTCCTATGTGCTTATCCGAAGTTTTACCTATCGAAAAAGAAGTTTGGATGACATAAGAATAGCTGCCGAAAGAGACAGTGTCGTTATTATTTAGTTGTTTGATACCTGCTCCTTTAATTTCTGCACCATTTACTTTGGTTCCGTTCGAGGAATCTTTATCAACAATAAAGGCTATATTATCCTCAATCCATATCTCGGCGTGGTCCCTGGAAACGTTGGTGCTATCACGGTAATCAATCAGGTGGGAAAGTGGCCGCCATTCGTGAGCGCCCAGATTTCTACCTATGTAAATCGGACTTTCCTTAGTGGGCTTTAGCCTATAGATAATCTCATTCAGGAGGTTTTTATTATTCAAATCAACCATAAATGTTTGTGTAATAGTAATTAGTAAAATTTAAAATGATGGAAAGAAAGCTGGCGGTACATCAAAGTATCATCAGTTAATCGCAACTCATGTCTTCAACCGTGTATTCTTTCATAAAAATAACTTGTACGCCCAAAACGCATACCGGCATATTCATGTAAAAACATTTTATTTCATCCTTGCCTATGGTGAGTTTTGCTTTATATTCGCAATGAACAATACCTTCGCAGTTTGTGCTTTCATAATCCACAGTACCTTTCATATAATAAAAAAGTGGTATTTGTGCTTCGCCGGATTCAATATCATTAATCTCAATACCTCCTGTTTCAATAGTGGAGTTTCGCTCTATGAATTTTACTTCTTTTCTTTTGCAGATTGCCCTGGCTTCTTTATTGACCGCCATGATGAGCATGGTTTTTTTTGCTTTGATATATTCATTGATATCATCAATCTGTGCAAACGAACTGGAGCAGATAAAGCCAGCCAAAATAAATAGAATTAACTTTTTCATAATGGAATTATTAATGGTTTTACTTGGATAAATATTTAATAAAAAAAATTTTTTAAAAAATTTTTGACAAATATATGGAAAAACAAACATTATTCATATTTTTGCATATAAAATTTTAAAAAATGAAAGATAATTCCAGTAATAAAACCAAACAGGGAAAACAAGCCAACGATGGCGATTATATTGACCAACAAAAAAACAATACTATGGACAGAAAAGAAAATAACAGCAATTATCAGGGAACCCCGACCGATAAAATGCCGGACGGCAGTAAAATTTGTGTGTGCGGTTATGATAACGCACCCGGAACAAAGTTTTGCCTGATATGCAAGGGATTGATTGTTGAATCTAAAGTTCCCCCACCACAAGTAGATGATGGTGAGAAAAAGCTCCCAAATGGGAATAGTGGTGTAACATCAGGGTTAGAATCAGGTCCAACGGTTGGTGATGGAGAAGGCCCTAAAGGAAACAAGGGGAAAGGAGGCCATATTAACAAGCCTACTGAGCCAGTAAAACCTTCAAAAACAAAAAAATACTATCTATTGCCTTATGAGGAGACAAATATAAAGAATGGAATAAAAATGTCACAAGGGAAAAATACCCTAACAAGAGACATGCTGGATAGTGACAATACAACTATTTCAGGTGAACATGCGATAATTGAGTTTAAAGAAGGTATCTGGAGGTTGAAAGATATAAGTAGATTCAAGGAAACCTACGTGCGTGTCAGTGAATGTGAACTCAAAGACGGGGATGTTATTTGTTTTGGAGACAGGCGTTTTAAATTCCTTAGCGAGGAGTAAAAATAATTCAATTTTTATATGAGTGAAACATTGAAATTTACCGGCCAGAAAGCCACTTATGTGGTCATTGAAGAAATCGGTGCTGGTATCGGCTCTATGGGGAAAATTTACAAAGTTTATCAAGAAGGCGACCCGCAAAAGAAAACATGGGTGTTGAAAAAAATAGATCTGCAGCAGATAGAAAAAGAATGGGGTAAACATTTCGATATTAGAACACGGGCAGAAAGAGAATATATGGCCGGGCAGCTGATAGTTCATGACAATGTCGTTCATAATATAGACTATGGTTACACAGATAATCAAAAACATACCTTTTTCATTGTTATGGATTATTATCCACATGGGAGTCTTGCAGACATTATATATAATAAAATTAATAATGGACAGAAATTTTCGTTTGAAGAGATAAAGCATATTATATTTCAGTTGTTGTCGGGTTTATATACCATACATAATGAAGGGATCATACACCGCGATATTAAAGCAGAAAATGTTTTATGCGATAATGACCGGTATGCCTTATGTGATTTTGGAATATGCGGTTTTGTTTCCTCAAGAATTACACGGGGAAACCTTGCCGGCACACCGGCATATATGCCTCCGCAACAAAGAGAGGAAAATCCTGAATATTTAATAATGGACAGTCTTGATATTTATGCTTTTGGTGTCCTCATGTATTATTTGTTCTCTCTGAAATATCCGTTTGGAAAAAATGATGATGATATCGAATACTTGCAAAGGCAAATTAAAAACAAATGGGATGATATTAAATTATATCGACCGGACATACCGCAAATATGGGAGGAGACCATTTATCAATGCCTTCATAATGATTTAAAAAGCAGGTTTACAAGTATTGATGAAGTAATTGTGAAATTAATGACTCCATCAGAAATACGTTCTTATATACCCGCTTACAAACCAAACAAAGCCCTCCTGTGTAAGTATGAGGATGATGTGATATTGAAGGTTTTTAAAGGCGCTGAAGGCATAGAGTATCATAATCTGAAGGAAATTTCAAACAGCAAAAAAGTGTATGTGCTGACCATTGGGCGAAATCATCCGGGGTCAAATATATTTAACCACATAAATGTTAATGAATTTGATGAATTTCTTTCAAGGCGGCACGCAACTATTGAAAGGCACCCCGAAAAAAATTGCTATTATTTTCTCGACGGACAGTTCACAGGTACTGAGTGGAAACCATCTACAAATGGATCCAGTGTTTGCGGAAAAATTGTTAAACCAGGGGAACGTATTATGTTATCATTTAATGATAAGATAATAATTGGAGAAACCACGATAATAATCGAAAAGCCTGACCAAAAGAATAAACCCGACAACATGTTTCCCGGTCAAACTTCAAACATGAAAAAAGATATTAAGGAAAAGGAAAAAGACAAGGAGAAAGAGAAGGAAAAAGTAAATGAAATGGAAAGCCCGGCACTTAAAGTACCCGAAAAAAAGAAAAAAGGATTTTTTTTATGGAAAAACGGGAAATTATTCTCTAACTAATTATTGAAATGAATTATTTATCAGAAAAATCATATTAAAAAGTATGGCAACCTACGAGATTTCCAAAACAAAACCCGGAGCCCAATTTATTAAAGGGCTGGGCGGTTCTCTATCATCCGTGATTTCGGGAAATGTCACATTTGAGATAGAACATATTACTACGACAAAAAATTTCAGAAGCGGAAAAAAAGATGCCTTTTACTGCTATTATGTTGAAATAGGAAGGAATACAAAGTGCCTTATCCAATATGATGAAACCTGCGAATATGTAAGCAGAAGCCACGCAGCCATAGTATACGATAAGGGCAAATGGATGCTCAGGCATTTATCAAAAACGAATCCAACTCTTATAAATAACAATCCTGTTCAAAAGGAATATTTTCTGAAAGATGGCGATATCGTTCAATTATCATACGAGGGCCCCAGTTTCAGATTTTGTCTGCCAACTAGTGAAACAGCTAAGGCAACATTCTCAAACAGAACCGCAATTCTTAACAAACAACTGAAAATTCATCAGAGAATCATTATTCCGGTATTATTGGTATTGATTATGGCGATAGCAGGTCTGACTTTTTTCTTAATTGACACAAGAAAGGAAAATATAGCTTTAAGAAAGGAGATCAATGATGAAAGAGAACAAAGAAAAATTGATAAAAAACAATTTGAACAAACTTTAAAGAATGCTAAGGATATCTACGATGAGGATAATAAAAAGAAAAGGGATGACACTGAAAAGACAAGTAAAACCTATAAAAAGTACGAAAGGGCGCCTAAAGTAGAAGCACCGGTTCCTGAGAAGCAGGAAAAAGCAGATACACTCAAAGAAATTAAGGAAAAAGAGCCGATTATTATTGTCACTCCAGCGAATACCGAGCAATTCCTTATACAGGAACTCGATGATGATATTTTGCAGTATTCTTCTGACTCTATTATTCTGAAATCTGAAAATAATAAGGAAATATTATACAATCGCAGAATTGAGGGAGTGGGTTTTTTCATTTTAAACGGTAAAACAAAATTATTTGTCACCACCAGGCAGATGATTGCCCCTTGGGATTATTATATAGTTAGCGATGATGAATCTTTCAATTATGATTTTAATCAGCTTGTGAACAATGCCAACCCTAAACCAAGCGTTAAAGTGCCCTTCCGCTTACAGCGATTTAAAACGAAGTTTTATAACAGTGACTTCATTATCAGCACAAAGGACGATGAATATTTAAAAACAACCGGCTCTGATGGCAAGGGGAGCGTTATGCAAAGAGGCGTTCCTTCCAACAATTGGGCAAAATCCGGTTTGATTCCTAAAACCTCTGATATCGGCATGATATGGGATCCTTCAATGAAATTAACTGAAAATGACACATTATACATTTGTGCCATGAGTAATATAGGGCTGGTAGTAGACCTGTGTATTTTTAAATCCATAGAAAATAACAGGATGATCATGTATAAACACCCGGACCTGCATACCAGGCAGGGGGCTCCGGTAGTTTTTATCCGTAAAGGCAACGACCCGAAACACAAGCCCAAAATATATATAGCCGGCATGGTCACAGGATTTCCCGATGAAGGATTGATATTACCTTTGTCAAATTTTATAAATATTAAATAAATACTATATGAAAAAGTACTTTTTGATACTGTTTTGTTTTATTGCACAGCTTTTTTATGAACAGGCATTTTCGCAGACCGTTGATCTCAATAAAGGATTTAATTCACTGGATCAGGCCTTCGTATATGATGCACTTAAAAATAATGTATTTTTGATCAGGCAGGAGTACATTTTACAAGACAAACAGGGAAAAATATATGGAAGGGGTGAAAATAATTATTATGGTGTACAACATTATTTTGGTGTGGTTTCCGACAAAGTTCTCTGGTGTTCCGAGCTTGTCAATAAACCCTGGGAAACGGATAAAAGCGCTGTAATCACACCGGAATTCACGCCTGTGCTCGACAAAATATATATCAGAGGTGACGAATCCGGATCGTTTGAAAAGATTCAAAGAACCAACCTGAAAGATGCCGATCAAAAAAAACTTGCAGAACATAAGTTATATTGCTTATATTTTGACAAAAAGGGAGTTCAGTTAAAACCCGGACATAAATCAGCTAATGGTTGGGCAATGATGGCCTATACCGAAAAACCGGTTGAAAATGAAAAAGCAAACATTAAATGGGCTATTTTTAAACGGAAACTGAATTTTCAGGGAACTGATAATTTTGCATTAATCGAAAATTTTCCCGATAATATAGAAAATATTCTTGGCGGCGCCTTTTTTGAACCAGTATTTTCTGACGGGGAGATTAATTTTATGCTGACCGGAATTATACAGAAACAGGTTCTGAACTGGTATGTATATATAATCCCTGACCTGGATGAAAAACCTGAATGTAAGGGTTGGTTCAAATGCTGGAAAGAGAAAATGAAAAAGAAAAAACAATGCAGAAAAAATTGCATGGAAGCTATGTAGAGTTTGTCCATAATGTCCGACTTCATCGTTATTCTTGTTTTGAAAACAGTCATTTGCAAAAGTAAACTCCTTGATTTTCAAAACTTAGAAAGCCTCGAATTCGAACATTCTGCTTCAAACTCTGACTTTATGGACAGACACTATGTAATTAAATAAAAAACATTGACATGACTAATAAAGAATCCTTTCATAAGATAGTTGCACTGACTGATGTTGGTCTTGAACGCGACCATAATGAAGATTATCTTACATACTGCCCCGACATTTCACAAACCGACTGGCTGCATGAAAATGTAAGTGAGCTTGAAAAAATAAGCGAAGCCGGCGCACTTTTAGTTGTTGCTGACGGTATGGGAGGCACTAATGCCGGCGAAGTTGCCTCACAATTAAGCTGTAGTAATGTCGAAAATTATTTTAGCACTAATTTTAATGAGGAGATAGTCCGGAATGCCGGCACTATAAGGAGCTTTTTGACAGAGGCCATACTTAATGCCCATCAGGCAGTAAAAACGCATCAGCAAAACAACCCGGAGACTGCCGGAATGGGAACTACCATAGTTATTGCATGGATAATTAAAGATGAAGCATATATCTCATGGGTTGGAGACAGCAGATGTTATTTATTCAGTGCAAACGGTGATTACCGTTTAATAACCAAAGATCACTCGCTGGTTCAGGAATTAATCGATAATAAAAGGATCAGTGAAGATATGGCTTTTGATCATCCGCGGAAAAACATTATTACACAGCATGTCGGATCGGATGACCTTCCTGTCCCCGGTTTTATAATATGTCAGTTAGAACCCGGTGATCGTCTGTTATTATGTTCCGACGGCTTGAACACCATGCTGCGCGATGAGCTTATTTTCAGTATAGTTTCGGAAAACCAGGACGATATACTTTGTTCACAAACTTTGGTAGAAGAAGCAAAAA
This sequence comes from uncultured Bacteroidales bacterium, assembly GCA_964626855.1. Classification (GTDB taxonomy): domain Bacteria; phylum Bacteroidota; class Bacteroidia; order Bacteroidales; family CAIWKO01; genus CAIWKO01. Next base: position 13,693 of record CAZVKJ010000040.1, read on the forward strand.
ATGCAGGGGGGTATGATAACATAACAGTTATTCTTTACAGAAAAAGCAGTGAAGGACAGGAATCAGCCGGAAAAAAAATTGTTGCTTCCAAAACCTCTCCAACTGATGGTGACAAAAAACCTTTATCAAAATGGGAAAAATGGATTAAAAGCATAAATTTCTGGTTGCTTGTTTTATTGGTACTTGCAATTATGGTCTTTGTAATCTATATAATTATCGATAAACCCTTTATAAATCCTGATGCCAAAATAACTTCTGATTCAACTACAGTACAAGCCATAGAAGATACTGTCAAAGTTGATACTGCAAAAACCACAGATGAGAATGTAAATGGAGAGGGGGGTAATAATCTCACTGGGCAAAACAATAAAAATGATAAAAACAACAAAGTTGATGATAAGAGTGTTTCGAAAAATAATGACAATAACGGAAATACTGGCAATACCGAAAGTACAGGGAATACAGGAAAGAACGATGGAAATAAAAATGATAAAAAAAACGAAGGTAAAAATAATACTAATGGAACAGACACAGTTCCTCAAGATACTGATCCCAATAAACCAAAAGAAGTGAATTCGCAGACAAAGCCGCTTTCTCCACCCAAATAATTTTGTAAACATGAAGAATTATAAAATAGCATTGGTCTATTCATCTATTCTTATTGCAGTTGTCAACATCATTGCGGTATTTCTTACCTGGCTCAACTTCAAAGTGACTGCCGAATTGAATTTAGTAATATTTAATCCGAGCTATAGCGATATTCTGAAATCTGTGAACGGAATAAATCTTCCAGGAGGTATAATAGGCTTGTTTCTGGCGATCGTTTTTGTTGTGCTGGTTTTTCTGCGTATCAGAATAGCTGCCTTGTTTGGGCTGGCAGCCGTAGTTAACGGAACCGGCTATGCTTTGGGCTGGTTTGTTGACAAAACAGATTTATTATCCATTGATATTATCGAGAAGTATGCTACGGCACAGATAATACCTGTTCCGCAAACCGGCCTGATCCTTTATTTGACTTCTGCCATATTAATGACAATACTAGCAATTTTTGTTAAAAAGTAAAATCAGTTATTCATTAAAAAGAAAGTATTATGAAAAAAACAAATGGAATTTTATTATTAGTTGCTGTAACAGCTTTGTTCTTTGCATCCTGTCGCACGGCTTCAAATCTGAACTGGTTCAGAAAATGCCATTTCGACCTGGTGGGGATAAAAGATATTCGTATTGCCGATATTGATATCAGCAAAATTAAATCTTTTGATGATTTTTCGTTGAAAGATGCCGCCAAAATCGGGGTGTGCCTGTTGGAAAAGAAGGTTCCCTTAAATCTGACATTCATGGTAAATATAGCCAATGGTACAAACAAAATCGGAGTGCTGCAGGGCATGGACTATATTGTCGTCATGCATGATAAAGATGTGCTGTATGGCAAAATTACCGAACCGATTGCTGTTGCCCCGAATAGTTCTCAGGTTTATAATGTGAAAAGCGAACTCGAATTGATCAGCTTGTTTAACAAAGAAGACCTGAAAGAAAATGTCATTTTGGGATTAAAAGTTTTTGCAGCTGACAATATCTATAATGATATTGCAATTAAGGTCAGGCCGTATCTGAAACAGGGCAAACCTTTGCGTACAGGTTTTATTACTATCAAACATGCAGCAAAATAAAAATAAGACACAGAAATAGATTTGTGATAGCTTAGCATAATAATTGCAGACCGGTTGAATTAATTTAAAAAATATTTCTATGAAAAAGATTCATTTATTAATTAACGTTTTTGTTTTTATTGCGTTACTCAGTGCAACAGGTTTTATTACATCCGTCAATTCCTATGGACAGGATTTACCTGTAAGCCAGGTGGCTTTTACCGATCGTTACCAGTTAATATCTTATGATGAATCCGAATTGGCCGAAGAATCAAAAGGACGGTATGCGGAATTCTTAAAAACAAATCCTCCCCTTTCAGAAACCAATGCTGATGTAATTTTAGTCCGAAAGGTCGGAAAGCGTATTGCCGAAGCCACTCACGACCTGCTGGAAGAATATGGCCTTTTGAAAAAGATCAAGGGTTTTGATTTTGAATATAATGTGGTTGAAAGCAAAAGCATCAATGCCTGGTGCATGTCCGGCGGGAAAATTGTGGTTTATACAGGCATTTTACCCTATTGCAGGGAAGAAGGATATATGGCAGCGCTTCTCGGACATGAAATTGCCCATGCTGTTGCATGGCATGGCAACGAAAGATTAAGCCAGGAGGTATTGGTACAAGGGCTTATACCTATTATAGAAGGAGGATTGGGTAAAACACTTGATAAATATGAGTATAAGAAAATATTTGAAAAGGTTTTTGATGTTGCCTCGGACGGTGGTTTGCTTGCCTACTCCAGGGTGCACGAGTATGAGGCCGACCTGATAGGAATGTATATTATGGCTTATGCCGGTTATAAACCGGTTAATGCCCAGTACTTCTGGCAAAAAATGATGACGGCCATTGGCAGCGAAAAATTTGATTTTCTGAGCACACATCCTGCTACTGCAAAACGTATTGAAGAGATAAAGGAAAACATTCCTGCTGCTGAAAAATATTACAAAACCCGCTGATTCTTCTGCTTTGTTAATGATTTTTCATACAATCCGGATCAAAAGGTTCGGATGTAGTCTGGAAAGTAATACTATTTAATTTATTTATTATATCATTAACTATGTTTTTATGTTCTAAGATCGTTTTATATTCGTCGGGATAAGGAATATAAGATGGTACCCAAAAATTGATTTTCTTAAGGATTGTATCTAATTCATCCGTCAATTTGACTTTTTCAGACTGAAGTTTTTTAATATCAACAATTTTTATATTTGATGGGTATTTTCGGCAATAACAGTTGTTTATATTGCTTAACATAATGGCAGCTTCATTACATTTATATATTATATTTTTCATTGAATCAATCTCGTAGTATTGATCATCTATCTTTTGTGGTAGATTAATATGTATACAGACACTATCATACTTTGAAATTTCCTTTTGCAAGGATGCTTCAATGTTCATCTTTAATCTGATTCTTATATCATTGCAGTATACGCAAGAGTCTTCATGATTATAATGTTTCAGAAAATCTAAATAACCCTGGGGTTGAGGCGTTCCATCCGCAGTAGATTTATTCCAGGCCTTTTTCTCGGTGGGTTTTATTATTTCCCAGGTAGTAACAATAATGACAAAGGCTAAAATTATCAATGTCAGATTCTTGATTAAAAGAGTATTACGTTTTCTGGTCAACCGGTGTAATACCACTCTTGCTTCCTCAACATATTTACTTTGAGGGTAATCTATAATAAAATTTTTCAGAAAGCGAAAAGTCCTGTCTTTTTCAGGGGTACCCTCCCATATTTGTATGGATGCTTCATCAATTTCTACTTTGAGCTTATCAATTTTTTCTTTGGCATCCTCACCATGTTTTGGATAAGACTTCCTGTAATATTCGTATGATTCAATAGTATTATCATCACATGCTTTTTCCCATTCTTTTTCATCCAGCAATCCGAAACACTGAATACATTCGTTGCTTATCGCTATATCATCCTTATATTGATAATAAAAGTTTTTATAGTGTGGGATGTCATTTTTTTCCTGTGCCTCACGCCATGCATTTTCAGCTTTTTGTAAATAGAATTCGATTTGTTCAATCAACTTCCTTGCTTCTCTGGAATACTTTTTCAAGGGAGAGCCGCCAATATATTTTTTCAGGTCTTCCAGGAACAATCGCTTATTGAGCTTACGTTTATGAGCGGTATCCCAGTCTATATCTTCAATAAAACTCATCGCATCATTTACATGCTTGCTTTTAGGATGTTTTAAAATGAACTCTTTAAACCCTTCTCTTGTTTTAAGTATTAATGCGTTATTCCAATCACCTTCTTCTTCATCTTTCTTTTCTTTTAATATTTGCTCCAGCGCTGTTCGGGCTTCAGATTGGAACTTTGTATTCGGGTCTTTTATATATTTTTCAAGTTTATCGATATCCTTATCCGAAATGACCCGGTTCAAATAATTCCATTGCCGATTGAATTCCACTTTATAAGCAATTGAATCATAAGCGGATTGTGCTTTATCTCTGTATCTTGAATTCGGGTTATTAATATAATTAATTAGTTTTTGAATATCTTCAGCCTGGATAATGCTTTCCAAATAATCGTTTTCTTCTTTGGCTTCTATTTCAATCAACAATATTTTTGCATCACTTATGTTCCGGCCATTCGGAAAAAGTCTTAAGTATTCAATGAGTCCCTCTTTGGTCCTCTTTGCTTTGCTAAAATAATCATCATCCTTTCGGTTATTATTTACTGCAATTTCTTCCTCAAGTATTATTTCATACCGCGTATATTCAACTCTTCCCAGTTTACTCTTAATATTCCTGAATAATTCATTTTTATCCTCATAATCAATTTTATCCAGATGGTCAACATCGGGCATGGAAGCCAAATATCTTACAATTTCTTTTCTGACCTGCTCATAATCAACGTCGCCATCATCAAATATTTTTTTAACCCTGTCTTTAAGACTTTGTGCTGAAGGCCTTAGTCTGAAATCAGCCTGCAAACAATCACCTATTAATAACATTATATCATCAAAAAAATCTAAGTATGGTCTTAATTCATCATACAAAGGTGGGGCGGTTTGCCCGTCCTCCAACATATCCTTGGTATATACGTACTTCATTTCATAACCTGCGTTGGGTAATTCACCGGTAATCATTTCAAACATAGTGATGCCGAAAGAAAAAATGTCGCCTGCTGCATACAAATGAAACGGACTTGTCCCCCCTGCATTTACCGGTACAGGCGGCGCATACTCCGGCGTCTCAGCTTTATCCTCAGGCAAACCGCTTCTCTTTGTCATAGTGATAGTTTGTTTTAACTGAAAGCTGATACCAAAATCTGTTAACAAATAATTCTCATCATCATCTATTAATATATTGCTTGGCTTTATATCCCTGTGATTGATTCCTTTATCATGAAGATAGCAAATGGCTTCAGACATTTGCATAAATAGTTTTTCAATTTCTCTTTTACTAAGTTTTCCTTTTTTGGCTGAAATATCGCCCTTGTCGTAATATTTCATCATAATAACAGGAAAATCATCAGGATAAGTCAGCGTAAGGGGGGATAAGATATGATTATTATTCAGGTTTTTAGCTATTTCAAATTGCTTTTCAAAAGAATCACCTTGGCTGCTGCCCATTTTCTGCTTGAAAATTTTGAATACATACCGCTGTGGAATATTTCCCTTTGTATACTCAACTAACCAAAGCTCGGAATGTATCTGGCCTGAATCGATCCTATAGGTCAATCTGTAATTATTAATTACATCACCAACACGCAGATTATATATGTCCGTCATTATTGTGTATTTTCATTTATATTATTCTATTTTTCTTTAATAACAACCCTGAACCCCACATTAAAGTACGGGATATCATTAAATTGTTTTACAGATTTATTAAACCCGCCATCATAAAAACTACCTCCTGTAACTTTACAACAATCTTTTATTTCAGTAACTGACAGTAATTCCCACACCCGGCCGGCCTGCTTTATTCCGAGCCATGTATTTTCAACTACTCCATCCGTGTTTTTTGTTTCCTGCATGAACATGACCGCTTCAAGCCATTCGTCATTGGTTGGCAGGCCGTAGGTATATGTGCCACTCAATTTTTTACAGAACGTCTCTGCATCACTGTAAGTGATATTCACAATAGGGAAAGAATCATCCGCATTGATTCCTGTTGGCAATTCTGCTTCAGCCGGCAGGTTGCCCATAACTTTTTTATATTGACTGAAAGTAACAGGAGTTTCACTGATATAAAAACCTTTCGGCTGCTTTTCATTTTTCAGATATATCATTTTCATTCCTGCCCAATTATTTATATTTTTGGCTTGGTATCTTATCTGTAAACAACGTTTTTTTATTTTTTGTTTCTGGGTTTCGATTTTTTCCTTTTTCCCTTTAAAACCGTTTTTATTTTCTATAAAACCTAATTCCTTTTGGGCATTAACAGTATCGTCTGAAAACAGGAACTCGTCAATTTTTTTAATTCTGATTTCTGATTCAATACTGTCGTATTCCCTATCGAAAAAGCATTTGTTATCTGATAATAGTTTTAATGCTGTTTCTAAATTTTTTTCATTGTTGATTTTATATATTATATTAGCTTTACATTCTTTTTGATTCGCTGAATACACGTCCTTATGTGTGTCCTTATATTTCTCCTTAGTAGAAATAATGCATAAACAATTACAATTACATCCTTTTAGATCATTTTCATAGTTTTTTCTATTTTCATTTCTTGTATAATCAGCTAGTTTTTGTTTTATATCGTCGACATATGCTTTTATTTTATCATCAGTACAATGCCCGCAACCAGCAACAAATCTCTGCATTTCTTTGTGATTAATACCGGATCTTACTTTGTTATACTCGTCTTCACACTTGTTACACGGTATTGTTTGGGCTGAAACGAGTATTAGTGCCGACAAAAATATTAATGTAGTTAACAAAAGTTTTTTCATATTTATTATTTTTAATTGTTACTATTTTCAGTCTTTTCCGATAACCCATGCTTTCAGAGCGCCATACCGTATATTTGCCGTACCACCTCCTAAAGCCCTCCACCACATACATAATTTCAATGGACCGGTTTCCTGCACCCTGAAAAATGTTTGTGTACAGCCGGAATAATTTGTATACGCGTTAGCATTTGTCATTATATATGAATATGAGGCATTTATTGCATTTACAGAAGTGGAAGCTTTATCAATATATGCGATAACCCCATTTCCTGCAGCCGTATTCCAAAATACGCCTTCAAGAACTGCAAAGACTACATCTCCGCTGTCAACCAGCAAAGTAAGTTGGTTCGCATCTGCAACATAGGAAGTGGCTGTAGTAGAACTTAATATTCCATTCATTGCATTGTATATGGCCCGCCCTCTTATTTTACCATCAACATCCAGCGGCGCTGTTGGTGCGGAAGTTCCGATACCCACATTTCCTGTGTTATTATTATAAATATCATTTCCCGTTTTAGTCCAGGTGCTATTAAGGGTATTTCCATTCCACGACAGCCCTGTTCCGGCAGTAATATTGGAACTGCCCAGACTTTGCCACGAAGCGGTTCCATCTGTGCCAGAGGTAAGTACTTTACCTGTAGCCTGATTACCGTCCTGTATCCTTATTGGTCCGTGGATGTCAAGTTTAGCTGCCGGACTTGTGGTGGTTCCTATTCCTACATTGCCGTTTACCTCACATATAGCGCTGTTTACTAGTTTTGTTCCATCCCATTTTGGGATGGTGCTGGCAGTCATATTTATTACTCCACCTGTAAGATGAAGCCATGTGCCACCCGACCAATAATAAAAGCCTGAATCGGCATCCAATTGATAAACCATAAGGCCTGTAGCTGCATTGATAATCTGGTTACGCTGGGTTTCGGTCATGCGGGGAATGAGTAAACCCCTGTCGGTGCTGCTGATGTCGAGCATGGCGCTGGCTGCAGGAACAGTATCATTGATGTTAATGCTAACCTGTGCTAAAGTATAATCATCAAATAGTAATGTAAAGAAAACCATATTGCAAAAAAAACAGAAAAATATCTTATTCATTATGACTTATTGTGTTTAACTTAATACTTTATAATATAATTCACATATACATTTTTAGAGCGGGTTTCACCACTACCAGAAGAATTTATTGAATGGTGATGATTCGGTTCTGTTGAAACAGAAAACCAATGAGCAGGGGTATAAGTACCCCAACCAGAAGCATTTGGTATTCCACTGGTACCAGCACCTGATGGACTTTTTACAGTGAAATTTGCACTTGGTGTGTGTGTGTGTTGTCCATCATATCCGGTATAACCATTATGATTATGGCTAAGAAAACTATCATTTTGTAAACTTCCCACATTATTTCCTGTATTTCCACCTGAATTGACAGACATTCTACTTGTTTTATCAGGGTCATTTCCTCCATTACCATCCACACCTCTTGTAAACCTACCTCTGAGGTCGGGCAGATGAAACGTGGTAGTACCATTACCACTCCCCCATGCTGTGCCAATGGCATCAAATAAATCGGCATATTGGATGCGTGAGATGGTATCCCCATCACATAAAAGCCATCCCTCAGGAATATTGTCGCCCCCATAAGCAAGTATGGTACCCACGGGCATAATAAAGCCGGTTTTGTCTTTAATTCTGGCACCAACTTCTAATGTGTCTGTAATAACAGCATTTCCCACAACCTCCAGACTGTTTAATGGATTGTTTGTCCCAATCCCCACATTCCCCGCATTATTGTTAAATATATTGTTCCCGCTTTGTGTCCATGTACTGTTAAGGGTATTGCCACTCCAATTCAAGCCATTACCGGTATTAAGCACTGTGGGGCCAAGCGTTTGCCAGCTTCCGGTGCCACCGGCATCAGATGTTAACACTTTGTTTGCGCCCGGATTACCGCCCTGTATTCTGATTTGGCCATTTATATCAAGTTTTGCACCTGGGCTTGATGTACCCACGCCCACATTGCCTCCTGTTTCTACCAACTCGCTATTGCTAAGTTTTTGTCCATCCCATTTGGGTATGGTATTGGGAGTTATATTGAGCACCCCTTCGGTAAGGTGCAGCCATTCATTTCCAAAATAATAGTAAAATCCGCTCACACCATCGGTTTGAAAAACCAATAAGCCTGGAGCAGGAGCAGAAATACTTATACGTTGCGCTTCCAATAATCTGGGTATTAATACCCCTTTGTTGTCGCTTTGCACATCGAGCATGGCGCTGCCATCGGGTGGGGCATTGGTAGGGTTGATGCTGACCTGGGCATTCGAAAAATTGATTATTAACAAAAGTAAAAAAAAATAAAAAAATCTCATTTTATCAGGTTAATTAAATATTGCTAATTTTTTCCAATAATATAAGCATTCATATTGCAATAAACAGCACTACCGGTTCCAGCGCTAACATGCCAAACCGGAGTAAATGAAACTATTCCATCCGAATTTGCTTTAAAAATTCCCGTGCTATACCCACCTTTCCATCCTGTTCCAGCACAGGTTGCCCAATTTGGTGTTTGTAACCAGATACCAAAAGATGTAGGAGTATAGGTAATACTCATATAAGTTGTGCTCGAAGTGTTACTAAGGTTGCATGAAAGATCAGCCTTAACAATGTCTCCCGATTGAACATATAAATTGATTGTCATACTTGAAAGAGTTACATTACTCGTGCTTGTAGTTGAATAAGTAGTTGAAGAGCTAGAATATGCAACATTTGCCTGTCCTCTTATTTTGCCGTTAACATCCAGTTGAGCAGTAGGAGCCGAAGTCCCGATACCCACATTTCCTGAATTATTATTAAATATGATATTTCCATTTTGAGTCCACATGCTGTTCAAGGTATTACCACTCCATGACAGCCCTGTTCCGGCACTTATATTGGAACTTCCCAGACTTTGCCACGAAGCAGTTCCGTTGGCGTTTGAGGTAAGTACTTTTCCCGCAGCCTGATTACCGTCCTGTATCCTTATCGGTCCGTTGATGTCGAGTTTAGATGCCGGACTGGTGGTGGTTCCTATTCCTACATTGCCTGCTACCTCACTTATGGCGCTGTTTACAAGTTTTGTTCCGTCCCATTTGGGGAGGGTATTGGCAGTCATATTTATTACTCCGCCTGTAAGCCGCAGCCATGTGCCTCCAGACCAATAATAAAAGCCTGTTTCATTATCCAATTGATAAACCATAAGACCTGTAGCTGCATTGATAATCTGGTTACGCTGGGTTTCGGTCATGCGGGGAATGAGTAAACCCCTGTCGGTGCTGCTGATGTCGAGCATGGCGCTGTGGTGGGGCAAACTGTCGTTATTATTTATGCTTACCTGCGAAAAAATCATTGTACTGTTTAATGCAAGCAAAATAATTAACAATAAGTATTTTTCGAGTAATTTCATTTGTTAGTTTATCAATATTTGATAATGTAATTAACGTAAACATTTTTGGGGCGGGTTTCTAAGCCACCAAAGTAACCAGTATATTTGCCACTTTGAATTTCATGTCTGACACCTGTATTGCTAACAAGTGGTCTATTGGCTGATACCGAAGCAAATTGAGAAGCATCATATAAATAATATGGAATTGTATGACGATGTGACTCAAGTTCATCATCTTGCAAACTCCCAACACTATTTCCCGTATTTCCACCCATATTAGAAGCTGTACGACTTGTCTTATCAGGATCATTCCCTGCATTACCATCTAATCCTCTGGCAAAAATACCTCTTAAATCGGGTAGATGAAATGTGGTGGCGCCATCACCGCTTCCCCAAGCTATGCCTATGGCATCAAACAAATCGGCATATTGTGTCCGTGAAACAGAGCCGCCATCACATATTAGCCAACCCTCGGGTATGTTTTCACCACCGTAAGCCAATATGGTTCCTACGGGCATAATAAAGCCGGTTTTGTCTTTAAAGCGTTTCGAAGTCTTAATTGTATCAGTAGAATAAATTTCACCGTTAACTTCTAATGCATTAGTTGGTATCATGGTGCCAATACCAATATTCCCGTTAAGGTCATTGATAGCACTGTTTATTAGCTTAGCTCCATCCCATTTAGGTAAGTAATTAGTCGTCAAATTCATAATACCTTCAGTAAGATGCAACCATGCATTGCCGTTCCAATAGTAAAAACCTTTTACATTATTGGTTTGAAAGACCATCAACCCTGTGGCAGCGTTGGTGATTGAAGTACGCTGTGTCTCAGTCATCCGCGGAATAAGCAACCCCCTGTCGACACTGCTGATTTCAAGCATTGCACTGCTATGAGGCAGACTGTCATTATTATTTATGCTTACTTGAGAGTAAGTTGCATTTTTATTTATTAAAATAAAAATAATAATGGTTATTTCAATAAATACTTTCATAATTCAATGTGTCAGTACTTTATAATGTAATTCACATAAGCATTTGATGGCCGAGTTTCACTTGAAGTGCGTGGTGTTCCATTTACTAGGTCTGCAACCGGGTCAACAGCAATTAAGCTACTTGTTTGTCCCCATACAGGTTTTGCAGAACCAGCAGCACCTTGCATTGTATTAGTCATGGGATAAACTGTTCCATCAAGGTATCCTATATTATGCCAATGTCCTTGAAATGTATCATCTTGCATGCTTCCAGTATTATTTTTTTGACCTGCTCCATTATCAATGCGAGAATTAGAATCAGGATCCGAATAAGTATCATTTCGGGTACCATTGACGCCCCGTAAAAATACTCCTCGCAGATCCGGAATATTAAAAGTCGTGGCACCGTTACCTACACCCCAGTTAATGCCTATAGCAGCGAACAAATCAGAATAGATGCTCCTGCTAATAGCTTGTCCTCTGCAAAAAAGCCACCCCTTGGGTATTGTTGTTGTGTCCCCTGCAAATGCCTTAATAGTGCCAGCAGCTTCACTGCTGGTCCACTGATTATTTCCAACGTAATACTCGATGCAAAGACGTGAAATATTAAAAATTGTTAATCCGATCTGAGGATTAACAATTACATTTCTTTGTTGCGATGTTAACCTTGGCAATAATACACCACTGTTTGTTGTACTTACTTCAAGAATTGCATTAGGGTTGTTTGTTCCTATTCCTATTTTGCCATTTACGTCAATGATATCGCTGTTTAGCAATTGCCAGCCATCCCACTTTGGGATGTAATTTGAATTCATATTTATTACTCCTTCTGCCATATGCTGCCATTCATTGCCATTCCAATAGTAAAAACCCTTTACATTATTGGTTTGAAAGATCATCAGCCCTGTAGCAGCATTGGTGATTGAAGTACGCTGTGTCTCAGTCATCCGCGGAACCAATAATCCTTTATTTGTACTGCCTATATCCAGCATGGCGCTGCTGTCAGGGGGATTATTGTTAATGTTAATACTGACCTGTGCATTTAATTTTGTCTGAAAGAAAAGAACGGTTACAATAATAATTGCAATAATCATTTTCATTGGAAGAATTTTCATCAGGTGTATTTTCATTAGAATATTATTGTCTTATAATTATTTATAATTTCATTATATATGCCAGTTTCACAAAAGCAGGACGATTTTCGAAGGCTGTGCCGGAGCCACTTAGATTAGTGGTGCCGCTATGGGTATGGGAACCGCCTGAGATAGTATATGATGATTCGGTTGAGCTCGAATTGCCATAGATATTTTTAATACCTGAGTTACTACTTGTGCAAAATATGTCCATATACTGAGTGCAAACCAGCATAGGAAGCTTATAGTATGTATGACTATGACTTCCACTGCTCCCGATTGAAAAAGGATGCGAATGTGAAGGTAAATTGGATATGGTTAATGTCATATTATTGTTACCACCTGTTTGATTAATAGTGCCAGACGTTGTGGTGCCCATAACGAACTTATCTGATAAGTTAGGTGTTCCATTATTCCCATTACATAAAGCCCAGCCGGTAAGTTCACCGGTTCCCAGCCCCGTTGCATTGAAATTCCATGCCCCCGAATACATAATAATCCCACCTGTCGGTGTTGAATTGTTTCCCACAGCCATCCAAATACCATTGCTAAAGTAATAAAATCCTTCTTTTGAATCGGTTTGATAGATCATCAGGCCTTCAGCCGGCGATGCGATTGCATTTCTTTGTGCCTGTGTCATTCTGGAAATTAATACACCCTTGTTAGTACTGCTGACATCCAGCATAGCACTGTTGTGTGGTGGCGCATTGGTGGCATTGATACTTACTCCCTGATTTTGAGCCAAAAGATTGGTTTTTAAAGAAGCCAATAAGAACAATGCAGTTAATAAATAACAAATCTTGTTAATGGTTTTCATACCAATATGGTTTTAATTATTTAATAAATATTTTTTCTGTTTGCGCTTGATCGTCAGAAATAACTTTTACAATATATGTGCCTGTCGCCAGGTCTAAATTCATTATATGCTGTGAACTTTGCAGCAGATTTATACGATTTATTTCTTCACCTAAAACATTATATATATATACATCTAAGTCAGAATGGAAACCACTTATATATAAAATATTGTCTGAAGAATAGATATTAAAGTTGTCATTTGCTTCATCGCTGGAATTTTTACTGAATCGCAGAAAAAACCTGTTTTCAGTGTCGGTTGCTTTATGGGTAAAATGATAAACGGCATTATTGTTCATGCTGAAAAAAACATTATTTTGCCTGTCTTCAAGATAAACTTCATTAATATCATTCAGATTTACGGAACTGCATTTGATGGTATATTGCTTGTTTGCAATTCCCTGGAAACCTAAAGGTATGACCAGGTCTTTGTTAACTTCGGGTAATGAATTTATAGCGACTTTAGCGTTGTCATTTTTATATGAAAATATCTGTGGTGTATTGCTATTGGAAGAAAAAAGTTTATAGGCATCGGTATTGCCGTCGAATGAACTGCTAGCCACTGAAATGAATGCTATTAAGGCTTCATCTTTAATACCCTGGTATTCTGTTTCAAGTAAAATATGCTCGTAAGGCCTTTCTGTATTAAGTTTTTTAAAGAGCAGAGTGTCATTATGTAATCTGGTAGTATTATCAAATGAGATAGATCCGGTATCGTGAGCTTTCACAAAAAAGCCCTGCATCGCAGGAATATAGCGGGATACTTCACCAATAAAAACAGGGGATTGATAAGGGGATATTCCGCCCAGGTAATATGCATAATTTTCTCCGTTCCAGAAATAGATAGTCCTGTCAATATTTATGGTATGGACGCCTGCTGATTCCCAGTCAACAGGCGAGGGGTATGGATTACCGACCAGGTTCCAGCCATTGCCGGCATAATGGATAGATTTATTTGTTTCGCCGTAATTGGGCGTCCCGACAAACCGAAGCGTCTTATTTGCGAAAAACAGGACTGCGTATGCCTCCATAACATTGAGCCCATTGCCGGGTGCAAGAGGCGCCCAGGAAGTAATGGCCTCATCATAAAGGTGTGAAAAACCTCCGCTGAAGTAATCTGTCGTAGCCGAACTGATAGGTTGGGAAACGTAATGTGTCTGGCCTGAAGACAGAGACCTTTCGATTATAAAAGCGCCGGTTCCCGTAATATTACCGTCATTAAGCATGGAGGCGTCAGATTTCAATATCACGGTGTCATTATTCTTAATATTTCCCTTCACGGTAAGTTTTCCAAAAGAAGTTATAACACCATTGTTTACGTTAAGATCGTTTTGAACGATCAGGTACGTAGGTTTCATAACATTGACTTTTGCATCGCCAAAAACATTGAATTGTGCGAAGCTGTTATGCACAAGCAGAATGAGTAAGATAGACATTATTTTTTTCATGGTATTTAAATTTATTTTTTAATGGTTTGAATTTCTGATTTTAGTTGTTCAATTTGTTGTTTCTGATCCTGAATAATGATTAACATATCATCAATTTTTTTTGATAAGGCTTTTATGCCCGCCAGAGCAACCCCGCTCGGGTCAATGTTAGAAATCATTTTATCATTATCTCCGTTCAGATGGAATAAATTGTGAAAATCTTCAGCAAAAGGTCCGATGTGCATTACCGATGGGTCTTCAAATTTGTAATTCCATCTGGCAATAACCAGTTTATTTATCTTTTCCAGAACATCATTATTATCAACAACAATAATGTTTTCCTTAGTATTATAACTGGAATTGGCTGAAAAAACACCACCGGTGGTCATGTAGGCAGAATAGGCGCCACCTGCGGAAAAATACAAATGCGAGTAATTTGTTTTCAATGTTGGATAAACACTATTGGCATAGCCAGGCAAATCGCCAGATAATGAAATATACCCATTCGAAGGAGCAATGTTTGCTATATTACCTGAAACAGCAAGTTTGCTTGCTGGTGATGCTGTGCCGATACCGACATTGCCGTTTTGTTGCATAACAAAAGTTTGAGATGCGGTGCCTGGATTCCCCGTAAAATAGACGACTGGGTCTCCGCCAGTATATCCGGCTGCAACATATAATCCATACTGATTTGACCCAGTTTGCGGCTGTTCAACTCTTAATTTAAAACTACCCGGGTTCGTTGTTCCAATTCCCACATTACCAATGTCTTTGATAGTTAAATAATTATCAATTGACGAATTGGTTCTTCTATACAGCATAAAATCGTTGTCTCCATTGGCACCTATATCGCCAACGTAAAACTCCCAAGCTTTTCCAGGAGTTGCAGCAGTATTGACGATTTTTAAGTATGGCTCCGTCCATCCGATACCAACTCCTGCCTTACAAATTTCCAACTTCCCGGCAGGATTAATTGTCCCAATACCCAAATTTCCTGAATTATTATTTAAAATATTGTTTCCGTTTTGGGTCCAAACACTATTCAGGGTATCACCATTCCAGGATAAACCTGCTCCATTGGTTATATTAGCGCTGTCAAGACGCTGCCATGATGCAGTCCCGTCTGCTGCCGAAGCCAGGACTTTTCCATTAGCAGGGGAACCTCCTTGTATTTTTATCTGACCATTGATGTCCAGCGTTTGTGAGGGTGTTGTTGTTCCAATACCAATATTTCCATTATTTTCCATTATGGCGCTGTTAATCATTTGTGTACCATCCCATTTGGGAACATAGTTCGCGCTCATATTAATAATTCCTTCTGCCAGATGCAGCCATCCGGAACCCGACCAGTAATAAAAACCTTTTACATTATCTGTTTGAAAAACCATCAAGCCTGTTGCGGCATTAACAATAGAATCCCGTTGCGTTTCAGTCATTCTCGGTATCAAAACGCCCTTATCGGTACTTGTAACATCCAGCATAGCGCTGGGGTGGTGCGGGCTATCAGCATTGTTGATACTTACCTGGGCATTTAATGAAGTACAAGCTAATAAAAGAAATAATACAGGCAGAATAACAAGTTTTAATTGTAATAGTTTAATAATATGATTAATTCTATTAATATGATTAATTCTATTCATAATATCCTTTTAATATTTAATAATGTAATTAACATAAACATTTTTTGGGCGGGTTGCATTACCACCAGAATAATTCATATTATTGTAATTTTGTCCAATACTTGTGTTTGCGCCGTTTGTATTATATTTACTTTCAACCAACCAGTTAGTTGTTCCATTCTCTGAAACTTTGTAATGACTAAATAAATGAATATGACTTTTCAGTTGATCAACCTGATAACTCCCAACTTTATTCCCAGTATTTCCACCGCTATGACTTGCAGTGCGAGAATTTACATCCGGGTCATTAAGTGCTATGCCATCTACACCTCTTAAAAATCTTCCTCTAAAATCAGGTAAATTATATGTTGTACTTCCGTTACCATTTCCCCAAGCTGTGTCAATGACATTAAACAAATCGGAATATTGCACCCTGCCTATAGTTTTACCATTACATAAAAACCAGCCGTCCGGAATTTTTGTTGTGTCGCCAGTAAAAATAAAAACCGTACCGGCAGGTGTACTGCTTATCCATTCTGTCCCCGTGTAATTTTCAGAACATTTTCTGCTAAGGTTATATATATGCAAGCCTATTGGCGGGTTTGCAATTGCATCTCTTTGTTGAGAAGTTAATCTAGGAACTAAAATACCATTATTTGTACTGGTGACTTCTAATGCTGCTAAAGGAGCGTTTGTACCTATTCCTACATTGCCGTTTACCTCACTTATAGCGCTGTTTATTAGTTTAGTTCCGTCCCATTTGGGGATGGTGTTGGTTTGTATGTTCACCATACCTTCTGTAAGGTGCAACCATTCACTTCCAAAATAATAATATAATCCAGATATGCCATCGGTTTGAAACACAATTAATCCAGGAGCAGGCGCAGAGATACCGATACGCTGGATTTCGGTAAGCCTTGGTATCAAGACTCCTTTATCACAGCTGCTAATGTCAAGCATGGCGCTGTTATCTGGGGGAATATTGCTGCTACTGATGCTTATTTGAGCATGAACGATAGTATGCACAAACAGAATCAGAATTATAAGATAATTTTTTTTCATGGTTGTTTCACTTCATAATCAAAGTATCAATAAATAAAACCAGTTTAAGTTTTAAAATATCAGTTGGTTGAAAAACCCACCTTATTCCCATATATCGTATCGCCATGTGATGTTATTCCATAGGCCCTTACAAAATAATATGTTCCTGAAATTAAACCCTGCAAATTGCTGGAATAACTGTAGTTGCCCCCCTGACTCATACTACCCAGCATTGTTTTGCTGTCATTAAGTGTGGGGTAATTTGCCGTATCAGATGACCAGCAGTGACCATGCTGAACATAAGCAGGATTAAATATCTCGTGATGGATAGTGCCATCAGCTAGTGCCGATCCGGAGGTTATACTGCTGATGATTCCTGTAAAAATAATATCAGGAGGAATAGGAATACCATTATATGTTGTAAATCTCACCTGATCGCCATAAGCAACAATACTGTCGCCATTAATATTTTTTGAAACAGTAAACATTCTGATATAATGTGTCTTTTCTACAAAAAACTCCGATATATTCTTGATCACTGGAGTACCAACCTGAATTGTTCCGATGCAATGTTCAACATTTTTATAAACCGTAGGAAATTCATTGGTGTCCCAGCAAAAACCATATGATTCTATCTGATGATTTTTGATATCAAGGACTCTGGCATAAATTCTTGCACTATTGAAATATACATTGGTAACGCTGTCGATCACCATTTCAATTTTATTATTATAACCGACAGGAGTTTCAGGATCGAATTTTTTACATGAATAATCCGAAATACATAGAAAAACAATTAATGAAAGGATAATTAACTTAGAATAAAATAATGATTTCATGGTAGTAGTTTTTTACTTTTTGATTTCCTTAAAAACATAACCGATTCCGAAATTGGGCTCAAAAAATTTGAAATTTATCGTATTCATACCGGCATTAATAAATAGGCGCTTACGTTTTCCTATTTTATAGTTCACCCCTAATTCCATTTCACATCCGGTCGCTGATTTGCGATTGTCTTTCACATAGGATTCACCTGTTAGGGTGTTTCGGTCGTATTCATAATCATTGTAATGCCACATCAGGTTTCGGAATCCATAACCCGCACCCACACTTATGTAAAAATTATTGAATATCCTGTGGATCACTCCTGCGGTGATACCTAGCCGGCTTCTTCTTACTTTCTCGTCAATCAAGTAATAGCCGGTACCCGGATAATTAGTAACATAACCGTTTTCAAACAGAAGGTCGCTGTTTTCAATACTCCCGTTTGTTTTACCCCTGACATAAAAGCCCCATCTTGAAATAAGCCCGAATGTAAGGCCATACAGAGAGGAGCCGGAAATATTATAACTCAGAAATAATTGCGGAGGTATTGGATATTTGCAACATGTATAGCTGAGTTGAAACATTGCTTTTTTTTCCTTCCTTAATAAATTATAGGGAATTTGTTCAAAAATATCCCATGCGATATTTTTTTCTCCTTTTGTCTTAATCTCTCCATAATCGCCTGATAAATATGATGTGTCAAGTTCCTGTTCTGCATTATCAAAAGATGCTTCAGGATAAATTTTACAGGTTTTAAATCGGTCAACCCCCGTTAGTTTATATGTAATGAATACCTTACAACTATCCAGATTATATTGCCATTGAACATTTTTAACCTTTTGACAAAATATATGGGGTATATTAATAAAAATGAATGCAGCAATGAAAATAGTTTTTTTCATTTTTCAAATAATTTAGTTTTTATCTATATATATAGGTAATTGCTTACATTGTATCATACCCCAACCAAGGTCAGGTATAACATCAAGATAAACCGGCAATTGTATAGGAGATGTTCTTTTTTCTATATTGAATTTAACAATTTTCAGATTAATTTCTATTTTTTTTGTATCTCCAGGATTTATATTTGGAAAGGTTTCACTAAATTTTCCATCTGATTCCGAAGGTTTTGAAATATAATAGTCATCTCTTATTATTACCTGTGTTTTGACATTTTCAGCTTTTCCCTTCCCGGTATTTTTTATAAAAATGCTGATTTTATAATTTCCGGCCCGAGTGATAATTGACGATTCACTTTCAATACCCTGGTCAACTTGTATCTTAACGATTTCAAATTCAGGTTTTTCATATTCTTTAGTAAATATTTTTATAGTATCTGGATTTTGTATTACCAGGTCGTCTTCTGATCTGCCATTAAACACTAGCTGAACCATGCCTGGTTTTAAGTCATTACCGGCTTTAACTGTAAAAATAAATTTTTTGGACTTATTATCAATCCTAGCTTTGAAAATAGTGTCATTAGACGGATAATTTTTACCATTAAAAAAAATGTTTATTTTTTTTGTATTATCGTAATCAAGAGTAAAATTATTAGCATAAGCGATATTATTCTTTTTATTTTTTACTTCCACAGTAAAATTGATTTCTTTTCCAACCTCCAAAGTATCCGCGTTTTTGAATTCATGTGAAAACTGTAACTCAGGCCAGTCATCTATATTGTTTTCCTTTGGTTTAAAAAATTCTTTCTGGGTATTTCCAGGTGCGGTATTAGTTTTTCCACACTTTGGATTTTGTGCTGAAGCCATTACTGGCGGGATTAGCATAAAGACAAATAATAAAAACTTTTTCATGATTTTATTTTATTATACACTTCGCAAATATATTAATTTTTATTAATACTAATATTTTTTTAAAAAAATTCTTTGTTAATAAAAAATATTAGTGAACGATGTTTCACAAGGATTAAGACGTGCAATAAAGGAAATTATGTTAACCGGTTACAATCATGACTGAGAGTGAATAAACGATTATCTAATAGACACATAGTGTCTGAACGGAAACTCCATAATTTTAATAAAATTACAGGTTAAAATTTTTAAAATATTTATTTTAAAGACATAATATCCCATAAAAATTTTTCAAACCGGGCAGGTATCGTAAAACTAACCTATTTTAGGCTGTTTTGGTAGTTTTTGAAAATAGCGCTCCCATAGAATACTTTCTATTTCATTCTTTGGTGATGGACTTCGCTTGTCCTAGGCCGCTTTTCTGATGAGTGATTTTTGTTCTGCTTGTTTGGATATCAGGCAAGTCCCAAACGATTTAGCCTGTAGGATAAAACTCCTTATGCTGTGTATTTGATAAAGTTTCTCTTTTCCTTGTCAGGGCAACGGTCCAGCCCATGATGTTCTAAAATGTTTATATTTAATTCTACCGCTGAATGCATATCCCTGAACTTCTTAAAAACTTTTGATTTTTCTTCATCCTGTTCTGATCTGTTCTTTTTCCCTTTCTTTGTCATTATCAAATTGGGAAAGTACATTTGTAATAGCAGTTTGTTTTCTGATCGCCAAAACCCTTTATCAAAACTTATACTTTCAATCGCATTTTCTCCAAAGAGAAGATGTAACTTATCAGCAAGAGGAATCACAAGCCCTACATCCTGTTCAAACAATCAATCAGATTTATTTGAAGACATTCAAGATTCGTTTCGAATGCTTCAGCCAACGGATGTCTGTAAAGATATTGATTATGGACATGGCCATATAGAAACCAGAACTTGTAGTATTATAGAAGACTTTAGCCTTATAGAAAAGCCTCATCGCTGGCCATAATTAAATTTCATTGTTCGATTGGAGTCAGAAAGGTATAATAAAGCTACTCAAGAAACAGAATGTGAAACCCGTTATTACATTACCAGCAATAAATCCAACGCCGATTTTATTGGTCGTTGTATCCGGAGTCATTGGGGAATTGAAAACAAACTACACTGGGTTTTGGATATGGCTTTTCTTGAAGACAAAAACAGAAAAAGGGCGGGGAAAGTCGCTCACAACGCGTCTCTTTTAAATCGCATCGCACTAAATCTCCTAAAAACTGAAAAAACATCTAGGAGAAGTGTAAAAGGAAAGCGGCTTAAAGCTGGATGGGATAATGAGCACCTACTGTCTATGCTAAAATTTTAGATGCGTTTGCCCTGATGAATCTGGAAATTACACATATTATTCGTGCTTGCATTATCGATAGCTATCGGTTCTACTATTTCAATTATATCAACAGCATTCCTGCAATCCATTTTATGTTTATAAATATCTGTATATTAGCGTATTATTTTTTAAAAATCCAATTATAAACGTTTGAAGGCCTTAATAAAAGCTTATTAAATATTCCAACCAAATTAATGTTAAATTTGCCAAAAAATACCGTAACAAAAAAGTTATCAGA
>CAZVKJ010000041.1:0-34862 GCA_964626855.1 uncultured Bacteroidales bacterium
AAAATCAATTAAGAATCATAAAAAATCTGTCCTAAGACAGGGAACCACTAAATTGTAAAACCCTATAAAAATTGTTCCCAGCGTATAATCAATAATTAAAACAATAAAGATTACATAGACAAAATAAAGAACTTTGTTGAGTTTTGGACTTTTGTTTTTGGGGATTAATTTGGTCAGAGTTTTCCAGGCCATTATTAAGAGAAAAGCAATAAGTAAGACACCAGATATAACTAACAATACCTTAAAAACAATTATAAAAATCCGATAGATTGTTTTAAAAACCGGAAAAATAATATTAAATGGATATGCCGAGGAAATTTTATCCCGGAAAGTTCCGATACTTTTCATCTCCGTTGGCAAAACAAGCGTTTTCATGTTCTGCGAAGAAGGTAGCACGTTGATATCTTTTATGTTGTAAAAGAATGTTTGGCTTTTTAATATTATCGCTACTGCTGTGACTTTTTGAAGTAATGTGTCAGGCAGAATAATTTTTATTGATTTAAAACAACCGGGAATGTTATTGGCACCTTTTTTTATATATAATGGTACACTGTTATTTATTGGTGTGATTCCTACAGCTTTAATATCCTTTGATTTTTCCTGCGAAATACCAGAAAATTCAATGTTTTCGAGGTCATAAATATTGATATTTCTCAGATAAAAAATATAATAGCCTGCAAATAAAATACAACACAAGATTAAGGTAATAATACTTAATTTAAAAAACTGTCTTTTCATTGATCAGTTATTAATAAGTTGAATATTATGATAATAACTAAATAATGCAAAACTTTTAAAAACAGGATAAAGTAAAGAAAACGGATATTTACATCATAGTTTTATAAGCCAATTCTTCTGCTGCTCAATATCTTGATATTGTCAATATCAAATTAAACGAAGTGCCCTTTGTGCTTTAGAATAATTTTTCAAAACTTTGTATATCAGGTTCTTTGTCAATGTCAACAAAGTAGCTGGTATGTTTTTTAGATAACATCAAGGGGTCTTTGTTGGAGAGTTTTGAGAGGAGAGAAACCGGAAATAAAATTAAATAAAAAACAAGGCTTAACAGGACATTGGGAACAATATATTCCAATAGTTTTGCCAGTTTCATCCATGCCCATTCCATTTTTTTACTTAAAAATGAAGACATTGCACCAAGTATACCAACGCATAATGAAACATAAACTGCCCACATCCATGGATTCTCTGGTCTTTTCCATAAGGAAATCAGGTATATTACAAGAAAACCCATTGCGATAATCAAAACCGTAGATTTTGAATTATCTTTTTTACCTTTTTTATCTTTCATATTAAAATAGCGTATATACGAATGGCGCTACTGCACTACCGCCGCCAAAAATAATCAGCAGCCCAAGAAGCAATAGTACAATTATAACAGGAACTAACCAATATTTTTTACGTTCCTTCATGAAAAGCCATAAATCTTTTAAAAAATCCATATTCTGTGTGTTATTTTGTTGATTTCTATTTGTTATTTTTAATCTAATTTGAATTTTACGATCCATTTTTCCCTGTTTTCCCAATCGGGTTGGTCGGTTTTTTTCAAAATAAAATTATTTACGACAAGGTAATCCATTTCTGTGCGCATAAAGCATTTATATGCATCTTCCGGTGTGCATACAATAGGTTCCCCACGAACATTGAAGCTGGTATTGACAATTACACCATAACCTGTTTTTTCTTTAAAGGTATTTATCATTTGCCAATATCGTGGATTCGTTTCTTTATGAACGGTTTGAATTCTGGCGGAAAAATCAAGATGGGTGATGGACTGGATATCGCTTCTTTCATAATAAAGCTTTTTCCAAAGATCAAGTTCATGATAATTTTCGGGAAGTTTTTTCCTTCTGTCTTCATTTACATATGCGATTAAAAGCATGTAAGGCGAGGGTGCCTGCAGGTCGAAAAAATCCTTTGAACTTTCAATCAATACAGATGGGGCAAAAGGGCGGAATCCCTCCCTGTATTTGATTTTTAGGTTTAATTTTTTTTGCATATCAACATTCCTGGCATCTCCAAGTATACTGCGGTTGCCAAGTGCCCTGGGTCCATACTCCATTCTTCCCTGGAACCATCCCACAACATTGCCGGCATCAAGCAGGTCGGCCACCTGGGAACACAGTGATGAAAAATCTTCAATTTTCTGAAATACGGCCTTGTGCTTTTTGAAAGATATAATCGCCTCCTTATCAGAATATTCCGGACCTAAATAAGCGCCCTGCATGAAATCTTTAGTGCCATCAGTTTTTCGTTCCTGTTCGAAGTACATATAATGGGCTATCTGGGCAGCGCCTAAGGCACCGCCTGCATCACCTGCGGCAGGTTGAATGAAAATATCTTTAAAGATATTCTCTTTTAACAGCTTACCATTGGCAACGCAGTTTAATGCAACCCCCCCTGCAAGGCATAAATTATCTGACCCTGTTATTTTTTTTGCTTCAAGGGCCATTTTAATGACAATCTCTTCCGTAACTATCTGGATTGCATTTGCCAGATTACAATGTTTCTGTTCTACTTTGCCATCAGGTTTAATTGCAGGGAAGCCGAAAAGTTTTTCCCATTTTTTTTCATTAACCATCCGCAGCCCGGTTGAATAGTCATAATAATCCTGATTTAACCAAATTGATCCATCATCTTTTATTGAAACAAGATTGTCTTTAATTATTTTAATAAAATCTTTGGTTTGCTGAGCTTCAGGATTACCATAGGGCGCCAAGCCCATGAGTTTGTATTCACCTGAGTTTACCCTAAAACCCAAATAATATGTAAAAGCAGAATATAAAAGCCCCACTGAATGTGGAAATTTCATCTCTTTAAGCATGCGGATTTTGTTGTCCTTACCATGGCATATTGATGCTGTTGCCCATTCACCCACACCGTCAATGGTTAAAATAGCTGCTTCCTGAAATGGCGATGGATAAAAGGCACTTGCCGCATGTGAAAAATGATGCTCCGGAAATAATAGTTTTAATTTCTTTTTATCAAATTTTTCAACTTCCTCTAATCCTTCATTAAGTAATTTTCTCAGAAAAAGTTTTTCCTTTGTCCACACCGGAATGGCTTTAAGAAAAGAAACCAGTCCCTTAGGTGCGAAAGCATAATATGTTTCAAGGAGTCTTTCAAATTTGAGCAAAGGTTTATCATAAAAAACAACAGCATCCAGTTCGTCAATGCTTAATCCTGAGTATTCCAGGCAAAATTTAACTGCATTTACCGGAAAATCAGGAGTATGTTTTATCCTGGTAAATCTTTCTTCCTGTGCGGCGGCAATGATATTTCCATCAACTAACAATGCTGCTGCTGAATCATGGTAATATGCAGAAATTCCTAAGACTTTCTTCATTTTGTGTCTGTATTACAATAAAATACATTACTTAATTAAGTAATGTAACTTGTTTAAAGAATTGAAATTATTTCAGCAAAATTAACCAGAACATCTCAAATATACAAGTTAAAAATATTTTATAGCAAACCTGAAACTCCATTTATTAATGAATACAGGTTCCCTTGGTAGTAATATTATGAAAGATATACTCTTAAATAAACGTTATGAAGAGAAATTATTTGTTGGCAATTAATCTTTCGACAATAGATTCCAGCTCATCTTCATGTTCTGAAACGAAACTTTTGCCAGAAGCCACAAGTTGCATAATGTTCTCTTCTGTTGCATTATCCATAGCTGATTTTGCCTCGCCGGTTGTTGGTTCTAATCTGATGTAATCTTTTCTGTTTTCTTCATTTAAAGATAAAAACATTTGTTTTAATTGATAACTGACCGTTTCAGCATTGCCTGACATAAGAATATCAATTAAAGGCATTAACCAGCCTATCATCCCCCAATTTTTTGCATCCTGATACATGTAGGGTTTCCCGGTAGATCCTGTACCAATAGAAACAATCATCATTTCTTTTACCGAAGGCATATCGGGTTTGTCAGGGTCATTAAATAACTTTCCAAAAGGCATCTTTCTGGCTTCTGCGTATGCACATAAGGCCGGGTTGTTGGCAAATACACCCCCGTCGATAAAAGTGAACGATGCTCCATATAGTGACTTTACCTGAGATGTTTCAAAATATGTTGGGGCAGCAGAAGTTGCCCTGCAAATATCTTTGATATAAAAATTTTCAATGTCATTTTTCTTTCCATTGACCGAATTGAAAAAAAATGCTGCACGCCTGGTGATATCATAAGCCGTTACCAGACAGGGTTTAAGCATGTTGCCCAGGGTCAGGTCGCCAAAGTAGTTTTTAAGGTTTTTTTCAAGATTTACGGCGGGATATTTTTCATCAAGAAGCCCGCCCATGGTCTGCAATCTTTGCCAAAAATTGACATCAAAAATTTCATGACCTTTTTCTATATATAGATTGACGGCATCCTCAGCAGTAAATTTAGGCCGTCCTTTTTTATCGGGGGCCAGGTATAAACATGTTAATATGCCTCCGGTACTTGTTCCGGCTATCATGTCAAAATAATCGGCAAGACGTTTGCCGACTCCTTCCTTTTCGATGATTCTTTTTTCAATATAGTCCAGAATTATTCCTGGAAGAATACCCTTGATGCCACCGCCGTCAATGGAAAGTATCCTGATTTTTTTATTTGCCATTTTAATAGTTTTTTATCGGATCACCTTAGTAGGGATAATTAAAACCAAATTGTCTTTAAACCAATTGTTTTATTCAAGAATCAGTTTCCCTGATGCAACAATACCTGATGTTGCCTGAATTCGATACAGGTAAATGCCTCTTGCCAAACTACAGCAATTTATTTCAGTTTTTGAGTCTGTTAAATTTTGCTGAGAGACTTTTGTGCCAAGGATATTATATAATTCAAAACTCATTTTTATCGGTACATAGCGGTCGATCAATATAGTAAAGTGAGTTGTTGCGGGATTGGGTGTAATAGTCAGTACATTAAGGGCAAATTGTTTGTCGAATTCAACGCTTAATATAGTTCCACAATCATAGGGGCTCCCCCAAGACTGGTTGCCTTTTTTGTAGTACACCAAACTTGAATTCATATATGCATTATAAAAGGAACAATTATAATCGACACCAAAAATTCCTTTATAATTTATATTATGAGTGACACATGCATCAACAATGAGGTAATTCCAGCAAGGAGAAATGTTGTAAAGAGTGTTATCTTCGTTTGGGGCAATTTTTCCTGTAATACCGCTTGGGTGGACAGTTTGCTGATATGATGAAATTTGATTTGAATTATAGCAGGGTTCGTTTGGAAGCTTATTGAAACAAAACCCTTCTGAGTTGTTCAGAGCTTGTTTAATCTCAATGGTGTCATTGTGGGTTGTAATAGTTTGATAAGAGGTGTCATTAAAGACTGAATAGTAATATCTGATTTTCTGGCACCTTTTAAACAAATATTTTAATGTATCTGCTGAAGCTGACGGTAATGTGTCAATTACACTATAAATTGACCAGGATTCTTCTTCCTGATAAGGTGGATAAGCCCAATCTGTTTTATTCAATGTGTGACGATGATATTCGTCGCCGATATTATATTTATAAACTTCTTTTAATGTCAAGTTTTGCATCCCAAGCTGGGGATTGCTCATCCCGACAAGGTTGTAGAACATTATGTTGCCATAAGTGTAAATATTATCCGGAAAATCATAAAAATCAGGCAGGTATAGTAGTCCATAATGTTTGCTCAGAATGATTTTTTTTCCGCTAAGGGTGGGTATGGTGCTGGCCAGGCTGATAACTTTTATGGAGTCATTTATACCTAAGAAAGTTGTATCTTTTATGGTTAATAATGTCGCAGTGATATTTCCATTATCACACATGGACCATGAATCTCCTGTATTTGCCAGTGTTTTTATCCTGATACTGTCGTTTTGATAATTAAAAAAAATGTTATCACCATTTTGGCAAAGGAGTACCTTTTTCCCTACCCATGATCCATCATAGGGCGAATAACAATTATTATCCGTATGTTTAATTACCGGAAAACTTTTATAAATGGTATCATTGCCTGATTTAATGATCGAATCAATGCGATACGCCTGGTAATTATTTGAAAGATTTTCTGTATAGATAAAATAGCCGGAGGGCTTTAATGTCCGCCATTTCTGGGAAAATGCTTTCTGAGGGTTCCATAGCAATAATAAAATAAAAGAACCATATAATAGTTTTTTCATAAGATTGTTTTCACAAAAATAATATATTATTATTTGAAAATCAAGATTGCTGATGAAATTCTAAAGACATTAGTACTCAAATGTCTGGAAAAAACAATTAAAAGAAAAGAATATGCTTATCCCAGCCTTTCTTCAAAGTGTTTTTTTGAAATATATTTAACGGGATACCAGGCGGCAAAAAATCCGATGAAACCGACAATCAGAAAAACATAAACAAAATCAAGGAATAATAATTTTACGGGGTAGGCTTCCATTACAAATGTAGCCCCGGAATTTATTTTAATCAACCCGAACACCTGTTGTACCCAACACACAATTCCTCCTATAATCAATCCGAGTATGGCCCCGAAAAAAGTTATCATCATTCCTTCGGTGAAAAAAATATTACGGATTGTCCGGTTGTTTGCTCCAAGGCTTTTAAACACTGCAATATCTTTTTTCTTTTCTATAATCAGCATGCTAAGCGATCCGATCACGTTAAATATGGCAATTAGCAGGATAAATGATAAGATCACAAAAACAGCCAGTTTTTCCGACTTCATAATTTTAAACAGCAATTCTTCCTGCTGGTATTTATTTTTAACAGTGTATTTATCCCCCAACAATTTCTGCAGTTGTTTTTGAATTTCAGTTGTTTTTGAATTATTCCCAAGTTTTATTTCAAGAGCGCTTAGTTGATCATCGTATTCTAAAAGTTCACGTGCAAAACGCAATGGGACAATGATATATTTTTGGTCATATTCCTGCTGAACCGAAAATGTACCTGATGGTTGAATCAGCATACTGTTAAAAGCATCAACAGGGTTTATACTGCTTCCTTTAAATCGGCGCGGAACATATACAGTTAAAGGATTTTCAAAATCATTTAATTTCAGGCTCAGATTATATGAAACACCTTGTCCGACGATGGCAAAATTCTGGCCCCCCCTTTCTAATATGCTATTACCATCAGTTATCATCGAATCAATTTTGCTCGTTTTATAGAATTCGTTGCTGACAGCTTTTATTGTGCATATGTATTGTTTGTCCAAATATTTTACCAGGGCATTTTCCTCCAGCACCCTGGTTACATTGCTTACCCCTTCAAAGGATTTAATTGTAGATAATGGAATGTCGTTTTCGTAGAATGTTTTTCCTGAAACGGCCATGATTTTCAGGTCGGGATTAAAAGAATTGAACATCGTAACGACAAGGTTCTCAAACCCATTGAAAACAGAAAGGACAATAATAAGTGCAGCTGTTCCAATGGTAATACCGCCAACAGAAATTGCAGAAATAATATTGATTACATTATGCGATTTTTTCGCGAAGAGATAGCGTTTTGCTATGTATACAGGTATTCTCAAATCAGTGTTTCAGCAGTTCGTCAATATGATCTATATAATCAAGCGAATCATCGTGAATAAATTCAAGTTCCGGAATAACCCTTATCTGATTCTTAATGCGGGTACCCAAATTATGCCTGATTTCTTTCGTGTTCTCTTTGAGTGCTGAAATTAGCTCTTTTTTATCTTTTACCCCAAAAATGCTCAAATATACTTTGGCATATGAAAGGTCTTTTGAAACTTTCACGGCAGTAACCGTGATCAGGGCATTTCCGGCGATTTTTTTTGCTTCGGTAAGAAAAATGTCGGCCAGCTCTTTTTGAATCAGCCTTGAAACCTTATTTAATCTGATATTATCCATGCAGGCAAAGATAAGAATAATACGTGATGATTTAAATGCCTGCAGGATTTTAAATGATGAAATACAGATAGTATTTACCCATATATGGGTAAATTGCATTTACAACTGCTGTATGAGAATATTTGCAAAAATAGAGATTTTTTACCATAGAAAATCCTTTTGTTTGGCCTGATTTTTTGAAAAAGACCAGCATTTTTTACAGAGAGTGATAGAATAACTTTTAAAAACAGGTTATAAATCCTTAAATGAAGATTAATTTCTAAATTTGCTAATGAAAAGAGGTACTTTGTAACCACCTGTAACGGGCATTAACAAAAAATAATATTTATGAGGAAGTTTGTTTTAATTATTGTCGGCATCCTGTTTTTCAATGTAGTGAACGCCCAGGATATAATTCTCAAGAAAAATGGCGATGAAATAAATGCAAAAATTCAAGAAGTTGGTGTTAATGAAATAAAATATAAGAAGTTTGATAATCTGGATGGCCCTGTGTATACTATACTAAAAGCTGAGGTTTTTATGATCAAGTATGCAAACGGATCAAAGGATGTATTTACAGCCGATACCCCAAATTCAAATGTACCGGTTAACAATACAGTAGCACCCTCGGCAAGTGCAGAAAAGGCTACGGTGATTATTTACCGGTTAAATAAACCGACTCCGGCATCAATGTCGACTAATTATGATATATATGCTGATACGCGATACCTTACCAAAGTGCAAAACAACACCTATTTTGTTACAAAACTTGATTCGGGCCAGGTTACATTTAATGCGTTGACGGAGCCTCCCAAGGTCACAGTATCCATAACATTGGAGCCCGGGAAAACATATTATTTAAAATGTAGCTTTTCGACTGGAATGTGGGTTGGACGGCCAATCCTGGAGTTTGTCTCGGAAAGCATAGGGGCGACTGAAACTGCAAAAATGAAATAATTATAAAATATTACCTTTAAAAACCGCCGTAAACAGGCGGTTTTTTTTATTTTTGAATCTCGTTATTTTTCCATTTACCACATACTTGTTTACCGGTTGGGTATGTAAAGCACCCCTGTCCGTTAAATTTATCATTGCTGAAAAAACCTTCATATTTTGAACCGTCCGGAAATATAAGTGTTCCCTGGCCATCCTTCATATTGTCCTTGAGATACCCATTATACTTTTCACCGTTCTCACATGAGAAAACCCCCTGCCCGTTTATTTTATTGTTATTCCATTCGCCTTTAAAGACACAGCCCTTGTATTTACCGTCATTATAATAAAAAGTACCCGTTCCCGAACATTTATTATCTTTCCATTCCCCTTCATATTTATCGCCATTTATGAAATAAAATGTTCCGGTTCCATTTATTTTATTTTTTCTGAAGGTGCCTTCATATTTATCGCCATTCGCATATAGAAAAACACCGGTACCTTCCATCATATTATTTTTCCATGAACCTGTGTATACACATCCTTGCCACATACCTGCATTAAAGGTAAAGGTGCCATTTCCATTCAGCATATAATTTTTAAAGCCTCCTTCGTATTTGTTACCATTAGGATAAACAAAGGTTCCAATGCTGTCCTTACAATTGCCTGTAACACATCCGGTTTTTTGGGCATTGAGTGCGTAAAATGAAAAATGAACAATGATAACGAAAGCTACATATTTATAAAGCATACATGTATATATTAAAAAAGGTCATCCCAAATTATCCGGATGACCTTTATGTGTGAACTCTTCGTATTAATTACCTGTGCCTTCTTGTTCTGCCCCGGGTTCTTCCTGGCCGCCGGCACCGGGTTGTTGTACCGGAACATATTTCATCAACATATCCCTGAATTTTTTACTTTGTTCTTTCTGGCCATATTTGTCAGAATATGACATCAGCGCCTGAAGAATCTGAAGCCCTTGCTGGATATTTTCACCTAAGAAACCTGCAGATTGCTGCATCCCATTCAAAGATAAAAATACATTCTTTTCAAATGTTTTTGGGTCAACACTTTGATAGAACTGAAGGTCCTGATCATAAATGTTACCGACGATATCAAATATCTCATTAGCTTTTTTCGGTTGCCCGGCTAAGAAATATAATTCGGCATAGCCAATCATATAAAGATCATAGGGAACAGCCCTGTCGGGGAATAATTCAATTCCTTTGTCAAGGATCTTTATCGCTTTATCTTTTTTGTCTTCAGCAATGAGGCCCTGAGCTGTACGGGCAAAATTATTACGCAGATACATTGACATGCCATAACTTTCTTTATCTACGTAAACCTTGGGATCATTGAGGTTGCCATAGGCGAATTTATTCAAATAGCAATTCAATGATTCATCTGTCAGCACGCCGCCTCTTTTGGGGTCGCCTTTTACAGGTAAAAACCTGTATACACAACCTTCAAGGAAACAATAATCGCTGATATCAATAAAATCGTCAACACTTGAGGGGCTTGCAAAATAAATTGGACGCTCCCAATTGTTGGTTGCTATGATATCCAGCAACATCAAATCATTTTTATATAATGAATTTTTTTTGACCTTCCAGGTAATTGCTTTAACCACCCTGTCTGCCAAATACCGCGGAACAATCCCGCTGTTGCAAACCTTGGCAGAATCCACCCTCAGGGATAGATTTTTTGTAGGCATATATGAAACCTGACGCTTATCCTGAAGCATTACCTTGCTGTCTTCATCATCACTATTGATAAAATTGATCAGTTTTTTTAAGTCCCAGACATTATTTGCATCTTTTTCATAATATGGGACAAAATCGTTGGTGCCGGCAGTATACTTATCTGACGAAAGTGTAAACGGTAATGGATTGGAATCATACATTTTGTTAAACAACTGATGAATGTACCAATCGCCCGAAGCCAGGGTAAAATTAACAACACGCACATCTGTTCTGAACCCTTCAACTTCCTGGACATACCAAAGTGGGAAAGTGTCATTATCACCATTGGTGATCAAAATGGCATTCGGGGCACAGGAAGCAAGATAATTTTTTGCAAAATCACGCATGGCGTATTTACCGGAACGGTCATGGTCATTCCAGTTTTCTTTGGCCATAATTACAGGTACCAGCAATGTACAAGCAATAGTGGCAATAGCAATACTGGCCATTTGCGGAATCTTTTTTGATAATAAATGATGTAATGCAATAACTCCGAGACCAATCCAAATGGCAAAAGCATAGAATGATCCTGCATAAGCATAATCACGTTCACGCGGCTGATAGGGTGTGGGATTAAGGTAGACAATGATAGCAAAACCTGTCAGAACAAAAAGTAATGTAACAACAAAAGCATCTTTTTTGTTTCTCCAGAAATGATAGATCAACCCAGCTAAACCAAGCAAAAACGGTAGGAAATAGTAAGTATTTCTTCCCTTGTTCTCCTTCATCTTATCCGTTAACAGATCCTGGTTGCCAAGGCGGGCGGCATCAAGAAATTTAATACCACTGATCCAGTTGCCATTCAGAACATCTTTATTCCCGGCTTCATCAATTCCAAATCCCTGTATGTCGTTTTGCCTGCCAACAAAATTCCACATGAAGTATCTTAAATACTGGTTCCCGATCTGGTTTTTAAATAAGAAAGCAAGATTCTCACCGAAAGTCGGTTTTTTATTTCCCTTAGTTCCTGTCCATGCTTTATATGCACGAATATGTTTATCTTGGTCACTCCACATGCGGGGAAACAGGCCACAATCATCCGGATCGTATTTATAAGATACTTTTCTGGTTGTGGGAATATACTTGTCTTTTCCCTTAATATAATTAAAAGCTCCCTCTTTTGTGTCAATTACTTTAGCGTTAAAATACTGTCCGTAAAGTACAGGCCAATCGCCATATTGATCCCTGTTTAAATATGTCAGCAAAGAAAGCGCATCCTTCGGAGAGTTTTCGTTAATGGGGGTATTGGCATTGGCACGGACAACAAGTACTAAAAACGAAGAATAGCCGATAAGAATAAATGTAAAGCACAAAATAATGGTATTCAAAACGGTTTTACCATGTTTCTTGGTAAGAAATAAACCTAAAACGATCAAACCTATCAGAAACACGAAATAGATAATTGTTCCTGAATAGAAGGGCAGTCCGACCGAATTAACAAAAAACAATTCGAAATAGCCGGCCATTTTCACTGTCCAGGGGATAATACCCGATTGTACAACACCTAAAATCACTATCGAAAGAATAAGTGCGAGTATTAAATTTTTTCTCGATTGTTTCCCTTTTCTGAAATAATAAATCATGGTCATTGCTGGAATACATAACAGATTCAATAGGTGAACCCCGATCGACAATCCCATCATGAATGCGATAAGGACAATCCAGCGGTTAGCATACTTTTCGTCAGCCGCTACTTCCCATTTTAACATGGCCCAGAAAACAAGCGCTGTGAAAAACGCAGAAGTGGCATATACTTCGCCTTCAACAGCTGAAAACCAAAACGAATCGGTAAATGTGTAAGTTAAGGCACCAACCAGGCCGGCAGACAAAACAATGAAAATCTGTGGCGTAGTAAGTTCATAACTATTACTTTTTACATATAATTTTTTTGCTATAGCCGTGATAGACCAGAAAAGGAATAAAACTGCAAAGCCGCTCAAAATGGCCGACATACTGTTTACCATAACTGCAACTTTAGTGACATCGCCGCCTGCAAATAAGGTAAAAAATCTTCCCATAAGCTGGAATAAGGGAGCTCCTGGCGGATGCCCGACTTCAAGCTTAAAAGCCGTGGAAATGTATTCTCCGCAGTCCCACCAGCTGGCCGTTGGCTCCATAGTAAGAAGATATACCGTGGAAGCAACAATAAAAACAATCCATCCCAGCAAGTTGTTCAGCACTTTGAAGTTTTTAAGAATATTCATGTTTTCTTATGTTTGAAAATTAGTTTACGAAAGTAGTAAATTGACACTATATAACTATGTTTTTAAAAAAAAATTACTTTTACTGCCAAATAAAATGTTATTGAAATGTCATTTTTTTTCCGGGCAAAGGAGTTCATAAAATACAGGTTTGATGCGGTAAATGAATTCAAGGTCCATTCACCTTTTGCATACGATTTTTATACTAAAGTCATCAAATCACACAAGCGTTTTCCTGAATGCCTGAATGTAATCGAGAAAATACGAAAGGATAATATCAGGTCGAATGAGGTGATAACCGTATTGGATATGGGAGCCGGTTCATCACAAAAACGGCAGGATAGAAAAATTTCCGATATCATGAAGCATTGCTCTGTCACGAAGAAAGATGCATTTTTATTATATCGCATTGTCAACTATATTAAACCGGCCGGTATTATTGAATTGGGAACCTCCCTGGGCATTAGTTCAATGTATATGGCAACGGCTTCGCCCCATACACCTTTAACAACCATAGAAGCATGCCCGCAAACCGCTGCCGTAGCTCAAAAGAATTTCGATAGATTAAACATAAAAGTCAATTTGGTTGTAGCGGGTTTTGATGATGGCTTGCCAAAAATATTAAAAGCAATGGGAGAGGCCGGCCTGGTTTTTTTTGATGGCAATCACACCAAAGAGGCAACATTAAAGTATTTTGGCGATTGCCTCCACTTCGCAAATGATAAGTCCATATTTATTTTTCATGATATTTATTGGTCACCGGGAATGATGGAAGCCTGGCAGGAAATATACTCACATCCGCAGGTTACCACCAGTATTGACCTGCATCAAATGGGAGTTGTATTCTTCAATAAAAAA
The DNA here is from genome assembly GCA_964626855.1 of uncultured Bacteroidales bacterium. GTDB lineage: Bacteria > Bacteroidota > Bacteroidia > Bacteroidales > CAIWKO01 > CAIWKO01. The sequence goes on from CAZVKJ010000041.1 coordinate 13,582, forward strand.
ATTCACAAACAGCATTTTATATTAAAGTATTGAGTTACCTTTGTTTTATGAAATTTGTTATATGAAGCAGGAGATTATACGTTTAAATGGGATCTCAAAGCATTATAAGGTCGGGACACATATCGTAAAAGCCTTACAGAGTATTTCTCTTGCCATTTATAAAAACGAATATGTTGCTCTGATGGGCCCGTCCGGTTCCGGGAAGTCCACGCTGATGAATATATTGGGATGCCTTGATACACCAACCGGGGGACAGTATTTTCTTAATGATCGTGATGTGAGCAAGCTGGACGATAATGAACTGGCAGAAATTCGTAACAGGGAAATAGGTTTTGTATTTCAGACCTTTAATTTGCTGCCGCGCTCCACGGCTCTTGACAATGTATCGCTTCCCTTGATATATGCAGGGTTGAATAAATATAAACGGGCGGAACAGGCACAGAAGGTTTTGGAACAGGTACACCTTGCCGACCGTATTACACACCGGCCCAACGAACTATCAGGTGGGCAGCGGCAGCGTGTAGCCATAGCACGTGCGCTGGTCAACAGGCCTTCCATAATACTGGCCGACGAGCCCACAGGGAACCTCGATTCTAAAACATCCATTGAAATAATGGGCCTGTTTGAAGAAATTCATGAAAACGGAAACACCATTATTTTGGTTACACATGAGGAGGATATTGCTCGCCACGCACATCGCATCATACGGCTTAAAGATGGCGCTATTGATACCGACAGGACTAACGAGAGCATTCGTAAGATGGAGTTCTATCATGATAATGTTTCGGAAAAAGAAGAATGACCAGGCAAACAAATAAAATTTATACAAAACGCGGTGATGGCGGCAAAACTACTTTAATAGGAGGTGTGCCTGTTGATAAATCGGATTTGAGGCTCGATGCCTACGGATCACTCGATGAATTGAATTCATTTGTAGGACTTGTCAGAGATTTTGCTATTGACCCTGAAATAAAAAAGACTTTGTTTACCATTCAATCCCGGATTTTTATTGCAGAGTCATTGCTGGCAGCGCCGGATACCGCGACCCTTGAATCATTGCCCGGGCTGGATGAAAATGATGTGGAATTTATTGAAACCGAGATTGACCGCATGAGTGAGCATTTGAACCCACTGCAAAAATTTATCTTACCCGGCGGGCATCCGGTTGTCTCATATTGTTATATCGCATGCACAATTTGCAGGAGGGCCGAACGTAAAATGGCCGGTTTAAAGCTGAAAGAAAGCAAACAATCGGTCGCATTAAAATATATTAACCGTCTTTCGGATTATTTATTTGTTTTAGCCCGTTATGTAGCTAAAGAGCTTGGTATAGAAGAGAATTTCTGGATTCCCGAAAAATAAATTCCGTTTTGCTCAATAAAGATTTGTATACAGACGTTATGCAAAAAGTTAAGATTCATTTTGTATTCAGAAAAGTTATAAACAGTACAAAATAAAAAATGTTTACAATTTTGCTTGACTTTTTCTTAATAATTGTTATATTTTTGCAAAAATTTTTAAAAACCAGGAAAGTATGTATTGGACATTAGAGTTAGCGTCAAAGTTAGAAGATGCACCCTGGCCGGCAACTAAGGATGAGTTGATAGATTACGCGACGCGTACCGGATTGCCTTCTGAAGTCATTGAGAATCTTAAAGAAATTGAAGATGAAGGTGAGATTTATGAAAGTATCGAGGATATTTGGCCTGATTATCCCACAAAGGAAGACTTTTTCTTTCATGAAGATGAGTATTGATCTTCTTTTAACCCATTAATGATGAAAGCTTCCGCAAGGGAGCTTTTTTTGTTTATAAACCGAAACCATCATTATCAGGATAAGGCATACCAACTTTTCCGAAAAATGTTTGTAAAGAAAACAAATCAGAAAACAGACTGTTTCTGTTGCTGAACAACAAACTCAAACTGATCAATGTTCAGGGCATCTTTCAGGTAAAAATCACCAATTGCTTCCCTGCATAACGAAACCAGATGCGCTCCGCATCCCAGTGTTTCGCCAAAATCACGAACAAGCGACCGGATATAAGTTCCTTTGCTGCATTCCACCCTGAAATCAACATAGGGCAAACTGATATTTGTTATTTCAAAACTCAGGATGTTAATTTTTTTTGGCTCAATTACGCATTCCTGCTGACTTCTGGCCATCTTGTAAGCCCTTTTCCCATTGATTTTTATGGCAGAATATATTGGGGGAACCTGATCCTGGGGCCCGGTAAATTTTTGAGCGGCCTGTAAAATGTCCTCTTCCTGAATTTCTGAAATATCAAAGGTTTGATTTATTTCTGTTTCAAGGTCATATGAAGGCGTTACTGCACCGAGGCACATGCTGCCGGAATATACTTTGTTGAGATTAAGAAATTCTTCGATCCTTTTGGTTGCCTTACCGGTACAAATAATAAGTAAGCCTGTGGCAAGCGGGTCAAGGGTTCCGCTGTGGCCCACCTTTATTTTTTTAATACCCAGAATATGTTTTAAAAGGTATCGGATTTTCCCCACTACATCAAAGGAAGTCCATTCATAGGGCTTGTTTATAAAGAGCACTTCACCTTCGGGGAAATCAAAGTTCATAATCACATTATTTTCAGGCCTACTCCTGAAATCAAAAGAATAATAAGCACTAATCCCAGGACAATCCTGTAATAACCGAATAATTTAAAGCCGTGTTTTGTCAGAAAAGAAATAAAGAACTTTATGGCTGCCATAGCCACCAGAAAAGCGACAATATTACCGACCAGCAACAATGAAATATTTTCCGTGTTCATACTTTGGTCGGAGTTAAAGAATAATACCTTATAGTTTGAAATAAGCTTGTAGCCTGAAGCCACCAGCATTGTAGGAACCGCAAGGAAAAAGCTGAATTCGGCGGCCTGTTTGCGGCTCAGCCCCTGGGTCATACCGCCGATAATGGTTGCTGCCGAACGGCTTACACCGGGAATAACTGCAATGATCTGAAAAAGGCCGACGAAAAAAGCATTTTTATTCGATAACATTTTATTTGCTTTGTCCTGATCCTTAAACCACTTATCAACGAAGACCAGGATAATCCCTCCGGCAAATAATGCAATTGAAACGATCAGCACGCTTTCAAGCATCTGGTCGATCAGTTTGTCAAGCAGAAATGCAATAATAAGAGGTATACAGGCTACGGCCAGCTTGATATAAAAATTAAAAGACTGAACGAATCTTTTAAAATACATTACGATCACCGACAATATGGCTCCAAACTGTATGTTTACAGTAAAAGCTTTTATGAACTCGGTACTTTCTATTCCGAGAAGCTTTTCGGTAATTATCATGTGTCCGGTGGAAGAAATGGGCAGGAATTCAGTTATTCCTTCAACAATGGCAATGATGATTGATTCAAAATAGGTCATGCCTCGGTTTTTTCTTCTTTCGGCCTGAGCATAATGGCCACAATTTCAATGACGAAACCGGTTAGAATTAATAATGGGGCTATTGTAAGTCTTTGTGAATCAAAAATTGCAGGATTGAAAACTTTGGGATCGTTTGACCCGCCGCCCGCCATTACAACCAGGCCTAAAAGAATAAAAACCAGGCCGCCGATCATAATAAGATAATTTCTTTTGTTGAACAGAAAGTTTTTACCTTTCACTTCAGTTTGTTTTGGCCTGACAGGCGCTTTTGGCACAATGGTTTTGGCCGGAGCCTGGGTTTCAGCCTTTGCAGGCTCTACGGGAGCGGGTTTCCTGATTATGTTGGGTTTTCTTTTCTGTGCCATTTTATTTTTATTTTTTATTATATATCTGAATTGTTATATGTGATACAAATAATCGATATTATGTTTCAGGTATTTACGTACTGCAAAAAATGTTGATATCAGTGAGATGAAAAAACCAATTAATATTACCAGAACAAATAATGCCAGGAATAGGTCGAGGCTTTGCAGGCTCACAATTTCCGGTATCTCCCTGCGCGAAACATAAATTACAGCGACCAGCATTCCGATGGCTATAAACGAAGAAATAAGCCCATGTATTATGCTCACGCTTAAAAAAGGCTTCCGGATAAAACCTTCTGTTGCCCCCACAAGCTGCATGGTTTTTATCAAAAAACGCTTTGAATAAACGGCAAGCCGGATCGTATTGTTGATAAGGGTAACGGCAATCAGCAGCAACAGCAGGCTGAACACCAGTAATACCGCCGAAATTCTCCTTACGTTATCGTTGATGCTTTTGACAAGTGATTTTTCGTATGAAATTTCTTTTACAATAGGGTTTTTCGAAAGCATTTGTTCCATCTGGCCAAAGTATATATCATCGGCATACTGCGCTTTAAGATGGACTTCGATGGAAGTATGCAGCGGGTTATACCCGATAAAATTTACGAAGTCATCACCGAGTTCTTTTTGAAAATTCTCGGCGGCTTTTTCTTCGCTGATGTAATCGGTTGAACGCACGTACTCCATGGCATCGAGCTCTTTCTGCAGCTTCATGATGTCGGCTTCTTTTACATTTTTGTTCATATAAACAGTGAAGCCGATATTTTCTTTTACATAGTCCGAAAGTTTTTTCGTATGAAGCAAAAGCAACCCTACCAGGCCAATGGCAAACAGCACCAGTGAAATGCTCACAATGGTGGTAACCCTTGAGCTGTTTAGCCTGCGCCGTGTGAAGCGTTCTTCTTTTTGTGCCATTACATGTTATTGGGGTGCTAAATTACTAAAATAAATTATAAACAATAAATTACCTGAAAAATATGGATTCATTTAATAGTAACACCGAAATGCAACACATAATTTCATAACTTCGCACCTTATTTTGTTTGAAAAATGCAGTTATTATGGACTATAATTTTAGGGAAATAGAGCAAAAGTGGCAGCAATACTGGAGTGCCAATAAAACGTTCAAAGCGGAAACCGATAAAACAAAACCGAAATATTACGTTCTCGATATGTTTCCTTATCCTTCCGGGGCCGGCTTGCATGTGGGCCATCCGCTGGGATATATCGCTTCGGATATCATTGCGCGGTATAAAAGACTCAGGGGATTTAATGTGCTACACCCGATGGGCTATGATGCTTATGGCCTTCCTGCCGAACAATATGCCATTCAAACCGGCCAGCACCCTGCTATAACAACCGAAGAGAACATCGCAAGGTACCGTAAACAACTGGATAAAATAGGTTTTTCTTTCGACTGGGACCGCGAAGTGCGTACCAGCGACCCCAAATATTATAAGTGGACACAGTGGACGTTTATCAAGCTGTTTAACTCATGGTATAATAAGAAAGCTGATAAGGCAGAGCCTGTTTTAGAGTTAATCAAAGAATTTGAAAAGTCGGGAAACTCACTTGTTGAAGCGGCTTGCGGAGAATCGAAAACATTTACTGCGGCACAGTGGAATTCCATGAATGAAAAAGAACAGCAGGGAATCCTGATGCATTACCGCCTGGCATACCTGGCCGATACCATGGTAAACTGGTGTCCGGCGCTTGGTACCGTGCTAGCTAATGATGAGGTGAATGAAGGCTTCTCAGTACGCGGCGGTCATCCGGTGATACGCAAAAACATGAAGCAATGGCTGCTGCGGATCTCTGCCTATGCAGACAGGCTTTTAAAAGGACTCGACACTGTTGACTGGCCCGAATCCATAAAGGAAATCCAGCGCAACTGGATCGGGCGTTCCGAAGGCGCGATGATAAAATTTCCGATCAAAGGGCATGACGGGCTTTATATGGAAATTTTTACAACACGGCCAGATACCATCTTTGGTGTTACTTATATGACTTTTGCCCCGGAACATGAATATGTGAGCAGGATTACAACGCCTGAAAGAAAAGATGCCGTAGAGAAGTATGTGCATGATGCGAAAAACCGCAGCGACCGCGAGCGAATGGCCGATGTGAAGAGGATCACGGGAGAATTCACCGGTGCTTATGCAATAAATCCCTTTACAAAAGAGGAAGTCCCTATATGGGTTGGTGATTACGTACTGGCCGGTTATGGCACCGGAGCGGTAATGGCTGTTCCGGCTCACGACAGCCGAGACTGGGCTTTTGCCCGGCATTTCGGCCTGCCAATGAAAGAAGTTATTTCAGGAGGAGATATTTCAGTTGAATCCTATGACTCAAAAGATGGAATTTGTGTGAATTCGGGATTCATCACGGGGATGAAAGCGCCGGATGGTGCAAGAGCTGTAATCGATAAAGCGGAAGAAACGGGTATAGGTTATGGCAAGGTAAATTACCGCCTCCGTGATGCTATCTTCAGCCGCCAGCGCTATTGGGGCGAGCCGTTCCCTGTCTATTACAATGATGGTATCCCTTATGTTCTGGACGAATCGGAACTACCGCTGGAATTACCTCCGGTGGATGCTTATAAACCTACCGAAACGGGAGAGCCCCCGTTGGCACGCGCAAAAGACTGGAAGACAAAAGAAGGTTATCATCTTGAAACCAACACCATGCCCGGTTTTGCAGGCAGCAGCGCCTATTACCTGCGCTATATGGATCCTAAAAATGATAAAGAATATTTTTCAAAAGATGCAAACAGCTACTGGGAAAACGTTGACCTTTATATAGGCGGCGCGGAACATGCCACAGGCCACCTGATCTATTCCCGTTTCTGGAATAAGTTTTTATATGATATCGGCCTTGCCTGCAAGAACGAGCCTTTTAAGAAGATGATCAACCAGGGAATGATACAGGGGCGCTCAAGCCATGTATACAGGATAAAAGGCACTAATACTTTTGTTTCACATAACCTTAAAGGCGATTTTGATGTGGATGCCATGCTTGTTGATATTAGTATGGTAAATAACGATATTCTGGATACAGAAGCTTTCAAATCATGGAGAGACGATCTTGCCGGTGCGGAATTTATACTTGAAAACGGCAAATATTTTTGCGGGTCGGAAGTTGAAAAAATGTCGAAATCTAAATTTAATGTTGTTAGCCCTGACGATTTAGTTGAGAAATATGGCGCCGACACGCTGAGGCTGTATGAGATGTTCCTTGGCCCTCTGGAACAGCATAAGCCCTGGGATACAAAAGGTATTGAAGGCGTGTTCCGTTTTATCCGCAAACTCTGGAAACTTTATCACGATCATGAAAACAACTTCTGTGTTTCAGATGAACCGCCAACAAAAGACGAGCTGAAAGTTTTACATAAGACGATTAAAAAGATTCAGGAAGATATCGAACGTTTTTCTTTCAATACAGCGGTAAGCACCTTTATGATATGCGTGAATGAACTTTCGGAGCTGAAATGTAATAAGCGTGATATATTGAGCGATCTGACTATTATTTTATCACCCTACGCCCCGCATATAGCGGAAGAGTTATGGAGTTTGCTTGGCCATACAGGAAGCATCAGTGATGCTTGCTACCCACAGTTCAGGGAAGAGTACCTGGTGGAAAACACCTGCACCTATGCTGTTTCATTTAACGGAAAGATGCGGTTTACCATTGATTTGCCTGCTGACATGGAGGTGGCCGACGTTGAAAAGAATGCTCTTCAGCATAAAGACGCAGAAAAATGGCTTGGAGACAAAGCGCCGCGAAAAGTGATCGTGGTGCCTAAGAAGATCATAAATGTAGTAGTTTGAAAGACAGTATTTCAGGTTATATGAAGTTATTTGGAACAGATTTTGCCATCAGCGGTTCGTTAAAAAATTTTACTATGAAAACACGGATTTTTTTAGTGATAGCCCTGAGTTTAAAACTTATTCCGGGCTTCGCGCAGCTGAGGGTCGAAAAAAATGAAGCTTTCCAGAAAGGTGAATTCCTGAGATATAAAGCATATTATGACGCCGTGCTCACCGGCGAAGTAATTGCCGGGTCTTGTACATTTGAGGTTAAAGATGAAAATAAAAAAATCAATAACCGCGACACATACCATATTGAAGTGGTGGGAAAAACCAAAGGCGCTTTTAACTGGTTTTTCAGGGTTTATGACCGTTATGAAACATTTGTTGATCAGGAAACCCTTGCCCCCTGGTTATTTATGAGGAGGGTTGACGAAGGTGGATATATCATCAATCAGGATATCACATTTAACCAAAATAAAAACGTAGCGTATTTTGTTGATAATAAAACCACCAGGACAGCTAATGTGCCGACACCTGAATATGTTCATGATTTGCTGTCGGCTATTTATTACTGCCGCACCCTTGATATTTCTAAAATGGATGTCAACGGAGATTTCAGGGTGAAGTTTATGCTTGACGATACTATTTACACCACCAAAGTCATTTATATGGGAAAAGAAACCATTAAAACGAGTTTTGGCAAAGTACGTTGTATAAAGATCAAGCCACAGGTGCTTACCGGAACCGTTTTTAAAGATCCATACCCGGTACTTATCTGGGTAACGGATGATAAAAACAGGATACCTATTATTGGCGAATCAGAAGTGATCGTTGGTAAAGTTAAAATGGAACTCATAGAGTACAGCGGGATAAAAAATCCATTTTCATCGCTGGTTAAATAATACCAATTGTATTTATTTTTTCGTCCAAAGACAAAAAATAAATTACAATGGTAAATGCCGATACTACATGAAAATAGTCCAATAAGATGAAATCTAAATTGGACTTTTTTGAATGTGTAATCGGTATAATATTTAACAATCTTAATCTTTCATTGAAACATTTATTATTTTCGTAAAAAAATAAAAATGAAAAAATTAGTTTTTTTATTAGCCGTCGTTTTTTTGAGTTCGGTTGCATTTGCTCAAAAAATCAGTAAAGGTCAGGTTCCTCCTGCTGTAATGCAAATGATGTACACTAAAACTTTTGATACGGTATCGCCCACATGGGAACTTGCCGGAGATATTTATAAAGCCTCATTTTCAAAAGGAGAATTATTTGCCAATGTTGTGATCAAGCAAAGCGGGGAGTGGGTTAAAACTGCCTGGACCATGCCGTATAAATATGTCCCGCAGGGTATCAAAGACAATGTTACAGCCAATTATAAAGGTTACAAGGTATCATCTTCGGCTGCCGAATACAGAACAGATGGCGATTATTATGTTATTAGTGTCAAAAAAGCGAAAGACATAAAATCATTATTGTATAGCCTCAAGGGTGAGTTTGTAAAGGTTGAATCTGATCTGATTACACCTATGGCCGTACCCAAACCATAAATTTTTTATAATTTATGTAGTTGATTCAGCATGGTACAATAAAAAATCCCTTCATCAGGATATCAAAACTGTGAAGGGATTTTTTGTTTTTGGGATTCCGGTCGGGATTATCCGCATTTAGCCTCGCCGCAGCTGGTGCATTTTAAGCATCCTTCAGTATAGATGATTGAAGCAGCGCCACACTTAGGGCATTTGACATCAGGAGCTTTGGTGCCTTCGGGAATGAATTTTTTCAAGGCCCTGACAACCCCGTTTTTCCAGGTGTTGATCGAATCGCTGTCGAGGCGGAGGTTTGAGATCAGTTCTACCGCATAATGCAGCGGCATGCCATGTCGCAAAATACCGGAAATCAGTTTGGCATAATTCCAGAATTCCACATCAAATGACCGTGAAAGACCTTCAATAGTGGTTTTATAGCCTTGTTTGTCTTCGTATTGAAAGTCATAGCGGGAATTATCATCGTCTTCTTTGCTTTTTATTACCCAGCCTTTTTTCACGAATGGCGGCAGATAAAAGTCATCGGCCTTACCGGTGAATATTTCATAGGGTTTTCCGTTTAACAGGCCGACTACGGCAATCCATTGTTCATAATCATTTTGAAAGCGTACTACTTCAGCATCGAGGCGTTTGGGCCGCTGTGGCGCTCTTGTTTCTTTAAAATCCTGGCATTCTTCTTTTTTGGGCGTGTCAGATACCAGCACGCCGGTGCGCGAGCCGTCACGGTAAATAGTAACGCCCTTGCAGCCAGATTCCCATGCTGTATAATATATTTTACTGACCATTTCCTCGGTAGTCTCTGCCGGAACGTTGACGGTTACGCTTATTGAATGGTCAACCCATTTTTGTATGGCTCCCTGCATTTTAACCTTGGCAACCCAGTCAATGTCGTTTGCCGTGGCTTTATAATAAGGTGAGTTTTTGATGATGGGAAGTAATTGTTCATCGGAGTACATTTTTACTTCTTCCACGTCATAGCCTTTGATTTTAAGCCATTTCAGGAATTTGGGGTGGAATACGTTATATTCTTCCCATGAATCGCCTGTTTCGTCAACAAATGAAATAACGGCGTTTTGGTCATTTGGATTCACCTTGCGGCGGCGTTTATAATTTACTTTGAAAGCCGGCTCAATACCTGATGTTGTTTGTGTGCAAATACTAACTGTTCCGGTAGGGGCAATGGTGAGCAGGGCAATGTTGCGTCGTCCGAAACGTACCATTTCATCATAAACCATGGGCGCGGCCTCTTTAATACGCTGTATGAACGGGTTGTTTTTTTCTTTTTCAGCGCTGTAGACGGGGAAGGGGCCACGTTCTTTTGCGAGAAATGTTGATGAACGGTAGGCTACGATAGCCATTTGCTTATGTACTTCAACGGAAAAATTGATTGCTTCGTCGGAACCATAACGGCAGCCAAGGGCTGCAAGCATGTCGCCTTCTGCTGTAATACCTATGCCTGTACGGCGGCCCAGCAGGGTTTTTTCCTTGATTTTTTCCCAGAGCCTTCTTTCAATATGTTTGGTCTCCTCGTCTTCAGGGTCGGACTTGATTTTTGCGATGATATTATCAATTTTTTCCGTTTCAAGATCGATGATATCGTCCATAATCCGCTGAGCATAATATATATGTTTGGTGAAAAGCTCCGAATTAAAATAGGCATCGGCGGTAAACGGATTTTCCACGTAGCTGTATAGGTTTAATGCCAGCAGCCGGCAACTGTCATAAGGGCAAAGAGGAATTTCGCCGCACGGATTTGTGGATACAGTAGTGAATCCAAGGTCTGCATAACAATCAGGTACTGATTCGCGGATGATGGTATCCCAGAATAATACTCCCGGTTCAGCTGATTTCCAGGCGTTGTGAATGATTTTATTCCACAGATGTTTGGCATCTGCTTCATTGGTGGTCAACGGGTTGTCTGATTTAATAGGGTATTGCTGGGTATATGAGCTTTCGTTTTTTACGGCATGCATGAACTCGTCGTCAATTTTCACGGAAACATTGGCGCCTGTCACTTTTCCCTGTTCAAGCTTGGCATCAATAAAATTTTCAACATTGGGATGTTTGATAGAAATGCTCAGCATCAAGGCTCCCCGGCGTCCGTCCTGGGCAACCTCCCGTGTAGAGTTGGAGTACCTTTCCATAAATGGAACAATCCCGGTAGAAGTAAGGGCGCTGTTCATCACCTTGCTTCCGTATGGCCGGATATGCGACAGGTCGTGGCCTACACCTCCACGCCTTTTCATAAGCTGTACCTGTTCCTGGTCAATTTTCATGATTCCGCCATAGGAATCTGAAGGCGAATCATTCCCGATAACAAAACAATTTGACAGGGAGGATATCTGGAAGTCATTACCTATGCCTGCCATCGGGCTTCCCTGGGGAATAATATATCTGAAGTCTTTTAACAGTTCATATATCAAATCCTCAGACATGGGGTTGGGGTATTTGTTTTCTATGCGGGCGATTTCCCTGGCGATACGCCGGTGCATATCGTCGGGAGTGCATTCATATAAATCGCCTTTACTGTTTTTCAGCGCATATTTATTGATCCATACATCGGCAGCAAGGGTGTCTCCTTTGAAATACTCTATTGTTGCCTTCAGGGCTTCTTCATGTGAATAAGTTCCTGGTTTTATGTTGTCACTCATTTCGGTGTTATTTGTGTCCTCTATTGCAAAAGCGTTTTCAGGAATTTCCGGCGCAACACGGTTCTCAATAACTTTGTCGTAAAAGGATTCGGGTTTATTTTCCGGTACTTTATTAATTTCCTGCGGCTTTCGCGGCATTGATGTTGAGAATATGTCATCCATGAACATATGATTATTGAAAATATTTAATTAATTGTTAATTTTACTTTTTTTGATCTTTTCTGGCCAAAGAAAAAGGGTAGCTAAATTATACATTGTCCCCACGCCAATCAAATCAATTTTATTAACAAAATGCCGTATTTATTAACGAAGGAAATCCCGTTTTTCTCCTTCATGCCAAACTGCATTTGTTGATAAAAAGTTTATAAATTTTCTAAACTACTCCATATGAGTTTTGTACCAAATCCGAGACGGTTATCGGTCAGTTTTATGAAGTCGGGAGTAAGCCCCCAGAAAGGGGTGTCTTTTAGAAAAGGCCTGACATATGGGAACTTACGCAGGTATGCTTTCCGGGCTTCTGTTAAATCGTTGTCTTTCATTTCGGTTATTTTTCCGGTAAACTGTATGCCCCTGATTTTGCCGACGATACGGGTTTCAAGAGCGATGTTCCCGGCAACCGCAGGCTGTTTCAATGCCAGCCTGATGTGTTGCGTATCATATTCCGAAGTGAAAATAAACAGGTTCTTTTCGGCTATGTAGGCATAAAAACAGGTACAACAATAAGGTTTGTTATCTCCGGATGTGGCTAAAGTCAGAATATGGTGTTTTCTGATAAAGGAAAGAATCTGTTTATCAACAGCTTTCATCAGGTAAAGGTTTGAAGTTCACACAAGCGGTGATAAACGCCCTGTAGCGCGGAGAGTTCATTATGCGTACCTCGCTCTACGATATTTCCGTTTTGCAGGACGATGATCTCATCGGCAAACTGAACCGTGGAAAGGCGGTGGGCAATAACCACCGAGGTGCGGTTTTGCATAAGTTTTACCAAAGCCTCCTGAACAAGGCGCTCAGACTCCGTATCCAGCGAAGAAGTTGCTTCGTCGAGAATCATCACGGGAGGATTAAGCAATACGGCGCGGGCTATGCTCAAACGTTGTTTTTGGCCGCCCGAAAGTTTCATCCCGCGGTCGCCGATATTGGTTTGATAGCCCTTTTCCATCTGCATGATGAAATCGTGTGCATTGGCGATTTTGGCAGCCCTGATCACATCTTCTTCATTCACTTTTTCCATGCCAAAAGCAATGTTGTTTAAAACAGTGTCGTTGAACAGGATGGTTTCCTGGGTTACAATGCCCATGAGCTGCCTGAGATCCGAAATGATATAATCTTTAACATTAACACCATCGACCAGCAGTTCACCTTCAGTACAATCGTAAAAACGGGGCAAAAGATCTACGAGTGTCGATTTTCCGGCGCCTGAAGGGCCTACAACAGCAACGGTTTTTCCTTTACCAATCTCCAGATTAATGTTATGCAACACTTCTTCTTTTTCGTAAGTGAAGCTTACATTATTATATTGTATGGATTGTTTAAAATCTTTAATGGGTTTGGCATCAGGCTTTTCGGTAATCACTTCTTCGGCATTAAGCACCTGCTCAATACGTTCAACAGAGGCGGCCCCTTTCTGAATATTGGAATAAGCGTCGGTAAATGATTTTACAGGATTGATCAGTTGCGAAAACATCACAAGATAGGTAATGAAAACAGAGGCTGTTAATCCCGATGAGCCTGATGACAAGATCAGCACTCCCCCATAAAGTAATACAGCGCCAACCACAACGATGGCCATGAATTCACTCAGGGGAGAGGCAAGGTCGCGTTTACGAAACAGCCTGACCATGAGCTTTGTATAGTCGGAATTGATCTTTTTAAAACGTTCGTTTACCGGCTCAATGGCATTAAATGCCTTAATTATGCGCAAACCACTTATTGTTTCTTCAATATTGGAAAGCAATTCTCCCATTTTCATCTGTCCTTTGGCCGAGGTGCGTTTTAAGCTGCCCCCGATCTTTGCAATAATAAATCCGCTGACAGGAAACAGGATGAAAACAAATAAGGTGAGTTGCGGACTGATTAAAAACATGGATACCAGATAAGTAACGATCGCAATAGGTTCACGGAATATCATCTCCAGCGAGGTCATGATAGTCCATTGCACTTCCTGAACATCGTTGGTCATTCTCGACATAATATCGCCTTTACGTTGTTCAGTATAATAAGCAAGAGGAAGTATCATAATCTTTAGATACAGTTCGTTACGAATATCTTTCACCACCCCGTTGCGTATGGGCGCGAGAAAGAACATCGCCATATAGCGGAACAGGTTTTTAAGAAAAAACAGAACGATGATGGCTATACAAATATACATGAGGGCGGCAAATTCGCCATTTTGCTGAATTACACTGCTGATCCATGAATAAAAATTAAGTTTAATGGACTCAGGATTAAGAGCAAGGGGAGGAGGTGCCTGTACCACGTCAATCTGCTTGAATAAAATATTGAGCATGGGGATGAAAAGAACAAAAGAAACCACCGAAAATATTACAGACAGGATATTAAATAATATGGTATATAAAGCCTCTCTCCAATAGGGCCTGGCGAAGCGTAGTATTTTGTAAAGTTTTTTCACCCGGCAAAGATAATTAGAAATTCAGAAATAGGAAGAATTTAGAATGCAGTCCGCCACAAGCCATTAGCCACCGGCCATTTAGCCACAAGCCATTAGCCACCAGCCACAAGGGAGGGCTTAATGGCTATTGGCATTTGGCTATTGGCTACTTTTTGCCACAAGCCATTAGCCACCGGCCACAAGGGAGGGCTAACCAATGGCTATTGGCTTTTTTGGCTGGTGCAAGGTTTGAAAATGTCGGGGTGACTGCCTCGCGTGCGTGCCTGGCGCGCACCGAAGGCGCTCCTCCGGAGAAGTCACCCTGACATTAAATTTCACCTCACCAGCGTCACCGTTCCTTTCTTTGTTGTACTTTCACCATTGGTAAATACAATGTCCGACACATAGTAAAACACAGCTTCGCCGCATTCGCGGCCGTTACAGGTGCCGTTCCAGCCCTGGTTGATATCGTTGTATTCAAATACTTTGTTACCCCAGCGATTGTAAATCATTATATGAAAGCTTTCTACCTGCTGTCCGCGGGCATAAAAAATATCGTTGTGCCCATCATTGTTGGGTGTAAAAATATTGGGAATATATATTAGCGGTTCCGGCTTTTTTGGGGGGATGGTATCTTCGCAGGGACAAAGGGAAAAATTATCTATGAAATAATATGATCTTGCATAAGCAGGACTGCCAAAATAAATGTTATTTACTTCATTTATAGGCTTAAAATTCCCAACAGTGAAATACTTTTCTCCGCCAGATGCTGTGAAGAAACCTGAAATTTTTGTCCAGTTTCCGGTATCAGAAATAATCCTTCCCGTTGGATTACTGATTTGCGGAGTAAAAAACATATTCATTGAATCACTAGGTATTAATTGCGGCAGGGTATCCGAAAAATATATGCCTAAAGCATCCAATGCGCAATATGGGACTTCGTGTACCCAATTAGAACACTCAACCCAAAATTCGCAATAATAACATTTGTTAGGAGATAATGGTTCTGTTAATCTTGCTTGAATATATTCTCTCCACTCATTATGTGTAATATCATTTGGTTCATGTGTTGATGTTACAATTCCTGCATATCCGTTGCCAAAATTGGCATGTTGAAACAAAGGCAATAAATTAGAAAATATTAGAGAATCAATACCACATGTGTTAAAATAATCGGAAGTACTTTGGGGCAATGGTTGAGTCCAATAGTTTGCACAATTTATCATTGTCATATTATTGGGGCAACATGAGTACTCCTCTAAACTTGGATTTTTTACTAAATTAATTGTAAGACATTGGCTCTTAGCATTTATGCTAAGAGCCAATGTGAAAACTAAAAAAATAATTGTCTTATTACAATACATTCTAATTTTCTATAACAATACGTCCTTTTTTAATAGATACACCATTATTTTTATAAATAGCTTCATAAATATAAATGCCTTGTTTTAACTGGTGTACATCAAGTTTATATGTAGTGGGTGCAGCATCAATGGTTTTCTCCATTACTTTAATACCAAGCATATTGGTTAATACAAAGTTAAGAGGTTTATCCGTGTTTCCAATAATATCGATTGAAATAAATTCTTTTGCCGGATTAGGATATACCTTTATTTCAATATTATTGTTTTCTGAAATTGTATTAGTGGGGTAAGCTTCAAGATTCTTATTATTTGTTTCAGCCGGTTCTTCTTCAGTAAATCCGACTATTGCCCTTGCAGAATATACGGCATCGCCGTTAATAAAAGGCGAGGACGAAGCGAGTGTTTCCAGATCAGCAATAATGTTTTGCGGTATAGCCTTTTGAGGGATAATAAAATCGAAATAGACGCCGTTTACCCATTTCCGGTTTTTTTCAATAATATTGACAGGGCTTATCTGGCTATTCAGTGCATCAGCATTTGAAATATTGCCGTTTTCAATTTCCCTGTATATTTGCTCAAAACTACCGATATTACTGTTTCTTAGCTGCAACAGATAATTACTTTGTATCGTATTTAATAATTGTTGATTAGCAGTAAGCTTTTTATAGGCGTACTGTTTTTCAAAATACTTGAACGATTCATCAAGTTCTTGGTAATTATTGCTTTCGTTTATTATTGCATCAAGTTCGTCATTATTAATAGTTGGCGCTAGAACACTGCCGGATTCGCTTGAGGGTGAGTTGGAATTGCCGGCCATCATTTGATCGTTTGTACAACTTTGACAATTAACCGCTACCGGATTTTGAGCTTGTGTCAAATAGATATAATAACTTAACGAAACCGGCTCATTTGGTCCATATTGATTCGGGTACGGATTTCTGTAAAACCAGGAAATTGTGTTTGGATTATTATAAGTTCCATCAATTCTATAATAATTTGTAACATCATTATACCACATATTATCATTGGGCGAACTCAGTGTTCCCTGATCTGAAAGAGCGGTCTGCGCGGTTCCGCTGGCATCAAAGTAGAACCCGTAATAGCTGCCGTCTGAAGTGTTGCATTTAAACTGTGTGCCCAGTAGCGAGCCCCTGCCTTTTATGCTTACCCCCAGAGAGGTTGAAGTATTGGCGTGTAACTGAGCCGAAACAGAATGATTTATCTGTATACCCCTGATCGTCAGTCGATAAACCTGGGATGGAAGGCTTGTGCGACTTACCTGATTGCAAAACGCATCAACATAATCACATACTTCAAAATCCAGCCCGTACATAGGTTTAGGCATCACATTTGTAATATAATTATTAGATACTGTTGTTTGTAAAGCAGGAGAATTCGGATTTGAGGTAACATTTAACAAATAAATACCCATAAGCGGATCTAAAACCGTGTCGTTATAAATAGTATATCCTCTTGTTAAGGCTAACGTATTCACAAATTCAATCCCGGCACTGATTTTATTTGTAACCGAACTGTTTTTAACAAAGCTGTAGGTCTTTGCCTCACGGCAATAAACGCCTACGCCTGTTCTGGTTATTTTCGCATGATCCACTTTGGTTAATGTATTGTATGTGTAAATTGCATAGCGGCAGGTGTCGAAGGTGTTTAAACTATTATTGCCTGCGCCGCAAA
Source organism: uncultured Bacteroidales bacterium (assembly GCA_964626855.1). Classification (GTDB taxonomy): domain Bacteria; phylum Bacteroidota; class Bacteroidia; order Bacteroidales; family CAIWKO01; genus CAIWKO01. The sequence continues at coordinate 31,016 of CAZVKJ010000041.1, forward strand.
CAAGTTGTGAACTATTGTGATACAAGTCCTGGTATATGGCAGCGCTATGTATGGCTGTTTCGCAATTCAGGTTATAATAATCCCCTGCAGGTGAAGAACAGTTATTAGGAGTATTGATAAAGTAAAAATAATTATTATATACATTAACGCTTGAATAGAAACTTCCGATACCACAAAACAGATTCATAAACGAATTTCGCCCCTGGGTACTGTCACCGATATACAGGTTATAGACGTTATTAAGATATACGCCAAGCCTTGGTTTTATATTGGTATATGGTGCAATCATGCCACTGCCTAGTATATTAAACTCACAGCCATATATTATACCCTTATGGGGATACCATGGGCCGCCTGCACCATAATAGTTGTTTGTCACATGGACCGAAGTGTCATTATTATAAAACTTTGAATCTTTTAATTCAAATTTTCCACCGTTATCAGAATATATTGCATTGAAGGCTTCCTCCACAGTCGATTTATTTTCAATAACAACCTTCGCATTGCTGTCGGTAACATAAATTCCATTCCACATATATGGGCAACCCGCTTCAATTTTTGAAGTTGTAACTGTAAAAGTATAAGGAGGATTTACAATGAATTTAGCCTCCGGCCCCATAAAAATATGACTGATGCTAGCAACATTAATGTTGGCATTGATAGTAATTGTTCCATTAAAATATGGGGGATCAGGCGTGCCATTAAATACGGAAGAATTTGTTATGGTTTCATCGTTATATACAGTGGTTTGTATATTCTTTTTACAGCATTTCCAAATTCTTAAACTATCGACAACACTACAACCGGTTATGGTATCAGTAGCGGTTACATAAATCCATGTACTAACTGCATTATAACTCCATAATGGCTCCCAAACAACTGAGATTGTTGATCCTGTCTGTGGAAAACTGCTGCTATAACTGTTATCACCGATTGTCCATTCATAGGTATAACCGGCTTGTGCATTTGAAATACTATAAACAGCATTAGTATCACAGGTATTGTTATTACCCGTAATAATCGGATCATAAATTGTTGTAATTTGAAAATTATCAATAAGGATACTCGACCCGCCCGCATCATCATCATATGGAAATACTACCAACAAATTCCATGAAGGATCTACATTTGCGAAATTTATTGTTGTGGAAACCCATGTGGATGTACTCAATAAATTAGTTAAATGGGTATTTGATGTACCGCCAATTTTTAAACCATTTGAATTTGAAACAGCATCCTCCAGAATGTCTCTAAGTCCTGTCTGAGAATTATTGTGCAGTCCCAAAAGATCATAATAATCGGGTGTTAAATTCACATAGGCTGGATTAACCAAATATATATTTAGTTCATCTAAAGAATTGGTTATGCCGGGTAAAGATTTCCAATCAAATGATAAGCTATAATTAACTGAATTCGATATAGTATTAACCAATTGCTGTTGAATTGCTTCTCCATATATTGTTGACTGATGTATTTCACTCCACATCCAGACGTTAGGTTGGTATGGACTTATCGTTTTTAAATTTGGATGTAAGCATAAACTTAACCAACCACAAACCTGTCCTTGGTCTGAGCTAAAAGCAAAGGGACTCAAATCGTCATAACCTGCATCAGCATAAAATTCCGGATTCATAATATTCTCGCAGTTTAACGGAGGGCATGAATCTGCAACCCAATACTTATATGAAGAATAATCATTTGTATCAATTCCAATCTTAAGATTGAAATAGCTAAAATTTGTATCACTTTTATTCACGACTAAAAAATAATCTTTGGTAGTATCCAAATTAATTGCGATAAAATTTGAGCTGTCAACAGAAATAAGTTCAAGGCTATCGCACCGGCCCGTATACAATTGATAATACAACAACCCGGCATATGGTGTTTGATCAGGCTTGCTAATTTCAAATGTATAATTCTTATAAACTGCTGTGAACTTCAACCAAAATTCATTTCCTGAATCCGAATATAATATTGTACTATCGATGTTTGAATTATTAAATATCATCGCACTATCACAACTGTTTTGTGCATTCAAGCGGGTTGTTAATATTAAAAACATCAACAAAACAAACCCTATTTTAATAAAATTCATTTTTTTCATAAATCTGAGTTTAATTATATAACTAATGCCTTCCATTCACGCAGTCAGGCTAATTAAGGCGCATAAACTATTTCAGATTTACTCAGGCAAAGTTTCTAAAATATTCGATTTATGTAAATTTTTTATATCTTTGCCTCGGCCTCCTGGTGTTTGGTTAATGTTATATTGTTATTAGTAGTTTCAGTATTGTTTTTAACCCGCCCGGGGGCTTTTTAGGTATTTAAGCGCTTGATTGTCTTTTTTATAAAAAAAATTATTATGTAAATATAATATATTTAATTTCCCAAAAGCAAGCATTTCATAAAATTTTTCATATATTTATTTATAGACAATATTATTATGTTGTTTAAAATTATTTTTTAGCTATATGTTTCCATCTTTTTACTAAGTATAAATCATCTTTTTGCGTTTAGTACAAAATCCTATATTTTACCCGGATGCTTTTTCAGAAAGTGTGCAAACGATTGTTTTTACACAATAATCCGGTCTTCATCGTACAAGGTATACATATCCCGCAAAAAAAACTCCCGGAGCTTTTAATCCCCGGGAGCTATTCCTATTTAAACTAATGCCTGGCCAATACAAATGCTCAGCAATCTCTACACAGCATTAGGCGTTGGCCCTGGTTTCTTTACTTTTCCGTGGCGGCTGATAATTTTACGCGATCCTTTGTAAGTTTCTTTAAAGTCGGCATATTCATCAGGAAGTACATGAATAAGGCGGTCAAGTTCATTTTTCATCAGATCCGAAACATCATGAATTAATGATTCTAATTTGTGCGTGCTGGTCTTCCTTGTTTCAAGGGCTTCTCTCGGCGTGTGTGACACCTGCTCAAATTCATTCAGGTCGGCAAGCAATGTGGCCAGGCTTGATGTATCAGCTCCAAAAGCTGCAATTTCAGCCGTGTGATTAATTCCTTTGTCATAGATGATATGCGCTGTTTGCGCCAGTACTTCGTCATTCATTTTTTTTAGTTGAGAGGCGCTGAAATGTACTTCTTTTTCAAGGTTCACATCCTGCGCCAGGTGGGCAAACGCCATGATGACCTGCGTCACGGCATCCGTGGATTTTATAAGCCTGGCCCTGCTCAGTTTTTTTTCCTCTGTAATACCGGTGATCACAGCAATTTGTTCTTTAATGGTTTTGTCTACCTCCTCCATTTTTGATTTAAAACGGGTATAGGCACTGTTTAAAGCAGGAAACATGGAAATGACTTCTGCTTTTTTTTCGCAGACTGACATGGTAACCTTTGCCATATCTACTGAATTTTTAATATTTGCTTTCATCTCTTTAAGATTTAAATGAATAAATATACCTGCTTCTTTTTTACAGGATTGGTATATTTTAAATCATAGGCGATGAATTTGTTTATTTAAATTGCTGATACTGATGCCTCGGATTATTCAATAATCATACCATATATTTTTATACTACATTACAATAATTTTTCAAATCCTTAACAAACAGCGGGGTCAAGCCTTTAAGACTGTTATGGCTGAACGTAGCCGTACCAAATGCGAATATTTATAAATACTCGAAAATTTCAAAAAGCACAGTTTATTGAACACTCCCACTTTACACAGTCTTATGGGCATGCTCCTATTGCACAACATCCTTTCGCCATTGTGCAACATTCAATTTCTATTGCACAACATCCTTTCGCGAATGAGCAACATTCAATTTCTCTTGCACAACATCCTTTCGCCAATGTGCAACATTCAATTTCTCTTGCACAACATCCTT
>CAZVKJ010000042.1:0-34328 GCA_964626855.1 uncultured Bacteroidales bacterium
AAGTTCTTCACATTACGTTGTTAATTTCAGACTAAATTATAATGGCTAATGGTATGACAGCCTGCAATACAGTTATGACGATACACACAATATGACTAAACTTACAGACCAGCTTGGTTATGAATTCAGCATTGGGTATATCAACTGTTCTCAGGTGGATTTCATTGCCTCTCCTCTGAGTACCAAACATTTTTCTTATGATACCGCTCTTCTGACAACAACAATAAGTGAAATGGTTGATGGTGTTATGCAAATATCTGCATGGCGTTTCGATACTGACGGAAATTTGCGTGAAAGGACCGGCAGCTGCTGCGGCTACCATCAGCTTTATAATTATGATGCACAGAATAACCTGCATGAATTGACAGATGCCAACGGAAACATTTATCATTACTCCTTTGGCACTAAGGCACTCTTTACCGGGCTGACTTATCCTACAGGGGCATCATTGTCATGGGTTTATGGAACTCTTTATAACAGAGTAATAAGTTATACGGATGCAAATGGAAATGTGTATACAGGCATATATGACCCGCTCGGGAATCTACTGACATTGATTAAACCTTTGGGCGTTATTGAAAATTATACTTACGATCCGGCCGGCAATATGATTTCATATACTGATGGAAAAGGAAATACTACGCAATATATTCGTAATTCCAATGGATATATAAATCAGATCATCTACCCCGACGGGACCATCAATTCTTACACTTGGAATAATGCCGGCAACAAATTAAGCTATATCGACGGCAATGGTAATGCAACCAATTACATTTACGATTTGGCAAACCGTCTGGTTCAGATGACCGATGCACTTGGTAATTCAACTTTTTATGGGTACAATGCCCGGGGGGAACGTATTGCCGAAACCAATGCACTGGGCCAGACAACTACATGGACTTATGATGCATCAGGTAATACTACCAGCATGACAACACCGGCCGGTACTTCCTACTGGACATATAACGGATTGGGAAATATGCTCACTTATACTGATAATAATGGAAATGTTTGGAGCTATATATATAATACCCAAAACCTTCTGGCTTCAGAAACCGATCCTCTGAGTAATGCAAGACAATTTACCTATGATGCGAATGGTAATAAAATCTCCCAGACAGATTTTTTGGGCAATCTGACCTTGTTTACTTATGATGCAATAAACCGGTTGATCAAGATCACCGATGCCCTTTCAAATAACACAGCTGTTACATATGATAACAACAGTAACCGGACATCGGTTACCGATGCCTTAGGCCATACAACCACATATGTATATGACGGGTTGGACCGCCTGATACAGATTCAGAGGCCCATCGGCATCAGGAGTAATTCTTATGATGCCAATGACAATCTTACATCGGTTATTGACGCAATGGGCCATACCACTACATACCTGTATAATAACAGGAACCGGATGTCCGGTATGACCGATGCACTGGGCGGTTTCGCCACATTTGCATATGATAATGAAGGAAATCTTATTTCCCTGGTCGATCGTAACGGGCTTAATACGAGCTACACCTATAATGCATTAGGCCGGAAAACCTCTGTCGTAAACCCTGCAGGCGAAACTACCGTTTATACGTATGATGCCGTTGGGAGAATGATCTCTGCCGCGCTGCCCAACGGGAATATTTATACATACAATTATGATGCAGCCGGCCGCTTAATTTCCGTTATTGATAATATCGGCTTACTGGAAGCGTATTTATATGATGCCAATTCTAACCGATTGGCAATCACTGATGCTGGAGGCCATGTTACTGTATATTTATATGATGCTTTGAACAGGCCGACACAAATCATAGATCCGATGGGACGTCCTGCTTTATTTGTTTATAACAGCAATTCAGAAATATTAAATACACTGGACCGGAATCTGGGTATAACCCTGCATATATATGATAACCTTGGCAGAGAAATATTAATTTCATATCCTTCCGGAAATGCCATTACAGCAACATATGATGCCGTTGGCAATCTGAGTTCGGCAACTGACGCAAACGGTAACTCCACCCAGTATTTTTACGATGCCAACGATAATCTCATCAGGGAGGCTTTTGCTGATGGTACGTCAAAACAATATGCTTATGATGCTGAAGATAAGATCATTTCAAGAACAGATAATAATTCCATGGTGACATTATATTCATGGGATGCCTTGCACCGGCTGACTGGCAGGAATTACCCCGGTAGTAATGATGATACCTATTCGTATGATAATGAAGGCCGGATGCTTACTGCAAACAATAATAACGCAACCATCTCCTGGACATATGATAATGCCGGAAGGATATTAAGCGAAAATATGAATGGAAAAACAACTTCCTATTCCTATAATATCCCAATCAACAAGCGGGTTCTTACTTATCCGGGTGGCAGAAGCATTGAGGAAAACTATGATGTAAGAATGCGCCTGTCTCTTATAAAAGAGGGTGCTAATAATCTGGTTACCTACACACATGATGCCGATAACCGCATTCTTAACCGTACATACAGTAATGGTTCAACTGCAACCTATTCATATAACAATAATGACTGGGTGACAACCATATCGCATAATTCATCAGGTTCTATTATTCCAAATATTGCAGGATTTAATTATACATACGATTTTGAAGGTAACATTCTCACAGCACAAAAATCACATCGGACTACAAACTCCGAAAAATATACATATGATCCCGCTAGCCGGCTTGCCAGTTACATGGAAGGAGTTTTATCCGGGGGTAATATACCTGCTCCGGTCACTCAGACCCAATTTAATTACGATGGGGCTCAAAACAGGTCCATCATGGTTAAGGACGGTATAACAACAAATTATATTGTAAACCCATTGAATCAGTATACCGCGATTATTTCAGGATCACCGGTCAATCCTATATATGACGCCAATGGCAACACCATTAATGATGGCAATCATATTTATACTTATGATTATGAAAATCATTTGCTGACGGTTGATGGAGGTGTCACCGCCACATATGCATATGATGCTCTTGGACGAAGGATACAAAAAATAACCCCGGGCGGTACGGTTAATTATTATTTTGATAAAAGAAAAATGATTGAAGAGCGCAATGCTGCAGATATCGTTCAGGCTACATATGTTTACGGAGCCGGGATAGATGACATTCTTACCATGAGAAGAGGTGTGGCAGACTATTTCTATCATCAGAACGTCCTGGGTACTGTTGTCGCAATAAGCGATAATGCCGGTGCCGTAACTGAACGTTATGAATATGACGGTTATGGCAGGCCGACAATATATGATGCCATGTATGTACCACGTGCGGCAACTGTAATTGGCAACACCATTATGTTTACCGGCAGGGAATATGATACAGAAACCGGTTACTATTACTACAGGGCTAGAACCTATAACCCGGTTTGGGGAAGGTTTTTACAACGTGATCCGGTGGGAGTCTGGCTTGATGAGGTTAATACCGGAAATGGATATGGCTATGTAGGCAATAACCCGATAATCAGGGTTGATCCGGAAGGTGAATTGTTTTGGGTTATTGCAGGAGTAGTCATAGGAGGAGTAGCTCTGGTTGTAGCCGTTGTCGATCTTGTCTATGAGCCGGCGCCAAAATGTGTAGAAGGTGAAATAAGACCTATAAGGGATTATGTTGAAAACTGTTCATACACCAAGATGGTAAATGGAGAGAAAATCAAAATAGATGGCAAGCGAAAGGTTTGGAGGCAACAAAGATGTGTGAATGGGAAATGGAAAAACTGGAAAGAATGGAGTGCTTGTAAATAATGGATTAAAGACCTGAAAATGCTAAAAGATGAAAAAGAACAGAAAAGGAATTGAATAATCCGATTTTATTTTTGATGTATAAATGTTGATATTATTATGGTTTATAATTTATTAGTCATGAAAAAAATAAAACTTGTACATCTTTTATCTCTGAATATAAATATTCAAAGATTTGCAGAAATATTATGTGTATTTCTGGTTACAACAATGAGTTTTAATTCCATGGGCCAAAATAATAATTGCTCCCAGGGCACACAGGTTTGTAGCAATTATTCTGCGGGATACCAGGTCAACGGATATGCACAAATCAGTTCTGAGGTCTTTGCTGCACCAGCCCAAATAACGCTTACGGCAGGCGGTACGCAAACCGTTTTTATTAATACGCCGATTACAACAACTACATATTCGGTTACAGGGGCAACAGTGGTTACTGTGGCAGGTTTACCTGATGGTGTGATATTTTCCTGGGCTTCCAATATAATTACTCTAAGCGGTGTGCCGATACAATCCGGGATATTTAATTATGTTGTCTCCGTACTCGGAGCTTGTGGTCCGGTAACCACAGATGGAACAATAGAAGTACTTGCCGGTGCCGGATACGTCATTTCAGGTAAAACAAGCTATGCTGGCAAGGCCAATGCCGGTATTACACCCAATCCACCAACCTATAATCCTTCTGTCTATAATATTGATAACGTTATTGTGGTTCTTAAGAATTATCCTTCGGGCACAGAAATTACAAGAGACACCAGCGATGCCTCCGGAAATTACCAGATTGAAGATGTTTCGCCCGGTAACTATGTGTTATATTATGATAAATTTACTGCCGATTCGATGCAATTGGGAAATGGTATCGACGCCATTGATGTTTCTTTATTGAAATATTTTATAGGTGCAGATTCAGTGGCAGACCCATCAAGATGTTTTTCGTCGAAATATAAAAAAGCAGGAAATGTCGATAATACTCTTACAATAAATGCTGTCGACGTTTCAAGAGTTAAGGCTAAGGTAGGTTCACCATACAACATTGGCAGGAATTTCCCGAAGGGAAACTGGGTAGCCCTGGATACGCTTATAATAGTATCAGGTTCCAATCTGGATGTAAACCTGAAAACAATATGCTACGGTGATTATAATGCTTCCAGCACCAAATACCGCGACTCTGCGGCTAACTGGGATGCGACAAAGTCAGTTTCGGAAAACATGATTGTTGTTTCTGACAATTATTTGTCAACCTGTGATCCATCGTATATAGAAATACCCTTGAGTATTAGCGAAAAATTGAATGATTTTTCTGCACTTGGCCTTGAATTAACATATCCGGACGGGAATTATACACTGGTAAAAGCGATGATGGGCAATCCTGAGTACAAAAACCAGTCAGTCAAAATAAACCCTTCACTGGATGAAATTATTGCTGAGGATAATGATCTGCTGGTAACCGACGAAAATGGCGTTATCCGTGTGGTTTTTGCAACCACGCAGCATTTTGATGTCAATGCCAATGATGAAATAATAAGGCTTGGGTTCCGTCCAGTTCATGGGTTAAGCCAGGGACAAATTGATTTTAATTTGGTTGGAACAGGTGTTATTGGTAATCAGTATGGCGAGGCCAACACAGATGCATTTTTGATTATGCCCAAAATCTTTATTCAGGATAATGCTGGTGCCGCAGGATTTGAGTTCACCGCTTATCCAAATCCATTCAGCAGTGATGCCACGCTCACATATAACCTTACGGAAAATGGCATAGTCAGACTTAATGTATATAACGCTATTGGTGAACTGCTAAAAGAGTTGGTGAATGAATCGCAAACTACCGGGAAACATTCTGTTATGTTTGCGTCTCAAGGTTTACCGGCGGGCTTATATACGTTTAAACTTGATTTTCAGGGTAAGGAAAATTCAAGGGTTGCTGTAATAAAAATGATAAAGTAGTTACAAACCGGGCGTTTGAATAGTCATTCAACGAAAAAAACAGACATTACTGAGAATTTGTTTTTCGGATATTGCAGTTTGAACTCACTTAATTTTGGATATTATAGATAGATTGTAGCCTGAAAAATTCACAGGAATTTTTCACCCTTCGGGCAGACAATAGAAAATCAAGTGTTTTAGAAGTAATTGTCATTTTCAAATATTTTCTGTGTCGGGATTACCTGACCTGCTGCACATATTGCCAATGCTCATTCATAAATTGCATTTTATTTATTTATGAATAGGTCAGGTTAGGTTTTCAATCTTTATCCCTCACAAACAGTACCATCACCGCAGCCACAAACAGCGAAATACCCCCGAGAATCAGTGCATACACCGCTTCTCCCTTAAAAACGGTTTTGGTTATAAAGCCCAGTATACTTGCAGCAAGAATCTGTGGAATAACAATAAAAAAGTTAAATATCCCCATGTACACGCCCATTTTGTCGCGCGGGAGCGAGCCTGTGAGTATGGCGTATGGCATGGATAAGATGCTGGCCCAGGCAATGCCAACGCCTACCATCGACAATAACAGCATTTCCGGGGATTTGAAAAAGAATATGGAAATAAGCCCCAATCCGCCGGCAATAAGACAAACCATATGCGTTACTTTCCGGTTGGTCCATTTGGCAATCACCGGCAGCAAAAAGGCAATCAGTGCAGCAATGCCATTGTACACGGCAAAACAAATCCCAACCCAGTTGGCGCCCCTGTTAAATGTTTCGGAGGTTGTATCGCTGGTATGGTAAATATGGCTGGTAACGGCAGGTGTCGTATATATCCACATGGCAAACAAAGCAAACCATGAGAAAAACTGAACGATGGCAAGTTGTTTCATCGTCAGCGGCATAGATGAAAAATCATTCATGATTGCAAAGAATCCATTTTTATTATGATTCATCTTTTCAAGCGCCCCGGCTAATAACATAAGAAAGCCGAAGACAAGAAGGCCTACGGAAAATATATAGAGTTCCCCGGTAGCTTTTATCCAATAAAAAAATGCAGATATTACAATTCCTGAAATAATAAAAATTAAAGAAATACTGATTTTTTTTCTGTAAGAAGAAGCTGTTGTTGTGTCGTCAACATTGTTTGTAATCGAAGCCGGACTTTCCTTTTCGGAAAATGCCGCGAGTTCTTCGGGAGAGTACTCTTTGGTGCGAACCACTGTCCATAATACAGCAAGAAAAAAGATTGTTGCGCCGATATAAAAGGAATACCGGACCGAAGGCGGGATCATGCCTTCAGGTGCTGTATTTTCAACATTAAAAAAATTTGTGAGCATGTAAGGAAGGGCTGAGGCCACAACGGCGCCGGTACCTATAAAAAAACTTTGCATGGCAAACCCTTTTGTCCGTTGCTCCGAAGGAAGCATGTCGCCGACGAAAGCGCGGAAAGGTTCCATGGAAATATTGATGGATGCATCCATGATCCATAACAAACCTGCTGCCATCCATAGCACTGGAGAATTAGGCATGATGAGCAGGGCCAGCGATGCCAGTATTGCCCCGGAAAGAAAATACGGACGCCGGCGTCCAAGCCGGTTCCAGGTATGGTCACTCATATGCCCTATGATCGGCTGTATGATCAGGCCGGTAATAGGTGCAGCAATCCAAAGAATAGGAATGCTTTCTATTTTAGCGCCCAGGGTTTCAAAGATGCGGCTGACATTGGCATTCTGCAAGGCAAATCCAAACTGGATACCCAGAAAACCAAAACTCATATTCCATATCTGCCAGAATGATAAACGTGGCTTGCTTTTCATAGTATTATTGTTAGTTTCAGATTAGTTCCCGATGAAAACTATTTTATTTGTGGAAGCATAATTTCCCGAGGTGATTTTACAGAAATAATACCCGCTTTTTACTTTTTCACCCGTGCTGTTTGTTCCATCCCACATAATATAATGCAAACCGGCCTGCTGATCGCAGTTGGTAAGCGTTATGACTTTTGATCCTATCACATCATATATTTCAACAACAACTTTTCCTGATGCAGCAAGTGAATAACTTATGGTCTGCTCATCGCTGAAAGGATTAGGGAAAACAGCTGTTTTGAAATTATCTGTAATGGCTGTTTCCTGAACGCTCATCGTTGTATCTACGTAAAGATCAGGAACGGGAAGGCGTTTGTCGGTATAAATATGATATTCGCCCGCACCGTACTGAAATGTGAAATTATTACCGGCTGTTTGATTAGCAAGAATATTGATGCTGTCGCCTGTAAAATAATCATACCATTTCCCGTCATGCGGAAATTCAGGCCATACATTTTGGGTTACCACATCAAAGTTCCCCAGTACAACAGCATCCATATCTGAATTTACGTAACCGTCGTCCTGCAGCCGTACACGTTTATCCCATGAGCCGACATTCATGTCGTAGTTTGATGTTTTGAAAATGGAATAATTCTTTTTCAGGTTTATCAGTGCTGCATACTTTTTATAAAGCATCAGACGATACGGATCATTCATGTAATCCCATTTGGGTGGCTTTTTATCGGTACGGGTTTCGGAAGTCATAGAGGGCCAGTTTATCGAATAGTCAAAACCTCTTTCACCAAATTCCCAAAGCATCTTTGGGCCCGGCACCGTAAAGAACAGCGCCGCTGCTTCTGCCATCCTGTTCAATGCTGTGTGTTTTTCACGGGTATTGTAAATAGTGTCACCGCTTTGGATCATCATATTTCCGAAAGTAATATTGCGGTACATCAGGCGTTCTTCGTCGTGGCTTTCCATATAAGCAACCAGGTTATGTGCCCACCAGCCTCTTGCCTTATAGGATACAGACCATTCAAAATTTGAATTATCATTATACCAGCCCATTGAAGCCTGGTTATACTGTACATTTCCATTAGCGCCCGACCACATCATTGTGCCAAACCCGGCCAGGTCGCTTTCTTCCGCATTATCGGCAAGATGTTCCAAAATAATATAGGTCCCGGGATGTTTATTCCATAATACATTTACAAAGCGCTTGATATTATTGACACGGGCTACATCATATTGCCCCCAGGCACCTACATCGGTACCAATAATATTTCCCTGGGCATCATAAGTAACGGTAACGTTATTGGTAAATCCTTTAGAAAGGTCAAGCCTGAAGCCGTCTACGTGATATTCAGTAACCCAGTAATTCAGCACACTGTCAACATATGCCTGTGTATATGTGCTCGCATGGTTAAAATCGGAATGATAACCATAAGGGTGAGGAATAAGTTCGTTAAACCAGGGATTGTCATTTCCGGGCCTTTGCTTTTCTTTATTATAATACAGGCGGGCCAGCGGATTTTGCCCCGATGCGTGATTGAGTACAACATCCAATATTACGGCAATGCCGTTATTATGGCATTTGTTGATCAGGCTCTTGAGCATGTCTTTGGTACCATAGCATTTATCCGGAGCAAAATGCATGGCCGTCATATAACCCCAGCTGTCGTTACCGTCATATTCCATAACAGGCATAAGCTCTATTGCATTGACACCAATATTTTTGATGTATTGCAGGCTGTCCTCAACGGTTTTGAAATTATGGGTTAAATGAAAATCGCGGACAAGCAACTCATAAATGACGAGGTCCCGGTTTTCGGGCTTCTGGAATGAGCCGTCTGTCCAGTTAAACGGGGTTTGTGCCGTTTGAAAAACCGAAACAAGCTGAGAAGCTTTTCCTACAGGATAGGGAATCAGATTGGGATAAATGATTTGATTTATCCCGGGGTCATTCCAACGGTCAAGAACTTTATCTGCGTAAGGATCCGCGATATTGACACTGTTGTCTACAAGATATTGGAACCGGTATTCCTTCTGTGGAATCAGCCCTGTAAGTTCTATCCAGTAACGGTTTCCATCAGGCGTTTTATTCATCTGATAGTTCGCGTCAAGTTCCCAGTTGCTGTTATCCCAGATCAGGTATACAAAACTTTTGTTCGGAGCAAACAATTGCAAAATTACCGTGGTATCATTTATATAGTTTATACCATCCCTGATTCCGGCTGGTGAATTCAGAATATTTGGATTTTGCCTTACCATGTAATACATCGAATCTGTTATGGTTTGTCCGTTATAAACGGCAGTAAACCACAGCCAATGTTTTCCGTATTGGGTGGCTGTGATGCTTTTGTTGAGAATGCTGTCGGTTGTATCAGCAATCAGGGCTCCCTCATGATAAATGCTGATGTCGGAGACATGAGTGCTTGTCACTTGTATGTTGACAGATGCATTTAAATTCGGGCATAACGGAAAATCAAGCGGTGAGGTGAACCTCGCAAAAACATTGGGTTGATAAACATTGATAAAGAAGTCTGAACCATCGGCATTTTTACCGGCTAATGAACCGTCGGCATTTCTGAATACAAAGCAGATTTCCCTGGTAACTTCAGTACTCAGCAGATGAAAAAAGCTTTTGATGTGAAATTTTGCCCGGTGGAGGTTGCCGCCCAGGTTCTCCATCAGGACATTGGTATCTGCTTCGCCCCATTCTGCAGGCTTGTGCAGCCAGTCGGTAAGGTTTACGCTTTCCCCGGTGATAACCCCGGTATGCATATACACATCTGAAACCCCTGCCAACTGGCCATTACCGAGCGATGCATTATAAACAATAGTGAGGGTGTCATTAACTGTGGGATACAGCGGTGAATATGAAAGTACCTGCGATGTAGCATTCAGCGAAAATAATGCACACGCCAGAAATAAAAGGCTCAGACTTTTTTTCATGAGTAAAAAATAAAATAAAAAATAAAAATAATGTTTACCTGGAGATTACAATTTTTTGGGTTGCAATCAATGTATTTCCTGAAGCCATAGTGAAATAATATACTCCCGAAGGAAGAATATTTCCGTAATTGTTGGTTCCATCCCAAATAACTGAATAACTTCCTGTGTTTTGATGTCCGCTGTACAGGCTCTTAATTTCCTGGCCTAACGAGTTAAAAACACTTATATTCAGGTTGTCTGTTTGTTCGGTAAGGGTATAAACAATTTTTGTTTCTTCAGAGAATGGGTTTGGCGAAGCAGAAGCGTACATATTGTTGTGGTTTATTTCACCAACTCCGGTAACAAATGTAATAGCAGTAAAGCTTGTGGCAGGGTCGCTGCCTTGTATTACCTGTGGAGTACCACTGGTGAGATTGATAATAAACAAGTCTTTACCCAGGTCATCCCTGCCGGTAAGGGTTCCGTCTTCATTTCTGAAAACCATTCCGATAGTATAAGGTGAGCCATCTGCAGTATTCCATACGGTGGAATTTACAACAGGATGGGGGTCGCTTGGATCAACAAATGATGTGGTGTTTACCAGTGCCGGATTTGAAAAATAATCCTGAATGGTGAATTCAATAGAATATACGCCGTTTCCAAGATTCGTCATCAGCCCGATACCATCATCCTGCGGGTTGCTGCCCCAATTTCCAACTACATGTTCCCAAACATTTGACCTGTAAGGCAGTATCTGACTCAGGCAGAAAAAACTGTTCGAGTCAGATGTTGCACAGTCGCGTAAATATGTTAATCCGTTCCAGTCAAGGTCGCAGGTGCAAAGCCCGAGATGTGCGTAAACTTTTGTACAGGTTGACGGATTCCCGTTTCCTCCACCAAGGCTGTAATCCGGATTGGTCATTAATTTAGTATCCAGCGTAATTTTCAGATAGTTTTGCGAATACAGTACCGACGCGCAAAATAAAGTAACGACAAAGAGTAGAATTGTTTTTTTCATAATAATTATGATTTGTTTGATAATATTATTTTAATATTACAAAAATAAAGATTTCGTTTAAATATTACCGTTAAAAAGTATAATTTTTCAGCCTGTTTAACTTTATTGTGAAATAGAAAGATGTATAGAAAAATGAAATATTATAAGAATATTTCCAAACAATTTGATTTATACATAATTAAAAAAACTGAACACAGGAACTAAGAAATCTGTGTTCAGTTTTAATAAAAATGAAAACGAAGCTATTATTCAATAATAAACTTTTCAGAGAAAGATGTGTTGTCATTTTTCAGAACAACAACGTACACACCCTGTGAAAGTTTACTGATATCATAAGAATATTCAGATTTTGCAGAGCTGTTTATCACATCGCTTATGACTAAACCGCCTAGGGTATTATAAACCGAAAGATTCAGCATCCCTTGTGCCTGGTCCAATAGGATCGTTATGCGCTTCCTGGCCGGGTTGGGATATATTTCAAATAAATGGGTTAAATTCTCTTCAATTCCAACAATGGGGGTTACGGTGAGTATTCCTGAGGTTTGCGAAGTTCCATCCCAATATCCTCCCGGATATCCACCATAAAAATAAGAACTATTACCAAATTTAAATCGGCTTGCATAGTAATAATTGCCAACAGGAAGCGCTGTTCCTATATTAGCTATATATTCGTCATTGTTGCCGGCGTCGGTGTTAAATGTCGCCGTAACCCAGTTTGTCCAGGTGTTAGGATTTGAGTCGCTGGTGCTGTAACCGATCCATGCAGAAACACCTGTTCCCTGGCCGGCCTGGCTCGTAATTCCGGGAGCATAAACCTGTGCATATACATCATAGCTCCCCCCAACAGTGATGGTGCCGGTTTGAGGCGATTGCAGGTTGCACCATAAAACGTCACTGACGAAATATGAATAATTGGAATTTGTATTATTATTCAGGCGCAGTGTGTAATAATCAATGGTTGCAGCGTCAGGAGCCGTTTGTGTTGTGGTGAACGCATAGTAAGAAACGGTTGTGCCGGCAGCCTGGGCGGGTATAACAGCAGTACCCTGATAGCCACCATAGAATGATGTTATCTGAATGAAATTTGATGTTGCCCAGTTGTCGTTGGTATAACGTATAAAAACATTTTCGTTCGCGTTTTTTGCCCCGCTTAAAGTAACGGTAACATTTACAGATTCAATTGAAGAAATATTCACAGTGGGTGATTGTACAACAGAAGTAATATTTACCGGGTTGTATGATGTTTCCAGTATGGACATGTCATTATTTCCTGCAGCATTTTTGCCAACGATCAGCGTATAATAATAATTTGCCTGGACAGCGCAGGTCATATCTAAATCCCAGCCCCCGGACGTATAATAAAAGGCTCCGCCGGAAATCAGCATATTGACGTTCCGGTTATAATCAGAAGTTGAACCGCACCATTTCGGGCTGTAATTACCAGCGGCGGTGCTGAATAAAAACGAAATCGTTGCTGCAATGGGCGCCTGAACATTTGCACTCATCGTCATGCCTCTGTCGGTTAATGATTGATCACCCCAGGTGCCCATAATTCCGAAATGGATGTTTGCCGGTTGACTGAAGGTAGTGTTCCCTAATACAATAAGAAAAAAGAACAACACAAAACTTTTGTAAATTTTTTTCATTTGAGATTTTTTAAATGAAACAATTATAATGAATATGTATTTAATACAGCCTCCCGGCTTACATTTTTGCAAAATTAAAAATAACTTTTAATTAACAAATATTATTGCAGAAACATTTCATGAAGAAAATTTTGTAGCAGGGCGAATTGTCTGAACTTGAAGGATATGATTGCTTTCAGACCATGACAGGATTGTTTTAAAACACATATGGTTGTTATCTATTATTGAAAGTTTTCTGCATGTATTATATGTTTGAAAATTTTACAAATCTAATTTTTACGTATTTTTACATCAGTTTAACTTTATTATTTTATGAGAATACGTAACATCATACTTTTTATAATTGCACTGACGGCATTTTCTTTTGGCGGTCATGTTTTTGCACAGAGCCGGCAGCAGTTTTCTCAAAAATCAACCATCAGTGGTATTGCCCAACCGGTTACACTGTCGCCGGATTCAACCACTCTGTTTATGGAGGATTTTTTTTCTGATGTTTCAATAATTGATTCTGTGGTTGCCGACAAATGTTTTTCGTTAACCTTAACAAAAGATAAAAAACAGCTAAAAATTATAAATCGCAATGACATCCCTGCACTTTCTGTTCTGAACGTGTGGACAGGAAAAACAATGTATTCGGTATTATTAAGAAGGTCAGAAAAGATAAATAAGCAAATTGTTTTTAACCCGAAGAAAAAATATAAAACTGTTCAGATTGCCGGTGACTTTAAAGAGTGGAACCCGGTGGCCTGCCCCATGAAAAAAATTAATAAAACATGGACTGTAGATTTGTTGTTGAATCCGGGGACATATTATTATCAGATTGTGTGCGACGGAAAATGGATGCTTGATCCGGCAAATCCCGACTCTGCAGACAATAATATCGGTGGATTCAATTCCGTTCTGATTGTTAAAAATAATTGCAATGAGCCCAGACCTGAGCTTTATACTATTGATGCTACGGAGCATTCCCTGAAAATCGGGGCCAAAAATAAAGTGACCCGGCTTTTTGTTTTCTGGCAGAATTTTATATTACCAGCCTCAATGATCAGTAATAGTCAGGATATGATCAGCATTTCAATACCCGAAGAGGCAGGCAGCATGGAACGTTCATTTATCCGTGTATATGCCTGCAATGAATCCGGGTATTCCAACGACCTGCTCATTCCGCTAAAATCTGGTAAGGTAATTCAGGATGTCAGCGATATAAACCGGTATGACAAAGAAGCCCAGGTCATATATTTTCTGATGGTCGACCGGTTTCTCAATCAGGATAAGTCAAATGATCAGCCTGTTAATGATCATGAAGTGGCCCTGAAAGCGAATTATCTGGGAGGTGATATCAAGGGCATTCAAAGAGAAATCGATAATGGGTACTTTGCGAATCTTGGTATCAACACGCTCTGGATATCGCCCCTGAACCAGAACCCGGATATTGCATACAGGGAGTATCCGGCTCCGCATAACAAGTTTACCGGCTACCACGGATACTGGCCAATATCTTCTACAAAAATCGACAAGCATTTTGGAACGGATTCCGATATGAGTAATCTGGTAAATGATGCCCACAAAAACAATATCAATGTTATCCTGGATTATGTGGCTCATCATATACATACCGGTCATGTTCTCTGGAATGCCCACCCCGACTGGTTTACAAGTATCGATTTGCCGGATGGCAGGAAAAATATCCGTTTATGGGAAGAATGCCGCCTTAGTACCTGGTTTGATACGTTTCTTCCGACATTTGATTTTACAAAGCCGGATGTTGTGGAGTGTATGACCGATTCAGCCTTATTTTGGATAAAAAAGTATCATCTCGATGGTTTCAGGCATGATGCCACAAAACACATCCCTGAGAATTACTGGAGAAGGCTGACGCAAAAAATTAAAAATCAAATTGTCATTCCTGAAAATAAGCCATTTTACCAGATAGGTGAAACATATGGAAACCGTGATCTGATCGGAAGTTATGTAAACTCCGGTGAACTTGATGCACAGTTTGATTTTAACTTGTATTTTGACCTTAGAGCAGCATTACTTTATAACAATGTTTCATTTGAAAAATTAAATGCCTCGTTACAGGAAAGTATGAACTGGTATGGCTTTCACAACCTTATGGGGAATATTACCGGTAATCATGATATGGGAAGATTTATTTCCTACGCTGATGGATCAATAGACCCGAAAACCGACGATAAGGAAATCATCTGGAATGGAATAAACGAAGTAAAAGACACCAATGCTTATAAGAAGCTTTCAATGCTTACAGCATTTATTATGACAGTTCCGGGAATACCTGTGGTATATTACGGCGATGAGTTGGGAATACCCGGGGCCGGAGATCCCGACAACCGGAAAATGATGAAATTTGATGGTCTTTCTGTCTATGAGCAGAAAACCAAAGATGTTGCTGCAAAGCTGATCGGACTAAGAAGAACCAATATGGCGCTTATTTATGGCGATTTGGAAGTGTTGCATGTTTCTGAATATACGTATGTATATATGCGGAACTACTTTGGGAAAACCGTGGTGGTGCTGTTAAACAAAGGCGATAAACAGGAAAAGATATCTATTGATATTCCTGCAGGTTTTACCACTCAGAATTTATTATCAAATTTTGGAACCAGGTTTGTTCAAAATGGAAATCATTTTGAAATGACCTTAGCCGGTAATTCATTTGAAATACTAAGTAATTAAAATCATTAATAGCTATTGTTATGAAGAAAGTTTTAAAATTTTATCTGGCTGTTTTTATATCGGTGGCAATGGTACATTGCACCTACACTACAGCTAAGTCGCAGACAAAAAGTGAGCACAGTATTTACAAGAAATCTGTTCCTGAATGGACCAAAAACCTTACGATTTACGAAGTTAATCTCCGGCAATATTCCAAATCGGGCAGTTTTAAAGATTTTGAAAAACATTTACCACAACTTAAGGAGATGGGTGTTGGCATTTTATGGTTTATGCCGGTCAATCCCATTGGCGTGAAAAACAGAAAGGGCACCATGGGAAGTTATTATTCAGTGAGTGATTATCTTGGGATCAATCCTGAACACGGCACACTGCAGGATTTCAAGGATATGGTAAAAAAGTGTCACGACATGGGCTTTTATGTGATTATCGATTGGGTGGCAAATCATACAGCCTGGGATAATAATCTCATCACATCGCATCCCGAATGGTATAAGCATGATTCAACCGGAAATATCATACCTCCTGTAGCTGACTGGAGCGATGTGGCGGGGCTCAATTATAATAATCCGGGCCTGCACCGGTATATGATCGATGCATTCAAATTTTGGCTGAAAGAAACCGGCATAGATGGTTTCCGTTGCGATGTGGCAGGCATGGTGCCTGTAGAATTCTGGAATGAAGCACGGCCAGCCCTTGACAGCATTAAGCCTGTATTTATGCTTGCCGAATGCGAAGAACCTGCATATCACGATAAGGCTTTCGATATGACTTATACATGGAATTTTCATTTTCTGGCTGCAGATATAGCACAAGGGAAAAAAACAGTGCTGTCGCTGGACACCTTGTTATTAAAGGAAAGCAAAACGTACCCATTAGAAGCATACCGGATGTACTTTACTTCCAACCATGATGAAAACACATGGGCAGGTACGGCTTATGAAAAGTTTGGCGGCGGGGTAAAAACCTATGCTGTGCTGACTTTTATGCTTCCCGGGATGCCGTTGATATACAGCGGACAGGAAGCAGGGCTGAATAAAAGGTTGAAATTTTTTGAAAAAGACACGATTGAATGGAAGAAAGATGAATTTTTTGATTTTTACAAAACCCTTATTGCGTTGAAGAAATCTAATAAGGCATTGTGGAATGGCACATATGGCGGAAAAATGGTAAGAATAAATACCACCGATGATAAAGATGTCTTTGCATTTTATAGGCAGAAAGATGGCGATGAAGTGGTTGTAATTTTAAACCTTACAAAAAATTCTGCTGATATAAAATTACAGAATTGCCCTGTTAGCGGGACTTATACAGATGTGTTCCGCCAGAAGCAGGTTGAAATAGCCAATAATTCTTCATTCAACCTGAAACCGTGGGAATATATTGTATTGGAGAAGCGTGGGAATAAATAGTACCGGCACTGTGCTGACTGTTTAACAAGTCGTAGTTGTGAGTCAGTTCTTGTAATTAGAAAATAATTATTGGGATTTTCAAGCACGATTAACAGTCATTGATTACCCTAAATGCTGCTTTGTGTCATTAACACTGGTTAAAGCTGTATTTGTTTTTCTAAAACTCTTCCAATCAGTATAAGCTCTGGTATAACGAAAATTGATACAGAGGCATGCAAGGCTAATCACCGATTAGCATTAGAAAACCTCTAATGCATAATCCAGGTGTAAAATGATTCTTATTGCTTTTATTTTTTATCAATATTGTTTTAGTGTCAAAAAACAATAATATCCGGTCTTAGATATTACGGATTCTGCACCATCAGCGGGTTGCCCGACATCTCTTCCTGCGGTATCTTAAACAGCAAACTTGGGTCATTCCAGGGTATGTTGTTACGCTCATTCATCTTCATGCGCTTGATGTTGTGGTAACGGTCGCCTTCGGCAAGCAATTCCCGTCTTCGCTCAAGCCTTACACTGTCGAGCAGGTTGGCAGGGTCGATGGTTTCATCTGCCCAATTAACACCATAAGCTCTTTTCTTCACTTCCTTGTAACAGTCGTATGTATTAGTTGTGATATTTCCTGCAAGGATATCCGATTCGGCCTTGATAAGATACATCTCCGCCAGACGCAGTATCGAAACATTATATGACGGGTTTGCATTCTGGTATTTTTTTACTCCGATAAATCCCGAAAAATAGATGGATATATACTTTGTCCTGCGGCTATCCAGTGTGCTGTATAGTTTTTTCAATGTATCCGCTCCCGACAGCATGGGCGCTGTATTATCGGAGGGATTGTAACTGTATGTAACAGCATTACTCTGATCGCTTTCGATATTGACGAGCTGGAAGATGGATTCTGTAGTAGCTGTATTTCCGGATGTCTGGAATACCTTAACAATATCTGCATTTGAATTTAATGTATACAGGCTGGAGTTGATCACTTCTGCAGCATAAACAGAGGCATTGGGGTAATCGCCTTTTGAAAAACAAACTCTTGCCAGGTAAGCTGTAGCAGCCATTTCGGAGGCGCGGCTGATCGATTTTTTTACGTTTGCTGCAGCCAGCAATTGTTTGGCCTGCTGCAGGTCGCTGATTACACTCGCATAAACTTCTTCAACGGTATTCCTTGCCATTGACAGGTCGTCGAAGCCCGACAGTGTGGGTTTTGTGCGGTAGGGAACACCCAACTGCGAATTTCCTCCCGGGTTGTTTACATCATAAGGCAATGCCCAGAAACGTAATATCTCAAAATGCGTGATTGCCCTGATAAATAAAGCTTCGCCCTTAAACTGGTCTTTAGCATTTTCAAAGTCGTTGCCGCTCAGCAGGTTGTTGTCAATATAATAAATTACGAGGTTGGCCCTGTTGATGGTGCTGTATGCCCCGGCCCACATGTTGCGCAACGGGCTTAACTGAACGGTGGTGGCACGGTTATAAATTTCTTTTGTGCCGAAATTCGTGAGGCGCGACTCATTTACCTTGGTGTCGTCGGCAAGCAGGTCGGCATATGTTACCATGTTTCCGCCAAGTACATCGCCCGACTGAAGGCCGTCGTATGCTCCCATCAAAACGGCTTCAAGGTCCTTAACGGATGTTATTGCCTCATCGCTGGGGATGTTCATTATCTGTTCTGTGTCAAGAAATTTTTTGCATGAAAATTCAAAGGCTGCAAAAAAGAGTACGGCAATTATTATTATTCTTTTCATGGAAATAATTTTATCTGTTGTTTGACATGGGTTTTAGAAAGTAATATTAAATCCGGCATTGATGGTCATCGCCTGTGGTGTTTGCAGCGATGGCCCGGCAAACGATACATTTCCGGCCTGGCTGTCGGTGCTTACATTTCTCAATACTTCCGGATCCCAGCCGGGATACTTTGTAAAGGTGAGCAGGTTGGTGCCGTTGATGAATATCTTAAATGCTTCAAGATGGATCTTCTTACAAAGCTTTTCAGAGAATTTATATGAAAGAGAAACACATCTTAACCTGATGTATGATGCGTCGTAAAGAAACCTGCTTGAGTTGGTGGGTGAATAAAGGCTAAGTTTAGGAACATCGGTCTTTGTATTATCATCCGACCAGGCTTCGAGTATTTCAGTTCTTTGCGCTATTTTATCATAGGCTCCGATCTGTTGTTTGGCGGGATCATCATATATGGTGTTGCCGTAAACATAACTGAAAAGGAAGCTGAACTCAACATTTTTGTATGAGAACCTGTTATTGATACCGCCGAGGAATTTGGGTATAGGGCTTCCGCAGGCTACACGGTTTTCATAGAAATTCTGATTTTTAGATGTTATCAGGTGGCCGTTTTTATCATAATACATGTCTTGTCCTGCCTTTACCTGCTCGGTTCCCGTAATATTTCCGTTGGCGTCGTACACATCAATATAACCATCAGTTTGCTGCACTCCTGCATATTTTACCACATACGCCTGCCCGACCGGATAACCGACAATGACACGTCCTTCGCCGGGCTGGCCGCTTTCAAAAGCATCAGGTTCAAGGCCTGCAATATCAATCACTTTATTCCTGTTAAAGGCAATATTAAAATCTGTAGACCACTTGAATTTTTTATCAATGTTTTTTGAAAGTATGGTAATTTCATAACCATGGTTATTCATTTTTCCGATATTTTGCCAAATGTAGCTGTACCCTGTTGATGTAGGGAGAGAGAGCTGCATGAGCATGTCGGTGGTTCTTTTGAAATAATAGGTGATTGTTCCGCTGATCCTGTTTTTAAGGAATCCCCAGTCTAATGTGACGTCAAGTTGTTGTGATTTTTCCCAGCCGAGATCGGGATTGGGTAATGTGCCGGGTATTATTCCCGGGTTTCCGGCATAGCCGTTTCCTGAATAATAAACACCCAGGTAAGCGAAGTCGCCGATGTTAGCGTTGCCGGTTAATCCGTAACTGGCGCGGAGTTTAAGATAGCTCAGCGCTTTGAAACCCGAAAGGAAATTTTCGTCAGATATGATCCAGGCAGCCGATGCTGCAGGGAACCAGCCGTAACGGTTGTTGGCGCCAAACCTGGAAGACCCGTCATTCCTGATACTGAATGCAAAAATATATTTGTTGAAAAGCTTGTAGTTTACTCGAAGGAAATTGGAAACAAACCTGTAGCTTGATTCATAATGGTATCCTGATTTGTTTGATGCTTCTGCAGCATTTGGAGTGGTGAGATAATCATTAGGGAAATCCCAGCCATTGAGGCCCACCTGTACGGTATGCGATCTTTCAACGGCATTACCAAGTGTAATGGAAACATCATGATTTTCTTTGAAAGTCTTTTGATAGGTGAAAAAGTTGTTGGCTGTCCAGTTGATCACGTTGCTGTTCCTGTTCCAGGCGCTGGAAACGGATGTCGCGTCCTGAACATTCCTGAAGTCAAACTGGTCTTCTACCTGGTCCATCATGTCGACACCGAACTCCGAACGGAACTTCAGGTCGGGAGTAAAGGTGTATTCACCAAAAATGTTTGCAAGGGTTCTGAACGTTTTTACCTTATATGTTTTAGTGTCCAGTTCCCAGATAGGGTTACTTGGATAGCCCTGTGCCGTAGGATAAAAATAGCTGCCATCGGCATTGTATACCGGCAGGTACTGGAACATACGCTGTGCATCGCCTAATCCGCCGGCATCACCAATGGGAACCCTGTTGTTGGTTGAATATGACAGACCGACGTTTGTTCCTAATGTCAGCTTTTTTGTGGCTTTATACTCAATGTTTACACGCCCGTTGATCTTTTCGTAGGTGTTTCCAACCAGAAACCCTTTTTCTCTAAGATAGTTGCCACCAAGATAATATGTAGTCTTATCATTGCCTCCCGAAGCAGATATTCCTGCCTGGATATTATATCCAAGTTGCAGCACTTTATCGATCCAGTCGGTTCCTCCCAAAGCCGCCAGCGAGTCTGCCTGGCCCCGGGTCCATGTTCCGTAAATGCCGGTATTTTTGGATTCAGGTGCGAGGCCCAATTCTTTCCGCGACTGGTCCCGCAACGAAAGTTGTTGTTCTGCAGAAATTAATTTTAACCTGTTTGTTTCTTTAACGATACCGGAAGAAAAATTCACATCAAATTTTGTTTTTCCTGCCTTACCTTTTTTTGTAGTGATGATCACAACCCCGTTGGCGCCGCGTGAACCATATATAGCGGCTGATGCAGCATCTTTTAATACTTCCATGGATTCAATGTCGTTGGGATCAAGGTCCGACAGGGCATTGGTGCCTGAACCCAGTGCGCCGGAGCTGTAATCGCCCGAAATGATGGGTATCCCGTCAACAACGTACAATGGCTCACTGCCGGCAGAAATGGAGCTTGTTCCGCGGATATTTATTTTTACAGGGGCACCGGCCACACCATTGGCAGCTGTTACCTGCACACCCGATGCACGGCCCTGGATAGCAGACTCAAAACTGGTACTGCCCGATACCTCTGAAATATCTTTGGCTTTTATCGTTTCTATTGACCCGGTAACATCGCGCTTTTGCTTAATGCCATAGCCGACAACAACCATTTCGTTGAGCATATATACTTCTTCTTTTAAAACAAAGTTCAGCTCTTTTTTCTGTCCGGCTGCAATATCGACAGTTACTTCTTCTTTTTTGTATCCGATCATGTATGCAACTATAGTATACTTCCCGGGATCAAGATTGGAAATGGTATATTTTCCGTCTATGTCGGAAAATGTACCAATGGTTGTTCCCTTTATTGCAAAAGAAACCCCGATCATGGTTTCTTTCTTTTCATCGGTCACCGTTCCGCTGATGCTCGCTTTTTGTGCTGACGCGGTTTGGTATTTCAATAAACAGAACAAAAAAACAATAATGGCAAAAGTGATTTTCTTCATCATTAAAAGTATTAGATATTCAAATTTTACTTTATTGAAAAATTCTGGCGCAAAAGTATTAAAAAAATGTTAAGCTTTACAGGAATATTAAAGTATGTTGTATCATTTAAGAATGAGAAATAATATAAAACATTGATTATATGCCTATTTGATATTTCATAAACTAAAGAAATGATACGTCGGGAAATAATTTCAATAAAAATAGCCTGTATCAATTTGAGCAGAATGATTACTTTTATATGCATTTTTTAAATGATGATTATATCAAAACAAAACAAGATGAAATTTAAAAGGCAAAGCGGTATCCTGTTGCATCCCACGTCGCTTCCGGGCAATTACGGAATAGGAACCTTAGGTAAAGAAGCATATGATTTTGTTGATTTTCTTCATCAGTCCGGTCAGAAAATCTGGCAGATATTGCCATTAGGGCCTACAGGCTTTGGTGAATCTCCTTACCAGTGTTATTCTTCGGTTGCCGGGAATCCATTATTGGTAAGCCTCGACAAGCTTATAGAAGAAGGATTATTAAAGAGGGCGGAAGTTGCAGGTCTGAAAGGCAAAATGGCAACACTGGTAAATTTTAAAAAGGTCAGAAAAGAAAAAAATCCGTTATTGAAAAAAGCTTTTAAGGCATTTCTTAATACAGAAAAGGCTAATAAGGCCTTTCAGGCTTTTTGTTCCGGAAAATCGTTCTGGCTTGATGATGTTGCATTGTATTTTGCATTGAAGGAAGAATTCCGGCATAAAGCATGGAGCTCGTGGCCCAAAGAAGCAAAATCAAGGGATAAAAAATCACTGGATTTATATAGGCAAAAGCTTGAGAATCGTATTCTATATCATAAGTTTATTCAATATGTTTTTTTTAAACAGTGGAATGAGCTGAAAAAATATGCCAATGATAAAGGAATTCAAATCATTGGCGATATCCCGCTATATGTAGCTTACGATAGTGTGGATGTATGGACAAAACCTGAAAACTTTTTACTCGACGGGAAAGGAAAACCATTACAGGTTGCAGGAGTTCCGCCCGATTATTTCAGCAGAACCGGACAGTTGTGGGGAAACCCTGTTTATAACTGGGCGTTTATGGAGAATGACGGGTTTTCATGGTGGATCGATCGCGTTAAAGCCAGCCTTGAATTGTATGACATCGTGCGAATTGACCATTTCAGGGGCCTCGCAGCATATTGGTCAGTACCCTATGGTGAAAAAACTGCCGTAAACGGGACCTGGGTCAATGCGCCGGGAAAACAATTGTTCAACACATTAAAAAATGAATTGGGAGAACTTCCCATTATCGTTGAAGACCTTGGCGTGATGACTCATGATGTAGAGGTGCTGCGCGACAAGTTTGGTTTTCCGGGAATGAAGATTTTACAGTTTGCTTTCGACTCCGGGGAGAATAATAATTATCTTCCTCATACCTATAACAATAATTGTGTGGTTTATACAGGCACCCATGATAATAACACAATTCTCGGATGGTACAACCATGCTTCTGCATCTGACAAAAAAAAGGTAAAAGAATATTTGGGAGGCCTGCATGACGGAATTGTGAAGTCGATGATCCGCCTTGCATGGGAATCGGTTGCCGAAATTGCCATCGTTCCTTTACAGGATATTCTTGAGTTGGACGAAAAATCCCGCATGAATATGCCCGGAACCATGTCGAAAAACTGGATATGGAAATACAGGCCCAATGACCTGAAAAAGGAACATGCCCTGTGGCTGAAAAAGATCACCGAAACATATGACAGATAATTAAGCAGAGCTTTCTTTAAAACATTGTTTCGGATATTATACATGGAATAGATTTCCGGATTTCTAATAATAAATTTTAAAAGAAATATAATTGCCATTTATATTGCTGCATAATTAATATTTGCAGGTAAATGCAGAAATTATAGACCCGATGGTCGGAAATTGATTTATTGTTATTAAATTTGTATTTCTGAATACGTAATAAACACCAATTCACATCTGAAATGAAGAAACTTTTAATGATCATTTGCGGACTTTTGATCTGCAGCATAATAACATCAACCGATGCAATGGCACAATGCAGCTTATTGCCGTTAGAGCAATTTACAACAAGCACCAATTTCAGTACGGGTACTTCCACAACAACCAAGTACTGGTCACCTTCAAGCTGTAACACAGGCGGGTTGCTTTATTATTCTTCGGGTGGGTGCACAGGCGGATATATTGGCAAGACGGGATCATGGAATAATTACTTCGGTTGTTTTTTACGTACGCCTCAGGCGAATTGCACCGGAAATACTTATGTTACCTTGAATTTTGATATTTCCAATTCCTATTTTGCCAACCATCCCAACGATGGGATTCGCTTCTATATGTGGGTTGATAATGGATATAAAAAGGCTTCGCAGGTAAAGATCGGTGGCGTTGATGTCGGGTATACTGATGCTAACGGCTTATGGCTGAAATTCAACCAGGCCAGAACCTGTGTGAATGTCGATGTTATATTTGATTTGACCACCTGCACAAATCTTTCAAATATTCTTTTCTACCTCGAACCGAACTGTGGTTACAATGATGCGAATGTTTTCAGTGTGTCAATTGACAATATTTCCATGTCGACGGGATCACTTCCTGTAGCTGATGCCGGCGAAAACGATACAATCTGTGAAAAGACTTCTGTTCAACTGAATGCCACTGGAGGAACATCCTATTCCTGGAGCCCGGCAACTGGCCTGAATGCGACAAATATAGCTAACCCTATTGCTATTCCTGCCGTTACAACTACTTATACTGTAACTGTTTCAAATACATGCGGCAGCGCCACTGATGCGGTAACCATCACGGTTAATCCCACCCCCGCCGCACCGGTTATCACCCAGGCGGGAAATACTCTTTATTCCAGCTATCTGAACGGCAACCAGTGGTATTTTAATAATGTGCTGATCACCGGAGAAACCGGAATCTCATACGTGCCGGACCAAACAGGCAATTATTACACTATTGTTACTGACAGCAATGGCTGCGTATCCGATAAATCAAATTCCATCTATGTGGTTGTCACAGGAATAAATATGCTTTATCCGGATGACAATCTGATTAAAATATCTCCCAATCCTGCTGCTGACAAGATTTTTGTCGAATATAATGCAGACAATCCTGATGGCATGTTATTGATTTATGATCTTGAAGGCAGGATGATTATAAATCAGGTGCTGGATAAAAAAAACAGTGAGATCAATATTTCAGGCCTGGCATCAGGAGTGTATTTTCTGCGGGTGAAAAATGAGACAGGAACTTTAGTGAGGAAATTTATTAAAGAATAGCTTCTGTTTAAACAGCAGAAAAGCAGAACCATAAAAGGACTATTTCATAGTCAGCCTCAGCATCGGAATTGCTGGTTGTTATAAATTCTATTCTGATTAAACTGCCTTTATCCGATACTGGTTAAAAACATAACTGACGGTACCAGTTGCAGATAGTATAATAAAAGATAGGCTTTTTGAAAAAAATAAGGGGTTTGTTGATCAGACAAGCCCCTTACCCGGGTCCATTTCCTGAAAATCCGATGCCGGATTATTTATTGTTTTTCCTGGGTTAAATCATCCGCATTGGCTTGAAAATTAAATGAAATGCTTCTTTTTACATTGTCTTTGGTAACGGTAATTCTGTAATGCTGTTCAACACTGTTCTTGTCATAGTAGTATTTGATGATCTCTTTATTGCCAACAACAGCCCAGTCTTTATAAATACTGTTGGCGAGTTTTTCTTTAACCGACTCAGGAAGCGGTCTGTTGACAAAAATCTCACGGGTGGCAATAAGAGTACCTTCTTTTGAATAAACAGCAAATAAGTCGGTGCCATCGGCTTTTTTCATTGTAACTTCATAACGATCCGGCTTTACCGAGGAGGCATCCTTGTCATAAACCCAGCCGTATTCTTTTAATGCGTAGGGAAATTTTGTCCATGTGCCCGGATCATCCAGTTTAAAATCAACCTTCATAGCATTAATTACCGATATTGGTACCTGGGTGGGCGATATTGTACTGCCTGTGGCGGGCACAACATCATTGGGATTATAATCATGGTCAACTTGTCCAATTACATTAATTGTCAGGGCCAGGAGAATAATCACTGTATAAACTGACTTTTTCATAACTTTAAAATTTTAAATAAATGAATTTCATGTTTTAATCACTTTTTAATATCCGAACAAACTTTTTATTAAAAAATATAAATTAATTGTGATACAAAGTTATGCAGCATCGATTGGGAAATCGTTGTACGTTTTTTTAAAAAAATAGAATAATTATGACAAATACAGGTTAGAGTCTGTTATTTTTGATTTCCCTGAAATAGGAGGGAGTCAGCCCTGTGACTTTTTTGAATTGCCTGTTAAAGTGCGACGCATCGCTGAAATGCAATTTATCTGCAATCTCATTTATGCTGAAATCTTCGTATACCAGCATTTCTTTTGCCCGTTCCACACGTATGGTAATGAAATAGTTTTCGATGGTCATTCCGTTAACTTCAGCAAAGAGCCTTGACAGGTATGCGTAATCGTATCCGAGTTTTTCTTTTAAATAAACCGATAAGTTTGTTTTGAGCCGGTCATCAGTATAATGAACCAATTCAATAATGAGATTTTTTATTTTCTCAACAAGCACACTCTTTTTGTTGTCCAGCAAGCCCAGCCCCGATTTTACAAGGGCATCATTTAACAGGGTTCTTTTTTCGGGCGAAAGATCATCATCCACTTCAACTTCACCTAATTTGACAGATTTGAAAGGGATGCCAATTTTGTTTAGTTCTGCTTTTACAATAGATTCGCAGCGAACACAAACCATGTTTTTAATGTATATTTTCATTTTTTAAAAGTTATAGCATCATGTTTATTTTTATTCAAAGCCCGGTTGAGGCTTTCTCAAAAGTAGTATTTGTTTTGAATCTTTCTTTGTGAGTACATAGTGTTCGCCACGGTGGACTTTTGGGTTCTGGACTTTAAATTAACCACAAAGAACAAAGGTCTGCACAAAGGAGTCACAAAGTGCTTTTGAGACATTCTCGAAGTATATTCGCAGGCTGAGCCTGCATGTTATTTTATGAATTGTAATCATTTGATTTCTCTTGTGCTGAACAGTTTTATTCATTAATGATACGGCTGCATTTTCTTATTCAATAATGACTCTTTCGGTTCTTGTTTCTTTGCCCGAATAATAAATAAGGTACAATCCTTTTGAAAACCCCGTCAAATCTATTGTTAGGGTATTGTGGACATCATCTGAAATATCTTTGCAGAACACCTGTTGTCCCTGTCCATTGAATATCTGAAGCGAAGCGGCATCCTCATCCGGTTCCGGCAACTGAACCTGAAACAAGCCGTTTGAAGGGTTGGGGAAAATTTTCAGGGGGTTGTTATAATTATTGATTTCTCCAAAACCTGATACACCACTTTGATCTGTTTTTATAAGATATACATCGTATCCATTACCAAAACTATTAGAATGCCCTATTATGATATATCCTAAATCTAAAGTTTGTTTGACATCCCCAGCCCAATCATCTCCATTTTTTCCAAATGGTTTCGTCCAGAGAGTATCCCCATTACTATTGGTTTTGATTAAGTACATATCCTGAGCACCATATCCGTAACTTTCGGTATAACCGGTTATAATGTAACCTCCATCATCTGTCGCTGAAAAGTGTCCTCCATAATCATCATATACCCCCCCATAAGTTTTTAACCATACATTATTACCGTTATAATCAAACTTACTTAAAAAAATATCATACATACCAGCTCCATAACTAATGGTCGTGCCCGAAATAATAATTCCATCACCAGCATCATAACATTGAAATGCACCATCAAAATCATTTCCACCAAATGTTTTAGTCCAAAGAGTATCCCCTTGTGAATTAGTTCTGATAAAATAACAATCTGCTATATTTAATGTTGTGTTTTCAGTTTCCCCGCAAAAAAAGAAACCTCCATCAGATAATTGAAACGCTGAAATTCCAGAATTCATAATTTCTTTTTCGTAAGTTTTCGTCCATAATGTATCCCCGCTACTGTTTGTCTTGATTGCATATACACTATTATAACCATGGGTATAACTTGATGTGCGACCAATCAACAAAAATCCCTCATCGGATGTTTGAATCACATCATAGGCATTTTCGCCTTGAACTCCTCCATATGTTTTAGTCCATAATGTATCACCTGACGAGTTTATTTTTAACAGGTACGCATCATAATTTCCGTTTCCAAAACTTGAAGATCTTCCAGCAATAATATAGTTATTATCGCTTGTTATTTTTAACGCATTGGGTTGTTCATCACCTGTGCCGCCATATGTTTTAGTCCATAAAGTATCACCAAATTCATTAATTTTAATAAGGTAAATATCCCAACCACCTGCGCCATAACTTGTTGTAATGGCAGCAATTAAATATCCTCCGTCATCGGTTTGCAAAACTCTGCAGCCATAATCATCAGATGTACCGCCATAATGCCTTTGAAACATTATTTGTGCAAAGGAGAGCTGTGTAAATATGAAAAAAATCAGTACTAAAAATATTTTTGGTTTCATTTGATTTTTTATGATAATACTTCAGTATTTTTTTGTTAGGACTAAAGTCCTTACTATCCGGGGATTATCTGTTAACCCCGCCATTCTCCGTAGGAGTCCCTATGGGAAATGGTGGGGTTAATGAAACAACTGCCAATAAAGGGCTTCAGCCCTAATAGTAAAAAGATACTGAACGATTATTTTAGTAAAGATAAAATATTTTCATAATAAATTATCTGAAGCGTGAAAGATTAGGTAAATATTTTTGCAACTATTTGCCCCAGAGTCCTCTCTGGCTAAGAACCGAACCTCAAAAAAGATAACTATAGGGTTGATTACATTTTATTATTGATTGTTTAAAGAAGATGATTTGATTTATTTCCCGCTGTCCGCCAAGGCGGATCGCTGATTGACGCAGAAATTAAGAATAAATTTAATCATCTGCGCATATTTACGAAATCTGCCCCGAAGGGGCGTCAATGATTCGGGAACCATTTACTTACATCCAACTTGCGGATTTCAGTAAATAACCATTCATTTCATTCTACCCTCGGGTCAGTCCATATCGGAAGCTTGGCCATTTTTTCCACCTCCAGGCTGGGGAAGCCGTAATCTTCAACTACTTTGCCCAGGATCAGATAAACCCCGTTGCCGCCGAAAGGGTATGATTTCAGGCATTGCGGAAAATGTGTCGTGTCAAAAAAGTTCCCTTCTTCATCCAGAAAAGTCCCGAAAGCCATGGTCTCGTTTTTTATGGTCCGTATCCATTTATAAGTTACATAATTACCCACCATCCTGATCTTTTGATTGACATATTTCATCATGTCCTTTGCCGGGCAATCTCCCCGGTATGTTGTTTTCAGCATGTCAAAAGCAGAGCAGGTCACGGTAAACTCCAGCAGCTCCATTTCGTCATAAGCATCTTCTATCTTGTTATGCACCAGTTCAGGAATTTCCCATTCCGGGATATCCACTTTGAAAATAGCAGGAGGATTGTTGTGTTCTTTTGACCTGTCTTTATCAAAAATCCGGTATGCCTCCCACAGAAGCTGCCGTTTATTCATTCCGGTAAACCGCAGGGCATCGATGCGAATCAGTATTTGCAGGGCTTCCATACTGATGGCTGTCCGCGCAATAAAATCTTCGAAGCTTTTGTATTCGCCATGATGGTCACGCTCTGTTTCTATGGTTTGCGCTATAGTAATTTCAA
Source organism: uncultured Bacteroidales bacterium (assembly GCA_964626855.1). Lineage (GTDB taxonomy): Bacteria > Bacteroidota > Bacteroidia > Bacteroidales > CAIWKO01 > CAIWKO01. The sequence goes on from CAZVKJ010000042.1 coordinate 29,866, forward strand.
GCGATTTAATATGAACAAATCCAAGATAGACATCGGTTCCATACAGTGTAGTATAATAGGTGCTTTTATTCACACACGGCAGCAATATCCGCCCTCCTGCTTTTTTTGCTTCATTTACATAGATCCGGGTAGCGTAGAACCCGCCGAAATTATTGATAACGGCTACCATAAATTCCAGCGGGAAATACGTTTTCAGAAATAAACTCTGAAAGCTTTCCACGGCGTAGCTTGCCGAATGCGCCTTGCTGAAGCTGTATCCGGCAAAGGATTCGATCTGCCGCCATACTTCTTTGCTCACCATATCAGGATAATCCATTTTTTTACAATGAGTGAAAAACTTTTCCTCTATTTCCAGCAGATGTTTTTTATTCCTGAATTTGCCGCTCATCATCCTGCGCAACACATCGGCATCCGCCAGGTCGAGGCCGCCAAAATGATGCCCTACCTTTAGCACGTCTTCCTGGTAAACCATTACCCCATAGGTTTCTTTCAGTTGTTCTTCCATCACGGGGTGCAGGTATCTGAACCTGCCGGGATTATGAAAACGGTATACAAATTCTTTCATCATGCCGCTGCGCGCCACTCCCGGGCGTATGATGGAGCTTGCCGCCACCAGCGTAAGGTAGGTGTCGCAATGCAGCTTTTTCAGCAAGCCGCGCATGGCCGGGCTTTCGATATAAAAACAGCCGATGGTGTCGCCCGACTTTAATTGCTGCCTGACGCTGGTGTCTGCTTTAAACTTCTGCACATCATGAACGTCCACTTTTAATCCCCTGTTTTTATATATGATGTCTGCCGCATCTTTGATATGGCCTATCCCGCGCTGGCTGAGGATGTCGAGTTTTTCAAAGCCGATTTCTTCGGCAAGATACATGTCGAAATGTGTGGTCGGAAAACCCTTGGGCGGCAGGTCGAGAGCGGTGTAGCAGGTGATGGGCTCTTCCGAGATCAGTATCCCGCCGGCATGAATGGTGCGCAGATTGGGAAAATTTTCAATGGAATTATAATGCCTGATAATATCCCTGCATATCTCGTTTTTATTGAGCGGCGACTCCGGAAATTTTATCAGACGGTCGATATCCTCTTTGGGAAGCCCGTATACCTTGCCCATTTCGCGGATGATCGAACGGTCTTTGAATGTGGACATGGCGCCGAGCAGCGCTGTATGTTCCCGTCCGTACCGTTTGAAAATATATTCAATCACCTCATCACGTTCTTTCCAGCTGTAATCTATGTCAAAATCGGGAGGCGATTTTCTTTTCGGGTTGAGAAAGCGTTCGAAATACAGGTCCAGCTCGATGGGGCAAACATCCGTGATGCGCAGGCAATAGGCCACCACGCTGTTGGCGCCGCTTCCACGGCCCACATGGTAAAAGCCGCGGTGCATAGAGTAACGGATAATGTCGGCAGCAATCAGAAAATATGCTGAGAACCCAAGATTATCAATAATTTCCAATTCCTTTTTCACCCGTTCACGGGCGGTTTTGTTTTGTGCGCCGTAACGGTATTTCATTCCGTCATAAGCAATCTTTTCAAGTAATAGTTTGTCGTCGTAATTATTGCCGGTATAGCATTTTTTGTTTTTAATGCTTTTAAAATCAAAACTGAAGTTACAATCATCAATGATGCGCTCTGTGTTTTTTATGACAGACGGGTAATCCTGGAATTTTTGTAAAAGCTCTTTTTCCGGGATCAGGAATTCATCTGTTCCGGCTGTTTGCGAAGGCAGGAGTTGCGATAGCAGGATATTATGATGAACGGCCCGCAGCTTTTTATGTGTTTCATACCCGGCAAAATCCTGGTATGTGAGGGATTGAAGCATTACATATTTTCCGGGATGCCGGTGGATATCGTTGTTCAGCCTGATCAGCTGGGAATGTTTAACACCAATGAATTCATTGTCTTTGAGTTCTTCAGCTTTGTATTTTCCGGGAAGATAAATAATATAACTGTTCATAAAGTCAGGACGTAGCGGTAATCCGGACTTGCTCAGGTTGCTGTTGGTCATCAACTCGTTGACCTCCCTGAAACCATTATTATTTCTTGCCAGAGCGATGTATAAGAAATCGTCTTCATGGCGGAATTCCATTCCCACCAGGGGCTTGATATTATTTTCGATGCAAAGTTTAACGAATTCAAGCACTCCCGAAGAGTTGTTGATGTCGGTTAATGCCATAGCACGATAACCATTTTTCACGGCGGACAGCACCAGGTCTTCGCTGGATATTACCCCGTAACGCAGGCTATAATATGAATGGGCATTAAGAATCATGTTTATTTTTCATATTTATGCTCCGTATGATTGATTTAAACCCGAAACGTTTGCGAATCCTGTCGAGCGACTGGTAAAGGCTGATCATTTCTTCGGTATCCTCATACAGGTTTATTTGGGTGAATCCTGAAACCAGATTGCTAAGCCTTACACCGATAAGCCTGATAAGAACTCTTCTTGAATAATTCTTTTTAAAAAGTTCCATTACTTTGTTTAGAATTACATGATCCGAAGCAGTATAAGGGATTCTGCACTGGAAGGTATGGGTTTGAAAATCGGAATAACGCAGTTTCAGGGTGATGCACCCCGTGACTTTTTTGCTGCTTCTGAGTTCAAAAGCAAGTTTCTCAACCATTTTTATCAGTACTCGTTTCAATAATTCTATATCAGTAGTGTCTTTGTCAAAGGTGGTTTCGTGGCTCATGCTTTTTTGTTCGGAATAGGGTATGACCGGGCTGTTGTCAATGCCGTTAGCCTTTTTCCAGATGATCTGGCCGTTTTCACCCAGCACCTTTTGCATCATCAGTAATGGCATCTGTTGTATGGTCGACACCTTTTCTATACCCATATTGCGTAGCACTGTAAAGGTTTTATCGCCTATCCCGGGAATCTTTTTTATGGAGAGGGGGGCGAGAAAAAGTTTTTCCAGGCCTTGGTCCACCTGTTTTTCGCCGCCGGGTTTGGCTTCGCCGGTGGCCACTTTTGAAACGGTTTTATTTATTGACAGACCAAAAGAAATGGGCAGACCGGTTTCTTTAATGATGGATTCACGTAATTCGTGGGTCCACAACATGCTGCTTTTTATATAGCGGTCCATTCCTGTGATGTCGACATAATGCTCATCAATGGAGGCTTTTTCAACCAGCGGTGATTTTTCCCTGATGATATCGGTGACTATGTCTGAGTATTTTGAATAACATTCTATGTCGCCCCTGATAAAAACCGCCTGGGGACAAAGTTGTTTTGCCAGTTTGGCCGGCATGGCCGAATGTACACCAAAAGCCCGGGCTTCGTAACTGCATGATGAAACAACACCCCTGTCGGATGTCCCGCCTATAATCACCGGTTTTCCTTTCAGCCTACTGTCAAGAAGCTGTTCAACCGACACGAAAAAGCTGTCAAGATCGAGATGCACAATACGCCGGTCCATCGCCTGAAAAAAATTTAGGTTACTATTGCAAAATTACTACAGAAAGTAGTATATTTGTGCTATAAATTGTAGCAATGAGTAAAATATCTTTTAATATCAGGTATCTGAGGGAGTTAAAGAAGCTTTCGCAGGAAAACCTGGCAGAAGATCTTAAGATTACCCGCGCACGCCTTGGCGCCTATGAAGAGGCGCGTAATGAGCCACCAATAGAAATACTGGTCAGGATGTCGGATTATTTTCATGTTTCTATCGATGCCCTGGTCAGGGCCGACCTGAGAAAAACCGATACCGCCTCCTTATTGAAAATTGGAAACAATCGTTTGCTTTTTCCGGTGGTTGTTGATAAGGAAAATAACGACCGTATCGAGGTGGTTACCGCCAAAGCTTCGGCAGGTTATCTGAACGGATACGCCGATCCTGAATATGTTGAAAAGATGCCATTCATGGAGCTTCCGTTTAAAGTAACGGGCAAGCACCGGTCTTTTCCTGTCAGGGGCGATTCCATGCCACCACTGGCAAGCGGGGACTTTGTCGTGGGAAAATATGTTGAATCTTTGAAGGAAATTGTTGATGGTAAGACATATATTTTGCTGACCAAAGAAGACGGCATAGTGTATAAACGGGTCTACAGGAAAACGCCGTCGGTATTTGAATTGTGTTCCGACAATAAATCATATGAGCCCTATACAATAGATGCTTCGGGTATTTTAGAGGTTTGGGAATTTGTCTGTTGCCTGAAAACATCCGATAAAAAAGAGGACGAGATCAATATGGAGAGCATGATGAAGATGTTGGTAAGTATGAAGGTCGAACTGGAAAAGCTGAAGGAAAACAGGGGGCTGCTGCCAAGAGAGTTTTATATATAATTTTAAGGAATAATAGTTGAAGAGAAGGAGAATTATAAATGCACTAAGGATCTAAGAATAAAGATTAACGATTTTCAATTTAAGATTTTAGCGTACTTCGAAAATCATCATCGTTAATCGGTGTTCGATATTCAAGGTGTTAAAAATGTATAATGATTTAAGAATATTGATTAAC
>CAZVKJ010000043.1:0-34076 GCA_964626855.1 uncultured Bacteroidales bacterium
TGCAATACCAAAGTTAGATGTTTTATTCTACTTTTTCGAAGTCTTCAAATCTGGGATAAATGATCATTAGAAAGCGAAGAACCCGGTTAAATTTTTCTGTGTCGTGATTACCTGACCTGCTGCCCGTATTGCCAAATTTTTATTGCCACAACAAAATCTTATCAATACCTCATTCCCCACGGAAATTCTTCTGCCTGGCGCTTTTCATCAAGGAACTTTTTTAAAATCGCATCATAATCAGCTCCGCTTATTTTTTTCCCTTTAAGTTTTTTAGGAAGGTCAAATTCGGTGGTAAGGGCTTTCATGTCAACTTTTTCAGCCGTCATTATTTTTGCGCCATTATTTATATTCACTTCAAGGATCAGCCCAGGCAAACCATAAAATCTGTCGGGGCCTGCTTTTACAGGTATATCGAGGGCAAACCATGCAATGATCTTCTGGCCTCTGAGCGTATCTTTCAGCATGGCATTCATGCACACATGCCCTGCCACTTCTTTTACATCGTTTAATATTTTCCAGTCGGGAGTTTTGAGAGAATCGGAAACAAGGTACACCTTTCCCAACACCTCAATGGCATCAAAGCTGGTATTGTTATTAAAATCACGCGAAATGCAGAAAACCTCTTTACGTCCATTATACATACCGTCATCATCCGGATCTGCCTTTTCTTCCGAATCTTCATATTTGGAGCGCGATGCGGAAAAATATAAGTTATTATACATTTTCCAGTCGGAATTATTACTCCACATATATGAAATCCTGTCTTTGCGTTCCCTGCTCAGGTAATCGCAGGCATTGATCATTTTCACCCAGTCGAAAGTGGTCAGGTATTTTACTACGCCCTCAGCCTGCTGCGAAAATGATTTTAAAGATGCCGGTCCTGCCAAAAAAAGAATGATGACTGCTGTTATTATTTTCTTCATATGATATTGTTTTCAAATTCAGGATCACCAGAAATGTCTTTCCTTATTAAGCTTGGTTTCATAACCTTTAATATTATAACTGAAGCTGAGCATAAAATACCTGGCCAGTGTTTCGGCAACGCTTCGCGCACTATAGTTCTGATAAGCATACTGCTGTATGTACTGCCGCTTGTTAAATATATCGAAAGCCGCCAGGCGTATTTCAAAATGATTCTTTTTGCCGATCAGCTGGCGTATAGAAGCATTGAGCACCGGTATATTCTTATCAAAATCATATTTTGAATTATGGTAAAACTCGTAATCGAAATTACTTTCAAAATAGGTTTTTGCAGCAAACTGCCATTTTACAGACAAGCCGGCAGTGTACTCCTGAACCACCTGGTTCTTCTCTCTGTTCATTGAAAACTTTGAATCCGATATCACGGCATTGCCGGAAACGGCAATCACCAACCGCTGCCCGGGGGTAATATTAAAGGAGGTGTTCAGCTGGTAATAACATTTGTCGTTTTTATTAAAAACATCATTGATGTATGAACCCGAATTGTCGTAGTTAAATCCAAGGCTCCAGTCGTTGGTGAACTTTGTTTTAATAATGGGATACCCAAACCAGCCCCAGGCGCTTACGCTGTGTGATTGGCTATTGTTCTCGGGAACAGAAACCGTCATGATGCCCAGCGAGTCCAGCCAGGTCATGTTCTGGTTGTAGGATATTTTGTTAGCACAATAGCTGTATTGTGAATAAATACCGGCATGAGAAAATGATGCAGGGTTGTAATAATTGAAATTCATGGTGATGTTATGCGTGCGTTCAGGTTTCAGGTTGATATTTCCTTCGGTGCGATACAATGGGTTCGAAATATCCGGCACCGGCTGAAGGTACTCAAAGGAAGGCTCCGTAACATCATAGCCGTAATCGAAATCAAGCCACATATTGTTTTTAAACTCGCAGGTAATATTAAATTTCGGGCTCAGACTCCAGAATGTTTTGTCAATCGGGTCGGAAAGCTGCGGCAGCCCCTTATCGCGTGAATACCTGCCATCCATCTGAAGGTTCTGCCCTGCCGCACCCAGCATAATATTCAGTCCGTTGTACGAATAACGGAAATCCGCACCCAGCCTGTTGATCATAACATCATTGGTATAATAAACACTAAGGCTGTCAATACGTGTATCATTATGCAACATATCAGCAACCTGCCTGTTCACCTTGTTGCCGGAAGTATTAAAATTGTAAAAAACTTCCATAAAAAACTTTTTCGAAAGCGGCTCGGTATAGAGCACGCTTGACTTGATCTGCTGCTTATCGTAATCCCTGGCCGATAAGCGATGCTGCACCTCTTCATAGGTAGGAATAAAGTAGCTGTTCAGCGAATACAGATCATCATGTCCGTCGCCGGGATTTTTATTATAGCCGGCGCTGATGGCAAGGGAACGGCCCTTTGTTTTGAATTTATGCCTGTATATGGCGGCGCTGGTGAGTTTCCATGAAGCAGTGGAGGTGTTGTTATGGGTCAACAGGTCGTTGACAAGGTTTCCATTGAATAACGAGAAAAAATCCTGCTCAAGGTTTTCCTTGTCTACCAGGCTATACCTGAAATTTGCCTTTACGATGATCACATTGTTGGAGTCGAGGTTTTGCTCCACACGCGCCGCCAGTGTGTGGCTCTGCCTGTTGTCATTATAGTCGGTGGTATCGTTGTTGAAGAATGAGCTGTCGCTGATAAATGTTTCTTTGTAGTCGTACTGGTCGAACTCCTGGCTGTTGTTCTTGTAGAAGTACGACACATTGAATTTTGATTTTGTGTTATCATAATTATAATTCGCGCCGCCGCCGTAGTTCTTCGTGAAGCCGCGGCCATCGAACCAGCTCATGGGCGAGTCTTCATCATTAAAATTATAGTATCGGCCTCTTCCCGTGCTGAAGCCAAAATCGCCGTTGTCGTATTGGTCGAAGGTGGACTGCCCCTTGAATTCACTGTAATCTTCCCAGTTGACGCCTGTTTCGTTGATGTTGTTGGCATAGCCGATAAATGAAAGCTGTGAAGTTTTGTCAAAGCGGTTGAAGCTGCCCCTGCCGGCCCAGCGCAGCACGCCTTCTTCGTTGGCGCCGCCGGCGGCCGTAATCTTTCCGAATGACCCCTTTTTGTATTCCGCTTTCAGCTCGAGGTTCATGGCTTTTTCTTTTACGCCGTCGTCAACTCCGGTAAGCTTCGATTGCTCTGATTTTTCATCAAACACCTGCACTTTGGAGACCGCGTTGGCATCGAGGTTCTTGGTGGCTCCTGTGGGGTCGTCGCCGAAAAAGGTTTTGCCATCCACATATACACGTTTTACATCCTTGCCCTGCGACTTCAGGTTTCCCGAGGCATCCACTTCTAAGCCCGGCAGGCGGCGCAGCAGGTCTTCCACGGTGGAGCCCGGCGGCGCCTTAAACGTTGATGCATCATATTCGATGGTATCACCGCGTATGGTCAGCGGCGCCTTGGCATCATGTATAACCACCTCGAACAACTCCTTGGCAATAGGTTTTATAGCCACAATGCCCAGGTCATTCACCGCATTACCCGAAGGCTCAATAAGCTGCTGCAACGGCAGGAAGCTGATGTGCGACACCTTCAGCAGGTAGGAAGTGTTTTTTACATTGGGAAACGTAAAAGCGCCTTCGGCATTGGACTGGGTAAAGTTCTGAAGCGTGGAGTCTTTCGGACTCAGCAGCATGACGGTGGCAAAGGCCGCCTCGTTGTTGTTATTGTCTTTGATAGTGCCTTTGATGGTAACGCGCCCGGGCATCTGGGCGAAGGCATGCACGTTGCCAAGCAGCAAAAACAGTAAAATAAGTTTTGAAATGTATTTCATTTTTTTTCGATTAACATCAGCTTTGACAATCTAAAGCCTGACCGGTTACAAAATAAACTGTTTTATTAACCGGTTTTACATAGCACATATTATATTTTGCATGAAAAATATATTCAATTATATAAAATAAACATAATTAATTGTCAAAATAACATTTGAAAAACATGCCTGCGTCTGCAACACTTACATTTACAGAATCAAACAAAAAAAATAATGCAGGCCGGTTAAATCGCAGCCTGAGAAAGCGGATAATAATTTTTTCAGTAAAAACTTGCTTTTGCAACAAAAGCGGTATATATTTACATACAAATTTATTAAAATCACAACACAATTAAGCACCACAGTACCTGAAAAGGCCCACAAATGCAAAAAATATATTTTATACTACTTTTAACAGCCTTGCTCTTAAGCAATAAAATATGTTTGCCGCAATACAACTATGTGCCTAATCCAAGCTTTGAAACACTTTATGCCTGCCCAACTTTTGGCAACCAAATTGATTCGGCAGTTGGATGGCATACACCTATTAATGGAGGGGGGGGGAATCCTGATATATTTCATGTCTGTTGTACAAATCCCTCCATATGCGGGGTTCCGTCACAAACAGCATTTCATACTTATCAAAATCCTCATAATGGAAATGGATATGCAGGTATAGATGCGGATTGTGGTTCCATAAGTAATTTCCGGGAATATATTCAAAGTAAATTAATAACCAGGCTTTCAACCGGACATATATATTGCGTTAAGTTTTATGTCAGTTTGTTCGATATTAACAAGTCATACATTAAAACTTTGGGGGCATATTTTGATAATGGTAGTGTTTCAGCACCAAGCCATTTTGGCTTAGCAACAGTTACACCGCAAGTCTATAATGCGACACAACCATTAAATGATACTATAAACTGGATGATGATAGAAGGCTCCTTTGTTGCTACAGGTAATGAAGAGTATATCACCATTGGTAATTTTTTTCCTGATTCTGCTTCCGGTATTGGTTTTTTTAGCGCACCACCACCACCCTATTGGAATTCGTATTATTATATAGATGATGTTAGTGTTATTGATGGCGGGCTGCCTGCTTTTGCAGGAAATGATACTGTGATATACCCTGGCGATAGTGTATTTATTGGTAGGCAGCCGGAGATAGGATTAGATGAGGATTGTATTTGGCGCCTAGGAGAATTGAATATTGATACTGTTGCAGGAATGTGGGTAAAACCAGATAGTACTACTACTTATATATTGCAACAAACCATTTGCGGGAATGTAACTTACGATACCATAACGGTTCATGTGTGGTATACGGGCATAGAGGATTATGCAAACAGTAAAGGGATAACCGTATTCCCCAACCCAGCTTCCCAAACGCTTACCATTTCGGGCAAAACAGAAATCACACAATTAATCATTACTGATATGTTGGGTAATGTGGTTATACAGCAACAGGCTCATGAACATGCCGCAACTATTGATGTCGGCAGGCTAACAAATGGAATATACTTTATTTCCGTTATTGATGCAAATGGTAATGTTTATAATCCGAAAAAAATCATTATTATAAAGTAATGGAAATAATAAAAAATATAGCACTAAGCATTGTCTTTTTGATAATGCTTAGTGCTATTTCTATTGCTCAAGAGAATCTTGTTTCAAATCCAAGCTTTGAAACGATATATGGTTGTCCAACCGGTGGTAATCAAATTGATTCGGCAATGGGATGGAATACCCCCATTAATGGCGGAGGAGGAAACCCAGATTTATATCATGTCTGTTGTACACTTCCACCTGTATGTGGTGTACCGTCACAAACATTTTTGCATACTTTCCAGTATCCCCATAATGGAAATGGATACGTCGGTATTGATGCAGCAATTTCTTATTCAAATGATAACGGAAGAGAATATATTCAAAGTAGACTCCTTAGGAGGCTTTCAGCAGGCCATACTTATTGTGTAAAGTTTTATGCCAGCTTATCTGATCAATCGAATGCTTATATAAAACCATTGGGTGCATATTTCGATAATGGAAGCATTTCAGCACCTGCACCTCTAGGGTTAGCTATAGCTACACCACAAGTATATAATACAATTCAACCTTTAAATGATACTATAAACTGGATGATGATAGAGGGTTCCTTTGTTGCAACAGGTAATGAAGAGTATATCACCATTGGTAATTTTTTTTCTAATTTATCTTCAGATATAGGTTTATTTGGCTCTCCTACAAACTGGTGGGCTTATTACTACATAGACGATGTTAGTGTAATAGATGCCAGTCTCTCCGCCTTTGCTGGCAAGGATACCGTAATATACCCGAGAGATAGCGTGTTTATCGGCAGGCAGCCGGAGATAGGATTAGATGAAGATTGTATCTGGCGCGTGGGAGAATTGAATATTGATACGATTGCCGGCATGTGGGTAAAACCCGATAGTACTACTACTTATATATTACAACAAACCATTTGCGGTAATGTAAGTTACGATACTGTTACCGTTCATGTTTGGTATGCGGGCATTGAGGATTATGCCAACAGTAAAGGGATAACAATATTCCCCAACCCCGCTTTCCAAACGCTTACCATTTCCGGCAAAACAGAAATCACACAATTGATCATTACAGATATGTTGGGTAATGTAGTTATCCAGCAACAGTCTCATGAACATGCCGCAACTATTGATGTCGGCAGCTTAGCCAATGGGTTCTATTTTATAAAAGCGGTCATTGACAAGGGGTTTGTAGTGAGGAAGTTTGTGAAGGAATGATATTTAAAAGAGCCAATGGCCAATAGCCAATAGCCATTAGTTAGCCTTCCCTTGTGGCTCGTGGCTCAGAGCAGCAGATAGCCAAATGCCAATAGCCATTAGTTAGCCCTCACTTGTGGCTTATGGCTCAGAGCAGCAGATAGCCAAATGCCAATAGCCATTTGTTAGCCCTCCCTTGTGGCCGGTGGCTAATGGCTGGTGGCTAATAATAACGATTAACTAAATTTTTGCCGCCCAATATTCCCTATCTCCTGTTCCTTTCCAACGTGGCTAAAACGCCCAACATCCGGAATTAATCCAGACTCCAGGTTGCCCCTTCCTTGGTGTCTTTAATACTGATATTGAGATTTTGTAATTTGTTCCTGATCATATCGGAGGTTGCAAAATCCTTTTTGCTTTTGGCATCCTGACGCAATGAAAGTATCAGTTCCATCAGTTCGCCGGTAAGGCCGGCATCCTGTTGTACAGGCTCTTTCAGTATTCCAAGGATATCGAACAAAATATTTCCAAAGTCACGAATGAATTTTTCTTTAGCGGCACCGCTAATACTGACTTTATTTTCCTTCAGCGCATTGACCCATTTTACAGATTCAAATAATATGGAAATAGCAATGGGACTGTTGAAATCGTCGTTCAGCGCCTCAAAACATTTGTCGCGCAAGGTGTTTATATACAACTCAAGTTCAGGGTGGGTGGTTTCTGAGGCAGGTATTTTTTCGAGTGCTTCAAAAGAGCCCAGTAACTTTTTCAATCCTTTTTCCGACGCCTGTATCGCCTCGTTTGAAAAATCGAGGGTGCTGCGGTAATGGGCCTGGAGAATGAAAAAACGTATACTCATCGGCGTGTAGGCCTGTGTGAGTAAGGGATGATTCCCTGTAAAAAACTCCTCCAGTGTGATAAAGTTATTCAGCGATTTTCCCATCTTCTGCCCGTTGATGGTGATCATATTATTATGTATCCAGTATTTGCAGGGTTCGATGCCATTTGCAGCTTCAGACTGGGCTATTTCCGACTCATGGTGCGGAAAAAGAAGGTCCATACCACCGCCGTGAATGTCGAATTTTTCGCCGAGGTATTTGGCGCTCATGGCGGAGCATTCGAGGTGCCATCCCGGGAAACCTATGCTCCACGGTGAGTTCCAGCGCATGATATGTTCCGGGGCCGCTTTTTTCCATAAGGCAAAATCATACGGGTTTTGCTTTTCATCCTGGCCTTCCAGTTCGCGGGTATTGGCGAGCAAATCTTCCAGTACCCTTCCCGAAAGCTTACCATAATGATGTTTTTCATTATATTTTTTAACATCAAAATAGACCGAGCCATTTGAAATGTAGGCGTATCCTGCATCCAGAATTTTTTGAACCAGTTCCATCTGTTCAATAATATGTCCGGAGGCTTTGGGCTCTATGCTGGGAGAAAGCACATTGAGCAGGCGCATGCTGTCGTGGTAACGGTTGGTAAAATATTGCGCCACTTCCATGGGTTCCAGTTTTTCGAGGCGGGCCTTTTTTGCTATTTTATCCTCACCTGCGTCGGCATCATTTTCCAAATGCCCCACATCGGTGATATTTCTGACGTACCTTACTTTATATCCTGATTCTTTCAGAAACCTGAAAACAAGGTCGAAGGTGATGGCTGGCCTGGCATGGCCGAGGTGCGGATCGCCATAAACAGTAGGCCCGCATACATATATACCGCAAAACGGGGGATTCAGAGGTTCAAATACTTCTTTCTTACGGCTTAAGGTGTTGTAAACTTGTAAATTCTGATTCATCAATAGTCATTTTGGTTTGCAAAAGTAACACAATTTTACCGAATAATTATTTTCAAAAAGTTTCTATATTTGCAGGCGTCATTGACGTTAATTGCTAATTTTTAGTTAATGAAATAAAGCATGTTTTAAGAAATATTAATAACGATGAAAATATTAGTTTGTTTAAGCAATGTGCCCGATACGACGACGAAAATCCGTCTTGCTGCCGATAAGCAGCATGTTGATATGTCCGGCATACAATGGATCATTAATCCCTGGGATGAACTTGCCTTATCAAGGGCTATTGAACTGAAGGAAAAAAATCCTTCTGTTATTGAAAAGATTACCGTGATCACTGTAGGTAGTAAAGATACAGAACCCACCATCCGCAAGGCTTTTGCCATAGGCGCCGATGACGGCATACGAATTAATGCCGAAGCAAAGGATGCCTTTTTTGTTGCAGGGCAATTGGCCGAAGCAATAAAAAATCATAATTATGATATTATTTTGTGCGGCATTGAGTCAAGCGATTATAATGGCTGCAGTGTCGGCGCAATGCTGGCCGAATTTCTGGATATGCCTTCGGTTTCTTCAGTTTCGTTTCTTGATATCGAAAACGGCAATGTAAGCCTCAACCGAGAAATTGACGGGGGATATGAGAAGATACAGACTTCGCTGCCTGTTGTGGCTGTTGTTCAGAAAGGTATTGCCCTTGAACCGAAAATTGCCACCATGCGCGGCATCATGGCTGCACGAACCAAACCCCTGCAGGTGGTGGAGCCGGCTGCAATGGATTCATTAACGGAAGACACTGCCTACGAGCTGCCGGAGCCAAAGGCTGCCTGCAAGATGATCGATCCTGAAAATATCGCTCAGCTGGTGGACTTGTTGCGAAACGAAGCCAAAGCCTTTTGACAAATAAAATAATAGTAGTAATTCTGAATTCATAATTCATAAACCTGAAATAAATATGTCAGTATTAGTATATATAGAAAATTGGGACGGAAAATTCAAAAAACTCAGTTTTGAATTAATTTCATATGCCTATGGTGTGGCAAAGCAGCTGAACACTTCTGTTGTTGCATTATCAATAGGAAATGTGGCCGATGAAGAATTGAAAAAGGCCGGGCTGTATGGGGCTTCAAAAGTTGTATCCGTTAATGACCCGAAGCTGGCTCAGCTGGTGAACCAGGCTTATGCATCCGTTATTTCGCAGGTAGCTGCCAAAGAGGATGCTGCGATAGTGGTTTTCGCGAATAACATGACGGGTAAGGCCGTTGCCCCGCGGGTATCGGTAAAACTCAGGGCCGGCATGGTCGGCGGCGTTGTAGCGCTGCCTTTGTCAACTGAACCCTTTGTTGTGAAGAAAAAGATTTATACCGGGAAAGCCTTTTCATCAGTGGTTGTAAAATCACCGGTGAAAGTTCTTTCTCTTGCACAGAATTCTTATGGCGTTTTTGAAAATCCGGCTGAGGCCGTCATTGAAAATTTCAGCCCGCAGCTTGCCGATAAAGAGTTTGCCACTTCGGTGCTTGAAACAAATAAACAAACCGGAAAGATACTGGTTACCGATGCCGAGATTGTGGTTTCCGGCGGCCGTGGCATGAAAGGGCCGGAATTCTGGCACCCAATTGAAGAACTTGCAGAAATACTTGGCGGAGCAACAGCCTGTTCGCGCCCCGTTGCTGATGATGGCTGGAGGCCTCATCACGAACATGTCGGGCAGACAGGAAAAATCATCGCTCCCAATTTATATTTTGCATTTGGTATTTCCGGCGCTATCCAGCACCTTGGCGGTATCAGCTCTTCAAAAATCATTGTTGCGGTAAACAAAGATAAAGATGCTCCGATTTTTGAAGCCGCCAACTATGGCGTTATTGGCGATGTGCATACGGTGTTGCCGGCATTAATCAGCATTATTAAAGAAGTAAAAGGACAGTAAATTTGCTTCGGCAATCCGGCATCTGTTATTTCAATAATAAGCGTCTTTCGCACTTGTCATCAGTTCATTATATTCATGGTGGCAAATCACGGCAAATAAGTATCTTTGTCCCTTAATCTCATTGGATGATAAAGTACTCTCGCTTCATTCTTGAAAACGGCCTGAAGGTGATTGTCCATCAGGACAAATCTACCCCGATGGTGGCATTTAATGTATTGTATGATGTGGGAGCCAGAGATGAACATCCTGGTAAAACAGGTTTTGCACATCTTTTTGAGCACCTGATGTTCGGCGGTTCCGTGAATATTCCCTCATACGACACCCCGCTACAAAAAGCAGGCGGTGAAAATAATGCTTTTACCAATAATGATTTTACCAATTATTATTTAAGCATCCCGCGTCAAAATATTGAAACGGCCTTCTGGCTGGAGTCCGATCGCATGCTCAACCTGGCCTTTTCTCCCAAAAGCCTCGACGTGCAGCGTAATGTGGTGATTGAAGAATTCAGGCAGCGTTATCTTAATCAGCCCTATGGTGATTTCTGGTTGCTCATGCGCCCGCATGCCTATAAAAAGCACCCTTACCGCTGGCCGACCATCGGAAAAGACATCAGCCACATAGCCAATGCTACCATGGAAGATGTACAGGCTTTTTACAGCAAGCATTATAACCCGTGTAACGCGATTCTTTCTATTGTTGGAAATGTTACGGAAAAAGACATACGTGCTTTGTGTGATCGATGGTTTTCGCCGATACAAAAGGGTGAAAAACATATGAGAAAAATTCCCGTTGAGCCGGCACAGCGAAAAAAAAGAGTATTGTCGGTTGAACGGGATGTGCCATTTGATATGATCTGTATGGCATATCATATGTGCGCACGCATGGACAACGAATATTATGCTACCGACCTGCTCTCTGATATACTATCCAACGGGAAATCATCACGTTTATATACCCGGCTGGTAAAAGAAAAGCAGCTTTTCTGCGATCTGGATGCCTTTATTACAGGCGATATCGACAAGGGCCTGTTCGTTTTCAGCGGCAAGCTGATGCAGGGTGTAGACATGCAACAGGCTGAAGCCGCCATTCAGCAGGAAATTGATATGATCAGAACTAAAAAAATTGCTGACAGGGAGTTTAAAAAAGTAGTGAATAAAGCAGAAGCGGCTGTAGAATTTTCGAATATTAATATTCTTAACCGTGCACTGAAACTGGCCGTTTCGGAGTTGCTCGGCGATGCTGAAATGGTAAATACCGAAACCAAAATGTACAGAAGTGTTACGGTTGATGAAATAAAAGAAGTGGCTGAAACTATTTTCAGGGAAGATAACTGTTCGGTGATGTATTACAAAGCTTCAGGAAGCCAAAAAAGAAAAAAATGATCAACAGGAAACAGCAACCGGCGCTAAAGAAAATTGAAACGATTGATATCCCTGAACCGGAAGTAGCAAGGCTTGACAACGGGGTTCCGGTGTACCTGTTCGGTACCAACGAAACCGGCATCACCAAACTGGATTTTATTTTTGATGCCGGCAGCCGTTACCAGGCGTTTCCTTTGGTAGCTTCGTATACAAACAAAATGCTGACGGAAGGCACGCAGACTTATACATCCTATGAAGTTGCCCGGAAGCTGGATTATTACGGGGCATGGATAAACAAAGCCACCTCAAAGGATAGTGCTGTCGTATCATTGTCGGTAATCAGCAAACATTTAAAATATGTAATGCCCGTATTAAATGAGATCATTAACTTCCCGGAATTTCCCGCGAAAGAGCTCAGGATACATACGCAAAAAGATAAGCAGGTCTTTATTGATGATTGCCGTAAAGTAAACGAAGTAGCTGTGATGAACTTTAACCGTCAGCTTTTTGGCGACCGGCATCCTTATGGAACCATCATCAGTGCGGATGATTTTGATGGAATTAACCGGAAACAGCTTAAGGATTTCCATCATGAAAAGTATACAGGCGGCAATTGCAGCATCGTTGTCTCGGGTAAAATCGCACCAGAGTTGTTAACACAGTTGAATTATTTTTTTGGGACTGGGAAAAAAGCAAAAGCCGAAAAGGCAACCTCTTCCACAAACAAGATTGTTTCCGGTGTTAAAAAACAGTTTATTGAAATGCCGGATACTGTTCAGTGTGCGCTGAGAGTCGGGAAAGTTGGCATTAACAAGGCTCATAAGGATTTCATCGGTTTATTCATACTAAATACCATCCTGGGAGGTTATTTTGGATCGCGGTTGATGAAAAATATCCGCGAAGACAAAGGCTATACCTACGGGATTTATTCAACATTAATTTCATTTCAGCAATCGGCTGCCTTTTTAATTGCTTCCGAAGTAGGTGCCGGTGTATGCGGTAAAGCACTGGAAGAAATATATAAGGAGCTGAAAACCATTAATTCGGAGCCGGTGAGCATTAAAGAACTGGAGCTGGTGAAAAGATATTTAACCGGAACCATTTTGAGGTCGTTTGACGGCCCTTTTGAAACTGCCGAACGGTTTATCGGACTCTTAAAATTTGATGTTGATTATAAAAAATATTACGCTGATTTTTTCAGGACACTGAACACCATTGGCCCCGACGACCTGCTTTTGATATCACAAAAATATTTAATGGCTTCAGACATGCTGGAGTTGGTCGTCGGGAAAAAATAAATTTATTTTAAAAAATGGCCATCCCTAAAACCAATGTTTTAATAATTATCAGCGTTAATATTACAAAATAATAAATATTTTAGCTGAAATATGGTTTTTTGCTGTTTTTTTCGTTATTTTGCAATATAAAAGATAGTTATGATGAAGGGGAAGCTTAATTTTTTATTGCTTTGTTTTTTTCTGGTAAGCAGCCAGCTATTTGCCTCGCATTACATGGGGGGTGAAATAACCTGGGAATGCTTGGGCAACGGGTATTTTCGCTTCACTATGAAATTATACCGGGAATGCAACGGAATAACCTACAGTTCCTCAGAGACGCTGAATATTGCGAATTATCCGGGTCTGTCATCAATACAAATGAATTTAAAACCCGGAGCAAATCCCAGGGATGGCGATGATGGTCTATTGGATGGAAAAACAGATATTTCACCAAGCTGTTTTGATCCTGCTCAGGAAATAAAATGTAATCCATCGCCTTCTATTGCCAATACAGGTGCAATTGAAGAATGGTACTATACTTCGGATGTTGCCTATCCTTCCGGAGTTATGTTAAACGGTGTTCCTCCTGCCGCAGGATGGATATTTTCACATGACGGTTGCTGCCGTAACCCAAGTACCAACATGGTCGGTGCCACCAGCAGTGACTGGTTTCTCAGGGCTATCATGTATCCTTTTCAGGGGCGTAATACTTATCCTTGTTATGATAACAGTCCTGTTTTTGCAGAGGTGCCATCCACGGTAATCTGTACAGGGTACCCGTTCAAATATAATCATAATGCGAGTGATAAGGAACTGGATTCTCTTGCATTTGCCTGGGCACCAGCCTTACAGAGTGCTTATACTCCAATGGGTTATACAGCCACCTATTCGTTTAATAGCCCTTTGCCCGGCACAGCCCAGAACCCGCTGAATGTTCCTGCCACCATAAACCCCTATAACGGAGAAATTTCCTATACATCCTATACCAACGGCGCATTTGTAACGGTTACCAAAGTAACAGCCTACCGCTGCGGAATTAAGATAGCCGAGATTTTTCGCGAGATGCAGATCGTACTGCTGGCATGCCCCGGCAGCAACACCCCGCCAAATATACGGGGTCCTTTTTTCAATCCTGTAACAGGTTTGTATGAATATACTGACACCGTATATGCCGGCGAAGTGGTTGACGTTGATATTGTTGCAATTGATTACGGCACACTGCCTAATGGCAACCCCCAAATGGTGACGCTTGAGGCTTCCGGGCTGGATTTCGGCGCCGGATTTATCAACCAGACCAGCGGTTGTCCAAGGCCTCCGTGCGCCACATTAAATCCCACTCCTACCTTATCGGCAATGCTGGCTGTTTCCACACATTTTCACTGGCAAACCAGCTGCGATCACCTTACACACCCTGCATCCATAACAGGTATACCCGGAATCTGCGGAACATTGTTCAATGTGCATACCTTTGTTATCAAAGCCTATGATGATTTTTGCCCGGCGCCGGGCATTCAAATAGCAACCATTTCTATCGTGGTACTACCAGTGGATGTGCTCCCGCCCCCGGAAATTAAATGCACTGAAGTCGGCTCAAACGGGGATATTACATTAACCTGGGTGCCACCGCCTGACCCACACAATACATTTAATAGTTACCACGTCTATTATTCTAATTCCCCGACAGGCCCCTTTAACAGGATTGACAGTATCTTCACCTATTCTCAGACCTCAAAAACATATACAGGCCTGGGTGGAAATTCAGGACCGAGATATTTTTACATGACAACCCGTTCGGGATGTTACGGGAAGTATTTTTCAACTACTACAAGCGATACGGTAAGCACAATATACTTAACTGTAAATCCGCTGGCAAACGGTTCAGTAGCTGAACTTTTATGGAATCCCGTACATAATCCCCTGGCAGGAAGTTCTTCACAATGGTATCATATTTACCGTGAATTTCCGGCAGGCTCATGGAACCTGCTGGATTCAACAACCATGCTGACATATTATGATACCATAAATATCTGCAGCGCTTTTATTAATTACAGGATTGAAATTTCAGACACAACAGGGTGTACATCAATTTCTTCGGTTGACGGGGAACAATTTTATGATGACATTCCTCCCAATCCTATTTTTCTTGACTCCGTAACTGTTGATGCAACCAGTGGAAAAGCTTCGCTGGGCTGGCAGGCCAGCACATCTCCCGATGCTGTAAAATATTATATTTATCATAAGATCGGAGCAGCATGGTTTATTATTGATTCTGTTGATGTGCCTGCAACCACCTATGTTGATATTACATCGACTCCACAGTCGGCGCCGGAATCATATTGTATTGCCGCCGTAGACAGTTGCAAAAAGCTTAGCCCCATGAGCCCCGAGCACAGGACTATTTGTTTGTCGCCGCCAGTAATAAATGCCTGTGCCGATAAAGTGTCACTTAAATGGAGTTCCTACATCCATTTTAAAGATCCTGGCCTGAAAGGATACCGGCTGATGATAAGCGAAAATGCTGGGCCTTATACCATCCTGGCCGATTTGTCCACAGCAGATTCTTCCTATGAACATGTATCGCTTGTCAATGGGCATACGTACTGCTACTATGTGCAGGCTTACGATTCCATCAATTCGAAAACTTCCTCATCAAACCGCTGCTGTGTTTTGGTCACCAAGCCCAACCAGCCAAAATTTATATACCTGCGCTATGCCACTGTTAAAAATGATGAATTTATCCGGCTTGGCTTTTATGTGGATACCACGGCTTACATTTCGAGGTACAAGGTCCTGAGATCGGCAGATGGCATTTCATATGACACCATTGCTTTGTTGCCTCCAACCAATATTTATTCAAATGTCCTCTATGACGATAATACCGCCGATGTGCATTCGGGAAGTTATTATTATAAGGTTGTTGTTGCCGACAGCTGTTTCCTGGATGTGCTGACTTCCAATACAGGCCGGACGATTTACCTGCAGGGTGATGCCACTGATTATCTATATAACCGTATTGATTGGAATTTATACGAAGACCGTCTACCTGTCGAATATAATATATTGAGAGAGGTGGAAGATTTTCAGCCATATACAAAGGTTCAGACGTTTTTGCTGAGCGAAACTACTTTTACGGAGGACGTGACGAACTTCACGGAAAGCGGCGGGCGCTTCAAGTATACGGTTCAGGCGCCATTAAATGATATTTATAATACAGACCTGACATTTATTGATACCGTGTATTCAAATGAAGTACTCTTGTTGCAGCCTTCCCGTTTATATGTTCCCAATGCTTTTTTCCCGGATGGCCTGAACAATATTTTTAAACCTATAGGTGTCTTTACAGATAAGGACAATTATCAGATGGTTATTTACGACCGCTGGGGGCAAACCGTATTTGAAACAACCGATTATGAACAAGGATGGGATGGCACCATGAAAGGTAAAAGATGCCCTTATGGGGTATACACATATTGCATAAAGATCACCAATGCCTTTAACAAATCGTTTTTAAAGAGAGGCATTGTAACTCTTATCCGTTAGTAAAATACAGATCATACCTGATCCTACCGGTTTTATATAAATTAAAACCGTAGCAATTCATTAACAACTATTTTTCATATTTTTGCAGACATTAAATTTATTGAACATGAATTCAACTTCAAATAAATTCATTGGAGAGGGTTTAACCTACGATGACGTATTGTTAATACCTGCCTATTCTGAAATATTGCCCCGGATGGTGGATTGTTCCACCCATTTTACGCGAAACATCAATTTAAACATCCCTGTTGTTTCTGCAGCTATGGATACCGTTACCGAATCGCACATGGCTATTGCCATTGCCCAGGAAGGCGGTATCGGGGTGTTGCATAAAAATATGCCCATCGAAGATCAGGCTAATGAGGTAAAAAAAGTAAAACGTGCCGAAAACGGGATGATCATTGATCCTATTACGTTGAAAAAGAATGCTTGTGTGAAAGATGCGCTTGATTTGATGAGGGAATTTAAAATCGGAGGAATACCTGTAATTGACGATGAAAATCATCTTGTAGGAATAATAACCAATCGTGATTTGCGTTTTGAGCGTAATCATAACAGGCCGGTATCAGAAGTTATGACCAAAGAGAACTTAATAACTACAAGCGAATTTACTGATTTTGAAAAAGCCGCTGATATTCTGCAGGAGTATAAAATTGAGAAATTGCCGGTTGTAGATAAGGATTATAAACTTATCGGGCTGATTACCTATAAGGATATTATTAAAATAAAAGCACGCCCCAATGCCTGTAAAGACACCAGGGGAAGATTACGTGTGGCGGCAGCTTTGGGTGTAACAGGCGACATGATTGAAAGAGCACAGGCTTTGGTCAAAGCCGGCGTTGATGCCGTTGTAATAGATACTGCTCACGGCCATTCCAAAGGCGTAATTGATGCAGCCAAATTATTTAAAAAAAACTTTCCTGATATAGACCTGGTTTTAGGCAATATTGCCACTGCCGAAGCCGGCAAAGCCCTTGTTAATGCAGGAGCTGATGCATTAAAAGTAGGCATTGGCCCCGGATCAATATGTACCACCAGGGTTATTGCAGGCGTGGGTGTCCCGCAGTTGTATGCTATTCATTCTGTGGCTGAGGCTATTAAAGGCTCCGGGGTTCCTGTAATTGCCGATGGGGGAATACGTTTCAGCGGCGATATAGTAAAAGCCATAGCCGCCGGCGCTCATTCGGTGATGCTGGGGTCGATGTTAGCCGGGGTGGAAGAATCTCCGGGAGAAACGATTATTTTTGAAGGCCGTAAATTCAAGACTTATAGAGGAATGGGATCCATCGAAGCGATGCAAAGAGGGTCAAAGGACAGGTATTTCCAGGAAAATGAAGATGATTTGATGAAATTGGTTCCGGAAGGTATTGTCGGACGTGTTCCTTATAAAGGCACATTATCAGAAGTAATGCACCAGATGGTAGGCGGATTAAAAGCCGGTATGGGATACTGCGGGTCAAAAGATATCAACGAGCTCCAGAAAGCAAAATTTATTAAAATAACTGCTGCAAGCGTGACGGAAAGCCATCCGCACGACGTTATTATTACGCGTGAAGCACCAAATTATAGCAGATAATTTTTGAAAATGAATTAATTAAATATATTTTTGCGCTAAAATTAAAACAATTTTAAAGAAACATGAAACGTATAATAATTTATGTTGTTTCCGTGATGTTTTGCGGAATGTTGTTCGCACAGAATAATGACGACGTCCTCTTGACTGTTGCAGGTGAAAAGATCACTAAAAGCGAATTTCTTAATGTTTATAAAAAGAATAACATTAAGGGCGATGTGATGGACAGAAAATCACTTGAAGAGTATTTGGATTTGTACATCAATTTTAAGCTTAAAGTAAAAGAAGCCGAAGAACAAAAACTTGATACATTTTCCTCATTTAAAAATGAATTGGCCGGTTACCGCAAGCAGCTTGCCCAGCCATACCTTACAGACAAACAGGTTGAAGAAAACCTGCTTAAGGAGGCATATGACAGGATGCAGTATGATGTCAGAGCCAGTCATATACTGATCAGGGTCAACAAGGATGCTTCCCCGGAAGACACCCTGGCTGTCTTTCAGAAGATCATGAAGATACGCGACAGGATCATAAAGGGAGAACCTTTTGATGTGGTTGCCAAAGAAACTTCCGAAGACCCTTCGGCCCGCGACAGGAAAGATCCGAATTCGGATATGGAAATCAAGGGTAATGGCGGCGATCTCGGGTATTTTACCGTGCTGGATATGATCTATCCTTTTGAAAACGGCGCATTTAATACAAAGGTTGGCGAAGTGTCAATGCCTATCAGAACCGACTATGGTTATCATTTGATAAAGGTTGTAAATAAAAAGCCGGCTATGGGCGATGTGGTTGTGGCGCATATTTTTGTTAGCGTGCCACGCGATGCCAAGTCCGAAGATCTCCCCAAATATAAATCAAAAATTGATTCCGCTTATACCAAACTGAAAAACGGCAGTAAATTCGAAGATGTGGCTAAGGAATACTCCGACGATAAAGGTTCAGCTGCAAAGGGTGGCATATTGCCGAGCTTTGGCGTGAATCGTATGGTCCCCGAATTCATCGAAGCTATTTCAAAACTTAAAAATCCCGGAGATTATTCGGCACCGGTGCAAACCATATATGGCTGGCATCTTATTAAACTCGTTGAAAAAACCCCGTTCAAACCATTTGATGAAACAAAAGCCGAATTAAAAGCACGCCTCCTGAAAGACAGCAGGTCGAACAAAAGCAGAGAGTCTGTCATCAACCGGATCAAAAATGAATACGGGTTTAAAGAATTTCCCGGCGTGCTGAAAGATTTTTATGCCGTGGTC
The DNA here is from genome assembly GCA_964626855.1 of uncultured Bacteroidales bacterium. Lineage (GTDB taxonomy): Bacteria > Bacteroidota > Bacteroidia > Bacteroidales > CAIWKO01 > CAIWKO01. Next base: position 19,244 of record CAZVKJ010000043.1, read on the forward strand.
GATTCTACTATATTTGAAGGAAAATGGGATGTTTCAAAAGCCGCAAGCCTCACCAAACTCATGTTCACCATTGGTGACAAATCATACATGGAACAGGATTTTGCAAAATATATAGGCGGTAAATCCATCAGACGCAACAAATCAAGCATACCTGCCTTTATCAATGAAAAATATGCCGCCTTTACCGATGAAAGCTGCCTCCAGTATGAGGACTCGAAACTCGAGCAGAAATATCCGGAATTCAAAGCCCTGATGAAGGAATACCGCGATGGCATCATGCTGTTTGAACTTACTGATAAAAAAGTCTGGTCAAAAGCCATCCAGGATACTACCGGATTAAAAGAATTCTACGAAAAAAACAAGACAAAATATATGTGGGATGAGCGCCTTGACGCAACCATATTTACCTGTAAAAATGAAGCCGTGGCCAAAAACACCAGGAAATTACTGAAAGACTATGACAAAGGTAAACTAACCGATTCTGACATCCTGAAAAAGATCAATACGGATTCTATCCCTGTTTTAAAAATCGAACATAAACTTTATTCCAAAAAGGATAACCCGATGATTGATGAAATTAAATGGGAAAAAGGTGTTACTGATAATATGTCAAAAGATGGTAAAACTGTTTTTATCGTAGTAAATAAATTGGTTACTCCCCAGCCTAAATTGCTGAAAGAGGCAAAAGGCATTATAACAGCAGATTACCAGAATTATCTTGAAGAAGAATGGATAAAAGAGCTCAGGACTAAATATCCATATGAAGTGAATAAGGCAGTATTTGAAACTATCATTAAATAAGTCATTTATTTCTAAATTGATCGACAGGCTTTTTTCTGAATTGAAAAGAAATTTTTTAAAAAAAAATTTCTGGATTATTGCGTTACTTTTTTGTGCCTGTAATGCGAAGCATGGCAAGGACGAAAAGGTTTTGGCCAGGGTCAATGATAAAAAATTGTATGCTTCCGATATACAGTCTGTTCTGCCACCGGGCAGCTCTGAGAGCGACAGCCTTGATATGCTGAACGAATATGTGGATAACTGGGTACATCAGCAACTGGTAGTTTCGCAGGCGGAAAAAAACCTCTCGGATGAGGAAAAAGATTTTTCACAGCAGCTTGAAGATTATAAAAACTCACTTATTATCTATAAGTATGAATCAAAGCTGATTAATCAAAAGCTGGATACGAACGTCAGCGATGAGGAAATCATGCAGTACTACGAGAAAAACAAGGCTAATTTTGAGTTAAAGGAAAATATTGTAAAAGTTGTTTATATAAAAATACCTAAAAACATTCCGCCTGCTGTTCCCCGCCAGTTGATCCGTTCCGACAATGCCACGGACTTAAAGAAGTTGCAGGACTTTTGTCATAAATATGCCGTGAATTATTACCTTGATGCTCAAAACTGGCTGCTTTTTAATGATATCCTGAAAGAAATCCCTATAAATACCTATAACCAGGAAGAATACCTTAAAAACAACCGTATGATTGAGATTCAGGATTCATCATTTACATACCTGATGAACATAAAGGGGTTTATGATCAAGGAAAGTTTATCACCGCTGAGTTTTGAAAAAAACAATATCAGGGATATCATCATCAATAAACGAAAAGTTGCCCTGGTTGAAAACATGCGGAACGATGTTTATAATGATGCATTGAAAAAAGGGAAAATAGAGGTCTTTAAAAAATAAATCATACTATTTTTACAATTTAAAAGTTATTATTCAGGTAAAATAAAAAAGTTGATGAATAAAATAAAAGGAATATACAGGCCCCTGCTTTTTTCAATGTTGTTGTTGCTGGCATTTACCGGTAAATCCCAGCAAGCCGGAGAGAAGGTTCTTATTGATGAGGTGGCTGCGGTTGTCGGCAATAATATTATATTATATTCGGATATTGAAAACGAGTATATGCAGTCATTAATGCAGGGAAGCCTGAAAGGAAAAGGCCTGAAATGCCAGATACTGGAAGAAATGATGTTCCAGAAATTATTGCTCACACAGGCCGAACTTGACAGCGTGACAGTCACCGATAAACAGGTTGACAGCGAGTTGGAAAGGCGATTACGTTATTTTATCAGCCAGGTCGGGACAAAGGAAAAACTGGAAGAATACTTTAAAAAATCTATCCTCCAGATCAAAGAGGACATGCGAAGTAAAATACATGATTATTTATTGATCCAGACTGTTCAATCAAAGCTTACACAGGATGTGAAAATTACACCATCTGAAGTTTCTGATTTTTTTAAAACCATTCCCGCAGACAGCTTGCCGCTAATTGGCTCCCAAATAGAAGTTGAGCAGATCATCAAACAGCCGGTGGTTAGCGAGGCTGAAATCAATAATGTAAAAGATAAACTGAACTTACTAAAAGAAAGGGTAAAAAAAGGTGAGGACTTTGCCACGCTTGCAAATTTATATTCCGAAGATCCCGGTTCGTTTTCCAAAGGCGGTGAGCTGGGTTTTGTCGGACGCGGCGAGTTGTATCCTGAATTTGAAGCAGCTGCTTTTTCATTAAAACCGGGCGAGGTTTCTCCCATTGTTAAAACACAAAAAGGTTATCATATCATCCAGATGATTGAACGGAGAGGCGAAAATATCAATGTGAGGCACATACTGCTCATTCCGAAGGCATCACCGGAAGATATGATCAAATCAAAAAAAGATATTGACAGGGTGGCTGCATTGATAAAATCCGATTCGTTAACCTTTGAAAAGGCAGCCGTCCTGAATTCTGACGACCCTTCAAAAATCAATGGCGGAATGCTTACAAACCAGTATACCGGTGATTCAAAGTTTGCTCCTGATGAACTCGACCCCGGCATATATTTTATCATTGAAAAAATGAAAGTCGGCGAAGTTTCGGCGCCCATGGTTTTTACCAATGAAGACGGTCAACAGGCATACAGGATGCTAAAACTGGTCGCACGTACCGAACCGCATAAAGCCAATCTGAAAGATGATTATCCCCAGATTCAGAACCTCGCACTGCAGCTTAAACAAAACCAGGTAATCAATAAATGGATAGGCGAAAAAACAAAAAGCACGTTTATTAATATCTCAGATAATTATAAGAACTGCGATTTTAAATACTTTTGGGGTTCATACAAACAATAAAACTGATTGAAAATGCAATTCAAAACTGATGTAGAAGCTCTTGAAGCGCTGGTAGAAAAGTACAAAAAAGTAAAATCCGAAACTGCTAAAGTTATTATCGGCCAGGATGATGTGGTAAGAAATATTATCATTTCCATATTCAGTAACGGGCATGCCTTGCTGATCGGGGTTCCCGGCCTTGCAAAAACCCTTATGATTAATACCATTGCAAAATCATTAGGGTTAAATTATTCAAGAATACAGTTTACACCCGACCTGATGCCCTCTGACATCATCGGATCAGAAATTCTTGACGAAGAAAGAAAATTCAGGTTTATCAAAGGGCCTGTTTTCGCGAATATAATTTTGGCCGACGAAATAAACCGCACACCGCCAAAAACACAATCGGCTCTGCTCGAAGCCATGCAGGAAAAAGCGGTGACCGTGGCCGGAAAAACATTTAAACTCGAAGAACCGTTTTTTGTTCTGGCTACCCAGAATCCTATCGAACAGGAAGGAACATATCCATTACCCGAAGCCCAGCTTGACAGGTTCATGTTCAACATCTGGCTTGATTATCCCGATTTTGACCAGGAGATCAATATTGTTAAGACGACCACTACCAACTACCAACCCAAAGTGGAAGTAGTTCTGACAGCCGAAGAGATTTTGACCTACCAGGAGATCATTCGTAAGATACCCGTACCGGACAATGTTTATAAATATGCCATCCACCTTGCGTCTATAACGCGCCCCAGGACAGCTATAGCGCATAAATGGGCCAACGATTATATTTCGTGGGGAGCCGGCCCGCGTGCCTCTCAGTACCTGATCATTGGCGCCAAATGCAGCGCCGCTATTAATGGAAAATTTTCTCCCGACATTGAAGATGTTAAGCAGGTGGCACCATTGGTGTTGCGGCACCGTATTGTAAAGAATTATAAAGCCGAAGCAGAAGGAATTTCAGTAGATACCATTGTCGGGGAATTGATGAAACAGTAATAGCAGATATTTCTGTTTTGATTACTTAAGCGCAATTTGCCGCGACTGTTATTAAAGAAAAACTAATTCAGCTGATTTTTGAAAAAAACCTAAAATTGCAATTTATATGAGGTTTTCCGAAATCATCGGACAGATTCCTGTAAAAAACTACCTGGTGAACACGGTAAAAAACAGCCGTGTAAGCCATGCACAATTGTTTCTTGGCGCGGAAGGCTCCGGAAAACTCACGTTGGCTATTGCCTACGCCCAGTTTATCTGTTGCACCGACAGACAATATTTTGACTCCGGCTCAGCATTAAAAGGCGATTCATGCGGGGTTTGCCCTTCGTGTCAGAAATTCCGCCAGCTCATGCATCCCGACCTGCATTTTTTCTATCCTGTAACGTCAACCAAAGAGGTGAAAAAAGCCAAAAGCACTGACTTTATCACCAAATGGCGCGACCTGCTCATAAAAAATGATTGTTATATTTCCATCAACGACTGGTACGAAGCTATTGGCGTAGAGAATAAACAGGGAATCATCAATGCAGACGATTGTGACGAGATCGTGAAAAAACTCAGCCTGAAATCATACGAATCAGAGTACAAGATCGTAATTATGTGGATGGTCGAAAAATTATTTCATGCTGCTGCGCCCAAGATCCTGAAAATATTGGAGGAACCGCCTGAAAAAACCCTTTTTATCTTAATCTCGGAACATCACGAGCAAATCATCAACACCATTATTTCGCGCACGCAGATGGTGAAGATTCCGCGGCTGAGCAATAAGGATATTACAAACACACTTATTGAAAAGCACCAGGTGTCGGAGATCAATGCACGAAAAATTGCTAACCTTGCCGATGGCAACCTGATCTTTGCCAGAACACTGATGCAGGATGTGGATGATGACGGGTATTTTTTTACTACCCTGCAGACATGGTTAAGACTCTGTTACCGGTTAAACAATGATGATGTTTTTGAACTGACCCGGTTCATTGATGATATCTCAAAAATTGGACGTGAAAACCAAAAAATATTCTTCAATTATGCCTTGAAAATCATCCGCGGTACATCACTGATGAATCATGGCAATGACAAGCTGCTAAAGCTGATGGATGAAGAATCGGTTTTCGTAAGGAATTTTTCAAACGTACTGACTTCATCACGTATTCCGGCTTTTGCCGGAGAGTTTAATAAGGCGGTATTTCATATTGAAAGAAATGCCAACCCCAAGGTTCTCTTTATGGACATGTCATTCAGGCTGCACAAAATTATGCATTCGTAAATCCCCGGTGTAATTTCAAAATTGTATATCTTTGCTGTAATTAGACTGATATGACACACGAAAAAAATGAATTTCTTACGCGAGGCTGTGCCAACAAGCCAAAGTCGCATTTGAAAAACGATAAAATATACAGCCCTTCATGTTGTAAGCGGAATGCCTATGATTGGTTAAAAAACACTCCCCTGCCCTCCTGTTATCCTGTTTTTCCTTACGCTGAAGTGCGGTTTAAAAACAGCCGCAAAGACTTTTTCATGATCACCGATAATTCTGAATACGATATAGGAGACATCGTTGCTGTTGAATCATCGCCAGGCCATGACCTGGGCATCATCACGTTGCTGGGCGAAGCAGTCAGGCTGCAGATGAAAAAAAAGCGCGTGAATTATGAAACCCGCGAAATCAAAAAGGTTTACCGCAGAGCAAGGCCGTCGGATATTGAAAAATGGGTTTCAGTAGTTTCGCCTGAAAACGAGACACTGTATAAAACAAAAAGGATCACCGGCAACCTCAAACTCTCGATGAAGGTAAATGATGTCGAATACCAGGGTGACGGCACCAAAGCTACGTTTTATTATACGGCAGAAGAGCGCGTGGATTTCAGGGAATTGATAAAAGTACTTGCTGAACAGTTCAGCGTACGTGTCGAAATGCGCCAGATAGGTGTACGGCAGGAAGCCAGCGCCCTTGGAGGTATTGGAACATGCGGACGCGAACTGTGCTGCTCAAGCTGGATGTTCGATTTCAAATCCGTTTCCACCAACACAGCCAGGGTACAGCAAATGTCAATCAACCCTCAGAAACTGGCAGGGCAATGCTCAAAACTAAAATGCTGCCTCAACTATGAATATGATTGCTATGTTGATGCATTAAAGAGTTTTCCGAATACGGATATATTACTTAAAACAAAAAAAGGCCCGGCACAATGCCATAAAATCGATGTAATCAAGAAAATCATATGGTATTGTTATGTCGACGACCCCACAAATATACTGGCTATAAATGTTGATGTCGTTAAAAAAATTATCATTGATAATGCCAAAGGTATCATCCCCGAAAAACTTGAAGATTTTGCCCAGAAAAAGGAAAAGAAAATAGAATTTGAACATTTTGAGGAGGATCTTTCCAAATATGCCGACGACTAAAATGAAAAAATCTTTTTTCATCCTTGCCGCGTTGTTTCTTTTAATGCTGAGTTCCTGCAACACAGGAGTTATCATCGACAGAAGTAAAAAAATCGAAAATGCAACCTGGAAAAGCGATGATATTCAAAAGTTTTCAGTATCCATAACCGATACCACGCAGTTGTACAACTTTTTTATCAATATTCGAAATTCGGCGGATTATAAGTACAGCAATATTTTTCTATTTTTGAAGACATTTTATCCGAATAAGATGTATTCCGTTGATACCATTGAATGCTACCTTGCCGACCCTACCGGTAAATGGCTTGGAAAGCAAAGAGGGAACGTCATTGATAACCGTATTTTATTCCGCCAGGGAATTAGATTCAGACTCATGGGCGACTATTCATTTGAATTTGAGCAGGCCATGCGCGAACCCGAACTTAAGGGCATTGAAGATTTCGGAATCAGGATAGATAAATTTGAACCTGAAAAGTAATGGCAAAGAAAAGTGCAAATAATGATACCCGAAAGTATATAAAAATACTTTGGACAATTTATTTTTCGGCAATAGGCTTTATTGTTTTTTTGTTTACCCTGATCAGTTTGGGCGTATTCGGGTTCATGCCCACTTTCGAGGAACTGGAAAATCCGCGCAGTAACCTTGCTTCGGAAGTTTATTCTTCCGACCAGGTTTTATTGGGTAAATATTATATCGAAAACCGGTCAAATGTTCATTTCAGCGAGTTGTCGCCTAATGTGGTAAATGCATTAATTGCCACCGAAGATGCGCGGTTTACCGATCATTCCGGCATCGATGTCCGGAGCCTGTTCAGGGTGGTATTAGGCGTTTTTACACTTGACCGGGGCGCCGGCGGAGGCAGTACCATCACACAGCAGTTAGCCAAAAATCTTTTTCCCCGCGAAGCTAACCAGAGTTTTTTGAAAGTAGTTTTTACCAAATTTAAAGAATGGATCACGGCAGTAAAGCTTGAACAAAATTACACCAAGCAGGAGATCATCGCGATGTACCTTAATACGGTGGATTTCGGCAATCAATCTTTTGGTATAAAATCAGCGGCGCGCACATATTTTAATAAAACCACCGATTCATTAAATATCCAGGAATCGGCCATGCTGATAGGTTTGCTGAAAGCGCCCACCAAATACAGCCCGGTAAGAAATCCACAAAACGCTTTAAAAAGGCGTGAAGTCGTTTTGAAACAAATGAAGGTAAACGGCTATATCAGCAAGGAACAATACGATTCTATCAGGGTTCTTCCTATCGACATGTCGAATTTTCGCATTCAGGACCATAATGTCGGACTTGCTACCTATTTCAGGGAATTTCTGAAAACCCTGCTGACCCGGAAAAAACCCAATGAAGATAATTATGTTGATAAGGCATTGTACAAAGAAGACCTCGACCAATGGGAAAACAACCCCGTTTATGGCTGGTGCAATAAAAACCTGAAATCCGACGGCACACCTTACAATATTTTTAAGGATGGCCTGAGAATATATACCACCGTTAATTCCAAAATGCAGCGCTATGCCGAAGAAGCCGTGTACGAACATTTGGGAAAGGAATTGCAGAGCGCATTTTACAAGCACTGGAAAGGTGTTAAAAGAGCTCCTTTTGACTGGCGGCTCACCGATGTCCAGATCAATAAAATGATTATGCAGGCCGTTTACCGGTCGGACCGTTACCAGAACCTGAAAAATGATAAAGTGTCTGATGACGAGATCATGCAAATATTTAATACGCCGGTACGGATGCGTGTATTTACCTGGAACGGCGATAAAGATACCGTGATGTCGCCCCTGGATTCGGTGAAATATTATAAGTGGTTTTTGCTGGCAGGACTGATGTCGGTTGAGCCGCAGACGGGATACGTGAGGGCTTATGTGGGTGGCATTAATTTTAAATATTTTCAGTATGATCACGTTTGCCTGGCTAAAAGACAGGTAGGCTCAACGTTTAAGCCTTTTGTCTATACCGTGGCTATGCAGGAAGGTGAATTTTCTCCATGTACCAAAGTGCCCAATGTGCCCATCACATTTAACCTGCCAGATGGAAAAGTATGGGAACCTAAAAATTCCAGCGATTATAAAGAGGGAGAAATGATCACGCTGAAAGAAGCATTGGCAAACTCCATCAACTGGATTTCGGCATTTCTGATAAAACGATATTCGCCGGGGCCGGTGGTAAAAGTTGCCCATAAAATGGGTATTAAAAGCTTTATTCCTGAAGTATATGCCATATGCCTCGGAACTCCCGACCTGTCGTTATACGAGATGGTGGGCGCCATAAATTGTTTTGCCAACAAAGGAGTATATATCGAACCGATTTTTGTTACACGTATTGAAGACCGTTATGGAAATACCCTAGCGAACTTTGTCCCCAAAACCCAGGAGGCTATGAGCGAAGAAACGGCTTACCTGATGACCAGCCTGATGCAGGGCGTGGTGGAAAGCGGAACAGGTGCGCGCTTACGGGGAAAATACCAGTTAACAAACGAAATTGCCGGCAAAACAGGCACCACCGACAATAACTCCGACGGATGGTTTATGGGATTTGTTCCTAACCTTACCACAGGTATATGGGTTGGCTGCGAAGACCGCAGCATCCATTTCCGCAGCACCTCACTGGGACAGGGCGCTAATATGTCATTGCCTATATGGGCTTTATATATGAAAAAAGTTTATGCTGATAAAACCCTTACTGTAAAAACAACCGACAGGTTTTCAAAGCCATCCAAGCCCTTATCAGTAGAAATTGATTGCGGAAAGTACAACCAGGAGAACCATCCGGTGAATTTTGACAACAGAAATTTCTAATTCTTTTATGCCGGTAAAAAATACTTTGCGGGAAATGATGTGATTGCCTGCAAAAACATAACTTTGCAAAAAAACGAACTGTATGAGTGAACCCATTAAGCACGAATGCGGTATAGCCTTTATCCGTTTATTAAAACCCCTTGAGTATTACCAGCTGAAATACGGCACCTCGCTCTATGGTTTGAATAAACTCTCGCTGCTCATGGAAAAGCAGCACAACCGGGGCCAGGATGGCGCCGGCATCGTTTGTATAAAATTCGATCTCGAGCCGGGAATGCGTTTTATCAACAGAATACGGTCCAATTCTTCACAAGCATTGATTGACATTTTTACCCAGGCGTATTCTGATATTAAGAATATCGGGAAAACCAATCCCGACCGGCTTTGCGATGTAAACTGGCTGAAGCATAACTCCGGGTTTGTTGGAGAAATGTACTTGGGACATCTGCGTTACGGCACTTTTGGAAAAAACAGCATCGAAACCTGCCATCCTTTTATCCGTGATAATAACTGGAAAACAAAAAACCTGGTGTTGGCCGGCAACTTTAACCTTACCAATGTCGACGAGCTTTTCCGGAAGCTGATCAGCCTGGGCCAGCATCCTGTTGAAACTACCGATACCATCACCATACTTGAAAAAATAAGCCATTTCCTCGATATGGAAAACGAGGAATTATACCAGACTTATAAAGAACAGGGAATAAGCAAGCAGGACATATCATTGTTGATTGCAAAAAACCTGAACATCGCCAGGATGCTCACACGTGCCGCCAAAGACTGGGACGGCGGTTATGTGTTGGCTGGCATGGTCGGGCACGGCGACGCGTTTATCATGCGCGACCCTTCAGGCATACGCCCTGCATATTATTATGCCGATGATGAAGTGATCGTGGCTGCTTCAGAACGCCCTGTTATTCTTACTGCCTTTAATGTTCCGGCAAATGATGTGAAAGAAATCGATCCCGGAAAAGCATTGATAGTTAAAAAGGACGGAACCCACAGCCTTGAAAAGTTTACCGAACCCCGGCAACGGAAATCATGCTCTTTTGAACGTATCTATTTTTCACGCGGAACCGACAACGATATTTATGTTGAACGTAAAAAACTCGGAGGCTTTTTGGTTCCCTCGATATTAAAAGCCATCGACTATGATATTGAAAACACCGTGTTTTCATATATTCCCAACACTGCTGCCGTAGCTTATTACGGCATGATGAAAGCCCTTGAGGAATTTTGTGACCAGGTTAAAAAAGACAAAATCCTTCAGGCGGGAAATAAACTCACCACTGCCGACCTGGGCAACATTCTTGCTTTTCGTCCCCGCTTTGAAAAACTGGCGGTAAAAGACCTTAAGCTACGTACATTTATTACACAGGATAAAGACCGTGACGACCTGGTGGCACATGTTTATGATGTCACCTACGGCATCATCCGCGATCATGTCGATAATATTGTGGTGGTGGACGATTCCATCGTGCGCGGCACCACCTTGCGCAAAAGCATTATCCGCATGCTCGACCGCCTGAATCCCAAAAGGATCATCATTGCATCATCGGCGCCGCAGATACGCTACCCCGATTGCTATGGAATAGACATGTCGAAGCTGACCGATTTTGTTGCTTTCCGGGCTGCTATTGAGTTGCTGAAAGAGACCGGCCAGGATGATGTTATTGCCAGGGTATATAAAGAATGCAAAACACAGGAGTACCTGCCCAAGGAACAGATGGTAAACCACGTAAAAGAGATTTACGCACCTTTTACCGATGACCGCATTGCAGAAAAGATCACGCGGCTGCTTGTTCCAAAAGATATTAAAGCCGGAGTCCAGATCATCTACCAGAAGATAGAAGACCTTCATGCCGCCAGTCCGGGCCATACCGGCGACTGGTATTTTACCGGCGACTATCCCACACCCGGCGGCAACAAGGTGGTGAACCGTTCATTCATGAATTACATTGAAAAGCGCAATGAACGGGGTTACCAGATGGATGTGGTGGGTGATTGAAAATAAAAATCACAAAAACGGATTACCCCTTCTTTCCCCGCCTATAGTTGTGGTCGGACCATGCCCCGGGTATACAACGTAATCGTCGGCCAGAACCATCAGCTTGTTTTTGATATTCTCAATAAGCAATTCGTAGTCTCCCGTGGGCAGGTCGGTACGCCCGATGCTCCCGTTAAACAAAACATCGCCGGTGAATACGGCCTTTTGGCTGTGGTCGATGAAGCACAGGCTGCCTTCGGCATGGCCCGGCGTATATATCACATCCAGTTTATCACCGTCAAGAAACAGCTGTTCGCCCTCACTGATAAAGCCTGCAGGAGTGATCATCCGCTCCAGGTCGAAGCCAAAAACCGAAGCATAACCGATAGAGGCTCTTAAAAACTCTTTACCCGACGGGTGTATCCAGGCGCCGGTTCCATACTTGTCTTCAAGATGCGCCACACCAAGTATATGATCAATATGGCAATGCGTGATGAGAAGTTTTTGTATCCTAAATTGTGATTCTTCTATAAAATCATCAAATTGCTTTTGCTCTTTTTCTGTATAACATCCGGGGTCGATAACGAAACACTCTTTGTTTTCGTTTGACAGGACGTAAGTTTTTACACCGAAATCGTTGAATTCAAAGCTTTTTATTTTTAACATAGGCTGTATTAGTTTAAAAAGAAGGACAATTGATTGCTCTCATTTTCTTTTCCTGAATGGTAATGTTTTTAGGATACTTTATGGTATAGCCCAGCTTAACCTTTTGAAGCTGCCCGGGGTCGATGATGAAATTCCACTTTAATAATCCGGTGGTCATATCCTGCTGTGCCTGTGAAATCTGGTCAACAGTGACTTCAATATCCTGGTTGCTGCTTATGGGAACCTGATCCTGTATTTCCACCGTGATGGGAATGTTACGGTTGTTTTTTACGGATATTTCATACACGTAGGTGGCTTTCCGTTTGGTACCTATCAGCACCTTGCTACTGTAATCTTTTAACTTAACCCGGTCAACCTGTATATGGCTGTCGCGTCCCAGCGACACCTGCAATGTGTCTGATATTTCGTTGGGATTCAGGTAAGACTGGCCGACATACGTGCCGTTAAGGTAAATGTTGGCATTGCCTTCCACCAGGTTCAGCTCTTCCCAGTCGTTGATGCAAGCCAGCAGGAAGGCGCTTTTCTCTGCCGAAGGAACACAAACATAGCGGTACGAAGCTGCAAGAGAATATTCGTCTATGTCGACTATGTAAGGTTGTGCATTTGAAGGAAACGTATACTTGTTTTTAACCTGGAAGTTAAAACTCAGCTCGGGAACCTGAATCTGCTTTGTTTTTATACCCTGTGCCGGTTGATTTTTGCTGCGGTCGGCATTTTGATTGTCTAAAGCATACTCGCTTTCATCAACTTCCTGATTCATGCTGCTGACCGAGATATCATTCAGCGTAATTCCTTCGTAATTCTGATTGGACCAGGCGGAGTAATCATTAAGGTACCATGTCTGCAGCTTCGGGACATTGATGTTCTGCATGGGGTCTGCGGTGGATAAGCTCACCGCCACATTGTTCCAGTCGATGCCGCAATTGTTATAGGCTTTTGCCCGGTAGTTCAGTTTTATGGGTTTGCTGATATCATCGCATTTGAGGTCATAGTACGGCATCCAGCCGGCTTCGCGAACAACGTAAGAAAACTCCAGGGTGGCATTAACGGTGTTTTCAGCAACGACGAGGATAGAAACCGATGATAAACGGGTCTTAGAAGTAACGGCTAATTTAGCTGCTTTCAGCTGAAGTTTTGCCAGTGTTGCCGTATGAAGGTCTGCCTCATCAGTCAATTCGGTAAATCGCTTATTGATCTCGAAAACCTTTGCCTGGTAATAATCGGCGGCTTTTTGCAGGTCAAGAAAATTCACCCCGTTATTGTCACCTCTCATCGACATGTTTTTAAGCAGGAGGTCCTTTTGCACGCTCAGTGCATTTTTTTCATCGTTGATCAGGTTGAACTTTTTTGTTATGATCCGGATGGAGTCGTTGACCAGGTTCAGCTTTGCTGCTTCAGCACTAACGGTTTCATCGGTTTTTTTATGTATGACAGATAAAACGGCCGATTTTTCATCAGCGGTGATACGGATGCTTGAAGGATCGAGGTTGGGCGCCAGCCCGCTGATTTCAAGCAGATTTCTTCCCGCCACGAGGTTTGCCTGTATTTTATAGCGTACCTGGGCGCCTGTAAGGTAAATGATGACATCATTCACGTCGGGGATGACTTTGATGACATTTTCTTTTTGGGCATAAATGCCTGAGGATAAGGCGATACATGCAAGTAAAGCGAGGATAAATTTTCTCATGGTGTTTTTTTCAAAATTAAATAATACGGAAATATCTGAGGGCATCCGCTAAGAAAAAATCGTACCAAAAACAGGCTAAAAATAATTTTAATAATAATTCAATAAAAAACTTAGCTGAATTTTAAATAATAAACCTAAATAAATTAATTTTGCCGGGCCTTTTCTAAATTAATAAATCTATTAATTAATAACCTATTTATCAATATGAAAAAAATACTTATTGTAGGAGCTGTCGGTCAGATCGGGTCTGAACTTACTATGGAACTCCGTAGAATTTACGGTAATGACAATGTTATTGCCAGCACCCGCAAATCGCCGCCTTCCGAAACCGTTGCCAAATCAGGCCCTTTCGAATATTTTGATGTACTGAACAAACAGGCCATGTATGATGTCTGCAAAAAATACAATGTTGACTGCATCGTCAATTTGGCGGCTATTCTTTCGGCTGTTGGTGAACAAAATCCGATGATGGCATGGGACATCAACATGAACGGTCTTTTTAACGTGCTGGAAATTGCCCGCGAAATGAAAATGGAACAGGTACTTATTCCGAGTTCCATCGCCGTATTCGGCCCCGGAACCCCGCTGGATTGCGCTCCGCAGGAAACGGTTCTGCATCCTTCCACCATGTATGGTATTACCAAAGTTGCCGGCGAACTTGTTGCCGACTACTATGTAAAAAAATATGGCCTCGATGTAAGAGGTTTGCGTTATCCCGGCATCATCAGCAATGAAACATTACCCGGTGGCGGTACTACCGATTATGCCGTTGCTATTTATTATGACGCCGTAAAATATGGCAAATACACATGCTTTGTAAAAGAAGACACACGCCTTCCGATGATGTACATGCCCGACTGCCTGAAAGCTACCGTTGACCTGATGCAGGCTGATTTTTCCAAACTGAAACACCACAGTGATTTCAACGTCGGCGCTATGAGCTTTTCCGTGAAAGAAATGGCAGAAAATATTAAGAAACATATGCCCGATTTTACTATCGAATACAAACCCGACTTCCGTCAGGCAATTGCCGATAGCTGGCCAGATGCAGTTGACGACAGCGCCGCACGCAAAGAATGGGGCTGGAAACCCAGCTATGACCTGGATGCCATGACACAGGACATGCTGAAAGTAATCGGTGAAAAACATAAAAAAGGATTAATTT
>CAZVKJ010000044.1:0-32316 GCA_964626855.1 uncultured Bacteroidales bacterium
CTAGCGTTCATCCTGAGCCAGGATCAAACTCTTCATTGTAAAATTTGATCTTTAATGTTCTCAAGATTTACTATTCTTCTCAGGTTATTGACAAGAGATACTTACTCTTCTCTTACCTTCTTCAATATTTTCAAAGAACTTTTTTTATTCTTTTCCCATTTTTGTCAAACGGGGATGCAAAATTACAACGTTTTTCTTTATCTCCAAATTTTTTTTTACTTTTTTTTAAAATATTTTTTAAAACATTTGTTTTCAGTATTTTAAAATCGAAGATTTTTTAAAGAACTCTGTTTTGATCGCCCCTTTTCTTAAAGGGACTGCAAAGATACACCTTTTTTCAATAATACAAATCTTTTTAAAACTTTTTTTACTTTTTTTTCTTCGTCCAAATATATTTCTCATTTAACATAATAATTTTCAGCTTTGTACATTAATTATATCATGGTATTGCTATCTGAATATTATGGCTTACCTTAGCATGTTTTATTAATAAAAGCAATTTTTATGAATTTTCGCCGTCGCTGTCTGGCCCCTATTCTGTTCATGATGCTTTTAACGGTTAGTCGTTTTGTCATGGCGCAGGAAGAAGAACAACAGACAAAAACCAATGATTATAATGAGCTTTTTAAAAAGACTTTTTTTACCGGCGGCAACCTGGGCATGCAGTTCGGAACAGTTACCATGGTAGATGTTTCCCCTCAGTTCGGATATTATGTTCTTGAAAATATTTCACTCGGTGTGGGTTTTACATATCAGTATATCAATGACCGCAGGTACACGCCGCCGGCGACCATGCATGTATTGGGCGGACGTGTGTTTACCAATCTTCACTTTCCTTTCTTCAACAGCATCTTTGCCCATGGAGAATATGAATATATGGCTTATAAAACAAATGTATATAGCCAGGCGCTGGTGCCCGAGTGGATCACATTATCTAATGTGCTTGCAGGAATCGGATACAGGCAAAGGATATTTGGCAGGTCATGCATTACATTAATGGTGCTGTGGAATTTCAATGAATCACAATATAATCTATATAGTAATCCCGTAATAAGGATGGGGTTCGACATCGGCTTATAGCTGTAATGCACTTAAACAAGAGGTCAATTGGATGCTTTTGAAAATATTCCCGGAATAAAAACGAATGATTCTGTAGTCATATTCTGGTTTCGCAGAGACCTGAGAATTGATGACAATACCGGATTATATCACGCATTAAATTCAGGGAAAAAAGTCCTGCCCATATTTATTTTTGATACCGAGATTATTGAACATCCTGATAAAAGAACGGACGCGAGAATTATATTCATTCGAAATGCGCTGCAAATGATTCAGGAAAAATTGCAGTCATCGGGCTCATCACTGCTTTTACTGACCGGAAAACCAACTGAAATATTCAATGGCCTAACTGAGAAACTTAATATTCATGAAGTATACACAAATCACGATTACGAGCCTTATGCTATAAAAAGAGACCAGGCAGTTGCCACACTACTTCAATTAAAGGGAATCGGATTTAAAACCTTTAAAGACCAGGTAATATTTGAAAAAAATGACATTATCAAGGCAAACGGAGAGCCATATACTGTTTTTACGCCTTATTCGAGGCAATGGATAAAAACAATCAATAAGCTTACATTAAGTCTGTATAATCCGCAACAGTTGATTCATAACCTGGTCAGATGTGAAATTCCTCGTTCTGATGAGATGCTGAAAAATACAATATCTATAGATTCATTACCAACTAAACCGGAAATTCCGTTGGACATTATCAGGAACTACCATCTCACACGTGATATCCCTTCAATCGAAGGCACCTCAAAACTCAGCCATCATCTGCGGTTTGGAACGATCAGTATCAGAAAACTAGTCAACATGGCAATGGAATTGAATGAAACTTTTCTCGGAGAGCTCATCTGGCGGGAGTTTTTTATGATGATTTTATGGTATTTTCCTGGCGTGGTTACCAACAGCTTTAAGACAAAGTATGCTTCAATTGAATGGAAAAATAACGAAAATGAGTTTATTCGCTGGTGCAACGGTGAAACAGGCTATCCTCTTGTAGATGCCGGCATGAGGGAATTAAATGCCACAGGATGGATGCACAACAGGGTAAGAATGATCACAGCAGGTTTTCTTGTCAAGCATCTGTTGATTGACTGGCGCTGGGGCGAAGCATATTTTGCACAGAAACTCCTCGATTTTGAGCTTTCTTCAAACAACGGCAACTGGCAGTGGGCGGCAGGTTGCGGATGCGATGCTGCACCATATTTCAGGATATTCAATCCTTATGAACAGGCAAAAAAATTTGATCCGCATCATACATATATAATAAAATGGGTTCCGGAGTATGGAACAAAAAATTATGCCCAACCCATGGTTGAGCATAATTTCGCACGCCAACGCGCTATCAATACTTATAAAAGGTCTTTGCTGTATTAAGCTTATTCAACGCTTTTCAAAACTTCTAAGAGCAAATCCTAGCATTTACACAATACTGTTGGGACGATTGCTTCGTAGACGCTCCTTCAGCGCGCATTTGGCCTAATTGAGTGCTTTTCGATTTGTACACAGTGTTTTTGTTCAGATACTGAATAATACCGATTGGAAAAATATCCGCTGCGGCGGATAGTCCAAACTTCACTTCACTCGTTTGTACTTCCGCCATGGCGGATATTTTTACCATCGGCATAACCAAATGAGAAATATCAATACGCCCTGTTGGACTATTTGATATTTCAATTTGGTATAAAATGTTTTCTGCATTTATTCATAATCATAAAAAGCAGTATATTCTCCTTTTTTAGCCATACCTAAACCTTTTCCAGGGATAAAGAAATGTGTATCGCTTATTTGGGTCATTCCTGTCAGATCTATCCAAATTTGACTTTCAGCTACTTTATAAACAAGCGACTTATTAATATTACCCTCACCATCTACGGTTGCCGATGCCAAACAAAATTTTGTTATGGGTTCGATAGCATTTGACTTTTTAAAGGTTTCCTTATAGATTTTATCCTCCAGATCATAATAGAATATTACGACTTCCCCTTTAATTAAAAATGCCCTGCAGCAAAACCCACTAAACTCCGATCCTTTGCAGCCGGGATCTTTATTGATCATTTTAAGCCATTTAATATTCCCCGATAAATCAAATTTTATCAGAGTGATTGAGTTAAAATTATTTATTGTTGAACTTCCTGCTGATGAATAACCCACCGAATAGCTGTTCTCGCTGCAATAAATCAGTCCATCACTCATCTCAAACATAGCTAATGGAGAAGTAAGATTATCTCTAAGTAAGGAATTATACTCTGGATATTTGGCACAGAAATCCTTGTTCAGCTTATAGCGCTTAACTTTAGGAGTAATATTCATTGCTGAAAGATCTACATTAATAAAGAATAATTCATTTTTATCCGAACCGTTGGCAATATCTGTAGAAATATGATTTACACCGCTGATAATGATATTTTTTTCTTTTGTAACCATATAGTTGAATGAAATAACAGGATTTGGAAAGGCTTCTTTCACAATAGTCTTATAAGATTGCGGTTTATCAAATTCGAAAACACGAATCGTATTTTCAACTTTCTGAAACGAACTGGCACAATTGGTGGCAAAAATATACAGCTTGTTGTTAATATAATCGATTTTAATACCGTTTACAGCGGTTCCCTTTTCGTACATAGTCGACAAATTGACCGAATCTTTCCAGACGAGGTTAAGATCCTTATCATATACATTGATGAATTGCGTTTCAGTAAAATCTAAAGATGCTTTGCCCGGCGATATCGCTTCAGTGTTTAAAATAATGAGATGACTACTATCATATGAGTGGTAAATAGTAGGGCTTCCAAAATATGAAACCATATCGGACGGAGCCCCCTTGAAAAAACTTAAATTGCCATGCAAAGGGAATAAAATATTTACCAGAACATTTGACTGGTCATCCGTGATAACTAATTTGTTTGGTTTTCGATAATTATTGCCTGCATCAGTACTTCCATAGATTACATTGTAATTTCTAAATGATTTGACACTTAGGAGTAATGGCGATTCAGAAGGAATACCGACCTGAGTGTATTTACTAAAGTCGGTATTATAAGTGCGGATAAATACCTGATTTTTTAGCGACTGAAAAGGTTTGACCTCAGGAATAGCGAAAACGGCTTTGTAGGCATCAACAGAATATTTAATAAAGTACTTGAAATCATACTGGTTTTTCTCATCATCAATTTTATTCCATTCGATGGTCTTTTGAGCAGATAATTGAAGGATGTTCAATATCAGAGTTATGAGCAATAAAGATTTTTTCATAAGATTAAAATTAGTTTAACTATTTATAAGTTCCAACAAATATAAGTTATTTTATATCAACAAAATATTATCTGAGTTTTATTTATCAAAATGATACCTATACAATTTTCGACAAATCAACAATCAATACACTAATATCAATAAGAAGGTAATTGAAGACAATTTGGTTTTTTATATAGAGTATAAATAATTTTGCGGCACAAGCACGAAATTAATAAAAGCGGACAATGCAACAATCGCCAACCGGGCCTGGACAGAAAAGAATACTCAAACCGGCTCCTTGCGAACAACAACACATAGCATCTTAATATTCTGCAACAGAGGCAGGGAGCCACATCAGAACCATATTGTTATAAAGTAAAATTCCTTTATCTCAAAAACAATATTGATTTTAAATAATGGACAGAGAAGTCAGAAGTCCGCCGCGGCAGGTTCAATATTGAATATTTGGATGATTTGTTTATTTTACCGACTTCAGTACCTCTACCAGCAAATCCCAGCATTTCTGTACGGTATGGATTTCAATCCGCTCACCCGGAGCATGTACGCCCATTAATGTCGGTCCGAAAGAGATCATGTCTATTCCCGGATATTTTTCACCGATGAGGCCGCATTCCAAGCCGGCATGAATAGCTTTTACCAGGGGGTCTTTCCCAAATATTTTCTGAAACGATTTTTTGGATACCTCAAGCATTTTCGAGTTCAGGTCGGGCTTCCATCCCGGGTAACCATCGGCATGGGAAATTTCAACACCTGCGTGCTGAAAAGCACAATCCACCATGTCGACCATATCCTTTTTGGCCGATTCAATGGCGCTGCGCTGGCTTGTGGCCACTTTAATTTCATCATCCCTCATAAAAGGAATCTCTTTATCATCGGCTTCGTCCTTCGGATCGCCTTTCATTTTTACCGAAGCAAGATTGGTTGATGTCTGCACCAGGCCGGGAATATCGGGTGACATGGTTATTACGCCGTGCGGACAGGCGTAAAGGCAATTCAGTAAGGTTTTCTGAGTTTCGGCATCAATAACATATGCAGGATTTTCAACTGCCGTACAGGTGATGCTAAGGCCGGGCTCATTGGTTTTATATTCGGCTTTGATTTCGTTAGCTGCCTTTGTGAAATAGATTGCAAAATCCGTCATCTTGTCCTGAGGCACCAGGCATATGCTTTTCCCTTCACGAGCAATGGCATTTCTAAGATTTCCTGCTTTTATATATGAAACCCGTGCACCAAATTTCTGTGATACATTCCACAAAATCCGGTTCAGTAATTTCACGGCATTACCCCTGTTTTTATTGACATCCTCGCCTGAATGTCCACCCTGCAGTTCGCTGACATTTATTAAGCAAGCTTCGTAGCCCTCCGGAACGGATTCTTTTTTATAAATAAAGCGGGCCACAGTATCGCCACCGCCTGCACAGCCAATAGTAAATTCACCATCTTCTTCCGAATCGAGGTTGATCAGCAAACGGCTTTTTACAAAGTCTGATTTTAAAGATGAGGCGCCTTTCAATCCCGTTTCTTCGTCAACGGTAAATAAACATTCAATAGGCCCGTGTTCAATATCGCTGGATGCAAGTATGGCCATTTCAATGGCAACACCAATCCCGTTGTCGGCGCCCAAAGTGGTTTCTTTTGCTACAAGCCAGCCATTTTCGATAATACCTTTAATCGGATCTTTTTCGAAATCATGCACCGTATCGGAATTCTTTTCACAAACCATATCAACATGACTTTGCAAGACAACCGATGGCAAGTGCTCCTTACCGGCTGTAGCAGGTTTTCGTATGATCACATTGCCAGCCTCATCAACATGGGTTTCGAGTTTTAACTTCTCTCCAAAGGTTTTAAGGTATGCTGTAATTTTTTGCTCCTTGCCTGAAGGTCTTGGTATTTGCATGATTTCGGCAAAATAGCCCCATACTTTTTTGGGTTCGAGATTGATGATTTCCTGGTTCATGGTTTTTAGCTTTATTTGGTTATCGGGCATTTCGTGAAATGTCCTTCAGTTATTACTTTATCCGGCACATTTTATTTCTAAAAGTCTTTTAGCAATGTTTTTACCATATTCGACACATTTTTTAAGATCATCTTCCGAAGGAGTGAATTTCACAAAAACATTTTCAGAAAGAACATCCAGCTTTAGTGCCGATAGGTTTGCTTCAATAATTTTTTGGGCTTCGCCGCTCCATCCAAATGAGCCGAAACATCCGCCCACCTTCCCTTTGTCGCGCAGAGGGCTCATCAAGGCAAAAAGCGTGTAAATCTGAGGTAAGATATTTTGGTTTATGGTCGGGCTGCCAATGATGATCCCTGTTGCTTCCGTCAGCTTCCGGCTGATATCGGCTGCCGGCATCTTTTCAATATCGCACAGGTCGGCCTCAACACCTTCGCATTGCGAAACGCCTTTTGCAATACTTTCAGCCAGCATCTTCGTTTTTCCATAAGCCGACACATAAGCTATAAAGACTTTTTCCCTCTGGGGATAAGCAACAGTTTCCTTTGCATATTGTTCCGACAAATCCACATACCGTTTCCAATTCTTCATCAATAAAGGCCCATGGCCGGTGCAAATTGCCGAAATTTCCAAAGGACGTATCTTTTTTATGGCTTTCAGCATGTATTTGCTGAAAGGCTTTAAGATCACATCGAAATAGTATTTAAACGCCTCATCAAAATTTCCTACTTTATCATCATACATTTCCGGATGACAATAATGTGAGCCGAAAGAATCGCAGGTAAAAAGCACTTTATCCTCAACAAGATACGAATACATGCTGTCGGGCCAGTGCAGGTTGGGCGCACCGATGATACGCAATGTTTTATTACCTAGGTCAATGGTGTCGCCGTCTTTAACAATGATGTGGGGAAAATCCATATTCATCAGGTCGGTCATATAACGGATCACATTGCCCGTTCCTACAATCCTGGCTTTTGGAGCTATCTTCAGTAAATTGACAGCATTGCCGGAGTGATCGGGCTCTGTATGATTCAATATGATATATTCTATCTCCTCCGGATTTACCACTTTTTTCAATTTCTCAAGATATACACTCCAGAATTTTTCTTTAGATGTTTCAACAATGGCCTTTTTTTCAGCATTGATAAAGTAGGAATTGTAGGTAGCACCAAATTGTGTTTCCATAACTATATCAAAAGTCCTGATATCCGGATCAAGCACACCAATCCAGGATACATCGTCAGTGATTTTAAGTATTTTTGTATCTTCCATAAATGATAATTATCATAAAGTTTTAAAAATCAAATTCTATCTGTATCGCTCCGGGCATATCTTTCTTTCCCCTGGGCTTTTTTACCTTTTTTACAGGCTGTTGCATGGGCTCCTGATTTTCATCCTCCGGTGAGCCGTTATCTTCAGAAGATTCCTGTTCTTCTGCAGGTTTTGCTTTTTCTTTGATTTTAGGAGGCTTGCTCTTTGGTTTAGCCTGCTCCTTTTCAACTTCAGGTGAATCAACAACCTCAAAATTCTTCAAAAACAAAGTTCCCTCTGGAGCAGCGACGTCAGTATCTTCTCCGGAAATATCACCTATTTCAGATTCTGTCCCGGTTGTATCGGATTCAGCAATCTCAATTTCCGGAAGAATGGTTTTAATGGACACTATTGTATTATTTGACAAACGGCGGCCTTTGGCCTTATAACTCTTTACGCCGATAAATTCTACGAGTTCAATGGTTTCGGATGGCTTGCTTCTTGAATTTTTCAATTCATAGGTAAGCTCCACCTGCGGTTTGAGATGCTGAATAAATTCAATAAGCTCAGAACCACTGCTCTCACTGATAAAACATGATTTTTTATCCGTAAACTCAATTGTAAACCGCTTGACAAAAGGCAGGTTCAGCTCACCATCCTTATATATGACTGTGTATACCTTTTCGGCATCGTACTTTTCTATTTGAAACAAATCTTCATCAAAATGTATCGAAAGGTCGCAGTTATATATTTTAAAGAATCCGGATTTCATAAAAGTGATGATCTTGTCCTCGGGTTGAAAAGCGCCCAGCAACACACCACGCTGATCGGCATTGATGCGGTTTACCGTATCGTCATACCAGATATCACGTGCACTAAGCGTTGAAACACCTTCATCTTTCAGGGATATCTTCCTCACCGGGTTTTTTGTCAGAATGTTTCCGATAGAATTACGCCCTTTGATGGCAAGGGTGCTGAAATCAAAGTCAAATGACAGGATTTTCAGCCTGGGCTTTGGCCGGAGATAAATGGTGATGGTTTCGGCTTCGCCATTTGGATTGACGGTAAAGTACAATACTTTTGAATCAGGGTTCCCTTTGGTCAGCACGTATTCTTTGTCGCGGTTGACACCAGATACGGCGAAACGTTTTACCATTGCAGGTCCGTTTTTGCCATCACGGTACACCATATTATAAATGGTCCGTTCATCAAACCTCTTGTAAACCGCGGCATGGATAATATTTTTACCGACAAAGACTTTTTCAGCGACTTTGGTAAGCATAAAAGTGCCATCCTCCCTGAAAGTAAGTATATCATCGATATCGGAGCAATCGCCAATATATTCATCTTTTTTCATGCCGGTACCGATAAAGCCTTCCTCGCGGTTCATATATAGCTTTTGATTAGCCACAGCCACCATGGTGGCCTGGATCACATCAAAACTCCTGATTTCGGTTTTGCGTTCCCTGCCCTTGCTGTATTTACTCTTAATCCTTTCATAATACATGATGGCATATTCGACCAGGTGATCCAGATCATAATCTACCTGAGCAATATCATCATTTAATGAGTCAATGATATCCTGGGCTTTGTCGGAATTAAATTTTGATATGCGGTCGATAGGAATTTTCCTTAGCCGATGAATATCATCGAGGGTGACCTCGCGGATAAAAAGCTTTGAAAAGGGTTTCAGCCCTTTCTCAATGGCTTCGTCAATTTCTTTGTCTGTCTTGGATTTACGTATGAGCTGGTAGACCTCTTTCTCGATGAAGATGCGTTCCAACGTAGAAAAATGAAGCTGGTCAAGGCATTCCGATTTCTCGATCTCAAGCTCCATCTGAAGCAGGTCGAGTGTATTCTGAACGGATTTCTCCAGTATTTCGCGAACAGTGATAAATTTGGGCTTCTGGTCTTCAATGACACAACAGATCGGAGAAATACTAACTTCGCATGAAGTAAACGCATACAGGGCATCAATAGTGGTATCCGGCGATATTCCGGGAGCCAGGTGTATGAGTATTTCAACCTTCGCAGCTGTATTATCTTCAATCTTTTTAATTTTTATCTTTCCCTTATCGTTTGCCGTAACGATGGTATCGATCAGGTTACCTGTATTTGTACCATAAGGAATTTCGGTGATCACCAGTGTTTTTTTATCTTCCTGGGTAATCCTTGCCCTGATCCTTACTTTACCACCACGTGCGCCGTCGTTGTATTTTGAAAAATCAGCCATGCCGCCTGTAGGAAAATCAGGAAGCAACTCGTATTCTTCATTTTTAAGATGCTTAATACATGCATCCATGATTTCAATAAAGTTATGTGGAAGTATTTTCGAGGCTAAACCTACACCAATACCTTCGACACCCTGGGCCAGCAATAATGGAAATTTTACCGGAAGGGTAACCGGCTCCCTGTTCCTGCCGTCATAGGAACTCTGCCAAAGCGTCGTCTTGGGGTTAAATACCACTTCAAGGGCAAATTTCGAAAGGCGTGCTTCGATATACCTTGGTGCAGCTGCACTGTCACCGGTCAAAATATTGCCCCAGTTTCCCTGTGTATCTACCAGCAGGTCTTTCTGTCCTAATAAAATAAGGGCTTCACCAATAGAAGCGTCACCATGTGGATGGTACTTCATGGTATTGCCAATGACGTTGGCGGCTTTATTAAAACGACCGTCGTCAAGTTCTTTCAATGAATGCAGAATGCGGCGCTGCACGGGTTTTAACCCGTCGCGTATATCGGGCACAGCACGGTCGAGGTTGACATACGAGGCATAATCAAGAAACCAGTTCTTGTACATGCCAGAGAGGTGCAAAGTTTTAAATTGCTCCTGTGACTCCCCCGGGTTCTCAGGCAAATTTTCTGCTTCAGGGCTATTTAAAATCTCGTCATCCATAGTGTATTACCTATCATTTCCAGAAACGCAAAATTACAACTTCCGAAGCAAGAAATAGTAATGCTAATATTACAAAAGTTTTCCACAACTTTTTCCCCTGGCTTAATTCAGAAACAACAGCCGTAAGTGATTTGGCCTTTCCTTCAAGGACCATGCTGTTCTTCAGGTTGCTTTTATCCACGTAATTCTTTATTTCGTCAGGAGCATAGCATTTCATATCCGACTCCGCTTTGGCATAGTTGAATGAAACTCCGGTAATCTCTTTATTGCTGCCGTTCAGGTTATAATTGCCGTGGTCCCTGATCTGGTTATGAAGTACCAGAGAAGTACGTCCGTAATAATTCTGCAATTCAGGGATAATCTCCGTGTTCCCGCTGATATTTTTCAATTTCATCACCATGTCCTTTTCTTCTTTCATGGCTACAGGCACATCAACAACGTCATCCCTGCCTATGGTGTAATATAGGCGGGGCTGCATACGGCTCATCAGTACAATTTTATATATAGTAGGAACAAACAAGGCATGTTTGGGAAAATTACTGAACTGTGTCTGAAGCGGGACAGACAGGAGGAACACCTTTCCCCTGCCGCAATCCTGCACACTCAGAAAAGGTTCGGCATTCTGAAGTTTCATCAGGTAATCCTGGGCGGAACGGCTGGCCCTGCTGATGGAAAAATATGATGAAACCTGCGGCAAATCGATATTCTGCGGCACATTTTCAAACACATCGGTGTAAACCGGGTGATGAAGATTGATCTCTGCAATTTTTTGTGACACCTTATTCAACTGAGTATAAAAATTCGATCCCAGTGATGACAGGAACTTCTTATAGTTCTCAATATTCAGCTCCGCTGACGGGATAACCAGCAACTGTCCTCCATTGCTGACAAACTTTTGCAGTTCCTCAGATAATCCAGACGAAACTTCGTTTACCTCATTTATCATAATTAGGTTAAAACCTGCTAATGCATTATAGTCAACCTGGTTTACCGAAACATTGGTGAACGTAAAAGCGGAATCACCGGCGAGCAATGAATTTAAAAACACATTGCTTTGCCCGCCATTAATGCATAACACCGGCACAGAAGACTGAATATCATATGAAAAGAAAAACTTATCATCAAAGATGACCGGATTATCAGTAATCTCCAGCATCCCGTGATGTATGCCCGGTTCTTTGTCGACATAAGAGATAATCGTGCCGGCTGTACTATTGGGTGCAATATCAAAACTGCTTACTGCCTTTTGAGTATTATTTATGTATAATTTAAGCGGAACCTTTTCAGCTATATTATCAGAACTGTTTTTCACCGTTATATAGAGTTTTACTTTTTGTCCCGCCATATGCACAGGTGATTCAAACCAGCACGAATCAATACTCAGATTATCGGTTTTATTCGACTTTACAGGAACAAAATAATAGGCCACCGAGGTATCGGACTTGATATCCGAAAGACGTGACGTCGATTTCTGAAAATCGGAAATAACATATGCAATGTGGCTTGCACCCTTTGAATCGCTGAAACTCTCCTCCTGCCGCCTGATCACATCGGACAAGCTGCGGCTTACGGGACTGTATTCAACTTCATGTAATAACGCAACAAATTCTTCCCTGTTGACATATTGCAGATGACGCGCTTCAAAATCGTTGGTAAGCAACTGAAAATGATCGGCGCTGCGGTATGCTGAAGCTATTTCAACGGCCCTGGTTTTGGCTTCTTCAAGCATACTGCCTTTTCCTCCTTCAGCCTGCATGCTGAATGAATTATCAATATAAATGCTGATATAATTTACGGCTTTGGGATTAGTAAGCTGCCTGGAATGAGAAATATAGGGCTGAGCAAATGCGAAAACAAGTGAAATTATGGCAAGTATCCTGAGGGCAAGAACAATCAGATGCCGTAACTGTGATTTTTTCTTTGTTTCCTGCTTTACTTCTTTAAGGAATCTTACGTTGGTGAAAAAAACTTTTTTATACTTCCGGAAATTAAAAAGATGGATAATAACAGGTATGGCTACTGCAAACAAGCCAAACAGAAAATATGGGTTCAGAAATGACATATCAATAATTAAAAAGCAAATGTAGAAAAAAACCTCAATATGATACAACGCATAAAGTAAACAAATAGCGTTTGATCTTTAGAAATAACAATAAAGCCCGGAAATGATTTAGGCAGAACTATTTTCACCGTGAGATACCGGAATAAATAGTGTTTTTCGTTTCTGTCTGTCAGTTTTTCACAAATTTCACCATGGTGATACCCCCGGAAGATTCAATCTGCGCAACAAATAGGCCCGGAACCAAACCGGATACGCTGATACGTGGAATATTTTTCCCCTTCAGACTGCACACTTCCTGGCCGGTCATATTAAAGATCTTTATTGAAGAAATGTTTCCACCTTTAATAATAATATTAAGGTAATCCAAAGCAGGATTTGGCCAGGCATAGCAAGTGGAGCTATTATCTGAACGTATTCCTGAATAAAACGGATTTGAAAATTGTTTAAAAAAGCGCCAGATTTCATCGCAGGCGTTAAAGTCCTGGCATACTGCGCCAAAAAGGATGGGTATAGGTATATTACCAGTTGATCCCGGCCAGGTATGCCCGCCGCCAATCATTTTAAAAAACTCCACCTTTGCAACGCCATCTCCTTCAGGGGAATAATAATAGTGCTCAGCAGTAACACCATCGCCGGTATTGATGTTCGGCACATTCACCATAACAGGTATGGAATCACAATTATTTACATGAACCCATTTTTTAATCAGATCGTCAACAGTGACCATTAGAGGGTTTCCATTATAGAAAACAATATTATCTGATGTGCCGTGTAAATGCATTACAGGAACCTCGTGTTGAGGGGAACACGCATTAAAATAGTTGTCCGTCATGGTGCCGCTGATAGAGGCAATAGCAGCAAACTTCTCGCTGGAACAGGCCTGCAGGTAACTCATAAAGCCGCCGTTAGAATAGCCTGTTGAGTAAACCCTCGACAAATCAATATTATAGTGCATGGCCAGGGTATCAATAAGTTCATCTAAAAATCCCACATCATCAGCCTGGGAATTTGAAAATCCGGTATTCCACGATTGGATTCCCGTAGCTACCGCACCATTTGGCAACACCAACAGGAAACCGGCCGTATCAGCAATGGGTTTAAAATCGCCCACTAATTGCTGTATGTCAGCATTGACAAATAAACCATGCAAATTAAAAATTACGGGAACCGGCGCATAACCATCATACGAGGCAGGAATATAAACCTGGTAGGTGCGTTCCGTACCATCGTAAATAAAAGAACCTGACACTGTGGTTTGGGCATATAGAACTTTAAAGGAAAAGAGTATTACTAAAAGCAGTATTGATTTTTTCATAAATCACTATTAACTAACAACTTGTCCGACAAATATTTTTTCAAAAATAAACATTATATTTAACAAATACAAGCATATGAATATTAAAATTGCAGTTTCCAGAAGATTTTTCGTTTTATTCAATAAATCATCGAAGTATCTCCTCTTTATGTATATTTGCCTGATTTATAAAAATCTGTACTTTAAATAGACACTAAATAATTATTTTCAAATTGCTATACGCATTATTATTCGGGTTACTTGCAGGATCATCGCTTTTTGCGGGAGCGCTCACAGGGCTTTTTGTGCCGGTCAGTAAAAAAATTATAGCTGCCGTCATGGCATTCGGAAGCGGTGTACTTATTTCAGCACTTTCTATTGACCTGATGGAAGAAGCACACTCAACAGGAGGAATTTATCCGGTCAGCATCGGGTTTATATTGGGCGGGTTATTTTTTGTTGCAGGCGATTACCTTGTCGATAATGCCGGGGGGCATCACAGGAAAAGTGCACATGGCAGGCATCATGCTGCAAAAAAAACAGGGGTGCAGACTATATCCGGCACTGCATTACTCTTAGGCGCTTTGCTGGACGGCATACCTGAATCGGCAGCCATAGGAATGAACATGATCAAGGATTCAAATATGGGTTTTCTTTTATTAACAGCAGTTTTTCTTAGTAATGTACCCGAGGGTATTTCCGGTGCCGTAGGAATGAAACAAGCAGGGAAATCTAATGGGAATATCCTATGGACATGGTTGAGTGTTGTCATCATTTCAGGAGTTGCGTCCCTGGTTGGTTTTCAGTTTTTGGGTGCTTTGCAGGAACAGTACAAAGCTGTTGCCATGGCCTTTGCGGCGGGAGCGATACTCGCCATGCTCACCGACACGATGATACCGGAAGCCTTTGAAAACGGCGGGCGGTTTGTAGCATTAATGGCTGTAACAGGATTTTTGATCGCTTTTATTATTTCGAGGCTTGCTGCGGCCTGATAATAAAAAAAAGCCCTTTCGGGCTTTTATTATTGCTTATTTGCCTTTTTAGTTTTCTTTTCTTCTCTTTTTTCTTTAAGGCTTTTTGCAGGCTTTTTCTTTTCTTCTTTCTTTTGAATTGATTTTTCTTTGCTCATAATTTTAAATTTAAAAATTACACAGTAAAATTAAGAAATATTTTTTAATTACGGCATAAATCCTTTGCTATTTGACATTCGCCATAGCAAATTCTTTTCCTAACGCCAATGCATTGAGATTGGTCTGAACCACTTCCTCGCCTTTTCGAGCAAAGATCATACGTACGGCTTTTTCGAGTTTGCCATATTCAATACCAAGGAAGGGCGATGCTGCCCCCAGAATGACTATATTCGCAGATTTGGCAGCATTAATATTCCTGGCCATCTGGTCGGCATCAACCAGTAAATGCCGCGGAAAGGCCCTGATTTCATCATGTACCTTTTCAATCTCGGGATAATTGGGAATATTCACAAAAGGTGAATTATTTGTAATAAGCCAGCCTTCCGGTGAGAGCATCGGAATATATCGTAATGATTCCATTGGTTCGACGGAAATAATCAGGTCGGCCTTACCCTGAGGGATAAGATCGGAAAATATTTCACTGTCCGAAATACGAAGGTTAGATGACACATCGCCTCCGCGCTGGCTCATGCCGTGCACTTCTGCCTGTTTAATATATAATCCCATATCAATGGCTGCATAGCCAATAACTGCAGCAATGGAGAGTATCCCCTGTCCTCCTACTCCTGCTAATATAATGTCTTTTTTCATATTCAATATAATTTGTTTTATTCCGCTTTCCTTGTTGATTTTTACAAATAAACATTTGCGCTAATGGGCGCTGTCTGCGGAAATATTAATTAATTACTATTAAACTTTTTCTTCTTTTTTCTCTTTGAATTTTTCCTGCATACGCTTATTCAGTGACACAATGCATTCACGGGTAGGAATGATCACGGAAAGTCCATTATAAGCCAGCTCCTGTTCAAATATCTTCACATTTTCTTCATGGTTCTTTTTCAAAGGTTTTATGATATGAACATGCTCGGGATGTGCGCCCAGGCCTTTGCAAATATCTGCCACCTTGCCGGTAGCCGCCGATTTTTGCCCTCCTGTCATGGCCGTGATGCTGTTGTCAAGAATAACCACCGTAATCGGTGAATTAGCATTGATGGCATCCAATAGTCCCGTCATACCTGAATGCGTAAAAGTTGAATCACCAATTACAGCAACAGAAGGTACAAGCCCTGCATCCGCAGCACCTTTAGCCATAGTTATTGATGCTCCCATATCGACACATGAATTAATTGCATTGAACGGAGGCAAAGCGCCAAGGGTGTAACATCCTATATCAGAAAACACACGCCCCTTGCCATACCAGGCCATGGCTTCATTAAGCCCAAGATAAGTGTCAATATGCGGACAGCCGTTGCATAATGATGGCGGGCGGCCTACGACAATATCCGGAACCTTGCCCGGCTCATCTTCTTTAATTCCCAGGGCAGCAGCAACAATATTCGGTGTTAGTTCTCCATCACGAGGCAAAGTGCCATCAAGTTTTCCCTTTATTTTCAAGCTGTTATTCAAATATCCCCTGAGAAGCTCTTCGATCATCGGGGCGCCTTCCTCAATAATTAAAATCTGTTCACATTCCTTGCAAAGCCGTTCTATCTGCTTGCGCGGCGCCGGATACTGAGAAATTTTAAGTACCGGGTATGGAATAACCCTGTCAGGATAATTCTCCATTAAATAGTTATAGGCAATACCAAACGTGATAATACCCATGCTTTTGTCATTACCATCAATATATTTATTGAACGGTGATTGCTCGCCTTCCTCTATCAACTGGCTTTGCATGCCGAGAAGAAGCTTATATCTTTTACGTGCTATGGCGGGCAATAGGACATATTGCCTCATATCATCCGGCAGCTTTAGTTCATTCTGTGCCCTTGATGCCTTACGAACCACACCCGAACGGGAGTGCGCAAGACGGGTAGTGATGCGCATCAGTACAGGAACATGATATTTTTCGGAAAGGTCAAAACCATAATGAACCATGTCATAGGCTTCCTGCTGGTTTGTAGGTTCCAAAATCGGCAACAGCGAAAATTTTCCATAAAACCTTGAGTCCTGTTCATTCTGTGATGAATGCATCGAAGGGTCATCGGCAGCAACCACAATGAGTCCGCCGTTTGTGCCGGTAATCGCAGAATTAACAAAGGCATCGGCAGCAACATTGAGCCCGACATGTTTCATACATGTGATAACTCTCTTTCCTGCATAAGCCATACCTATTGCGCCTTCAACAGCTGTCTTTTCATTAGCTGCCCAGTTGGCTTTTATATTTTTTTCCCTGGCTTCTTTTGAATGCTCAATATACTCGGTAATTTCAGTAGAAGGCGTACCCGGGTATGCGTAAACGCCGGAAATGCCGGCATCAATAGCTCCCTGAGCAATAGCCTCATCTCCCAATAACATTATTTTTTGCATATCTTTAGTATTTATTTTCTCCAATCAGTTTGTACAAAACTACATAAAAAAATTTTTCTGCCAAGACAATTTTCATTTTTTACTGATGGAAAATAATCCGATTATTTTTTACCTGCCAACTTTGTTATGACAATGGTGTCCATTTGAACAAAAAAGTTTTTTCAGCAAGGCAAACATCCGTCCAGCGATTGGTCAGGAATTGAATGGCTACTAATCCGCAAGGCAGTAAAAATATATTATCATTGTTTAAAAAATAATTTGCCAAATCCGTAACCTGAGGATTATGTCCGATGAAGGCCACGTGTTTCATTATATCATTCTGCTCAAAAAGTATATCAAGGTAAGTGTCCGAATTCCCAGTGTACATTTTTTTATTTCTGTTGATATTCTGCTGAGATAAAGACAATCCTTCTGAGATATACAATGCCGTTTCAAAAGCTCTGACAGCATTACTTGTAACAATAGTATCGAAACGAACACCCCGCTTATTCAAAAATTCGCACAAACTGTTTATTCTTTGAACGCCTTCCAAAGTCAGAGGCCTCACAATGTCCTGCATGCTGCTGTGGCTGGCTTCCGCTGACGAATGCCTTATCAGATATAATGTTTTCATATGTCATTATAAAAAAAAACACAGGATTTTTCGTATCCTGTGTTTTATCATTTTTATTGATTTCAATACGCAAAAAGCGGAAAATCACGCATAAACTTCATAACGCGTTCGCCCACCGAGGCTATTACCGTTTCATTGTCAATATTTGAAATTACTTCGTCAAGCAAATCAACTATCACGGGCATATGCTCTTCCTTCATTCCCCGCGTTGTAATAGCCGGAGTGCCAACACGCAGGCCCGATGTAGTAAATGGCGTGCGGCTGTCAAACGGTACCATGTTTTTATTTACCGTAATATGAGCTTTTACCAGTGTATTCTCAACCGTCTTTCCTGTGATTTCAGGAAATTTTGTCCTCAGGTCAATGAGCATAAGGTGGTTATCCGTGCCGCCCGAAATGACTTTGTAGCCTTTATCAATAAAACATTTAGACATTACCGATGCATTATTTTTAACCTGTACTATATAATTTTTATATGATTCGGTCAGCGCCTCACCAAATGCAACAGCTTTAGAGGCAATCACATGTTCCAGCGGCCCGCCCTGAATGCCTGGGAATACCGCAGAATCCAGCAATGCCGATATCATCTTCGTTTCACCTTTCGGCGTTTTCAATCCCCAGGGATTTTCAAAGTCTTTTCCCATGATAATCATTCCGCCACGCGGTCCGCGCAGGGTCTTGTGTGTGGTGGTGGTAATAATATGGCAATAGGGAACAGGGTTGTTCAGCAGCCCTTTTGCAATGAGCCCGGCAGGATGGGCTATATCAGCCATAAGAATGGCACCGATCATATCTGCTATCGCGCGCATGCGTTTGAAGTCCCAGTCGCGGGAATAGGCAGAAGCACCGGCTATGATGAGTTTTGGCCTTTCACGAAGGGCTACTTCTTCCATTTTGTCGTAATTGATGGTTCCGGTTTCTTCCTCAACACCATAGTCAACAACTTTATATAAGATACCGGAAGAATTTACAGGAGAACCATGTGAGAGGTGGCCGCCATGCGAAAGGTTAAGCCCCATAAAGGTATCACCTGGTTTCAGGCAGGTCATTAATACGGCCATGTTTGCCTGTGCACCGGAATGTGGCTGAACATTAGCCCATTCAGCACCAAAAAGCTCTTTTGCCCGGTCAATAGCAATTTGCTCAGTCTGGTCAACTATCTGGCAACCGCCATAATAACGCTTGCCGGGATAACCTTCTGCATACTTGTTAGTCAGTACGGAACCCATAGCTTCCAAAACCTGCTGGCTTACAAAGTTTTCAGATGCAATAAGCTCTATGCCATGCAACTGGCGTTCGTACTCCTTTTGAATAAGGTCGAATATTTTTGAATCTCTTTCCATAATATTTTGTTTTTTTCTTTAAACACTACAAAATTAAAAAATTATTGATGCCATCAAAAAAAAGCTGTTTCCATCTATTCATAAAAAAAACTTACTTTTGATATTCCAACAACTTTGTTAAATGAAAATATTCCCCAAAATTTCCCTTACCGGCGACCTGGGCAGCGGCAAAAGCCATGTGAGCCGGTTGCTTTCAGAAAAACTCGGATACCGTATTGTATCAACCGGGTCTATACAACGGGATATTGCCGCCAAATATAATATGACAACACTGGAACTGAACGAATATACCCGGACTCATCCCGAAATTGACGATGAGATTGACGGAACAATCGCTAAACTTCAGGATAGCAGTGAATCATTGATCTTTGATTCACGCCTTGCCTGGCACTTTGCCCCAAAATCATTCAAGGTTTACCTGACTGTTGATATCAACGAAGCAGCCAGAAGAATTTTTTATGATAAGCGCACCAGCGAGAATTATCAAAATATGGAGGAGGCAAAAAGTAAAATCCTGGCTCGCCGTAAAAGCGAATTAGAGCGCTTTAGATCATATTATAATATTGATTATTCTGATCTCAAAAATTACGACCTTATTGTTGACACCACGCAAATAACACCCGAAAAAGTCACTGAAAAAATAATCAAAGCTTTCAAATTATGGGAGCACAAATAAATTATTGTAAATAATATTTTCCGGCGGATTTCGCTGATTATCCCAGATTCCTTTCAGCGCATATCTGCACGATCCGCGGGAACAAATTAAAAGTAGACAAAATGAAAATAGCAATTATCGGATTTGGTGCGGCTTCAATAGGATTTATTGAAAAAATCCGTCACAGTGATCATGAGTTTTATATTTTCGAGAAATCCAGCGACATCTATTCTTCAAGTATCTCAGGTATACGGGCCGACGGGAAACTGTTTGTTTCCAGCGAAATGGGCGGTGACATACAAATTGATATGGAAATCCAGCGTAAGCTGGTCGATTTTTACCTGAACAAAACCAAAGGCAAGGAATATGAAACCGGCAAATCATTCCATAACACAAAATATTATGAAGAATTTTACCGCCATTATTTTATGCCGGTTGCTGCTGAATTTTTTCATATTGGCACCGATCAGCTGAAAGACGTATTGCACAACATATATAAACATTTCAAAAAACATAAAAATATTCATTTTCGCTTCAACTCGCCGGTTGATGACATACGGGTCCTTAACAACAAAGTCCTCATCAACGAAACTGAAAAATTTGATGCCGCCATAGTATCTGTGGGCAGAAGCGGCCATAAATTAATAAAAACCGTTATAAACCGTTACCCGGAGTTGGTGCTTGAAAACACCAAGCTTGACCTGGGCATCCGCTTTGAACTTCCGGATCATATTGTAAATGACCTGAACAAAGAAATGTATGAGTTTAAAGTAAAATACCGCAGCAAAACAGGCTATGTGGTGCGTACATTCTGCAACAATCCTTCAGGCTATGTGGTCGGAGAAAAATATGAAGATTTTATTACGGTGAACGGCCATGCAAAAATGAGCCAGAAAAGTACAAACACGAACTTTGCCATTTTAACTACTGTAGAGCTTACCGAACCATTTAACGACCCGATCGGATACGGGTCAAATATTGCCAAGCTCACCAATCTGCTTGCCGGAAAAAACAAAGTAATACTTCAAAAATATAAAGATCTGAAAAACTCAAAACGTACGAAAAAACTTTACAGAGTACTACCTACCCTGCCTTCTGAAAACTATATTTTGGGCGATGTCAACCTTGCATATCCGCGCAGGATCATCGAAAGTATTATTGATTTTATTGAACAGCTTGATAAAGTAGTTCCGGGTGTAGCCAACGACGATAATCTTGTTTATGCTCCCGAAATAAAGTTCTATTCAAACAAGCTGAATAACGAACATTTTAATAATCTGAAATTCATTGGTGATTGTTCAGGGTATACCCGCTCCATTATTTATGCTACTGCTCATGGCTATTTGACAGGGGATGAGTTTTTGGGTTGACAAGCCGGCTTATGATACTTCACATTTGAACTTTAATACAAAAATGCTTAAAGACCTGATTCCTGATTTTCGGTAAGAAGCAAAGAATCATTCAGATTGATTGCTCTTAATAATTTACATTATTATTAGTTACCTGCTTTTAAATTGTTGTGTTTCCCTATTCAGGCAATGCTTATATAACCTTCTATATTCATTTTACGCCTATATAATATAATGTATGCAAAAATTTATGATGGCTTATGCTCAAATATCACATAAAGAATATTTATATTCATAGAAGCTTTTATATTTAATTATATATCAACAAAATAAAAAATAATATTTTATTTTGTTTTTTTAAAAAAAATATTTCTATACATTTGCATTACAAATATAAAAACATATAATTATGAAAAAACTTTTTACAATTGCGGTTATCGCGTTAGTATTTGCATCCCTTGCTTCATGCAAAAAAGATTACACATGTACATGTAAGGGTAATGAAATGGGTACTTTGACAGCACCAATGCCAAGTACTACTGAAAAGAAAGCAAAAGATGCGTGTGATGCCTTTCAGGTAACCTACCAAAACGGGGATGCCACAGTAAAGTGCGAACTTGACTAAGATTTTTCCGTGATCATGAAAAGGGGGCTGATGCTCCCTTTTTTTATACCCCCCGGAAGCATTTTACGCTACATAAACTAATATTTTCTGACAAGCCGGTCGCAAAAATATACCACAAGATACACATGCGTACTCTTGTAATATTGCAAATCTACAAATCCGTAAAGCAGATGTAAAGAATTCTTTTCAAATTACAAATTCAAGGATTCTGCAACCATTTCTGCAATATCGAAATTTTTAACGGACTCCTCTTTATTCTTGTATTTTAAGCCATCTGTCAGCATTGTCATACAGAAAGGACAAGAAGTAGCAATCACATTTGCACCTGTTTCAAGGGCTTCTTCCGTACGTTCAATAAAAATCTCCTTATCTCCTTTTTCGGCTTCTTTGAACATCTGTGCCCCCCCTGCGCCGCAACATAATGCAAAGCTTTTGTGACGTTTCATTTCCTTATAATCTGATGATATTTTATGCAACACTTCGCGGGGTTCATCATAAATATCATTGGCACGCCCCAAATAACAAGGATCATGGTATGTGATGGTACCGGCAGCAAAACGTGTTTTGTTAACCTTCAGCTTTCCGTCACGTATCAATTGCTGCAATAGCTGAGTATAATGAACAACTTCAAAATCGCTGCCAAGGTCTGGATATTCATTTTTCAAAATATTATAGCAGTGAGGACAAGTTGTCAATATCTTTTTTATTTCATATTTCTTAAAAGTTTCGATGTTGGTAAGAGCCTGCATCTGAAAAAGCATTTCATTTCCTGCCCTTCTTGCCGGGTCGCCGGTACATGACTCTTCAACACCTAAAACAGCAAAGCTGATATTAAAATGCGTAAGGATTTTTATAAATGCCTGGGTTACCTTTTTATAACGGTCGTCGAAGGCACCTGCACAACCGACCCAATAAAGATATTCTGGTTTTTCGCCCCTGGCGGCAAGTTCGGCCATTACAGGAACAGTAATTTTCATCTTTTCATCCATAACCGTAGTCATTTTATTGTTTATTTAAGGTAAGTTCTTCAGCCCATTTCATCCTGTCTTCCGGTGAAAACTGCCAGGGTGCGCCATTATTTTCAATGTTGGCAAACATGGCTTTAATCTGGGCAGGAGCATTGCCTTCCTCCATAACCAGATAGCGCCTCATATCAACTATAAGTGTCGGGTGATTGATGTTCAGCGGACACTCTTTTGCACAGGCATTGCACGTGGTACACGCCCAGAGTTCCTCAAAACTTACATAATCGTTTACAAGTGACTTTTTATCATCATACTTTTTCCCTTCTTTTATCATTCCGGGGCCTTTTTCTTTCATGCGTGCCCGGTAATCCATCATAACCTTACGGGGAGAAAGCTTTTTGCCGGTAATATTTGCCGGACAAACAGAAGTGCATCGCCCACATTGTGTACAGGTCAATGAATCCAGGTAATTTTTCCATGTCCCATCTTCAACATCCTTTACTCCAAAACGCTCAACAGCCTGCTCCTGCCCCGCCGGAACATCAGCATAAGCCAGCGAAGGATCAAGCATCATTTTTACCTCACGGGTAATATTCTCCATGTTGGGTAATTTTCCAAGAGGATCAAGCCTGCTAAAAAAGACATTAAACACCGAAGCAAAAATGTGAAAATGTTTTGAATAAGGAAGAATATTCGCAAACAGGAAAATCAATAGTATATGTGTCCACCAGAATAACTGATAAAAATCATAATCTTCTTCACCAACGCCCGTTAATCCTGCCAGCCATGAACTAACCGGAAAATAGCCCTGCGCTTCCGCACCTTGATATTTGCAGGAGGTCAGATAAAAAATATTCATACCCAATAAGGACACCATCAAAACCAAAATTAACGTGAGGGCTATTGCCGCATCCCAGTGGTTCTTCGGCTTCATTTCGAGGCCTTCAAAGCGATGAACTTTAAATATCAGCCTCCTTGCAAGAAATATTAAAATCGAAAAAATGATAAGCAATGCAAATACATCTCCTGATGCTGTAATTATTCGATAAAATACACCTAAAAATGAAAGAGCTCTCTCCGTCCCAAACACCCCGTCAATAACCATTTCAATACTTCCAATGAGTATAACGCAAAATCCCCAGAAGACCAGAGCATGAAAAAATCCTATTACAGGCCGCCTGAATATTTTTGATTGAAAGAACGCGACATTCAGCACCACTTTAATACGCTCACCCCAATGTCCCAGTTTAAATTTACGGGTGAATGTAAAATACTTGTATATTCTGCTGATGGTGTAAAAAAATGCCCCTAACGTAATCGCCAGAACAAAAATGAAAACAATTTGTTTTACCATAATAAGTGATCCTGATAATGATTATTGAACAAAAAATTCTTTAGTAAAATATATTTTCCTTACATTATATGATGCATCATCCTGCTTCTTCAGGCGGATTTCCTGAACCATGCCACGAATGATATTTTCACCATGCTTATATGTTTTGGTCGTATATTTAGTCATATAATTATTACTGGAAATCGTATCACAAGCGGCATTTGCGGGTAAATGATACTTTTCGTCAAACGGGCCGATTACCAGAAGCATATACTGCTTAAGGTACGAAGCCTCAAGACTTATATTCAACTGGTACGTATCGCCTTTTTTAATAGTATCCTTTTCTGCGTTTATCCCGAGATAACTGCTGTGGCGTTTATCAGGCATCCCGTTATCATCATATTCTATCCATTGGTTGAGATAACTTTTACCATCAAGTAAAATATATTCCCGTTTACAAATAAGCTCGCTGCTTTTATTAAAAACATAAAACCATCCAGTTTTTTCTCCATCAGTGTATTGTCCAAAATTATTGAGCTGCCCGCTTTTATGAAAGACCACACCTGTTCCGGTATTTTTATCATTTTTAATAAAAGCCAGATTGTCAGGATTTTGATTTTCATGAAAATTCATATATAAACCTTCCGGCTTCCCATTTGCAAACTCTTTTATGTACTCAATACCGCCATTTTTATCGTATTTTATACGTATCTCTTTCGCCTGCCCGCCCGGATTAATGACATATTCCCCCTTGTCATTTGGCTTTGGACCGCAGGCAGAAATCATGATAGTAATAAAAATGAGAATGACAACAATCTTATTCATGACATTTGAATTTTACGGGTAAAAGTAGTATTTTTGATAATATCAAAACAAAAATGCGCGATGATATATAATCAATGGTATGCAATATACGATGCCAAAAAACTGAGAAAAAACAGCATTGTCGGCTTAAAGCGCCTGAATGAAAACCTGATCATCTGGAGGAAAAACGACAATACCATAGGGTGTATTTCAAATCAATGTATACACCGTGGGGCATCACTCTCTTTGGGAAGAATTGTAAATGACCATGTCCAGTGCCCGTTTCACGGCATTGAGTTTAACAGTAATGGTGATTGTACTTTGATTCCTGCAAACGGAAGGCAATTCAAAATACCCGGAAACTTTAAAATCAGACATTACAACGCCATTGAAAAACATGGCTTTATCTGGATGTTCTGGGGTAATATAAAAGAAGGCCTTCCTGAAATACCATTTTTCAATAATATTGATCGTTCTTTAAAATATGCCACACTGGAAAGCCATTGGAATATGCATTACACACGTTGTATCGAGAACCAGCTTGACGTGCTGCATCTTCCATTTGTTCACCGCACCACCATTGGAAAAGGGAATAAAACCCTGGTAAACGGCCCCCGTGTTGACATGAGTAACAATGGATTTTATGTTTATTTGAAAAACGATACAGATACAGGACAAGCCCCGCTAAAACCGGCGGAAATGCCACTGCCATTACCCGGGCAGCAACATTTGCAGTTTATCTTTCCAAACATCTGGCAAAATTACCTGACGGAAGAACTTCGCATTTTTATTTCATTTACCCCTGTTGATGAAGAAAACACCATACTGTACCTGCGCATGTACCAGAAAATCATCACAATTCCAGTTTTTAAAAACCTGATAAACTTTATCATGATGAAATACAACCTTGTCATCCTGAATCAGGATAAAAATGTTGTTCATACGCAAATTCCTAAAAAATCAGACTTAAAAATGGGGGAACAATTAGTTACCGGCGATCTTCCTATTATCAGATACAGACAAACCAGGCAACAAATGCTGGAAAAGGAAAATCAAAATCAGATCAATTAAATGTTGACTTCATCGTCAGATTTAGTCAATGATATTGCTACTTATTATGTTATTAATAAGAGCGATACATTATTTTCAACCCCGTAAAAATATTTTGTCTTTTTGTGTTTTCTGTCTCAATTTTTATCATAATTTTGTAGCCATAAAGAAGAACTTAAATCCAAATAAAACAAATATTTATGGCAAAAAGAACTATCGTAGCAATGCCCGGTGATGGCATTGGGAATGTTGTACTTGAAGAATGCATCCGTGTTTTAAACGCGGCAGGATTTGACGCTGATTATGTAACCGGAGACATTGGTTGGGAATTCTGGTGTAAAGAAGGCAATCCTCTGCCCGACCGCACCTTAAAGCTCCTCGAAACTCATAAAATAGGGCTGTTTGGAGCCATTACATCAAAGCCCAAAGATAAAGCTGCTGCTGAATTATCGCCAGAACTGAAAGACAAAGGTTTTGTGTATTACAGCCCCATCGTAACCATGCGCCAGAAATTCGGTCTGGATATCTGCATGCGTCCATGCCAGACACTCGTAGGCAATCCGTTGAATTTTGTTCGCCGCT
Source organism: uncultured Bacteroidales bacterium (assembly GCA_964626855.1). Classification (GTDB taxonomy): domain Bacteria; phylum Bacteroidota; class Bacteroidia; order Bacteroidales; family CAIWKO01; genus CAIWKO01. The sequence continues at coordinate 26,606 of CAZVKJ010000044.1, forward strand.
CCGCAAATGGCGGTGTGGATGAACCTGTTGTTGACTGCATGATTTTCAGGCAAAATACAGAAGGTCTGTATGGCGGCGTGGAATGGACCAACCCTCCTGACCATGTTTACGATGCACTAATGACACACCCGAGATTTAAAGATAATTTTGCTTGGTGTCCCCGTCCTGAATTAGCAGTATCAACACGCATTGTAACAAAAAAATATGCAACACGCATTATTAAAGCTGCTTTTGAATATGCTAAAAAACGTGGTTTTGATAAAATTACCCTTTGTGAAAAGCCCAACGTTATTCGCGAAACATCAGGTATGATGCTGAAAATCGCCCAGGAAATGAGCAAGACTGAATATCCAAATATCAGGGTAGAAGATGTAAATATTGATGCTATGATGATGTGGCTGACCAAAAATCCGGAAAATTATCATGTCATCGTTTCCGAAAACATGTTCGGCGACATCGTATCTGATGCATTTGCCGGGCTCATCGGAGGACTCGGATTTGCGACATCAGCACAGTTTAATCCTGAAACCGGTGTTGCCGTATTTGAACCTACTCACGGATCGGCGCCAAAATACGCTGATTATGCCGTATCTATTGTAAATCCCATAGCAATGATTCTTTCTGCCGTGATGATGCTCGAACATCTGAACGAAATGGAAATCGCTAACCGCATCCGCAATGCTGTCGGCAAAGTCGTTGCTGAAGGAAAAGTCAGGGCTTACGACATGCTGAAAATGAAAGGCACTCCTGAAGTTATCAACCAGGGAGCTGCATCAACAAAACAAATGGCCGACGCCATCATAGCGAAGTTATAAGGTACTGTTACAAAAACCAAAACAGATTGTTGTAGTTTAATCAAGGTTAAACAAACTTCAATCTGTTTTGCTTTATTAGAAATATCAAAATGTCTTTTCAAAAAAAATACGGTCTGATCCAAAGAATAGTTCCGGTATTTTTATTTGTACTTCTTATTTCGTCATACATCAAACCAAGCAATAATTCATCGGGAATTATTAACTGGGAACAATTAGATGAAGGATTATTTTTTGCCGAAATCACCGGCCCGCATATTTCCAAATTTGCAGATTCAAAGATAAGTCTGTTGAAAATAAGTCCTGTTTATTTTAATTTTGAACTTGTGACTTCATCAGAGTCAGACAGTACATTGAGAACTACCCGGGACTGGTGTGAATTAAAAAAACTGGCAGGAGGTATAAATGCCGGAATGTATTCATTGAAAGATCACATCAGCGGAATTGGTTATATGCAGAATTATACACATATAAACAACCCTGTAATCAAGGAAAATCTTAATGCACTCCTTGTGTTCAATCCAAAAAACAAATCACTGGCCCCTGTGCAGATTGTTGACATGAAGAACCAGGACTGGAAAAGTGTGTTAAATAATTACAACAGTTGTTTTCAGTCCATACGGATGATTGATAATAATGGCGAGCCCGTTTACTGGAATAAAAAACCTGAGTTGAAATGCAGCATGAGTTTACTTGCCCTTGACAAATCAGGAAATGTATTATTTATATTTACACGCTCACCATACAGTGCAAATGAAATGATCAACTTTATGAAGAAACCCGAACTGCATATTCAATCAGCAATGTACCTTGAAGGTGGGCCGGAAGCAACACTATACGTAAAGACCTCAAATACTGAAATTATCAAATTCGGAAGTTATGTTTCCTATTCAAAACCCGATGATACTAATGCCGAAGAAAGAAAAATGCCGAATATCATTGGTTTCAGTAAAAAACTACACGACTAAATGCATGGAAAATGATCAGAAAGCTTAAACAATACAAATATATTTGGTACACAACTATAATATCCACCCTGCTTTTTGCGATTATAGGATTTATCCTCACAGCAGGTTTTATAGGAATAAAACTTCATCTTTTTAATGATCCGGGAGGCGTTGATTATAACGACCGGTATTTTCAGAAACTTGACAATGAATATCAAAGTCTGCAAAGCGACACATCAAAAAACGATGTATTTCGTATTGCAAAATTCTATTCAAAATTAAATGTTCTCAATGAGTTCTATCCATTGAACGCCCAGTTGATTCATAATGCATATCTGCAACATAAAAACATTGCTTTGGCCGAAAGAATGATTGAGGCCATTAACCTGAGCATGATCGACAGTAATGATTATAACAACAAAATAAAAGAATGCGAAATTCTTTACGGGCACACTTCTACAGCAACACAGAAACCATATAACTTATTTGAATGGATGAATATCCCCGAATGGTCAGACTTTAAAATAGCCGTGTTAAAGGATACTACCCTGATTGATAGTGCCGCAAAAGTTATGGACGTAGAACCCAGACTGATCCTTTCGGTATTGCTTGGTGAACAAATGCGCCTGTTCAACTCATCACGTGAAATGTATAAAAACGTAATCAGGCCATTGAAAATACTTTCTGTTGAAGCAAAATTTTCACTTGGGGTAACAGGAGTCAAAGAAGAAACGGCTATCCTGGCAGAAAAATATCTGAAAGATTCTACTTCGGCTTTTTATGCCGGAAAAGAATATGAACATTTGCTTGATTTCAACACGGCCGATATTGCAAAAGAGCGATATGACAGGCTTGTCAATTACAGGAATCACTATTATTCGTATTTGTATGCAGCGGTAATTATGAAAGAAATAAGGCAGCAATGGAAAAAAGCAGGTTATGATATTTCTGACAGGCCTGAGATACTGGCCACACTGTACAATGTTGGTTATCACTATTCGGTGCCCAAAGAAAACCCTTCCGTCGGAGGATCAAATATAATGATCAATGACAGATACTATACGTTCGGATCACTGGCCTACGAATTTTATTACTCCGGGGAAATGACAGAATATTTCCCTTATGAACCCGGAATATGGTGAAAACAAAAACAACAAATAATAACCAAATCTTAAATTTATGAACGCACAAGTATTAGAATTATGGCCTGAACTCATGTGGATCAAAGACGAATCCCTTAGAGAAAAAACGGCAAAGACATGGGAGCTTGCTCTCGAAAAAAGTGTCCTGACAGTTGAAGACCTGAACACTATTCCTTTTACATTATTATGCGGACCGGATTTGAAGGTTACATTTATGGGCCACAAACGTGCCGTTGTTCACATTGCAAAAGATTGTGGCGAGCAAATGAACAAATTCTTTAAAACTGATTTGCCGGTAAATATGGATGTTCTGATTGCAGGAGCCATCCTTGCTGATGTTGGAAAATTACTGGAGTATGAACTTAAAGACGGAAAATCTGTTCAGGGAAAATATGGCAAATATCTGCGTCATCCGTTTAGCGGAGTTAGCCTTGCTGAGCAATGCGGAGTCCCGGCCGAAGTATGTCACATCATCGCTACTCACGCAGGTGAAGGCGATATGGTAAAGAGAACTACTGAAGCTTTCGTGGTACACCATGCCGACTTTATGACTTTTGAGCCGTTTAAGGATAGACTGAAGTGAGAAATTAATTATTTATTTGCTTTGTAAATGTTAATAGTTATGTGGCTATTATGTTAAAACGTTACTGCGTTAATTCGCTACTGCGTCATTACGTTATTACGTTGTTACAATGTCACTACATTATCACATTAATATTTGATTGGTTACGCTGAAATTTTTGCAAAATTAAATTTAAAATTTTTTATGCTTGAATTGGAAGAGCTTGATGTGTGGAAATTATCGAGAGATTTCAGAAATGATATTTCAAAACTAGTAAAAACATTTCCCGATAAGGAAAAGTTTTCTCTTATCAGCCAAATTATCCGTTCCTCAAGGTCTATCAGTGCCAATATTGCTGAAGGTTTTGGCAGGTACCATTTTCAGGAAAATATTCAATTTTGCCGTCAGGCTAGAGGATCACTTTTTGAAACCCTTGAACACTTGACATGTGCTTATGATGAGGACTATATAACTAAAGACATTTATGAAAAATTCAGAAACCAGGTTTATGGTATTAATAAAGTACTGAATGGATACATCTCCTATCTAAAAAAAGCAAAAGAAAATAACAAGTACTAAAATGACATGAAAAAGTTTAGCATTACGTGCTAAATAACTGATTAGCTCAACAACCATCCTAACAATAACCCTTAATCCATTAACATAATAACCATTAACCAATAACATAATAACCAATATCCAATAACCTAATAACATAATAACCATTAACCTAATAACATAATAACCATTAACACAATAACAAACAACAAACATACTATTCATTAAAAAAAATCACCATGACAATAATAGAAAAAATCCTCGCGAAACATTCCAATCAGGCCACAGTAAAGCCTGACGACATCATTGATGTAACCATCGATACACGCGCCGCACGCGATTTTGGCGGTGCGAACGTAGTAAAAAATCTTTTGGATAACGGGCTCACCGTCGCTGATCCATCAAAAACTATATTCACCTTTGATTGCAACCCCGGCGGTTCTGATCAGAAATATGCTGCAAACCAGCATTACTGCAGGCAATACGCCCGTGAAAACAATATCAGGGTTTATGATATTGATGCAGGCATTGGAACACATCAGGCTATTGACAGTGGCTTGGCCTGGCCGGGAAGCACTTTCGTATCAACCGATTCCCACGCTAATATCATGGGGGCTATCGGCTCATTCGGACAAGGCATGGGCGATCAGGATATTGCTGCAGCATGGGCGAAAGGTTTTGTATGGTTTAAAGTTCCACCATCAGTAAAAATCAACCTCACAGGAAAACGTCCGTCAAATATATCTGCAAAAGATATCGTGCTCAATCTTCTTGGTATTTTTGGCGCTAATAAATTGCTCCAATGCTCTGTTGAAGTATATGGCGAAGAAGCCGACAAACTTACCCTTGACGAACGTATCACTATTTCTTCCATGGCAACAGAGATGGGTGCTATCATCATCTTCTTCACGCCCAATGCCGAAATCATTAAATACTTTGAAAACATCACCGGTAAAAAGATTGAACTTATCACTGCTGATGCTGATGCCGGTTATAAGGAAGTTTTTGATATCGACATCAGTAAGTTTGTTCCTATGGTTGCAAAGCCTGGCCATCCGCATGATGATACCAGCATTGAATCAGTAAAAGGGACAAAGATCGATTCAGCCTTTATAGGAAGCTGCACTAACGGCCGCATGGAAGACCTGCGTATTACCGCAAACATCCTGAAAGGTAAAAAAGTCGCTCCCGGCGTTGTTTTGAAGATTGTTCCTTCCACTGATGATATCTGGAACCAGGCGATGAATGAAGGTTTGATAAAAATCTTCAAGGATGCAGGAGCAATGGTTTCCAACGCAGGTTGCGCAGGATGTGCCGCAGGACAGGTCGGGCAGAACGGCCCACAGGAAGTGACCATCAGCACCGGAAACCGTAATTTTGAAGGCAAGCAGGGAAAAGGCTTTGTTTACCTGGCCTCTCCCGCTGTTGTTGCGGCATCGGCTGTTGCGGGCTATATTACAACTCCGGACCAGCTTCCTTCTGAAGCCGCGGTTTTCAATAAGCTTGGTATCCTGAAACCTGCAACAAAAGCTGAAACGACAAAAGCTGAAAAACCTTCGGTGGTTCAGGGAAGAGTATGGATCATTAAAAAAGATGATATCGACACCGACATGATCTATCATAACCGCTATCTGACCATCACAGATATTAAAGAAATGGGACAATACTCTTTTGACAATCTCAAAGGTTA